>CANFXW010000003.1 GCA_947451145.1 Sphingomonadaceae bacterium | reverse complement strand
GGGGATCGAAACGGTCGCGGTGCACTCCACCGCCGATGCCGACGCCATGCACGTGCGGCTGGCCGACCATGCCGTCTGCATCGGGCCGCCTGCCGCGCGCGATAGCTATCTCAATGTCGCGGCGATCATCTCGGCCGCAGAAGTAACCCACGCCGATGCTATCCACCCCGGCTATGGTTTCCTCTCGGAGAACGCCCAGTTCGCCGAGATTGTCGAGAGCCACGGCATCACCTGGATCGGCCCCAAGCCCGAACACATCCGCACCATGGGTGACAAAATCGAGGCCAAGCGGACGGCTGGCGCGCTCGGCCTGCCGCTGGTCCCCGGATCGGACGGTGCGGTCAGCGACATTACCGAAGCCAAGGCGATTGCCGAAGCCGCAGGCTATCCGGTGATCATCAAGGCCGCATCGGGCGGCGGCGGGCGCGGCATGAAGGTTTGCAACGGGCCGGACGAGCTAGAAACGCTGATCCAGCAGGCCGGCACCGAAGCCAAGGCCGCTTTTGGCGACGCCACGGTCTATATCGAGAAATACCTCGGCAATCCGCGCCACATCGAATTCCAGATCTTCGGCGACGGCCAAGGCAACGCCATCCATCTGGGCGAGCGCGATTGCTCACTGCAGCGCCGCCACCAGAAGGTGCTGGAAGAAGCGCCATCGCCCGTCATCTCGCCCGAAGACCGCGACCGCATGGGCGGCATTGTCGCCAAGGCCATGGCCGATATGGGCTATCGCGGCGCTGGCACGATCGAGTTCCTGTGGGAGAACGGCGAGTTCTACTTCATCGAGATGAACACCCGCCTGCAGGTGGAGCATCCCGTCACCGAAGCGATCACCGGCGTCGATCTGGTGCGCGAACAGATCCGTGTGGCAGAGGGCAAGCCGCTTTCGGTCAAACAGGAAGACATCGAGTTCAAGGGCCACGCCATCGAGTGCCGCATCAACGCGGAAGACCCGTGGAACTTCGCCCCCTCACCCGGCCTGGTGGACAGCTACCACGCGGCAGGCGGCATGCACGTGCGCGTCGATAGCGGCCTCTACGCCGGATACCGCATCCCGCCCTACTACGATTCGATGATCGCCAAGCTGATCGTCTACGGCCGCACCCGCGAAGGCTGCATCATGCGCCTGAAGCGCGCGCTGGAAGAAATGGTGATCGGCGGCGTGAAGACCTCGATCCCGCTCCATCAGGCGCTGATGAAGGACCCGGATTTCATCAATGGCGATTACACGATCAAGTGGCTGGAGGAGTGGCTGGCGCGGCGGGATGGATGACTAAGTCCCTCTCCATTTTGCGAAGCCAAATGGGGAGAAACTAAGCGCTCCGCCCCCGCACATTCCGCCACAGCGCCACTGCCGCCAGCAGCGCCAGCACGTGCATCACCGGCATGGCCCATAGTCCGGCGACATAGCCCCCGGTCGCGTCCTTCGCCATGCCAAAGCCGATGGGCATCAGCCAGACGCCAATGTTGGCCGTCGAGGAAATCGCCGCCGCGCCGATCGCCATGCGGCGGTCTTTCAGCACGTCGGCCCAGAGCGCAACCTGCGCCGTGGAATGTGCGCCGCGTCCGACTTGGCTGAGGATCAGCCCGGTGGCGATCAGCCACGGCGCACTGGCGGCGGCGATAATCAGGTAACCGACGATATCGAAGCCCAGCGCCACGAACAGCACGGTATAGCGCTCGCCGCGATGATCGGTGATCCAGCCACCGATCAGCATGAAGGCCGCCGCAGTCAGTCCGCCCGCGCTGATCAGCCAGCCGGCGTGGCCGATATCCCAGCCGGTGCGCTCCATCAGGATCGCCGGAGCCGAGAGTATGAAGGTGGTGCCCGCCGCCAGCGTCAGCAGGTAGATCGCCGTCAACAACAGCACACGCTTGTCGGCAAGGACATGGAGAATTCCGGATGCGGAATGGTCCTCATGGCCTTGCGGGTGATCGGTCACCGCTTTCTGCAGGCTCTCGCGCTCGCCCTCGCTGAGCCACGAAACCTTGGCCGGGCGGTCTGGCAGGAAGAGCAGGATGGCAAGCCCGATCAGCACCGGCGGCAAGCCTTCGATCATGAACATCCACTGCCAGCCGCGAAAGCCCGCCGTTCCATCAAGCGCCAGCAGCGGCTTCGAGATAAAGCCCATGACGAAAACCGCGAGCGGGTTGGCGACATAGAACAGCCCCATCGCCTTGCCGCGCTGGCGGGTGGGGAACCATGTCGAGAGGTAATACATCACGCCCGGAAAGAACCCGGCTTCCGACAGTCCGAGCAGGAAGCGCAGCGAATAGAACTGCACCGGCGTTTTCACGAACATCATGGCGATGGCGATCAGCCCCCACATGATCATGATCCGCGCCAGCCACATCCGCGCGCCAAAGCGCATCAGCAGCACGTTCGAGGGGATCTCGACCAGCGCATAGGCGAGATAGAACAGCCCTGCGCCCAAGCCATAGACCGTTGCCGAAAAACCCAGATCGACGTTCATCTGGGTGGAGGCGAAGGAAACGTTGACCCGGTCGATATAGGCAAACAAGTAACCAAAACCGAGCAGCGGCAGGATGCGCCAGCCTGCTTTGGAAACGGCGCGGGAGAGGTCCGGAGACACGGCGATTACTCCAGCGGCACACCGGGCAGCTGCTTGGCCGTGCGGATGGTCAGCGAAGTCTTCACGCTCGCCACATTGGGCGCTGGGGTCAGCTTAGAAGTCAGGAACTCCTGAAAGCTCTGCAGATCCTTGCTGACGATCTTCAGGATGAAGTCGATCTCGCCATTGAGCATGTGGCATTCGCGCACTTCTGCCAAACCCTTCATGTGGTCTTCGAACTGGCGGAGCGAATCCTCGGCCTGGCTCTTCAGCGAAACCATGGCGAAAACGGTGATGGCAAAGCCCAGTTTCGAGGCATCAAGATCGGCGTGATAGCCGCGGATCACGCCCGATTCCTCAAGCCCCCGCACGCGGCGCAGGCACGGCGGCGCGGTCAGCCCGACCCGGGTTGCCAGTTCGACATTGGTGATACGGCCATCGTCCTGCAGTTCGGCAAGCAGCCGCCGGTCGATTGAATCGAGATTAGACATCTTCCCGCCTTCTGAAATGCTTCAAACCGCACCATAAAATGCCGATTCGGCAATTAACCATGCCATAGTGTGCGGCGCATAGTAATTTTATTGTTTGGTTTGGCAATCGTCCCGCTTTGGGATGCACTTGTCCACAGCGCTTTTTCCCCTGACCGGTCCTGCTAACACTCCATTTCGCGTAGGAGCATCTCCCTGCCCCGCGTGACCAAGAGTGCCAGAACAGACCCATGTACTTCGATGACCGCCTCGCCACTGTCTTGCGCGCCCGCGTGGGCGGAGGCGTGGCTGCGCGGACGCAGTTCCGGCAACTGGTCGATCTGCTGGGCACCCTGCCTAGCGATGCACGCGGAACACAGGTCGATGCCGCATGGGTGCGGCTGGCCGAGGTTTCCAAGGCGATTCCCGCCGCAGAACGCGCCGCCGCGCTGCAGGAGCCGGGCTTGCGCCTGCGCTCGCCGCGGCTGGTGGCTGAATTGGCGCGCACAGAACCGGCTGTTGCCAGTGCCGCAATCCGTGCCGCGCGGCTGGCCGAAGCCGAATGGCTTGATCTGGTTCCCGCCCTACCGATCCCGGTGCGCTCGCTGGTTCGCCAGCGGCGCGACCTTGGGCCGCAAGTAGAGGCGCTGATGGCGCGGTTGGGCATCGCGCCCCGCGGCCTGCCAAGCAGCGCCACTGCGCAGCAGGTTGCCGCCAACGATGTGCAGCCCAAGGAAGCGGTTGCTCCGGCTTCGGCGCCAGCACCAACAGCGGCACCGGTTCCTGCGGCCGAAGGCATCGGCGCGATCGTCCAGCGCATCGAGGCCTTCCGCAAGCGCCGGGCCGAGGCTGGCCCCATGCCCATACCCGCGGCGCAGAGCGAAGCGATCGCCGCTGTTCCCTCAACCCCGCTTGCGACATTTGCCTTTGCCTGCGACGAATCGGGCCACATCGGCTGGGCCGACCCCAGCGCCGCCCCTGCTGTAACCGGCATGCGCCTTGCGGCGCGTGATCCGGCCAGCCCCGCCCAGTGTTCCCCTGATGTCAGCGAAGCCTTCCGCCGCCGCCAGCCGATCCGCGCCGGCAGGCTTGATCTCTGCGGCGCTCCGGCAATTGCCGGACAGTGGCAGATCGATGCGACACCGCTGTTCGACGAGTTCGGGCGCTTTACCGGCTATCAAGGCCGTTGCCGACGTCCCTCCACTGCCGGTTCCGCCACCGCCGCGCATCGTCCGGACAGCGAATCAGACAAGCTGCGCCAGCTCCTCCATGAACTGCGCACCCCGGTTAATGCGATTCAGGGCTTTGCCGAGGTGATCCAGCAGCAGCTGTTCGGCCCCACCCCGCACGAATACCGCGCCCATGCCGCCGCCATTGCCGGGGATGCCGCGCGGATGCTCGCCGGGTTTGACGAGCTGGAGCGGCTGGCCAAGCTTGATGCAGACGCGATGCGGCTTGAACCAGGCCAATGCGATTTTGCCAGCATCACCGCCACTCTGGCGCAGCAGCTCGATGCCCATATGGCGCAGCGCGGCGGCGGGATTGATCTGGTGGCGGATGACGGCGTCATGCCGGTTGCGCTCGAAGCCTCCGAGATCGAACGCCTCGTCTGGCGGTTGCTGGCTACCCTGGCGAGCGCTGCGGCACCCGGAGAGCGCCTGAAGCTGCGGCTGCGCCGCAAGCGGGGCCAGTTTCGTCTGTCCATTGCCCTGCCCGCCACCTTGGCGCTGCAGGACGATCTGTTCCACGCCGCCGCAACGACAACGCCTTCGCCACTCAGCGCAGGCATGTTCGGCGCAGGCTTTGCCTTGCGCCTCGCCGCCACCGAAGCGCGGGCTGCTGGCGGCGCGTTAGAGCGGAAGGACGTCAAATTGCGGCTGGAACTCCCCGAAGCCGCGAGCGACTTGACCGATCTACGTACAAGCCATAACCAAAAAGAAGGGATCGCAGGCTAAGGTCTTCGCATTGAAGGCTAGAACGTTCCCCGTTTGGGGTTCGAGTCGGGGGGATTTGCGGTTTTGTCCGGACGCAGCATTACCGATCTGCCCGCACCGGCAGACATGGTGCGGTTCCGTTCCGGCACCGGGCAGCGCTTTATCCTGACGGTTGATGCCGAGGAAGAGTTTGACTGGACCCAGCCGCTCGATCGCACCGGCTTTGGCCTCAACCACGTCTCCCGCCTCGCCAAATTCCAGGAGTTCTGCGAGGCGCAGGGCGTCGTTCCGCTCTATCTTGTCGACTATCCCCTCGCCACGTCCGAGATGGCAGGGGACATCCTGCGCGATGCCATCGCAGCCGGCCGTGCCGAGGTGGGCGTGCAGCTGCACCCCTGGGTCAACCCGCCGTTTGACGAAGAGGTCAACGAGTTCAACAGCTTTTCGGGCAACCTGCCCGAGCCGCTCGAGCGCGCCAAGTTCACTATGCTGCGCGATGCCATCGAAAAGAACTTCGGCGCTGCCCCGCTGGCCTATCGCGCAGGACGCTATGGCGTAGGGCCCAACACCGTGCCGATCCTGAAGGACTGCGGGATTGCGGTCGACACCTCGGCCCGTGCGCGCTTTGACTACAGCGCCACAGGCGGCGCCAATTTCCGTGATCTGCCGGTCAGTCCATGGTGGGTGGATGAGGAGCGGCGGCTGATGGAAATGCCGCTGACCACCGTGTTCTGGGGGCCGCTGCGCAAACAGGGCCACTGGCTCTATCCCCGCATGTGGCGCATCCCGCGCCTGCGCGGTGCTCTCGCCAAATTCGGTCTTCTGGAGCGAATTCCCCTGACCCCGGAAGGCGTTACAGCCAAGGAAGCCTTGCGCGGCATCGATATAGCCATCGACGACGGCCTGCCGATTCTGGTCTTTTCCTTCCACAGCCCCTCGCTCGCCAGCGGCTTCACGCCCTATGTGCGCAGTGAGGAAGATCTCGACAAATTCTACGACTGGTGGCGCGCTGCCTTCGCCTATCTGGCAAGCCGAAATGTCAGCTCGACAAGCATCAAGGGAATAATGGAGTCAGTGGAGCTTGCTATCCCGGCAAACCCCAGCTAACCGGCCCCGTCGCTTGCGTCGCCAAAGGAGAATTGGGGGCCTGTAGCTCAGTTGGTTAGAGCTGGCCGCTCATAACGGCTAGGTCGCGGGTTCGAGTCCTGCCGGGCCCACCAACCTTCGCCGAAAGGCTTCGGTTGGCAAGCCAGCCCCTTCAGGGGCACGGCGGTTGCAAGTGATGGAATACCCCAGGGTCGGGGAGTGGCGCAGTCCGGTAGCGCGCCTGCTTTGGGAGCAGGATGTCGCAGGTTCGAATCCTGTCTCCCCGACCAGTTTTCGCGAAAAAGAAAATGTCCGGGGGACATTTTCCGCGAAAACTCCCGAGCGCAAGCGAGGGGCACGCTAACAACCCAGCAATAGCGGTTCCGACAGCCACCTATATCCAGGCTCAGAACAATGCGGTCACATTAAACGACCCATAGGCGACATTTCCCGCGCGGCCATTAGGCGCTGCTTCCAGAAAGCGCCCTCGCGCCAGATATGTTCCGTCAATTTCGATATTGAGCTTGGAAGGCACCAGCCAGCGCCGCAGCCGCAGGTCTATCTCATGCCCGGCGAAGCTTCCCGAATTACCGGATGCATCTCTCACGCCGGTGGTGGAGAAGGCATCGTGGCGATCTGCCAGCCACAGAGCGCGGTAGCCGATGAAGGCATCGAACCGCTTGGATGGCGTCAGTTCCAGCCGCACGCCCGGCGAGAAGATGTTTGAGCGGCCAACTGCATTATAGAGTCCTGCCGGACCAAGGTCTGCCCGCCGCATGCCGAATAGCGGATCAAAACGGCTGTAGGTCGCGCCCGTGCCATCACCGCTGGCGCGGTCGATTTCAACCAGCAGGTGGGGCTTCCAGGGGCCAGCAAAGGTGTAGCCCGCCTGCACCCGCATGAAGGTCGCGCTTACCGGAAGCACGGCTGCGCCTGGAGCGGTGGAGGCGCTGATTTCGCCCCACTGGTAGATGCCCTCAGCACCCCAATCGAATTTCCCGGCGCGCGGTTCACTGAGCACGCGCAGGCCGATGTTGTTGAGCGACCGGTCTCGCGTTGCCCGTCCGGTGGCATCGCGCTCGCCGAAATGAAGGAAGCTCACCTCGGCGAAGAGCGGACTGCCCTTGCGCTGGCGCGAGATGAGGCCGCCCCAGAGGACTGCGGCAAAGCTTTCCTTATCGAGCGCGGAGGCATTGCTGCGTAGCGACGTGCCATCATCGGGCAGTCTGGTCTGCGGCAGAACATAAAGCGCCGTGGCCTTGATCCCGCCGGGCGCGGCAATATCGGCCTTGATCCCGGTGAAGCCGTTGGTGGTGTTGCGATAGTCATCGCTGGCAACAAGCCGCCTCGAGCCGAAGTTGAGTGTGAAGCGGCCCGCCTGAAGGCTGGTCGTCGTACCTTTGCCCAGCACAGGGCCGAGATCGGCCTGCAGATAGGCTTGAACTGGCTCCAAGGTATTGACCTCATTGGTCGTGAGCGGCGTGCCGGTGTTGGCGCCCCAGACGCGGCTGTCATAGACCTCGGTCACAAAGCGGATCGCATTGCGCTTCCACACCAGCTTCACCTGCGTGCGCAGGTTGACCAGTTCGTCATCGGCATTGAACCCGGCGCGCGCCTGATTTTCGATCGCTTCATAACGCAGGCGGACACTTCCCGAGACCGACAGGCCTTCGGGCACCGTTTGGGCCAGAGCAGGATTTGCTGCGGCGAGCAGGCAAAGGGCAGGCAATAGGGTAACGGGTCCGGCAGTCATGCGGCGTCCTTCTGATTAGCAATGGACGCGATTCTTGGGCCGGAAGCCTGAAGGGGAGACCGCATCCCCAAGCGCTTCGATTAGCTGCTCATTCCTCTATGTCAACTGATTCAATAGAGTAAGGCTTACGGCGCACATTGACCTTTTGAAACGCAACCGCAGCTATGCCCCACTTCAACTTTTGTTTATTGTCTACAAATTCAGTTGAGTTATGAATCCTCCCGTCGGGACGTAATCCGAGTCGACCGGCCCGAATGCCAATCAGGAGCAGACTCGATGACCGACACCGTGAATTCCAAACGCGATAGCACACCGCTGGTGCTGATCGTTCCCGGCCTGAACAACAGCGGCCCCGGCCACTGGCAGACTGTCTGGGAAGAGCGGCGCGGCGATTGCCAGCGGGTTGATCTGGGGATGTGGGAGCAGCCGCATCGCAACACCTGGGTGAACAAGCTCAACCTCGCGATCCGTCAGGCTGGCCGCCCCGTGATCCTCGCCGCCCATTCGCTGGGCTGCCTTGCCGTGGCATGGTGGGCGCAGTTCGAGCAACCGGGGCCGGACAGTCCGGTGCGAGGAGCCTTGCTGGTTGCCCCACCAGAAGTCGACCACCGTCCGCATGATCCGCGTGTTGCCACCTTTGCGCCGACACCTTCGCAGCCCCTGCCCTTCCCATCGATCCTCGTCGGCAGCCACAACGACCCTTACATGGGCCTGCGCGAAGCGCGCCGCCTGTCACGCATATGGGGCAGCAGCTTTGCCGATGCGGGTCATGCCGGACATATCAATGCCGATTCCAGGCTGGGCGACTGGCATTTTGGCCAGTTCCTGCTCGGCCAGCTGATCCGCCATGCAGAGCGCGAGGCGCTTGTTGAAAAATTGCCAACCCGGGTCGCCGCCCACCAACCAGTCGCACCTGTTCCTGCAGGCCCATCGACACCCATTTACTGAATACTGGAGTTTTGAAATGTCAGAAAACACGGATGCAGCAAGCAAACAAGCCGCCGCCAATCCCAACGAGCAGGCGCTCAGCGAGCTCGCCTCTGCGCTCGGTGGGCTGAAATACGGCCATGTTGCACTAACCGTCCATGAAGGCCGCGTGGTGCAGCTAGACGTGACCGAGAAGAAGCGGTTCACCGGCAACTGAATTCGCATTTTCAGAAGACCCATGCCTCAGCGCAAAGCCCTGATCGTACGCCACGTACCCTACGAAGGCGTGGCCGGTTACCGTCAGCCGATCGAGGCTGCGGGATACCATGTTGACCGGATCGACGTTGCCGATCCCGGCTTCGCTTCGCTCGATCTGCGCGAGCCCGATCTGTTGATCATGATGGGCGGCCCGATGGGCGTTTACGAGCAGGACAGGCACCCGTGGATCGCCTGCCAGCTGCGCCGCCTGAAGCTGCGGCTGGAGGCGGATCGCCCGACACTGGGCGTCTGCTTTGGCGCCCAAATGATGGCGGCGGCACTGGGAGCAGAGGTCTATGCCGGGCCGGTCAAGGAAGTCGGCTTCCACCCCGTATCCATCCACAAGCACGCCGACGACAGCCCCTTGCGGCACCTTGAAGGCGTGCCGATCCTGCATTGGCACGGCGATACCTTCACTCGCCCCGACAATGTCGAGATCCTGGCCTCAAGCCGCGCCTATGATCACCAGGCCTTTCGCCGGGGGAGCAACATCCTTGGCCTGCAGTTCCATGCCGAAATGGGGCTGGACGAGCGTTTCAATGCGTGGATCGAGCAATGGCCGGAGTCGGTGGTCGAAGCTGGCGGAGACGAAGCCAGCCTGCGCGCTGCGCATGATCTACACGGACCAGTTGCCGTTGCCGCAGGGCAGGCGATGGTCGCCGATTGGCTGGCGCAACTGGACTGATTGGCGGCCCCGCTGCAAGGCGTTCTAGGCCATGCCAAAGCAAATCTTGCGATTGACTTCCACCTACTCAATCAAATAAGTAGAGATTACTCCGCAGGGACAGGTGGTCAGGCCTCCCTTGCACTTTCAGGACCCCTGACCCGCGGCTTTTGATCGGGATGCAGCTTGCTCCGCGTTACCAACCGCTAAAGCGCACGGTGCTCAGGCGTCCACGCCCGGCATCGTGATCCCCTCAACAGCGAGGTGATACGATGCGTATGATTCACAAACAGTAGCGGCGTTCGGGTGCAGGCCACCTGCTGAGCGCCATAATGCTGAGCGACTGCAGCCCTCCCGCGACGCCTGAGATGCGTCCGGGCCCGCCGCCCCTGTCTCAGCTATGCCGCAGTGCCGCCTGCACCCGCGCCCAACACAACGCACCATGCTGTCTTGCGCATCCTCGCGGCCACAAGCCGTGCGCCTGCGCCTGACGAACCAACCGGGCCGGCATCCGACCGGCTTCCGAAGAGCGCATCCGCTTGCGCCCCATAAACAGGGATTTCCAATGTTCGTTCGTAACCAATCCGCCGCCCGCCTGTTCCTGCTCGGCAGTGCCAGCCTGCTTTCACTGGCGACACCTGCCCAAGCCAAAAGCGCCGAGGAGGCAACTGCTGCCGTCGCCGCCGACAGCGCAGAGGCCGCCGCCGAGATCGTCGATGACAGCGAGATCGTCGTGTCCGCTCGCCGCCGCAGCGAACGTGCGCAGGACGTGCCAATCGCCCTGACCGCTGTTTCTGGCGATACGCTGGAACGCGTCGGCGCGGTCAACTTGACCCAGATTGCCCAGCTGACACCCACCCTGGTGATCCGCAACAACAACGCGCGCAACACCTTCGCCAATATCCGCGGACTGGGTTCCAACTCCGACCAGAACGATGGTCTAGAAATCGGCGTCGGCTTCTACATTGACGATGTCTATTACGGGCGCATCGGAGCTTCGCAGTTCGATTTCATCGACCTTGACCGGGTAGAGGTGCTGCGCGGCCCGCAGGGCACCTTGTTCGGCAAGAACACCACGGCGGGTGCAATCAACATCACCACCCGCGCACCTTCGTTCGACACCGCCTTTACCGGCGAGGCGACGCTGGGCGAAAACGGCTATCATCAGGTGCGTGGGTCACTGACCGGCGCCTTGATCGACGATGTTGCTGCCTATCGCATCACCGTGTCTGACACCCACCGCGATGGCACGCTGTTCAACTTGTTCAACAACCGCAAGATCAATGACTACGACAACTTCTCGGTGCGCGGCCAGCTGCTGCTGAAACCGGCATCCAACATCGATATCCGCATCATCGGCGACTATGCCAAGCAAAACTCCTACTCGCGCATATCCAGCGTCGTCGGGCTGTTCACCAAGTTCGCCAATGGTGCGACGATCAGCAACAACTGGCTCGATCGCGCGCTGCGCGGCGGATACACGCCCCGTTTCAACGTCAACGATCCCTTCGCGCGGGTGGTAGACGTCAACGGCCCGGTTCAGGCAAACATGAAGGGCTATGGCCTCTCGGCGAAGCTCGACTGGGATCTCGGCTCGACCAAGCTGACATCGATCACCGCATGGCGCGGCTGGGATTGGCTGCCCGATAACGACAGCGACAGCACCCCGCTTGCTGTGACCCTGCGCAGCGGCACCGACAACCACCAGCGCCAGTTCAGCCAGGAACTGCGCCTCGCTTCCAGCGGAGAGCGCAAGCTCGATTACGTCGTCGGCCTGTTCTATTTCTGGCAGAATGTGAACGCGCTCGGCCACTATCAGCAGGGCCCGGCATCGGCTTCGTGGAACAACCCCACCGCCAACCAGACGCTCGCCAACTATGCGCTCAACGGCTTCCTGTCCTATTCGATCATCGAGCCGATCACCAAGAGCTACGCCGCCTTTGGCCAGACGACGTGGAAGGCGACCGATGCCTTCAGCATTACCGCCGGTCTGCGCTTTACGCACGAGGACAAGACAGGGCTGTTCGATCAATACACCGCAGCAGGCAATGACCTCTCAACGCTGAGCGCCACAGACCGTGCCACGGCACAGGCGCTGCGCGATGCGATCTATCCGCAAAAACGCTATACCACCGGCCTGAAAGACGATGCGCTGACCGGGCAGATCACGCTGTCTTACAAGCTGGCACCAGATGTCCTTGCCTATGCCACCTATTCGCGCGGCAGCAAATCTGGCGGGCTCAGCTTGGGTGATCTGCCCGCCGGTGTCTCGCCAGTGGTCAAGCCTGAGACGATCGATGCCTGGGAACTCGGCATCAAGAGCCAATTCTGGGACCGCAAGATTACGCTGAACGCCGCTGCCTACCTTACCGAGGTCAAGAACTATCAGGCGGCGATCACCGAGCAGATCGGCACGACCAGTTCTTCGATCCGCTATATCTCGAACATCCCCGGCGTGCGCTCGCGCGGGCTTGAGGTTGATCTGGCGGTTGCCCCGACGAAATGGATTCGTCTGACCGGTTCTGCGGCCTATAACGAAGCTGTCTACAAGGACTATCGCAACGCGCAGGTGGCACCCGAAAACCGCAACCTGACGCAGGTTCAGGACCTCTCGGGCGTCCAGCTCGCGAATGCGCCGCACTTTATCTACAATCTGGCCGCAGACCTTGCCCAGCCGGTGCATCTGCTGACCCAGTCTGACGAGGTTTACACCCGGATCGATTACAACCACCGCTCGTCGAATGACACCAGCGGCAGCCATTCGATCTACACGCTGATCCCCGGCTACGGCGTCGCCAACCTGCGCGTCGGCCTCCGCCTGAATGACGGCCAGTTCGACCTTGCCGCCTGGGTGACCAACCTGTTCGACAAGCAATATTTCGAAGCCCTCAGCGCCTCTAACCAGGGTCTGATTACGGGCGCACTTGGCAATCCCCGCACCTTTGGCGGCACGCTGCGCGTCCGGTTCTGAACACGTTTCCCTTTCAACTGGAGTATTTTTCGATGACATCACGCCTATTCGCGCGTGGCACTCTCGCCAGCGCTATCGCTCTCGCTGCTGCCCTGCCAGCCCTTCCCGCTTTCGCCGCAGAGGCTGCGCAATTCGCAAACTCAGGCTCCGTCACGCTGGAGGCCAATGACCGCTTCAGCTTCGGCCCGCAGCTCGGCAATGTTACCGCAAACTCGATCCGCGTCTGGGCCCGCACCCGCGAGCCGGGCACGTTCCAGGTGCTCTATTCAACCCATGAAGACCTATCCGGTGGCCAGCTTTCTACGCCGGTCCAGACCACTTGGGACCACGATGACACTGGCTGGGCCGAACTGAGCGGCCTCAAACCCGGCACGCGCTATTACTATGCGCTGGTATCTGGCGGAAAGGTCATCGACACGCGGGTGGCGGGAGCGGTGAACTCGTTCCGCACACTGCCAGACAGCGCCGCATTCCGCGATCCACAGCTGAACCCCAGCGGCCTGTTCAACTTCGCCTTCGAAATCGGCACCGGCAACAATCAGGGCAAGCGCAAGGACCTGCCTCCGACCTATACGACAATGCGCAACAATCTGCGCGGCAAGATCGACTTCCAGATCCAGAACGGCGACTGGATTTACGAAGACGGCCGTGACAAGACCGCCGAACAGTGGGCGGCTGACAATGGCGTGAAGGTCATTCCTGCGCGGGTCGGCAAGGCCAAAGGCATCACCGGCGTTTGGGAGAACTACAAGCGCTACCTCGCCGGTTCGCCCGCGCTGGCGGATTTCTACCGCGATGTGCCGCTGTTCATCACGCTCGATGATCACGAGATCCTCAATGATGTGATCGGCTCGGGCGAGGCCGGCTTTCGCACCGATGCACGCGGCAAGCCGTTCCAGCAGGATATCGGCACGCGCACAGATACTGCCAGTGATGTCGAGCGCGCGGTGTTCCGCGATCCGGCAGAAGCGGCCTGGGATGACTATGTGGGTTGGAGCAACCCTCATCCGGGCAAACAGCAGGACATTCTTTTCGGCACGACCAAGACGGTCGCCGGGAGCAAAATTCTGAACGATCCCAACGCCGATTTCACCAAACTCGACCCATTGCGCACGTCAAACCTGCACGTGCTCTGGGGCTTCGGCAACACCGGCGTTTACAGGATCGAAAAGGTGATTGATGCCCATCACATCCAGCTTAGCCATGCCCTGACGACCTCCGAGCAAGCGACCTACTCGATCGGCACCAACCGCTACACCAAGTTCCGGGTTGGCAATGCCGACATCTTCCTCCTCGATGCCCGCTCCAACCGCACGCTGCAGGAGAAGTATTCGAATGGCACCGGCCCGGCCAAATCCATGCTCGGCGCAAAGGAAAAGGCCTGGCTTGAGGCCGAACTGAAGGCCAGCGATGCCCAGTTCGTCTTCATCGTTTCCTCGGTCAACCTCGCCGTGCCGCACGATAATGGCGTCTGGTATGGCAAGGGCCTCGCCAGCCAGCAGAAGGATGATGGCTGGACAGCGCAATTGACCGAGCGGGCGGAACTGCTCAGCCTCGTCCAGTCTCTGCACAAGCCAGTATTTTTCCTGACTGGCGATCTGCACAAGAGCTTCGTCGCCCGCATTGCGCCCGGCGTCTACGATGTCGCCACCGGCCCGCACACCAGCGCCCCGCACCGGCTGGGTGACGCTGGCGGCGCACCACCCAGCGGCTGGTATCAGTCCGGCGACCGGCTGGTGAACATCCTGTGGTCAAGCAATCAGTATCGCAATGACAGCACCGACCGCACACGGCGGCCTGGCAACGACTGGCCGATCTACACCGTGGTCAAGGTCAACAACGCCTACAACGTGCCGGACGCGACCGGCAAGGATCGCTGGATTGCCTACCCCGAACCACAGGTGATTTTCGAATTCCACGATGGCTACACCGGCGATCTCGTCTTCGCCCACTCAGTCTCCTCCTCCGAGGCGAAGACAGAGGCAAAGCCGGTGAGCGGGGAGCGGGTCAAGGTGCTCGGGGGCATTGAGCCATGAGCCCGCTTCCCGCCATGGTTCTGGGCAGGCGCGCTGCGTCTGCCCAGAACAGGGTGATGATATCCGATTCTGCACGGGTAGTCGCCGTCATCGCGCTTGCAGCTGCCTATGCCACCATGCGCTACAATGTCGCGAAGGGTGTGCCGTGGACAGACTGGCCGTCTTATATCGCCAACAAGGTTCTGGCGGTGAGCGGCATCGTATTGCTGGCCATGGCAGCGCTACGCAAACTGCGCGGGAACGGCAGTGCGGCGGTGCTGATGCTCTGGGGCGGCGGCGCGACGCTCGCCCATGTGCTGCTTTCGCTCGGCCTGTTCAGCTCCGGCTACTTCGAGAAGCTGTTCGCGGGCGGCAAGCTGACTTTCGTCGGAGGTCTCTCGCTACTGTTCGCAACGCTGGCGACTGTATTGCTGGAAGTCGGGGCAAGGCAGGCGCAAAACTGGAGCCCATCTGCTTCACAGCGCGCCACGGCTTGGTTGCTGATCTTGTCGGCACTCCACACCATGACACCATCGGCAAGCGGCTGGCTAGAGCCAGCGACATGGCCTGGCCACCTGCCACCGCTGACCCTGTTGGCAACGATCCCCGCAGCCTTTGCGGTTTCGGTCTGGGCATTGGGCAAGCGTCCGGGTTGAATGACGATTTTGATATGCAAACCTTACTTCAACCTATGGCGGTAGCTCGTCCGCTGCTGAGTTACAGCCCTATTTTAATCGCGCAAGGTTAGGCCCTTCGCAGCGTTTGTGACGCAACCTGCGCTCTGGCTTTGCAACCTTGCTTTTGCATCGGCTCGTTTGGCCACCAACCGCATGCGAATAGAGAACAATCGGCTCAATTTCGCTTCGATCTGCATGATGTTAGTCAAAACGAGGAATTATGTGGAAGGGTTCCCGATGTTGGCAGGTAAGCCAATTGGCGGCACCCCGATGAAATATCGGCCATTTGTTTAGGACGTCTCGCTTTTTTCGATAGCGAAAACTCCAAGCAACCAGTCCCGATTCGATAGGTAGGCCATTTTGTGTGCGGCCCGCAGCCTTTGAAATAAGCCCAGCTTTCGCATTCCGCGAAATTGTAAGCCCACATTATGGCAAAAATCGACAACTTGCCTTGCCTCACAAACGCTCGCGGAAAAGAGTGCGCATCAAGTGTTTGATAGCGACGATGCTAGGTTCATTTCCCAGCTCGCGGCAAAAGGGCAATGATCATGAGTGCGCTGTCCGTCGAGGATTTCCCGTTTGGCTGAATTGCCCCCTGCCATGACTGACGCTGGAGGTCTGCCGATGCCTGGACGGTTGTGGGCAGTTGTGTCGATTTCCTGCGGTTCGGTGCTCTATACGCTCGACGGCGGCATCGCCAATGTCGCCCTGCCGACCATTGCCGAGGCCCTGCACATTCCTTCGGCCAGCGCCGTAATGGTGGTCTCGGCCTATAATCTCGTTCTGGCGATGGCGCTGCTGCCCTTTGCTGCCTTTGGCGAGCGCTATGGCCATGCGCGCGTGTTTCGGGCCGGGCTGATTGGCTACTTGCTGGCATCGACCGGGTGCCTGTTTGCCGATTCACTGACCATGCTGCTTGTGCTGCGCGCGGTTCAGGCGCTGGCTGCGGCTTCGCTGCTGAGCGTATCGCTGGCGATGGTGCGGATGGTCTATCCGGCGACCATGCTGGGTCGCGGGCTCGGGCTTAATACCATGGCATCTACGCTTGGTGCGGCCATTGCGCCTCCGGTTGGCGGCCTGCTGATTGCCCACGCGCCATGGCAGGTGCTCTTCGCGGCGGGCATTCCGCTGGCGCTGATCGGTCTTGCCGCAAGTCCTGCCCTGCCGCCAAGTGAAACCCATGACCGCGCCTATGATCGTGCCGGAGCCTTGCTCTGCGCGCTCACTTTCGGCCTGCTCATCGCCGGACTGCAATCGCTGAGCCAGGGCGTGCCGCTTACCATTGCGCTACCGGTGATCTTCGCCGGGGCCATGGCAGGGGTGCTTTTTGTCCGCCATGAGCACAGCGCGAGCGCGCCGGTTTTGCCGGTCGACCTGCTGCGCCAGCCAGCTATGGCGCTGTCGGTGCTGGGTGCATTGTTCGCCGTTCTGGCATCGACTGCGTTGATGCTCGATCTGCCGTTCCGGCTGCACGCAATGGGCTTTGGCAGCACGGCAATCGGGGCGATGATTGCTCCCTATGCCATTGCCATCATGATCGTGGCTCCATCGAGCGGCATGCTTTCGGACAAATTCTCGCCGACCAGACTGGGCTCGATCGGCATGACAATCGCGCTGCTGGGCATGTTGAGCTTTGTCTTGCTGCCCGCTGTGCCGACGGTGGGTGAAGTCGCGTGGCGCATGGCGCTCTGCGGGGTCGGCTTCAGCCTGTTTTTCTCACCCAACGGCCGGCTCGTCGTGGGTTCAGTCCCGCGCGAGCGGGCGGCGGGGGCAAGCAGCCTGCTTTCCACCACACGCATGTTCGGTCAGGCGCTGGGTTCGACTGGAGTTGCTGGTCTGCTGGCGCTGCGATTGCCGCCGGGTTCTGCAACCCTTGCCGCGACCGGACTGGTGGTGATTTCCTTGCTCTGCAGTCTTGGGCGCGGGATGATCAAGAGCGGTGCGCCAGCCCGATAAGCTTGGCACCCAGATCGTCTCCGTCGCGCCGCGCCGCAACAAAGCCAAACGCGGCATAGTCGTCGCGCGTGATCGGCTGGGTCAGCGAAGTGTCGCGCACGCAGGTGCGTTTCCGGATCTTCCATTGACCCTCGATGCGCTCGAGCCGGTCAACAAAGCGCCCGATCAACTGGTTCATGCGCGGCGCCTCGCCTTCCGCATCGGGAAGGCGGAAGAAAGCCACGAAGAAAGTCTCTGCCGCTGCCGTTTCACCATTCACGCGGATCAGCGTCTGGCCGAGGATATGTGATGCCGCCTCAGTATTCTGCAGCACCCGGCCAGTCATGATCCGGGCATATTCGGGGCCGCTGGCTTTGACGGTGCCGTGGTCATCCCAGCTGTCCTCGCCGGTGTAACAGGCAGCCATCATCGCCTCGTCGCCGCGGTCGCAGGCATGGCAGTATTCGGCGAGGAGTTTGCGGATCTCGTGGTGGTCCAGCAATTCCTGCAGGCGCGGATCGAGCGTCATCCCTTCACCTCGCGGACGAAGGCAATCACATCTTCAGTGAGCATCGGCCAGTCGCTGAACAGGCCTTTCCCGTCGTTCATGCGATCGGCAAAAATATCGATGTTCCAAGGCGGATCGACCAGCTTGGCATTGGGCATCAGTTCGGCCACCTGCTCGCAGACCCAGCCCGGATGATAGAGATCACGCGGCGACCCGCGCAGGATGCGGGTGGGCATGGTCAGGCGGGCGAAATCAGCCTTGGGGATGCCGCCAACCGGCGTGTCGGGCGAAGGGATATAACCTGCAGCCCAGCGCTCCATCTGCGCGATGAAGGCGTCGCGATCAAAGCCCAGCATATAATCGCGGTTGCGCGGATTGGCGGCGAGTTGCTGCGTCCAGATCGGCATAGCGGCAACCGCGTGCATGCCTTTGAGCGCTGCTTCCTCAGCCGGTTCGCAGCAATAGTAGGAGCCAAGCCGCATCATCGAAATCAGACCGCCGCTGATCCAGCAAAGCATCATCCCGGCAATCGCTTCGGGTGCCTGATAGGCCGTGAAGAGTGATATCCGCGCCCCCGCTGAACCACCGATCAGGGATACTGGACCAAGCTCCAACGCACGCAACAGCTTTACGAGAAAGCTCGCTTGCATCCCGGACTCGCTCGGACCGGCAAAGTGCAGGTCGGAAGCGCCGCAATTGGGGCGGTCCCATATCAGCACCCGCAGCCCGGCTTCGGCGAGCAGCGCAGCGAGTTGCGGCACGCCAGTCGCGTCCTTGGAAAAGCGGCCGCCGGGCGTCAAGACTACCGGTGGTCCAGACTCCGGCCCCATCAGGTCATAATTGATGCCAACGCCGTCGAGTTCGATCCATGCCATACGTCTTCTCCCTTTTGCGCGCTCTTCAGGCGGCGATATCTTGCGCTTGCTTCAGGCGATTGCGGATAGCCGCGGCGATTACACCGGCGATCTGGCGCGCTTCGTCCGTGTCTAGCACATCGGCAACGGCTGAAACGCTGATTGCCAGTTGCAGCAGGCCCCGCCTTGGCAAAACCGGCACGCCAACGCCGACCAGCCCATCAGCTACCGATCCACTGCTTACGGCAAACCCGGCCTCCCGGCTCTGCGCCACCCTTTCAAGGATGACCGGAGCCTGCGCTGCGCTGCCGGGAAACATGCGGAAGCGCTGTTCGTTTGCTGCGAGAACTTCGCTCACCTCATCTTCGGGGATCGTCGCCAGAATGGCGAGGCTTCCTGCGCCGATGCCAAGCGGCAGGCGTTGACCAACCTCAACCGGCATGGCGCGGATGCGCATTGTACCTTGTTCACAGAGCAGGCACACCGCCTCACAGTCTGATCGCGCCATCAAATAGGTGGTCAGCCGCGTTTTGCGGGCGATGTCTTCAATCGCCTCGCGCCAATAGGGCTGGACCTGCGATTCAGCCTGAGTGGCAAGACCGATTTCGAAGGCCAGCAAGCCAAGCCGGTAGCTGCGCGTCGGCTCGTCATGGCGCAGCATCCGTTCTTCGGTGAGCGATCGCAGGATGCGGTGCGCGGTCGAGGTGGAAAGGCCGGTCGCGTGGGCGATCCGGCTGAGCGTTGCACCGCTGCGCTGGAACTGCGCCACAGCCCGCACAACGTCCATGGCGCGCCGGATCGCTTGCGCGCCCGCCATGCTGCCATCTTCCGCCTTAAGCCCGGCCATCCGGCTTCCTTTCGAGAGCTTGCCATATGGTGGCAACGAATCTGAATGCTGTTTGACCGTTAGCAGGGATAGTTTGATGCAAGCAATGCAGGGACGAATCAACTTCCCACATCATGGAATAAACAGGCCATGGAATTCGGTTGGACAGAGGAACAGGACGCATTGCGGGCAAGGCTCAAGGCCTTCCTTGCCGCGAATCTGCCCGACGACTGGGAAACCACCGCCTCGCTGAGCCCCGGCTCGCAGGCCGTGACCGACTTTTCCAAGGTGTTCTGTCCGAAGCTGGCCGAGGAGGGCCTGCTCGCTTCCCACTGGCCGCGCGAGCATGGCGGCAATGGTGCGACCGCATGGGATCACTTCGTTATCGGCGAAGTGCTGTGGGAAGCCGGCGAGCCGCGCGGGCCGCAATATTACAACGTCAACTGGATCGGCCCGACGATCCTCGCCTATGGCAGCGAAGAGCAAAAGGCCCTTCACCTTTCCCGCATGCTGAAAGGCGATGTGATCTGGTGCCAGGGCTTTTCCGAGCCTTCCGGCGGGTCAGACCTTGGCGGCATCCGCACAAAGGCCGAAAAGACCGAGGAAGATGGAAATCGCTATCTGGTCAACGGCCAGAAGATCTGGACCTCTTATGCCCGGCTCGCGGAATTCTGCTTCCTCGTCGCCAAGACCGGACCTGCCCGCCGCGACGTTTCTGTCTTCCTTCTGCCTATGGACCGGCCCGGAATCACAGTGCGTCCGATTGCCAGCGTGGTCGGTGACGGCGATCTGCATGAGGTGTTCTTCGACGATGTCGAGGTCTTCGAACATGAGCGCCTTGGCGCTGAAGGCAAAGGCTGGGAAGTCATCCGTTATTCGCTCGATTACGAGCGCGTCGGCATTCCGCGCTATGCCCTAGCCTTGCGCACGCTGAACCGCGCGGTGGCCGAACTGCAGGACGAGGATTGTTTCGTGCCCGAAGCCGAGCTTGCCGCAGCAACCGCGCTCACCGCCTGCGAAGCCGCGCGGATGTTGGTCTATGAAACTGTCGACAAGCGGATGCGCGGCCGACCGGATACCGGCTCGGCCAGCATGGCCCGCTACGCGGTGGTCTGCGCCGAACGCGCGGTTGCAGACTTTGTGCTAGACTGGACCCCGCACCTTTTCACCTCGAACGATGCGCCGATGGTGGCGACCCACCACAAGCGAGCGATCGCCGCCGGCCTTGCCGCCGGTGCGGCGGAGATCCAGCTCAACCTTGTCGCCCGCGACGTGCTCGGACTGGGAGTATAGGCGCATGGACTTTACGCTCTCCGACGATCAGCAAGTGCTGCTCACCGCGTTTGACGGCTTGCTCGATAACTACCGGACACCGCCTCATGGCATCCATGGCTACGTCGCGTGGGACGCCGCTTTCCAGAACGAACTGGACGCCAGCGGCTTCGCAGAAATCGCCGCCCAGGAAGGCTATGGCTCGCTAGAGGCTGCCATGCTGGTAGAGGCTGCGGCATCCTGTCCCGTCGGCGTTGAGGCTGCTGCCTCGATGCTGGTCGGGCCGCTGATCGGCCATACATCGGGAGTGTTGGCGCTTGCCTGGCAGATCGGGCGACCGGTTCGCTATCTGGCGCAAGCGCAACGCCTGTGCATCTTCGATCACGACGCGGTTCTGGTGGCAACGCCTGCCCCGGGTGATTGGGAAGAGATGTCCGGCGTCTCGGCCTATCCCATGGCGCGCTTGCTGCGTGTGCCCGCCGACGCCTGTCGCCTGCCTGACGATCTGGCAGAAGCCGTCCGCCGCCGCGCCATCATCGGCCTTGCCGCCGAGGCGGCCGGGCTGGTGCGCGGCGCGCACGAACATACCGTGCGCTACGTCAAGGAACGCCAGCAGTTTGGCCAGCCGCTCGGGCATTTTCAGGCGATCCAGCACCGCTTGGCCGAAGATGCCCAGATTGTGCAGGCGGCGCGCCTGATGGCCTTCCGCGCCGCCCATGCTGATTGCTCCCGCCAAGCCGCGATTGCCGCGCTCTATGTGCAGGATGCGATGCGCAAATTGATCCACGATTGCCACCAGTTTTCGGGTGCAATGGGCCTGACGCTGGAATTCCCGCTCCACCTTTGGACCTACCGGCTCAAGGTGCTGCAGGGAGAGGCCGGCGGCCGTGCAGCCCAGGCACACAGCGTGGCCAGCGCGACCTGGCCCAAACAAAAATCAAAGCCGCAATTGGCGACCGTTCTGGAGAGGACAATTTGATGGCGAGGGAAATGCTTTCGCAGGGCAACGGTGTGCCGGTAATGACGCCGCAGCATCACCACAATGCAGACGTGAAGACGCGCTTTGTCGATGCCCTGTTCAAGAACGACTGGGATACGATGGCCACATTGGTCCACCCCGATTTCGAACTGCGCGAGCCTGCCGCGCTTTCCTATGGCGGGATCTACAAGGGGATCGAGGGTTTCAAGAAGTGCTGGGATCTGATCCCGGAGGCTGGTCTGAAGACCGAATACCTCAACACCCTGCGCTGCTTTTTCACTGAAGACCCTGACAGCCTCATCGTCGAGCTGGAAACGCGGGGGACCGTCTCGCAGACCGGCGAGAAGTTCGCCAGCAAGGTGATGGAGCAGTTCGATTTCAAGGACGGGCTCATCAGCGCCATCGTCCTCTACTGGTTCAACATTCCATCGTTCAACACGTAAGCGCGAAGCGCCAAGGAGAGGTGCCCATGTCGATCACCGTCCGCCCACTTTCGGATGACCTGCCCTTTGGCGCGCGGATTGCCGGCGTCACGCGGGAGAACTCCCGCGACGCTGAAGTCCGTGCCCAGATCAATGCCGTGTTCGAAGATCGCGGCATGATCATTTTCGAGGAGATGGAGCCGAGCAACGCCATGCAGGTGGCGCTGAGCGAAGTCTTCGGCGAGCTTGAAGACCACGCGATCAGCGACGTGCCAATGGCCGATGAAGATGTCCGCGGCATGACCGACTTTGACTATGTCGACGTGTTCGAAATCGACGGCGAGGAAGTGTCAGGCTGGGTGCCGTGGCATATCGACGCCTGCTACGCGCCAAAGCTCAACCGTGGCGGCATCCTGCGGCCGATCCTGATTTCGCCGGAAGGCGGCCGCACGGGATTTGCCGACGGTATCCAGGTCTATCGCGACATGGACCCCGCGCTGCGTGACCGGTTCGAGAACCTGAACATCGTCTACCACTCGCATCTGATGTTCACCGCGCTGAAATTTGGCCGCCCAGCCTCGTTCAAGCCGGTCCGGATGCGCCAGATGATGGCCGATATGATCGAAGCCGCGAAGAGCACGCCGCGCACTGTCCATCCCGCCATTTGGCAGCGGGCCAATGGCGAGAAGGTGATGCACGTCTCGCCCTGGCAGGCGGCAGGTATCGAAGGCATGGAAACCCCCGAAGGCGACGCGCTGTTCGAAGCGCTGATCGAGGATATCAAGGCCAAGATGCTGCCCTACTGGCACACCTGGAGCCCCACCGACATGGCGATCTGGGACAACTGGCGCTTCATGCATGCGGCGAGTGGCAATCCGGCAAAATACCATCGGCGGATGCAAAGAACGACGATCAAGGGCGATTACGGCCTTGGTCGACTGGAAATCGAAGGCTCGGCCGAGCCCATCGGCATCACCGTTTGAACTGCGGGGAGAGGACAATCATGACAATGAAACACATCAAGGCCGGGGCAACGCTGACAGCTGTCGCGTTGCTCGCTGCCGCCCAGCCGGCGCTCGCCCGCGCCTGCCGGGTGACCGACTTTACCGACCGCACCCTCTCGTCGCTGAACGAGATGCAGCGGCTTTCGTTCGTCACCGAAATGACGCGGACGGAATATGAGCGGCTGAAAGCTGCTCCCGCCGGTTCGCCCAACTATTACGAACTACTGGCGAAGAGCGCCTCACTGCCGGAAGCGCGGCAGGCGGCCTATGCCAAACTCGAGAACCTGCACCTCGATAACGTCGATGACTTCCGCAAGGTCTGGGGCGCTGATTTCCTGACCGACGAAAGCACGCAAAAGCTCGCCAACTGCGAATCCTCCCGCCAGCCGGGGCTTGCCCTCTACGGCCGTCCGGATGCGCCCGGCACCTACCACCTGACCTATGTCCACATCACGCCGATCGGGATCGAAAAGATCACAACCCGCGTGCTGGCTTCGGGCAACATTTCCAACATCGCTGACCTAGAGGCCGACATGGCCGCGCTTGGCCCGCGCGACAATTACGTTGCCCGGACGGTCGAGTTGAAGATCACCGATCCATCGAAGCCCGCAGTCCTCGTGCTGCGCGGCGGGTGGGAGACGCCAAAGTTCGTCTACATCCCCGTCTACCCGACACCTGACTACTTCAAGGGAGTGAAGCCATGAACCGCATTGTCAGCATAGCGCTGCTCACTCTCGCCGCAGCCTTTGGCCTCGCCACAGTCTCAAACGCCAAACCGGCAGCGCGGCCTTTCAAGGATTGCCCGCAGTGTCCGCAAATGGTGCCATTGCCGGCTGGCAGCTTCATGATGGGGACGAGCGCCGAAGCCGAAATCAAGTCAGGTATGCCCAAGCCGCAGGCTGGCCATGCCGAACCGATCCATCAGGTCACTTTCGGCAAGGGCTTTGCCATGGCGGCAACGCCGGTAACCGTCGCCCAGTTCCGCGCTTTCGTCACCGAGAGCGGCTATCGCGCGCCGGATGCGTGCACCAGCCAGCACAAGTATGATGGCCACTTTATCTACGAAACCGCACCCGGCCTGTCATGGCAGTCGCCCGGCTTTGCCCAAGGCGATGACTACCCGGTGGTCTGCGTAAGCGCCGAAGATGGCGAGGCCTATGCCGCGTGGCTTTCGAAGAAGACCGGCCACAAATACGCTGTGCCGAACGAGTCCCAATACGAGTACGGTGCCCGTGCCGGAACCACGACAGCCTATTTCTGGGGTGAGGAGCGCGATGCCAAGGCTTGCGAATATTCGAACCAGCCAGACCTTGATCAGGCTATTGCCCTGAAGGCACCGAGCGGCCCGGAGTATCGCTTCCAGTGCCATGATGGCTATGCCTTCACTTCGCCGGTTGCTCATTACAAGCCCAACCCTTGGGGCCTCTACGACATGCTGGGCAACATCTGGGAATGGACGTCTGACTGCTGGAACGACAGCTACAAGGATGCGCCTTCCGACGGTTCAGTTACCCGCACGACTGGCGATTGCGATGCCCGTTCATCGCGCGGTGGCTCATATGGCAACGCGGTATTCTCCAGCTACGTTGCAATCCGGGCGCCCCGCCATGCCACCTATGTCGGCCATTCCTGGGGCTTCCGCGTCGTACGGACAGACTGAGCTGATCTGCCATGACTGACAGACCGGCCCATCGGCTCGCAGCGGATGCCCTCCATTCCGCCCGAGGCGTGGACCGAGGAAATTCGCGACCTCTTCGCCGTCTATGAGGGCGAAGAGGGTCGCCGTAACGGATCAAAGTACAACTTCACCCATTGGTTCGCCAACCATCCGGAACTGGCGACCAACTGGATGCGCTACAATCACGCCCTTTCGCGCGGGCCGCTCGATCCGGTGCTGCGCGAGATCGTTGTCCTGCGCGTGGCGCACCGGTTTGGCTCGGACTACGAATGGAACCTGCACGAGCAGATCTCTGGCGCCATGGGCTTTGGCGCTGAGCATTTTGCTGCCGTGCGCGAAGGCCCCGAGTCCGCCCGCTGGAACGCGCTTGAGCGCCTGTGCCTGCGCGCTGCTGATGCCCTGTGTGAGCAACACGATATCGATGACGACCTGTGGCAGGCGCTTTCGGCGCAGCTTGGGCCGAAGGAAATGATGGAGCTGCTGTTCCTGATTGGCAGCTACACCCTGCTCGCCTGGGTGCTGCGCACGGTGCGCATGCCGCTTGAAGACTTGCAGACCTAGGAGGCCTCTATGAGCGAATTGCGTTTTGACGGCCGGGTGGCGGTGGTCAGCGGAGCTGGCGGCGGTCTGGGCCGCGAATATGCCCTGCTGCTGGCTTCGCGCGGGGCGAAGGTCGTGGTCAATGACCTCGGCACCAGCCGCCGCGGCGAAGGCGCTGACCTTTCGATGGCGCAGGCCGTGGTCGACGAGATTCGCGCCAGCGGCGGCGAAGCAGTGGCCAACGGCGATAGCGTTGCCACGGCAGAGGGTGGCGCGGCGATTGTTGGCGCGGCGCTCGAAACCTGGGGTCGGATCGACATTCTGATCCACAACGCCACGATCAACCGCCACGGCCCATTTCGCGACCTTTCCTTTGCTGACTATTCGGCAGTGATCGACGTCCACCTGATGGGCGCCTTCCATCTCGCCAAGGCGGCCTTCCCGCGGATGTGTGACGCGGGCTATGGCCGGATCATTCTCGTCTCGTCGATTGCCGGTCTTTATGGCGACAAGAACATTGCCGCCTATGCTTCGGGCAAGGCTGCGGTGATCGGCCTTGCCAATGCGCTCGCACTCGAAGGGGCCGAGCATGGCGTTACCGCCAATTGCATTGTCCCCGCCGCCAAGACGCGGCTGGCCGAAGGGCGTGACACAGACATGTTCCCGCCATGGGGCGCAGACCTTGCCGCACCGGCAGTCGGCTGGCTGGCGCACGAGAATTGCAAGGCAACGGGCGAGCTGTTCGTGGCGCTCGCCGGGCGCATGGCACAGGCCTATGTCGCGGAAACGCGCGGGGTCTATCAGCCCGAATGGACAATCGAACAGGTCGCAGGCCGTCTCGGCGAGATCGGTGACCGTTCGCAGCAGGAAGTGTTCAGCCCGGTGCCGCGCGGCTTTTACGATCATCTGGAATACAGCTTCGGCATGGCGAAGCCTGACTGATGGCGTTTGACGAAACCTTCGATTTCGTCATCGTCGGCAGCGGCGCCGGATCGGTTCCTGCCGCGCTGGTGATGAAGGATGCCGGCAGGAGCGCCGTGATCCTAGAAAAGCTGCCAGTGTTCGGTGGTACCACGGCCTATTCCGGCGGTGTCGCCTGGCTGCCGGACAATCCGGTGAGCAATGCTGATGGCTTGCAGGATTCACCCGAAAAAGCGCGCACCTATATGGAGGCCGCCGCTGGCGCCTCGGCCAACGAAGTCCCGCTGCCGCGCCGCGAGGCCTATATCCGCGCCAGCCGAGAAATGGTCGATTTCCTTGGCGCCAAGGGCATGCCCTGGGTCGATGCCCAGTGGCCCGATTACCACGACGAGCTGCCCGGCGGCCGCGCATCGGGGCGGTCGCTTGAGGTGCCGCTGTTCGACGTCCGCCGCTTGGGTGACTGGAAGGATAAGCTGGGCGGTATTCCGCTTACCACCGACTTGCCGCTCAGCAGTTCGGAGACGGTCAACGTCTTTGTCGCCAAGCGGACATGGAAGGGCAAGGCAACTGTTGCCCGCATTGCTTGGCGTCTGCTCCTGAAGAAGCTGCTCGGCCGTGATCTGCGCGGATCCGGCCCGGCCCTGCAAGGCCACCTGTTCGAAATCGCACGGCGCGAGGGCGTGCCGCTGCGGCTGGAATGCGCGGTGCAGGACATCATTGTCGAAGACGGCCGGGTGACAGGTGTTGTCATCAGCGAGCAGGGCCGCGAACGCCGCATCGGCGCAAGGCTGGGCGTGCTGGTCAATGCAGGCGGCTTCTCCCGCAACCTCGCCATGCGCGACAAGTGGCAGCCCAAACCGACATCGGTCGACTGGACGCTGGTCAACCCCGGCGACACCGGCGAGATGATCACCGCGATCATGCGCCTTGGCGCTGCCGTGCAGTTCATGGACGAGGCGTGGTGGCTGCCGAGCTCGTTCTATCCCGATGGCACACTGGCCGGGTTCCATTCGCCCAATGACCTGAGCAAGCCGCACTGCATCGTCGTCGGCAAAGACGGCAAGCGCTTCGCCAACGAATCCTGCGGCTATATGGAACTGGGCCAAGCCATGTATCGCGCCGGTGCCGTGCCGGCCTGGGTCGTGTTCGACATGCAGCACCGCAAGACCTATCCGTTCGGCCAGATGCTGCCGGGAAGCGTGCCCAGGAAACTGGTCGAAAGCGGCTACCTCAAGGTTGCAGACAGCCTGAACGATCTGGCCAGTCAGTGCGGGATCGATGCCGATGGCCTCACCAGCACGGTCACGCGCTTCAATGGCTTTGCGCGAAGCGGCAAGGACGAGGATTTCCAGCGCGGGACCAGCGCCTACAACCACTATTACGGCGACCCGACCGTCAAACCCAACCCGAACCTTGTCACAATCGAGAAAGGCCCGTTCTTCGCCGTCGCGCTCTACCCCGCCGATGTCGGCACATCCGGCGGCATTGTCGCCGACGAGCATGGCCGCGCACTGCGCGAAGACGGATCGGCAATTGCAGGGCTCTATGTCACCGGCAATTCATCGGCGGCGGTGACTGGCAGGTGCTACCCGGGGGCTGGTTCCAGCATCGGGTCATCGATGGTGTTCGGTTATCTTGCAGCGCGAAACGCAGCTCGGGTGAGTTGAAATTTGGACTTTTTGCTTCACGCCTTCGTCGGAAAGCTTCGTTCACACCGTCATCGCTAATAGCCCGGCACCATTGCAGCCACGAATATTGACTGCAGTTGAACCCAAAATTGATGATACGTAACGGCCAACTTGAGCCAATTTATTTCGAATGCCTCATTGTGATGAAATCAACCGTTACGCTCGGTTAGTGCGGCCTATCTCAGGCATGGCCTTTAGCCAAATTCTTGGTCGATGCCGGTTTAGGCAAAGTCCTGCATTTTTCCGCTCAGCAGGTATAGCCACAGCCGCTTCCGGCTTAGTCTAGCGTATGACAGCCATTTTGAACAAAAAGCAAACAAATAGTCCCAAATATCGGACGCCAAGATCAACGCCGGCGGTCCCTGAAACCCTTCGAGAAGAAAAAATTCCTTTGCGTATGTCTGCGCGTACGCGCAGCGCGATTATTAAGTCATTAATATACTTATATGTTATTTATTGTGATTCTTGATTCAGATCCAAATTGATTGAGTTATCTTCGCTTCGTTCAGATAACAGAGCTTCGCTTTTTCGTTCACTCCGAGAGTTGACTGAGATTACGCAAACACCACGGAGCTGAATGCTGAGTCTGCAGGAACGATTGGCGATTGCCGTGGTCTTTGTTTTCATCAAAAATGATACCACGGCACGCCAAAAATATACAGTTTTGCCTCCAGAAATGACAGAATACCGCAGTTCCTTGAGAAATCACTGCGAGTTTCTTATCCTGTCTCCCCGACCATTTTCCTGCCTATCACCAGCATTCAGGCTCCAGACACCCTCCCGGTGTCGGGCAATGCACTCAAACGCACCTGGCAGACACACCATGCATAACTAAACGTTATGCACCTGCCATAACTTTGTAATGAACCTGTCTTTTCAGGTGGCTGTTTTGATGCAATGTAATTCCTGCTGCGGGTCAAAGGCTCGTGAATTCAGGGGACACCATCATGAGAGTTTCGGCCAAGGCCATCCGCGTCATTCTGCTCGCAGGCGCATCCACGATCATTTCGATGCCGCAGGCCGCGCTGGCTCAGGCTGCAGCCCCTGCCGAGGACGCTCCTCCCGCTAACGAAATTACCGTTGTCGGCAGCCGAATCGACAATGCCAAGATCGCCGGGGCCCTGCCCGTCACGGTCGTCAGCGAAGATCGCATCGCGGCCAACGGCAGTGTTTCCGGCGACGATCTGTTCCGCTCGATCCCGCAGGCGGGCGACGTGCAGTTCCAGGAATCGCGCACCACCGGCAACCTCAACGATGCCCGCGGCGACAATGCCTCGATCAACCTGCGCAGCGTTGGCACCGGCAACACGCTGGTACTGGTCAACGGCCGCCGCATGATTCTGACCCCCGGCACCCAGACCGAAAACTTCGTGCCGGTGCAGACCGCCAACACCAATGCCATCCCGATCGGCGCGATCCGCCGGATGGAAGTGCTGCGCGATGGCGCGGCGGCTATCTATGGCGCGGACGCGGTGGCCGGTGTGGTCAACGTGGTGCTCGATGACCGCTTCACGGGTCTTCGCGTCGATGGCCGCTATGGCTATGCCGATGGAACCAGCGAGCGGACCTTTGCCGCCAAGGCAGGCCTTGATACCAAGTCCGGCGGCCACTTCCTGATCTTCGGCAGCTATACGCACCGCACCCCGCTGTTCGCCAGCGAGCGCGCGTTTTCGGCGAGCGAAAACCACATGCCAGCAATGGTCGGCACGCCGTGGGAAACTGATACTGCTTTCGACAACCGCTCGACCTCCTCGCCATGGGGCAGCTTCACAGTCATCCCGACGACCACCGCAGTGCGTCAGGGCACCGTTGCCCTGACCACATCAGGCGTGTTCCACATCGAGCCGACCTCCAACACGACTGCCGGTTGCTCAAGCACCGTGATCAACGGGAACCTCTGCCTGAAGTCAGGCACAATCACCGGCACGACCGATCGCGTGCTGCGCTATGATGAAAACCCCGATCGCACGATCCGCGGCGGGCTGGACCGAATCAACGTGTTCGCTACCTTCAAGCAGGACATTGGCGCTGTCGAACTGTTTGGCGAGGCAGGCTATTACCACGCTGTTCTGGAAGGCCAGCGCGAGCAGTCCGCTCCGATCTCAAGCGCGGTGATTACTGTTCCGGTGACCAATTACTGGAACCCCTTCGGCCCGACGACATTCGGCGGGGTGGCGAATCCGAACCGGCTCGCCAATCTCGTCAATGTTCCGACCGCCGGCCTCCCGGTGCGCATCACCACCTATCGCCCGGTCGACACCGGCCCGCGCATTTTCGAAGTGACCGACGACATGATCCGCGGTCTGCTGGGCCTGCGCGGCAATTTCGGCGCGTTCAAATGGGAATCGGCGGCGACCTATTCGTGGGCCCGCACCGATGACTTCACCAAGAACGCGATCAGCAATACCAAGTTCCAGCAGGCTCTCGCCCTCTCGACGCCCGATGCATACAACCCGTTCAACGGCGGCAACCAGACGAACAATTCGCTGGGTGACGGCACGCCCAACTCGGCAGCGACGATCAATTCGTTCCTCGTCGGCGTTCACCGCATCGGCAAGACATCGCTGGCGACCTGGGATTTCAAGATATCCAACTCGAAGATATTTGACCTGCCTGCCGGGGGCGTCGGCTTCGCCAGCGGTGTCGAGCTGCGCCGTGAGACCTATCAGGATGATCGCGATGCCCGTCTGGACGGCACGATCACCTATACCGACTCTGTCACCGGCACCGTCTATGGCACCGACGTGATGGGCGCGAGCCCGGCGCCGGACGTCAAGGCGCATCGCACAATTGCCGCTGCCTACATCGAGCTCGCGGTTCCGGTGGTTTCGGAAGACATGAACGTGCCGCTGATGCAGTCACTCGATTTGCAGCTCGCCGCGCGTGACGAGCACTATTCGGACTTCGGCAACGTGCTGAAGCCGAAGATCGCCGGTGTCTGGTCGGTGCTCGACGGCATGAAGTTCCGCTCTTCGTGGTCGCAAAGCTACCGCGCACCGAACCTTGCGCAGTTCTACAGCGCGGGCACACAGGTGGCGAATACCCGGACTGACTGGGCGCAATGCCGTTTGAATGCCACCACCTGCACCGGTGTAAGCACGCTTGAAGTCCGCTCGGGCAACCAGTCGCTGAAGCCCGAAGATGCCGAGACGATCTCTGCCGGTGTCGTCTTCCAGCCGCGCCGCAATCTGACGATCACGGTCGATTATTGGGCGCTCAATGAAAACGGTGTGATTGGCCTTCAGGGCGCGCAGAACCAGATCCTGTTCGATTATCTTGAGCGGCTAAGCGGCCGGACCAACGCCAATGTCGTGCGTCTGGCCCCGGTCGGTGCGCAGGTTGTCGGCGACATTTCCTTCGTCAAGGATGACTATTTCAACCTTGGCCCGCGCAAGCTGCGCGGCATCGATTTCGCGGTGAGCTACGATCTGCGCGATACGCCGCTCGGCAGCTTCAACTTCGATGTCGTTGCCTCCAAGCTGATCAAGTGGGAGCAGACCGCATCGGATCTGCAGGCCACCCTGATCGCCGCCAATGCCGCCGGCAAGCTCGGCACCGGCATCACGATCACCCAGGCGGGTGATCAGGTGCGCCAGAATGGCAACCCGCAGTGGCGTCTGAATGGCAATGTCACGTGGAAGGCCGGCCCGGTCAGCGCCGGTGTGCAGGTGAACTATGTCGGTTCGGTGTTCGATACCGGAACCGCGCTGGTCAACGGGCAGTTCTATGAAGTGCCGAACTTCACCACGGTGAGCGCCTATCTGCAGTATCGCGCGCCCAAGGATGCCGGCCTGCTCGCCGGAACCCGCGTGAAAGTTGGCGCGCGTAACCTGTTTGACAAGGCTCCGCCGATCACCTCGTCGAACTATGGCTTCAACGGGGCGGTAGCCGATCCCACCGGCCGGTTCGTCTACTTCGAACTGTCGAAGGACTTCTGAGCGGGCGCGTGAATTTGCATCTGGCCGCATGGGCCGGGGAACGATAGGTCTCCACCCATGCGGCTTCGACAGATCGAGATCTTCCACGCGGTTTACGCCAATGGCTCGATCAGCGCGGCCGCGCGGGCGCTCAACGTATCGCAACCGGCGGTCAGCAAGGTGCTGCGCCACACCGAGAGCCAGCTTGGCATTAAGCTGTTCGATCTGGTGCGCGGGCGGCTGGTGCCGACGGACGAGGCCCACACCCTGTTCCGCGAAGTTGACGAGGTGTTCCACCGCGTCTCCTCGCTGCAACTGACCGCGCGCAACCTGCGCAATTCGGGTGCCGGGCATTTGCGGGTAGGCATCGTGCCCTCGCTGGGGCTTGAGGTTCTGCCCGAGGTAATCGCCCGGTTCCGGGCGACCAATCCCGAAGTCACTTTCGATATCAAGACCATCCACCACAGCGATGTGCTGCGCTCGCTCTATGAGCGGGAATGCGACATTGCCTTTGGCTATGATCCCCCGGTCCACCCGCGCCTGACCACGCGCAAGCTGGCATCGGCCAAACTGGTGGTCATCGCGCCCAAGGGAACGTTCGCCGCAAGCCGCAGCCACCTGACCGTGGCCGATATCCGCGAGATGGATCTGATCGGCGTTTCCAGCAGCGGTCCTATCGGCGATATCGTCGCCGCCGCCCATGCCGTCGCCCAGATCGATTTTCGCGAGGTTGCCTCGGTCGATACCTATTACATCGCCGCCGCACTGGTGCGGCATGGCTCGGGCGTGGCAATTGTTGACGAGTTCACCGCGCGGGCCATGGCCTCTGCCGATGTAGAGCTGTTCCCGCTCACGCCAGAGCTGACCTTTGGCGTTCACGCCGCCTGGCTGGAGGATCGCCCGCTATCAAAGCTGGCGCTCAAGCTTGTCGACCTGATGAAGGCAACATTGCGCAAAGGCGCGGAAATGTAAATCAAGGCATAACCTGAGCCTATGCCATAACCCCAAGATAGACTGGACCCCCACCTTGCCTTGGGAGCGCCGGAAACTAGCATGCAGGGGTGCTATTGACCAAGGATAACGGCTGGGATCCCGCCTCTGACACTGTGGAGACATCCGTCTCTGCGGGTCGCGCTTCGCGTTCGGCGCTGGTGCTGGGCGCTGGGGTGGTTGGCATGGCGACCGCCTATGCTTTGGCCCGGCGTGGTATTGCCGTGACCATTATCGAAAGCCGCGATGCCCCGGGCTGCGAAGCCTCTTTCGCCAACGGCGCGCAGCTGAGCTACGTCTATACCGAGGCGCTCGCCAGCCCGGCGCTGCTCAAGCATGCGCCAGCGGTCCTGCTCGGGCTCGATCCCGCGATCCGTATGAAGGCGATGATCGATCCCGCCAAGATCGCGTGGTTGCTGAGCTTCCTGCGCAACACCAGTGCCGCCAGCTTCACCGCCAACACACTGGAGGGCTTGCGGCTCGGGCTTGAATCGCGGCTCGCCATGCAGCGCCTCCAACAGCGCCACGCGCTCGATTTCGGCCATGCGGTTACCGGCAAGCTGCACCTGTTCGACAACGAACCAGCTTTCGCCGCCGCCAGAGCCATGGTCGCCCTGAAGCGCGAGCACGGCGCGGTGCAGGAAGTGCTGACCCCTGCCGAAGCCCGCGCCATCGAGCCTGCACTCGCTGCCCGGACGCGGGATTTCGTCGGCGCGGTCTATTCGCCGCAGGAAGAAGTGGGCGATCCGCACCGCTTCTGTCTCGCCATGATGGACCTGTTGCAGCACTCCTATGGCGTGGCCGTGCGGCTCGGGACAACTGTCCAAACCATTTCCTCCGAAGCAGGCGAGGCAGTGGTAACGACCAGCGCGGGCGAGCGGATTGCCGTCGATGATCTGGTGATCTGCGCCGGGATCGGCTCCCGCCGTTTCGCGCGCGACCTCGGGATCGGATCGGTGCTGATGCCGATGAAAGGCTATTCCTTCACCGCCCCTGCTGGCCCCGACGCGCTGAAGGTGAGCATCACCGATGTCGCGCGCAAGGTGGTGTTCTGCCCATTGGACAGTGCGGTCCGCATCGCCGGGCTCGCAGAGATCGGCGCATCAAGCACGCAAATTGACGCGCGCCGTCTCGAACAATTGAAGGCAGCCTCACAAGCGGCGCTGCCCGGTGTGGCAGACTATGCGCAGGCCGCCAAAGGCTGGGCAGGCATCAGGCCGATGACCGCCAATTCGCTGCCGCAGATCCGCCGGGTCAAATCGCGTATTGCGGTAAACATCGGGCATGGCATGCTCGGCTGGACCTATTCAATGGGCGCGGGGGAGCGACTGGCTTCGCTGATTTTGGAGGAAGTGGCATGATGCAGCAGTTCTGGAAAAGTTTGCGCTCGGCATGCCTTACCCTCGGCATGGCGGCGATGCTGTGCACGCCGGTTTCTGCGCAGAAGAAGCAGCTGCTCGAATATCCCTCGATCCACTCGCCGGTGGTGGGTGAACACGGCATGGTGGTTTCGCAGAATGCCATCGCCAGCAAGGTGGGAGCTGACATCATCCGCAAGGGCGGCAATGCGGTCGATGCGGCGGTCGCCATGGGCTTTACCCTCGCCGTCACCCTGCCGCGCGCGGGTAATATTGGCGGCGATGGCTTCATGCTGGTGCACGACGGCAAGAGCGGCGAGGACCTGTTCTTCGATTTCCGCTCGGTCGCGCCCAAGGCGGCAACGCTGCCCATGTTCCTCGACAATCAGGGCAAGGAATCCGCCGTCGCCAGCAAGGGCTATCTCGCCCCCTCGGTGCCCGGCACGGTCGCAGGGCTGTTCAAGGCGCACCAGCGCTTCGGCAAGCTGCCATGGGCCAAGGTTGTCGCCCCTGCAATTGCCCTTGCCCGCAATGGCGTCGCGCTATCGCCCGACGAGGCCTTCGTGTTCAGCTGGGGCAAGGAGCGCCTGTCAACCAGCGCTTCGGCGCGGGCGACCTATTACAAGGCCGATGGCTCGCTCTACCGCGCGGGCGAGGTGATGAAGCTGCCCGATCTCGCGTGGACGCTGACCCAGATCGCCCAGCGCGGAGCTGACGGGTTCTACAAAGGCCCGGTGGCTGAGCGCTTTGCCGCAGACATGAAGGCCAATGGCGGTCTGATCACCATGGAAGACCTTGCCGCCTACCGCGCGGTGGAGCGCAAGCCGCTGAAAGGCACCTATCGCGGGCTCGACATCATCACCGCTCCGCCCGCCAGCGCTGGCGGTGCAACCCTGCTTAACATGCTCAACATCCTTGAGAACTTCGATCTGAAAAGCGGCGGGCTTGGCTCGGCAAAGACCTTGCATCTCCTGTCCGAGACGATGAAGCTGGGCTATGCTGACCGCTACAAGGTGCTGGGCGATACCGACTTCGCCAAGGTTCCCGTCAGCGGTTTCATCGCCAAGCCCTATGCGCTCGAACGCTCGCGGCTGATCGATCCGGCCAAGGCGAAGCCCGCCGAGGCGCTGGGCGCAGGCGATCCATGGCGCTTTGAAGGGCCCAACACCACGCACTTTTCCGTTGCTGACGCAGCGGGCAATGTCGTTTCGACCACCTATACCCTTGGCGCGGACTTCGGCTCGGGCGTGATGATCAAGGGCACGGGCATCCTGCTCAACAACCAGATGAACAATTTCGACCACGTCGGCGCGGCGCGCGCGCTGCGCGATGGCAAGGCACCGCCGCCCAATGCCATGGCACCGGGCAAGCGCATGCTCTCCACCATGATGCCGACCATCGTGATGAAGGATGGCAAGCCCTGGCTGATCACCGGTTCGCCGGGCGGCAGCACGATCATCGACACGGTGCTGCAGGTCATCGTCAATGTCGTCGATTTCAAGCTGAACGTCGAAGAGGCCACCCACCAGCCGCGCATCTATCAGGATGCCAGCGACAAGCTGCGCGTCGAGCCGAACTTCAACCCCGATACCGTTGCCCTGCTGACCGCGATGGGCCACCCGATCACCTCGGACGAGACCATGGGCAGCGCGCAGTCGATCATGATTGAGGGCGGGCATTACCTTGGTGCTGCTGATCCCCGCCGTCCGGGTGCGCTGGCGGTCGCACCTTAAGGTCTATGCCTCTGGCCCGGCCAGCGTTGCTGGTTGGCGCAATGCTGTGCCAAGGGGGCGGATCGCGCATTCACGGCGAAAGCGCGGCATAGTCCGAATTTTGCACGCACATCGCGACCAATTGCGACATTTTGGGTCGTGACTCTGGAAACGCGCTGGAACAGTTTCACCGCATAAATTTGGCTGGTGGAGGCACGCAGATGGCACTGGCGCAGAGCGGCATTCAGATTGCCTTGAACAGATTTGGCCTTGGCGCAAAGGTTGGCGCACCGCTGACTGCTGAGCCGCGCCGCTGGTTGCTTGACCAGATAGGGCGTTATGACCCCTCCCCTGCCGGGATCGCCGCCCTGCCGCGCTCTCCGGCGCAGATCGCCCAGCTCGCCGAAATCCGGGTCGAGCGCAAAGACCGCAAGGAAGAAGAGGGCGCTGATTACCGCAAGCCAAAGCTCGCTCCGGCCATTGAAGGCGATGCGTCGGTGATGGCTGCCAAGCAGCCTAACCCCGAAGCCGGCCTGTTCCGCGCCGCGCGTGACAGCTATGTCGAGGCCGTATCAGCGCGCATGGCCGTGGCGGGCACCACCGAAACGCCGTTCATGGAGCGGATGGTGGCCTTCTGGTCCAACCATTTTGCCATCTCGGTCGACAAGGGATCGGTGATCGGTCTGGCTGGCACGTTCGAGAATGAAGCCATCCGTCCCCATGTGACCGGGCGTTTCATCGACATGCTGCTTGCCGTGGAGCGGCATCCGGCGATGCTGCTGTTCCTCGACCAGGCGCAGTCGATCGGGCCCAATTCGGTGATCGCCGAATTTGCGAGGCGGCGCGGGGCAGCCAAGCAGCCGGGGCTGAACGAAAATCTCGCCCGCGAAATCATGGAGCTTCACACGCTGGGCGTCCGTTCGGGCTATAGTCAAGCCGATGTGACCGAGCTCGCCCGCGCGCTGACCGGGATCACAATTTCGGGACTTGGCCGGATTGCCAAACTGATTGGTGGTGAACCGGGCAAGACGCTGTTCGTGCCGCAGCTTCACGAGCCCGGATCGCGCATGGTGATGGGCAAGAAGTATGCGCAGGACGGCGAAAAGCAGGCGCTTTCGATCCTGCTGGATCTTGCCAGCCATCCGGCCACCGCGCGCCACATCGCCACCAAGCTCGCCCGCCATTTCACCAGCGACGATCCGCCCCCGGCGCTGGTCGCCCGGCTGGAAGAGACATTCCTCAAGACCGGTGGCGATCTGCCCTCGCTCTATCGCACGCTGGTTGAATCGCCCGAGCCTTGGGCCAGCAACCTCGCGCCAAAGTTCCGCCCGCCGTGGGATTGGTTGGTGGCCCTGCGCCGGGCGAGCGGGGTGGATTTTCCCGCGCAGCCCACTGTCTTCGCGCTCAACCAGCTGGGCCAGCAAACGTGGAAGCCAGGATCGCCGGCCGGCTGGGATGACATATCGGCAAGCTGGGCCGCGCCGGATGCCCTTCTCCGCCGCGTCGAATTCGCTCAGCGGCTGGGGCAGAAGCTGGCAATTATCGATGCGCGCAAGCTGGCACCAGCGCTGTTCCCAGACGCTTTGAGCGAGAGCACGGTGCAGGCGATTGCCCGGGCCGAAAGCCCCGCGCAGGCGCTGGCCCTGCTGTTCGTCGCACCCGAAATGCTGAGGAGATAGGCCGATGACCCAGCTTTCCCCCATTGCGCAGCTGAACCGCCGACACCTGATCGCCGCGATTGGCGCTGGCGGCGCAGCGCTGCTCGCGCCCCGCCTCGCCTTTGCCGCCGCTGCGGAGACCGACCGGCGCTTTCTGTTTATCATCCAGCGCGGCGCTGCCGACGGGCTTTCCACCCTCGCCCCGGTTGGCGATCCTGCGTTCGAACGCACGCGTGGCATATTGGCCGAGGATTTTGCCAGTGCGGCGAAGATTGACGGCATGTTCGCGCTGCACCCCTCGCTGGCCACGGTGGGCCAGCTCTATGGCGCCAAGCAGGCACTGTTTCTCCACGCAACCGCATCACCCTATCGCGACAGGTCGCACTTTGATGCGCAGAATGTGCTCGAAACCGGCGGAACCCTGCCGTTTGAGCTGAAAGACGGCTGGATGAACCGCCTGCTCGCCCTGTTGCCCGGCAGTACTCGGGCCATGGCGATTGGTCCGACCGTTCCGCCAGCGCTCAGGGGTGCGATCGAGGTGCCGAGCTATGGCAATTCGGCGCTGCCCGATGCCAATGCCGAGATGCTGCAACGCGTCAGCCAGCTTTATGCCGGTGATCCGCAGCTGCACATGCTGTGGGATGGCGCGATGCAGGCCCGCTCGATGGCTGGTGGTGATGCCGAAAAGGGGCAGGATCCCACTGCACTGGGCAAGCTCGCGGCGAAGCTAATGTCTGGTCCCGATGGCGCTAGAGTCGCTATGGTCGAGACTGGTGGCTGGGACACCCATTTCAACCAGCGCGGACGCATCGCCGGGCAACTCAAGCAACTTGATGCGCTGATCGCCGCGTTCAAGACTGGTCTGGGCGCACACTGGGACCGCACGATGGTGCTGGTCGCGACCGAGTTCGGGCGCACGGTGGCGGTCAATGGCACCCAAGGCACCGACCACGGCACCGGCTCCATGGCGATGCTGCTCGGCGGCGCAGTGCGCGGCGGGCGGGTGATGGCTGACTGGCCGGGGCTGGCACAGGCATCGCTATACGAAGGCCGCGACCTGAAGCCGACCACGCCAATCGACGCAGCCATTGCTGGCGCGCTGGGCAGTCATTTCCAGATCGACCCGGCCCGGCTGCTGGCAAAGGCCTTCCCCGGCAGCGGCGGTAAGCCGCTGGACGGGTTAGTTGCAGTCTAGCCTTCGACCGTCCAGGTCTGGCCCTTGGCGAGCAGCTTGGCGAGGTTTGGTTCCTTGCCTTCCGCCAGCTTGGCATTTTGCGCGGTGACGGTTGCGTCGAAAGTCGGGCGCGGATCGTCGTAGATCACGCCAAGCGCCATCGGGAAGGTGCCGAAGGGCAGTTCGACCAGCATGTGGGCCACCGAACGGTTAGTCACGTCATGCACGATCACGCCAGCCGCCTGCCAATCGCCATCAACGACATCGACAACCTTAAGCGTCAGGTTCTCGGCGTCGAGCGCAATGCCCTTGGTGCCTTTGTCGAACAGCATCGGCTCGCCGTTCTGGAGCCACAGCTGCTGGGCTTCCGCACCCTTGGGGGCAGCGAAGTCTTCGAAGCGGTCTTTATTATAGACGATGCAGTTCTGGAAGATTTCGACGAATGCCGCACCGCGGTGGGCGTGGGCTGCCTTCAGCACCTCGGGCAGGTTTTTCGATACGTCAAAGCCGCGGGCAACGAAGCGTGCGCCTGAACCCAGCGCGAAGGCGCAAGGCAGCGCAGGCCGGTCAACCGAGCCACCTGGCGAGGTCGGGCTGTTGGTGCCAAGGCGGCTGGTCGGCGAGTACTGGCCCTTGGTCAGGCCATAGATCTCGTTGTTGAACAGCATGATCTGGCAATCGAGATTGCGGCGGATCATGTGCATGGTGTGGTTGCCGCCGATCGACATGCCGTCGCCGTCACCCGTCACCAGCCAGATGTCGAGCTCGGGATTGGCGAGCTTGATGCCGGTGGCAAAGGCAGGCGCGCGGCCGTGAATGGTGTGGAAGCCATAGCTCGCCATGTAGTAGGGGAAGCGGCTGGAGCAGCCGATGCCCGAGACGAACACCGTCTGCGAAGGATCGGTGCCGAGATCGACCATGGTGCGCTGCACGGCCTTCAGGATCGCATAGTCACCGCAACCCGGGCACCAGCGGACTTCCTGATCGCTTTCCCAATCCTTGATGGTCAGCTTCGCAATGGGGGTCATGTCGTTCATGCGAGTTCTCCCGCAATCGCCGCTTCAATTTCGGCAATGGTAAAGGGCTGTCCGCTCACCTTGTTGAGCGGCTTGGCATCGACCAGATACTGGTCACGCAGCACGGTCTTGAACTGGCCGGTGTTCATTTCGGGCACCAGCACCTTGTCATAGGAATGCAGCAGCTCGCCCAGATTGGCGGGCAGCGGCCAGATGTGGCGGACATGGATCTGGCTGACGTCCATGCCCTTGGCGCGGGCGCGGTTCACCGCCTGATGGATCGGGCCATAGGTGGAGCCCCAGCCAACCACAGCGAGCTTGCCGCCTGCCTCGCCGACAGTGACTTCCTGCGCCGGGATGGCATTGGCGATGCCATCGACCTTGTCCTTGCGGGCATCGGTCTGCAGCTGGTGGGTGCCGGGCGAATAGTCGAGATCGCCGGTATCGGGCGCTTTCTCGATGCCGCCGATGCGGTGCATCAGGCCGGGGGTGCCGGGCTTGATCCACGGGCGCACGCCGCGATCATCGCGCTTGTAGGGCAGGACGCGGTCTTCGCCGTTCTTTTCCTCAAGGAAAGTGACGGGGAACGGCGTGTAGCTGTCCGGATCGGGCACCAGCCAAGGCTCTGCCGCATTGGCGATATAGCCATCGGTCAGCAGCATGACCGGGGTCATGAACTGCACGGCCAGCCGCACCGCCTCAATCGCGCAGTCATAGCAATCGGCGGGCGAGCGCGAGGCGATCACCGGCAGCGGCGTATCGCCATTGCGGCCATAGACCGCCTGATAGAGGTCAGACTGTTCGGTCTTGGTCGGCAGGCCCGTTGAGGGACCGCCGCGCTGCGAGTTGACGATAACGAGCGGCAGCTCGGTCATCACCGCAAGGCCCATCGCCTCACCCTTCAGCGCGATGCCGGGGCCCGACGAAGAGGTTACGCCCAGCTGCCCGGCATAAGACGCGCCGATGGCCGAACAGATCGCGGCAATCTCGTCTTCCGCCTGGAAGGTGGTGACGCCAAACTCTTTCAGCTTGGCAAGACTGTGCAGGATCGAACTTGCCGGTGTGATCGGATAGCCGCCGAAGAACATCTTCAGGCCCGCCAGCTGCGCACCGGCGACCAGACCATAGGAGATCGATTCCGCGCCTGTAACCGTGCGGTAAAGCCCGGGAGCGCTCGGCACCGGAGCGAGATGCTGCTGACGGAACTGTCCGCCAATCTCGGCCGTTTCGCCATAGGCGTGCCCGGCATTGAGCGCGGCGATATTGGCATCGGCGAGCACCGGGTTCTTGGCGAACTTGTCACGCAGCCACTGCTGCAGCGGCGCGCGATCGCGATCGAACATCCACAAGGCAAGGCCCAGCGTCCACATGTTCTTGCAGCGCAGCGCTTCCTTGTTGCCAAGCCCGAACGGCTTCACCGCTTCAAGCGTCAGCGCGGAAATATCGAAAGAGAGCAGCTGCCACTTTGCCAGGCTGCCATCCTCAAGCGGCGAGACTTCGTACTTCGCCTTTTCAAGGTTGCGCTTGGTGAACTCGCCCGAGTCCGCGATGATCAGGCCGCCAGCCTTCAGCGCGCCGACATTCATTTTCAGCGCCGCCGGGTTCATCGCCACCAGCACGTCAGGCTGGTCACCTGCGGTATCAATCGCAGTTGAGCCGAAGTTGATCTGGAAAGCCGAGACGCCGAACAGTGTGCCCTGTGGCGCGCGGATTTCGGCCGGAAAGTCCGGGAAGGTCGCGAGGTCATTGCCGGCGAGCGCAGTGGAAAGCGTGAATTGCCCTCCGGTAAGCTGCATGCCGTCGCCGGAGTCTCCGGCAAAACGAACCACTACTGCATCGGGTACTGCATCGCCCTTGGGCTGTGCTGTGCTATCGCTATCGGCCAGTAAAGTTGCCATCATATTCCTCTGCGGGGAGCCCGGATTTTTGCAATCGCGACGCCCTAGTCTCTTCAACCAAGCCGCCTCAATGCAGAAAAACTGTTGGGCGGCAAACCTTACCATCTGCCAAACGCCTGCTTGAACCGCTAGTCAAGCGATGAAATCCCGCTTAGGGGCGAGCAGATGACATTTATCCTCAAATCCATTTCATGACCGACATTTCAGCCCTCCCCTATCGTCCCTGCGTTGGAATCATGCTGGTGAACGCCGATGGCCTCGTGTTCGTGGGCAAGCGCATCGACAATCGCGAATCGGAAACCGAAGGCGATGCCTGGCAAATGCCGCAGGGCGGGATCGACGAAGGCGAAGAACTGCACGCCGCCGCGCTGCGCGAACTCTATGAGGAAACCGGGGTCGTCGCCGAACTCGTCTCGCTGATCGCCCAGACCCGCGAAGAGCTGATCTATGACCTGCCCGACGAGCTGATCGGCAAGCTGTGGAAGGGCAAATATCGCGGCCAGCGCCAGCACTGGCTGCTCGCCCGCTATGCAGGCGACGACAGCCACATCCGCATCGACGCGCATGATCCGGCAGAATTCTGCGAATGGAGATGGGTCGAGCCGGACCTGCTGCCCGAGCTGATCGTGCCGTTCAAGAAGCGGGTCTATAAGGCGGTGCTGGCGGAATTTCGCGAGTTGATTTGAGCCTTTCGGCTCAATTCGTCGAAACCACCGGCTTCGGCTTCACATCATCGGCGCTGACGATGCGGGGGCTTGGGCCCTTGGCGATGAGTGTGGCGAGATTGCTTGCCTGGCTGCAATCCTTGCACAACCATTGCAGCCGCGAGAGGTTGCGGCGCGCCTTTTCGACTGCGCCCTTTTCAACCAAGGCCGCGCCTTCGCCGGCGATGGCATCAAGGTTCTGCGGATCGCGGGCGATGGCGACGCGGTAGTAATGCAGCGCCTTGCCCTGCATGCCTTGCGCCCGGTGGGCATCGGCGAGATCGAGGGTGATCGCGATCGAGCCCGGCTGGATCGCCAGTGCTGCTTCAAACGAATCAATCGCGTCCTGCGGGTTGCCTGCAGCGAGGGCGGCCTTGCCAGCACTTTCGAGCGCCACGGCGCGGGGATCGAGCGGCTGTACCAGCGCAGCCGAGTGCAGCGTCGATGCCGATAGGGCAAGTGCCAGCGAAAGCGAAAGCGCGGCAGGGGTAAAGCGCATCAATAACTCCTTGACCCGGGAAGGCTCGGGGGCCTGATCTACTGGCTCGAGCGTAGTCATCGTTCAGCCATTTATCACGGAGAATCGAAACGTGCGATGAAAAAGCCATCGGTCCCGTCGGTTCCGGGCGTAAGGCGGAGGCCTGGTCCGCGTGAGGTTCCGGCGGGCAAATTGGCCGTAACAGCGCGCCAGCCAGGGTGGCGGGCGAGAAATTCCCCCGCCTGCCCTGCCCCTTCGGCATCAAGCAGCGAGCAGGTGACATAGATCAGCCGCCCGCCGGGCCGCACCAGCTTGGCAGCGATATCGAGCAGCCGCTCCTGTAGCGCAACCAGTTTCGCCAACCCGTCAGAGGTTAGCCGCCAGCGCGCCTCGGGGTTGCGGCGCCATGTGCCGGTGCCGGAGCATGGCGCGTCGACCAACACGGCATCCGCCCGGCGCTGCCAGTTGTCGAGCGAGGCCAGTTCTCGCCCGGTATCCAGCAGCTGCGTTTCGATAATGCTCACCCCCGCCCGCTCGGCGCGTGGCGGCAACTGCGAGAGGCGGCGGCGGTCGGCATCGCAGGCGAGCACCGTGCCGCGATTGTCCATGGCGGCGGCGAGGCTGAGCGACTTGCCCCCGGCCCCGGCGCAGAGATCGACGATCAGTTCATCGGGCCGCGCGCCCACCGCCATGCAGGCGAGCTGTGATCCGGCATCCTGCACTTCAATAGCGCCGCTCTTGAAGGCCTCCCACTGGTCGATGGGTGTGCCAGAGGCGAAGCGCAGGCCGCCCGGCGCGATGCAGGGCTCACCCGGTTCGGGCAGGTCCAGCGGGCCAGCCTTCAGTGTGTTGATCCGCACATCAAGCGGCGCGCGGCCGAGCAAGGCGGCGGCCTCTGCGCCGTCAATTCCTGATTCGGCGAGCAGCTTGGTCAGCCACTTCGGCGCGACACCGCCAAGGGCATAGCGCTCCGCCGGATCGACTGGCGCCGGTGCGTGCGGGCTGCCGTCAAAGAGGGCAGTAAGGACCGGATCGCTATGCGCCAGTCGCAACATGGCGGCGCGGCCGGTCTGCGGCACTTCACCGCAGGCGCGGATGGCGGAATAAACCAGTTCGCGCACCGCGCGGCGATCCCCGCTGCCGGCAAAGCGGCGGGTCTTGAACCATTCGGCGATGATCCGGTCTGCCGGAGCGCCATTGCTGCGCGCGGCCGCAATGACGAGGTCAAGGATGTCGATAGCGGCTTGTACGCGGGCTGCGGGGGTCATGTTGGCATTGCCTGTCTTTCTTTCCCCTTGATGGGGAAAGGATACGAAGCCTTGCCCCTGCAAGGGGCTAGGCGAAGTTGGATTGGGGTGATCTTGCAGCCGGGCGTTACGCTCAGAGGCAAACACACCCCCATCCAGCTTCGACTAGGCAGCAAAGCTGCCAAGTCTTCACATCCTTCCCCCATCAAGGGGGAAGAAGAAGCGGAATTATCCACGCGTAGGATAATTCGGCGCCTCGCGCGTGATGTCCACATCGTGCACATGACTCTCACGCAGACCGGCATTGGTGATCCGCACGAACTTCGCCTTGGTGCGCAAATCGTCGATGGTGGCAGAGCCGGTGTAACCCATCGCTGCCTTGATGCCGCCGACGAGCTGGTGGATCACATCCTTGGCGTGGCCCTTGTAGGGCACCTGGCCTTCAATCCCTTCGGGAACCAGCTTCATCTGGTCCTTGATGTCGCCCTGGAAATAGCGGTCTGCCGAGCCGCGGCCCATCGCGCCGACCGAGCCCATGCCGCGGTAAGACTTATAGGCGCGGCCCTGATAGAGGAAGGTTTCGCCCGGAGCCTCTTCGGTGCCCGCCAGCATTGATCCGACCATGATCGTCGAAGCGCCAGCCGCCAGTGCCTTGGCCGCATCGCCCGAAGTGCGCAGGCCGCCATCTGCGATCACCGGCACGCCAGCCCTGTTCGCTTCTTCGCAGGCATCCATGATCGCGGTAAGCTGCGGCACGCCGACGCCTGCGACGATGCGGGTGGTGCAGATCGAGCCCGGCCCGATGCCGACCTTCACCGCGTCAGCCCCGGCACCGATCAGCGCCTTGGCCGCCTCAGCCGTAGCGATATTGCCCGCGATCACCTGCGCACCGTTCGACAGGCGCTTCACGCGTTCTACTGCGCGGGCGACGTCTTTGTTGTGGCCATGCGCGGTATCGATGATCACCACATCGCATTCAGCCGCGAGCAGCGCTTCGGTGCGCTCAAAGCCCTTGTCACCCACCGTGGTAGCGGCGGCAACACGCAGGCGGCCGGTGCCGTCCTTGGTGGCGTTGGGATAGGTGACGGCCTTTTCGATGTCCTTCACCGTGATCAGCCCGACGCAGTGGTAGGCGTCGTCAACCACCAGCAGCTTCTCGATCCGGCGCTGGTGGAGCAGGCGCATGGCTTCGGCCTGATTGGTGCCGATCCGCACCGTGGCGAGATCCTCATGCGTCATCAGTTCGCGCACCGGCTGGGCCGGGTTCTGGGCAAAGCGCACGTCGCGGTTGGTAAGGATGCCGACGAGCTTGCCGCCTGCTTCGACCACGGGAATGCCGCTGATGCGGTTCGACAGCATGATCGCCTGCGCCTCACCCAGCGTGGCATCGGGCGAGATGGTGATGGGATTGACCACCATGCCGCTCTCGAACCGCTTCACTGCGCGGACGGCAGCGCACTGCTGTTCGATGGTGAGGTTGCGGTGGAGCACGCCGATGCCGCCCAGCTGCGCCATGACAATCGCCATGTCGGCCTCTGTCACGGTGTCCATTGCCGAGGAAATGATCGGGATATTCAGCGAAATCCCGCGCGTCAGGCGGGTGCTTGTGTCGGCCATCGAGGGCACGATATCGGACTCGGCAGGACGCAGCAGCACGTCGTCAAAGGTTAGGCCGAGAGGGATATCCATAAGTGCCACTTTCAAGGGTCGGGGTGAGATTCGTGGCGGCCCATGTAACCAAGCGGGGGCAATAGGGCTAGTGGGTAATCCGCTTGTTCTTGCCAAGCACACAGCAAAAGGCCCGACAGTAGCTTCCTACCGCCGGGCCTTTGCCTATCAAATGGATGGAATGTGCTTACTGGGCAGCCGAAGCAGCAGGTGCCGGCAGAGCAGCGGCGGCGGCTGGCTTGGCAAAGCCGCACTGCTTTTGCTCCATCGGGATCTGCTTGGTGATGCGGGTGGCGTTTTCCTTGTAGGCTTCGGTCACCGAACCGCTGCTCACCGTCTTGCCGCGCAGGGTGGAGACATCAGCGCAGAGGTGGAAAACGTGCTCGGTCTCGGCCTTCTGCCCGGCCTTGGCCGATGCGATCCAGTAGACCTTGTCGAGGCCGTTCGGGTTGGCGTCACTCTTCGTGGCCTCGGCCACGGCGGCGCTGTCACGCGCGATATCCTGCGCCTGCTTGGCAACTTCGGGCGAGCAGGCCGTGGTCGGTTGGCCGCTCTTGATCTGCGAGGCGCAGAGATTCATGTCCTCGGTGTACTGCTCAACCGATGGCGGCTTGAAATCGATACCGATCGTCGTGGCGAGCAGGGCCAGAACCGCGCCGACACCGCCGGCGATCTTCTTGTTCTTGGGGTCCATGTCCTTGTCGAGGAAGATCAGGGCCAGCAGCGGCAGGAAAGCAATCACCGTGATGATCGCGCCAAGCTGGTTCTGGACAAAGAAGCGGAAACCGTCGGCGCGGCTCGCGGGATCATGCTTGTTCGCTGCCTTCCACGCCAGACTGCCGCCAATGGCAAATATCGCGATCACAACCAGAATGCCGATCAGCAGGGCAAGATTGCCCGAATCGAACTTGTGCTGCTTCAGGCTGACAATGCCGAATATCTCTGTGCCGATGGCGACTACCCAAGCCAGCGCGGCGTAAATTCGCAGCTTCTTGGCAGAGCCTTTCTGATCCTGCGTAGCGGCCCAGGCCTTGGTTACATCAACCTCTGGTGCGGCTGGCTTTTCATCCGACATGTGCAGACCTCCTAATTTTGCGACCCCAACGTTTGAAGCATGCCTCAAACGCCACAACCCTGCCCCAAGACAGGACAATTGCCAACATCCGGGGCGGTTCAGAAAAACAAGCTATCCCACGATGATACAAAAGGCCAGACCTGTGCGGCATGTGGCCTGGTGGCGAATTAGTCGTACCAATCCACCCAAGCACCATGGGCATGAGCCTCCCCCAGCAGCGCCGCCTCCTCGCCGCCCGGCCAATAGCGTGTGCGTAACTCGTGGCGGAAGGTTTGGCGGTTGGTCTCCACCATCACCCATGCGAGCGGTCGTTCTGGTGTAGCGCGGGCACCAGCTTGCTCCATCGCCGCCTCAATCCGGGCGCGGCCTTCGGGCGGGATATATTGCCAGACAATCGAGTGGAACAGCACGCGGGTGACGCCTGCCTCTTGCGCTGCAGCCAATCGCGCCTCGATCCAGTCGGCAGCGTCCATAGTCGCGACCTGCGGCGGTTTTTCGGCGGCGAAAGCAATGGCGGCATCGATGCGCTGAAGCCGCACGGGCGTATCGGCCCATACATAGCTTTTGAGCCGTAACGCCTGATCCGGGTCGGCAAGGTTGATCGGGGCCAGATCGCAGCCCTGAATGCTGGTGATCTCAACCTCTGCCTGCGGCGGCGGGGCACCTCGCCATTCAGGCCTGATCAGCATAGGCGATCCGGGCACACCCGCCTTGACCCCGCCCAGATCGAAGGCAAAGCGCTCCATCATCGTGTTGATTCCGGCGCTGGATCCGATCTCGTTCAACTCAAACTTTGACCCCAGCCGCTGCGACAGCCACAGCAATTGCGCCATGATCCCGGCAGAGCGCCCGGCCTCATTGGTCTGCGGCGGGCCGGAAAACCACGTTACCAGCCGAGCATCGTGGTCTTGAGTGACTGCCAGCACGATAGCATCAATCTGTGCCTGATCGGTGATCGCGCCCGAATAGATTGGCCCCAGCCGGTCATCTGCGCTGGTCAGATGCAGGTTGTGAAAGCCCCCCGCCAGCCGCAGCGGCATGGCGTCTTCAAGGCTGAGTCCCGGCCAGTCCCGCATCCGCGCCGCGACCTGCGTGTCGCCCTCGGCTAGCGGGATAAAGCCGCGGATCAGCCGTCCGGTGCATGGCGCGGAGTTCTTTTCGGCATGGTCAGCCTGCCATTCCAGCGCATGGCGCAGATTGGTCATCTCCATGATCGCGCCTTTTTCTGCCACTCCTTGCCCTTTCCGCCCTTGCCGCCTAATGCGCGCGCAATGTCCCAAAAACGTTCTACACCACTTACCTTCGCCGTGCCCAAGGGGCGTATTCTCGATGAGGCTTTGCCGCTGATGGCGCGCGCCGGTGTGGTGCCCGAGGCGGAGTTCCATGACAAGAAGAGCCGAGCGCTTTCCTTTGCTTGCGAAGGCAGTGACATGCGGATCATCCGCGTGCGCGCCTTTGACGTAGCGACCTTCGTTGCCCACGGCGCGGCGCAGATGGGGATTGTCGGCTCTGACGTGGTGGAAGAATTCGCCTATCCCGATCTCTACGCGCCGGTCGATCTCGATATCGGCCACTGCCGCCTTTCGGTGGCCGAGCCGGTCGGGCAGAATATCGCTGGCCCGGTTAGCCACCTGCGCGTTGCCAGCAAGTATCCCAACATCACGCGGCGGCACTTTGAGCGCCAGGGCATTCAGGCCGAAGTGGTGAAGCTCAACGGCGCGATGGAACTGGCCCCCGGCCTCGGGCTCGCCAGCCGGATCGTCGATCTGGTCTCGACCGGACGCACGCTGAAGGACAATGGCCTTGAGGAAACCAGTATCATCCTGCCGGTTTCCGCCCGCCTGATCGTCAACCGCGCCGCGCTGAAAACCGACGAGCGGGTTGCCGCGCTGATCGATGCGTTCCGCGCGGCGATGAACGCTCAAAAGGCGGCCTGATGCTGCGGCTGAACACCCGCGACCCCGGCTTTGAAGCCGCGTTCCGCCGCTTGGTTGCTGACCGGCGCGAGAGCGACGAAGATGTTGCGCGCGATGTGCAACTGATCCTTGAGGACGTGAAGAACCGCGGCGATGCCGCCTTGGCCGAACTCACCGCGCGCTTTGACGGCCACACGCTCGCCAGCGACGATGACTGGCGGATCAGCGCCGAAGCCTGCCGCGAGGCCTATGACGACCTGTTGCCAGACCTGCGCGCCGCGCTGGAATTGGCTGCAAAGCGCATCCGCGCATACCACGAAGCCCAGCTACCCGCTGACCGCGACGAGACCGATCACCACGGCGTCCGCCTGGGTGCGCGCTGGAATGCTGTCGATGCAGCGGGGCTTTATGTTCCCGGCGGCCGCGCGGCCTATCCCTCCTCGCTGCTGATGAACGCCATTCCCGCCAAAGTGGCCGGGGTTGAGCGGCTGGTTGTCGTTACCCCAACCCCCAAAGGCGTGATCAACCCGCTGGTCCTCGCCGCCGCGCATCTTGCCGGTGTCGACGAGATATGGCGCGTCGGCGGTGCCCATGCCGTGGGCGCGCTGGCCTATGGCACGCAGCGGATCAAACCGGTCGATGTCATCACCGGCCCGGGCAATGCCTGGGTCGCGGAGGCCAAACGCCAGTTGTTCGGCGTAGTCGGCATCGATATGGTCGCTGGCCCGAGCGAAATTCTTGTTATCGCCGATGGCAAGAATGATCCCGACTGGATCGCGGCTGACCTGCTGAGCCAGGCCGAGCACGATCCCGCTGCGCAGTCGATCCTGATTACCGATGATCCGCTGCTCGCTGATACCGTGGCCGACCGCATCGGTGTCGAGCTTGCCATGCTGCCTACCGCGCGCGTGGCAACCGAAAGCTGGAACACCCACGGTGTGATCATCGAAGTGACCTCGCTGGACGAGGCCCCCGCCCTCGCCAATGCGCTCGCCGCCGAGCACGTCGAGATCGCTACCGATGATCCCGAAGTGCTGTTCAAGGCTATCCGCCACGCCGGATCGGTGTTCCTCGGCCGCTATACGCCGGAAGCGGTCGGCGACTATGTCGCCGGACCCAACCACGTGCTGCCCACCGGACGACGGGCGCGGTTTTCATCGGGCCTGTCGGTGCTCGATTTCATGAAGCGCACCAGCTTCATCCAGCTGGATGCCAGTTCGCTGGAAAAGATCGGCCCCGCCGCCATTGCCCTGGCCGAGGCAGAAGGTTTACCCGCGCATGCGCGCTCTATCGAAGCGAGATTGGGAATATGACTAAGGCCAGATCAGCCGCCCGCCTCGCCGCGGTGCAGGCGCTCTATCAGCACCACATGGAGGCCCCGCCCCAAGCGCGCCTGCTCGACGAATTCCACCAGCACCGGCTCGGCGCGGAAATCGAGGACATGCAGTTCGCAGCGGCCGAAACTGCCTTTTTCGATGACGTGGTGATCGGTGCGATTGCCCGCATCGACGAGATCGACGGCCTGATTTCCAGCAAACTGGCCGATGGCTGGTCGCTCGAACGGCTCGACAAGACCATGCTGCAGATCCTGCGCGCCGGCACTTACGAACTTCTCGCCCGCGCCGACGTGCCCACCGGCAGCGCAATCAGCGAATATGTCGACGTCGCCCACGCCTTCTTCGATTCGCGCGACGCGAAGTTCGTGAATGGCGTGCTCGACGCGATTGCGAAGAGCGTTCGCTGAGCGGCGAAACCGCCTTCATCGCCTCCCTGCGCGCGCTTGCGGCGCATCCTGCTGCGCGCGGGTTGGCTGATGATTGCGCGGTGCTGGAATTCGGCGGCGAGGCGCTGGTCCTGACCCATGACATGCTGGTCGAAGGCGTGCATTTCCTGCCCGAACAAGACCCGGCTGACGTAGCGTGGAAGCTGGTTGCGACCAACATTTCCGATCTCGCCTCCAAGGGCGCTGAGCCGGTGGGTGTGTTGCTGGGCTATATGCTGGGCTATATGCTGGGCAAGGACGATGCCCGGTTCCTTGAAGGCCTGAGCGAAGCGCTAAACGCCTACAACGTGCCGCTGCTTGGCGGGGATACTGTCGGCGGCTCAGGGCCGCAGGCGATGGGGCTGACCGCCATCGGACGGGCGACGCACCGGCCCGTGCCATCTCGCTCGGGCGCAAAGGCTGGCGACGCACTTTGGATCACCGGCAAGGTCGGGGCAGCGATGGTCGGGCTTGAGGCCTTGCGCTCCGGAAGCGGCGACAGCTCAGCCTATCGCCGCCCGCAGGCGCGCCTTTCCGAAGGCATCGCCCTCGCCCCCCAAGTCACCGCGATGATGGACGTTTCGGACGGACTGCTGCTCGATGCCATGCGCATGGCCGATGCCAGCGGGATCACCTTTGCTATAGACAGCGCCGCCGTTCCCATCGCCACCCCCGAGGCCCGCCGGGCCGAAGCTCTGCGCTGGGGGGACGATTACGAACTGCTGTTCACCCTGCCCTACGGCACCGCTCCCGCAGTCCCGGCGACACTGATCGGGCAGGCTCTCGCGCGTCAGAACGCCCCCCTCCTGCTCGACGGCAAGAGGCTCGAAGCGGGCGATAGCCCCGGTTTTCTGCATCGCTGAGGGAAAACCGCCGCTTTTGCGCCGAATTGTACTTGCGCAGGTGCCATTGCGCCGATAGCCAACCGCCCGAGTGAATCCGCAATGACTAATGCGGAGCGCTTTTTCAGAGGATTCCCAAAACAGGAGGGGCATCGCGTGAATCTCGTCACGATCTCCATAGCTTTAGGCCTGCTGGCCATTGTCTATGGTTTCATCACCAGCCGCCAGGTGCTTAGCGCCTCGGCAGGCAACGAAAAAATGCAGGAAATCGCAGCGGCCATTCAGGAAGGCGCTCAAGCCTATCTGAAGCGCCAGTACACCACCATCGCCATCGTCGGCGTGGTAGTTGCCGCGATCGTCCTTTGGGCACTGGGTACCGTTTCGGCTGCCGGCTTCGTGCTCGGCGCTGTGCTTTCGGGCGTCGCCGGGTTCATCGGCATGAACATCTCGGTGCGCTCGAACGTCCGTACGGCTGCTGCCGCACAGACCGGACTGCAAGCCGGCCTGACGCTGGCCTTCCGCGCTGGTGCCATCACCGGCATGCTGGTGGCTGGCCTCGCGCTGCTCGCGATTTCGGTGTTCTTCTGGTACCTGACCGGCCCTGCCGGACATGCTGCAGACGATCACGTCGTGGTTCAGGGCCTCACCGCCCTCGCCTTTGGCGCCTCGCTGATCTCGATCTTCGCGCGTCTGGGCGGCGGTATCTTCACCAAGGCTGCTGACGTCGGCGCTGACCTTGTCGGCAAGGTCGAAGCCGGCATTCCGGAAGACGATCCACGCAACCCCGCTGTGATTGCCGATAACGTTGGCGACAACGTCGGTGACTGCGCCGGTATGGCTGCTGACCTTTTCGAGACCTATGTGGTTACCGTTGGTGCCACCATGGTTCTCACCGCGCTGCTGCTCAAGGGCGCAGAAAACCTGATGGCGCTGATGTCGCTCCCGCTGCTTATCGGCGGCGTGTGCATCGTTACCTCGATCATCGGCACCTACTTCGTCCGTCTCGGCGGCGGCAAGAACATCATGGGTGCCATGTACAAGGGCTTTCTGGTTACTGCCGTTCTCTCGGTCCCCGCCATCTGGTGGGCGATCCAGTATGCGCTCGGCGGCGATATGGAAGCGACTGTCGGGGCTCAGGCCTATACCGGCCGGATCCTTTTCTACTGCTGCTTCCTCGGTCTGGTCATCACCGGCCTGATCATCTGGATCACCGAGTACTACACCGGCACCAACTACCGCCCGGTCCGCTCGATCGCCAAGGCTTCGGAAACCGGCCACGGCACCAACGTGATCCAGGGTCTGGCAATCAGCCTTGAAGCCACCGCACTGCCGACGCTGGTCATCTGCGCCGGTATCATCATCGCCTACAAGCTGGCTGGTCTGATGGGCATTGCCTATGCGGCTACCGCCATGCTGGCGCTGGCAGGCATGGTCGTGGCGCTCGACGCTTACGGTCCTGTCACCGACAACGCTGGCGGCATTGCCGAAATGGCTGGCCTCGACGATTCGGTCCGTGAAAAGACCGACGCGCTCGACGCTGTGGGCAACACCACCAAGGCTGTGACCAAGGGCTATGCCATCGGTTCGGCCGGCCTTGCCGCACTGGTGCTCTTCGCTGCCTACACGACTGACCTTCGGGCATTCTTCCCCGGGCTCACCGTCGATTTCAGCCTTGAGAACCCCTATGTCATCGTCGGCCTGCTGCTCGGCGCACTGCTGCCCAACTTGTTCGGTTCGATGGGCATGACTGCCGTTGGCCGCGCTGCGGGTGACGTGGTGATCGACGTGCGCAACCAGTTCCGCGATAACCCGGGCATCATGACCTATGAGACCAAGCCGGACTATGCCCGCACGGTCGATCTGGTCACCAAGGCCGCGATCAAGGAAATGATCATTCCGTCACTGCTGCCGGTGCTCGCACCGATCGCCGTGTACTATGTGATCACCTGGGTAGCTGGCGATCAGGCGGCAGGCTTTGCCGCTCTGGGTGCCCTGCTGCTGGGCGTCATCGTCGGCGGCCTGTTCATCGCCGTTTCGATGACCTCGGGCGGCGGCGCATGGGACAACGCCAAGAAGTACATCGAAGACGGCCACCACGGCGGCAAGGGCTCTGAAGCCCACAAGGCTGCGGTGACCGGCGACACGGTTGGCGATCCTTACAAGGACACCGCCGGCCCTGCCGTGAACCCGATGATCAAGATCACCAACATCGTCGCCCTGCTGCTCCTCGCAGCTCTGGCAGCGCATTGATCTGAATTTTCCACGACGGTGGGAAACAAGGCCCCGTCCGGTGAAAACCGGGCGGGGTTTTTGTGTCAGGCTTTGGCGAGGTCCAAAAACGCCTCAGCCCCCATAGGCTCGGCGCGCAGGAAGCCCTGCCAGCAGCCACAGCCCTCGGCCTCGACTGCTGCCCGCTGGGCCTCGGTCTCGATCCCCTCGGCGATCACGCCAAGGTCGAGCGCCCGCGCCATCGCGACAATCGCGCGCAGCACGGCCAGATCGCGGGCGTCTTCTGCCACGCCGTCCACCATCGAGCGGTCCAGCTTGAGATAGTGCAGCGGCAGCAGCTTCAGGTAGCGGAAGTTGCAGAAGCCCGCGCCGAAATCGTCGAGCGCCACTTTCATGCCCTGCGCGGCCAGTTCCTCGAGCGAGCGGCGGGCGAGTTCGATGTCTGAGAGCAGCGCCTGTTCGGTGACTTCCAGCGTCAGCCGGTCCGCCGGAAAGGCGCTTCCCGCTACGATTCCGCCCAGCACCTTGGCATAGTGCTCGCCCGCAAGGTCTGCCGCGGTGACGTTGATCGACAGGCGCAGGTGATCGGGCCAGTTTGCGGCCAGCGCCAGCGCCTTTGCCGCGATGTGCTGTGATAGCTGCGGCATGAAATCGATCCGCTCGGCGATCGAAAACAGCGCGCCAGCGCCGATCCGGCCAAGCTGGGGGTGCTGCCAGCGCGCCAAGGCTTCCGCACCAGACAGCGCATCGCCGGGCAGGGCGAATTGCGGCTGGAACAGCACCTCGATCTCGTCGCGCTCCACTGCCTTGTGCAGGTCTGCCTCAAGCCGCGCGGCGCTGCGTGCGGGCCTTGCTGCGCCGCCATCGACCCATGACAGCCGCCGCGCCGAACGCCGCCCCAGCGCCGCCTGTGCCTGCGCCAGTCGGCCGAGCATTCCGTCAGCGTCTTCGTCCGGCAGAGCGCTCAGCAGGGCCATTCGCGGGCTAAGGCGCAGATCGCCCACCGGGCGCGCCACATGCTCGCACAGCGCCTCGGCAAACAGGCCCCAGCGCTCGCGGGTGCACGGCGCACGCGCGGCGAGCAGGAAGCTGGTGCCGCCAAGCCTTGCCGCGAACCACGGCGAATCGAATTCGTCTCCGGCAAAGTGCTGGATGCGCGCGGCAACCTCTGCCAGCGCGCCATCGCCCGCGACATTGCCATAGGCCAGATTGATCGTATCGAGCCGCGTGAGGCTGAGCAGCAGGGCGTGAACCTGCCCTTCCGCCAGCCAGCTTTCCAGCCGCGCACGCGCAGCATCGCGGCCCGCAAGGCCGGTCAAGGCATCGCGTCCGGTGTCGGCCGCTGGGACATTCTGGGCTTGGCGCAACAATTCCATCTTGCCACAGATACCACATCAGGGTTGCGAAACTCTCAAGGAACAACGCACATTCGTTGCAAATGGTGCGCCCTGCCGATACCAACCCCCGCATGAGCAGCCCTATGAAACTCGCCCTCGTGGTTTCGCACACCGAAAAGGCACAGGAAGGTGCGGCCGACCTGCGCGCCGCCTGCGATTGGGTGCCGCCCGAAGAGGCCGATGCGCTGGTCGTCGTTGGCGGCGATGGTTTCATGCTGCACGTGCTGCACGAAATGCTCAGCTCCGGACGGGTGGTTCCGGCCTATGGTGTCAATCTCGGCACGGTCGGTTTCCTGATGAACCGGCTCAAATCGAAGAAAGCCATTGCTGACCGGGTGGCGCGCGCCAGGCCGGTGGCCGTAGTCCCGCTGGAAATGACCGCGATAACCCAGGGCGGTGTCGAGCATCGCCACTATGCCATCAATGAAGTTTCGCTGCTGCGCGAAACCCGCATGACGGCGAAGCTGGAAGTAAAGGTCAACGGCAAGGTTCGCATGGCCGAACTGGCCGGTGACGGGGTCTTGGTGGCAACGCCGGCCGGGTCAACCGCCTATAACCTCTCCGCCAATGGCCCGATCCTGCCGCTCGGCTCCGGCATGCTGGCACTGACCCCGCTCAGCCCCTTTCGGCCGCGCCGTTGGAAAGGTGCGATCCTGCCCGACAGTGCCGAAGTTTCCTTCACCGTGCGCGAACCCGATCGCCGCCCGGTTGCTGCCGTCGCCGACCAGAGCGAAGTGCGCGATGTCGCCGAAGTGCGGATCGCCGTTGCGCGCGAAAAGCAGCTGACCCTGCTGTTCGATCCCGGACAAGGGCTGGAAGAGCGGATTTTCGCCGAACAGTTCCAAGTGTGAATTTCGCACTCAACAGCCACTTGCCAAAACCTGATCGCCTGTTATAGGCGCACCCCTGCCCGGGCAACTGGGTTGCTCCCTGATAGCTCAGCGGTAGAGTAGGTGACTGTTAATCACTTGGTCGTAGGTTCGAATCCTACTCAGGGAGCCATTTTTCCGCTTTAATGCGTTGAAACCCAGTTCCATTCGGGATGGCTATTTCCCGATTCCCACACCAGCACATCCATAATGATCCGGCGAGCATTGCCTTGCTGTGCATTGCGGCGATGGGGCTGGTCAGCGCAATCTCTGGTCTGCTAACGGGTGTGTCAGTCGAGGAGTTGCTTGGTTATGGCCGAAATCTGGAAAGAGCGCACCCGCCTGCCAGAATTCGTGCTGGTTTCCGGCGTCGGCTGGCTGATCGATTTTTCGATCTTCAGCACGTTGACCTCCGGTGGCGTAGCGCCGTTTTCCGCAAACCTGATCAGCGCTGGCACGGCCGTGCTGTTCGTCTTTGCCGTTTGCCGCCGCGCGCTGTTCCGCAATTCACCGCGGCCGCTGCACAAGGCCATCTCGCTTTATGTGATCTACAATATCGCGGCGATCGCGGTGGCTTCGCTGTTCGTTCAGCTGCTCGGACGCAGAATCACGCCTGAACTGAACCAGATATTGGCCTTTGTCCTGTCCAAAGGTTACGGCAGTTCGCTGGCCCATGTGGCGCTGGCGCCCATTGTCGCCAAGGTTGTCGTTACGCCGCTGACTTTGTACGCCAACTTTGTCGCGATGAACTATATCAACCTGTGCCGCTTGCGGCTTTTGTAACCCCAAAGATTGGCCCAGTATGAGCGTTGCCTTCCCGAGCATGGCGAATGAAAGCATCCTGTTCTTTGTCCCCATGTATCGTTGTTCCGCGCAGATTGGCCGGGTGATCGCGCAATTCGAACAACTGTCCGAACTCAGCGCGCCGCATGCGGTGCTGTGCGTCGACAACCAGTCCCCCGATGACACACTGGCTGTGGCCGAGCGCGCGCTTGAGGCCTCAAGCGTGGGGCGCAAGTGCCTCGTCAGGAACAATGACAACTACGGCCTGGGCGGATCGCACAAGGTCGCCTTCGATTACGCGCGCGATCAGGGCTTTGATCACGTAGTCGTCCTGCATGGCGACGATCAGGGATCGATCGCCGACATTCTGCCACTGCTGAAGGCTGGCGCGCATCACAGCGTAGATGCGCTGCTGGGTGCGCGGTTCATGCGGGGATCCAGCCTGGAGGGTTATTCGCTGGCCAGAACCTGGGCGAATCGCGGCTTCAACATCATCTTCTCGATTATCGCCGGGCAGCGGTTCTATGACCTCGGCTCCGGTCTGAACCTGTTTCGCCGGGCGCCGTTCGACACCGGCTTTCACACGAAATATTCCGACGATCTGACCTTCAATTACTACCTGATTTTTGGTTTGGCCGACCACAAATACAAGCTTCGCTTCTTCCCGATCCGCTGGCGCGAAGACGATCAGGTTTCCAATGTGAAATTGTTCAGCCACGCCAAGCGCATGATATCGCTTTTATTGAGTCGCTTCCTGAACAAGAATGCGTTTCACTCGGCAGATCACCGGGCAACCAAGCGGGATAGTTACAGCTATTCCGTGGTCCGCCATTGGGAAGTGTGAATGATCAGGCATATCGATCCCAGGCTCATTTTTCTGGCGCTCGGCGCGGTGATTGTTTTCGCCGTGGTGCGGTCAATCGGCGTGCTGGCCATTCCGGAAGGGCTCGGCCTCAACAGCCGCTGGGTCTGGGGACTGGTGCTTGGTGGCGCGCTCTATCTTGTATCGCACCTGATCCGCGCCGCGCGCATATCGGTGATCTCGATGCCGATGCTGGGGGTCAGCCTTCGCACCGTCTTTTCGCTGCACTTCGCGGTCGCGCCATGGTCGATCCTGCTGCCATTCAAGCTGGACGAGCTGCCCCGGTGGAACGAGCTTTGGCGGGTTGGCCGCTCGCCGATCAGGGCCCTGCTGGTCTGCGCGATTGATCGTTCGATGGATGGCGTCATCCTGCTGTTGCTGGCAACCAGCATTGCGGTGATGGGTTCGCAGCCGGTCTATTTCACGATCCTGCTGGGGCTTGGCCTGAGCGCGATCGGGGCGAGTTTCTTTCTGCTGCCCGTTCTGCTTGAGGCGGTGCAGCGCCACCTGTTCCTCTACAATTTCCGCAACGATGCGATCCGCTTGCTTGCCGTGGTCGATAGCTTGCGAAAGCTGCTGATCTCTGCGCGCGAGGCGTTTTCGCAAGCGCTCCCCTTCCTGATTGTCACCACAATGGGCATCTGGATAATGGAGATATTGGCGGTAGAGGCCGTTCTCTACTTCTGTTTTGACCAGCCGGCCGGGCTGTGGTCCGCCGTTTCGGTGCTGATCGAACGCGCTGGCGGCACCTGGCAAGTGATCTGGGGCAGCGGCGGGCAAGGACCGGTCAGCGTTCTGACGGTTCTCTTCCTGCTGGTTACGGTTTTGGCCTGGGTGATCGCCGTTCCCGGCTATCTCGCGCGCTGCACCAGTGAGCCACGCCGGGCCTGGATCGGGCACAGTTTCAGACAATCGTCAGCAGGTTCGGAAGCATGAGCGTTTATTTCATTCTCGATGATAGCGAACTGGTTCCGCCATCGATCCGCAACATAATCTCGGTTGACCGGTTCGGCGAGATTGTCCGCCGTCACAAGCTGCTGAGCACGCTGATCGAAGAAGCGATCCAGCCAGCCGAAGGTTTGGAAATCCGAAGCATTTCGAACGCCGACGAGCGCCGGGCCGTGATGGACGAACTGGCCATGCTAAGGCGGGACGACAAGGTTTTTCGCCTACCAACCGCGATCATGCCAGTCGAACCCGCGATGTTCACGAAGCTGGTCCAGAAGCTACCCTTTGGCCTCGATCAGGTTGTCTTCGAAGTGTTTGACGATGATGCCGCCACATTCCTTTGCCGGGATGAGGCGATCAGCGTTCTGCGAGCTGCGGATAACCAATCAGAGCGGCGCGTGCTGATGCTGGGCCTGCGCGATCATGCTATCAGCATGTCCGAAGCCGTCCAATTCACCGATTTGCGGCAGGTCAGGCATTTCCTTGCCTTCATGACCGGCGCGACCGAGACCCGCCACTTCAACGAGCTGAAAGTTGAGGACGGCGTCTATACCAAGGCGTCAACCGACAAGGCGAAGATGAAGGGAGAGCACGACTTCTTCCACATCGTGCCGCCTGCGATGAAGCGCTTTCTGATTCCCACTTTTGACTATCAGGATCGTGGAGACACCGCCTCCTACGCGATGGAACTGATGGCCATTCCGGATGGCGCGCTGCAGATTGTCCATCACAGCTTTGATCCCGCAGGCTTCGAACTGCTGCTCGATCGCTTCTTTGCCTACATCGCGTCGCGCCAGCGCATTCCGGCGAGCAAGGCCGAAGTGCGGGCGGCTGCCGAGCGAGAAACCGTTCTGAAGCTAGAGCAACGTCTGAGCGACTTTGCCAAGAGCGATCTTGGGGCAAAGGTCGATGCCATTTTCGCCCAGTCCGGCGCAGTCGGCGGCATGGCGGCAATGTGCCAGCGGGCCAATCAGGCGATCAGCGCGGCCATGGCGCTTGACACCAGCGATCACCTTGCCATCAGCCATGGCGATCCGTGTCTGTCGAACATTCTGTTCAGCAAGGAACTGGGGATCTTCAGGCTGATCGATCCGCGAGGCGGCAGCGCGCTTGAGGATGTCGCGATGCATCCGGTCTATGACATCGCCAAGTTGAGCCATTCGCTGCTCGGTGGCTATGATTTCATCAACAATGGCATGTTCGAATGCGGGCTGGACGAACGGCTGAACCTGAAGCTGACACTCGATGGTGGCGGCCCGGCGCCTTTCATTCGCGAGGCCTTTAGCAGGCGCCTTGGTGAACTGGGTTACAACCTGCGGCTGGTTCGGGCGGTTGAAATGACCCTGTTCCTTTCCATGCTGCCCCTGCATCTGGATGTGCCGCGCAAGCTGCCCGCGTTCTGCCTGACGGCGCTGTCAATTCTAGAGGAACTGGAGTCCGGTCTTTGATTTCTACCGACAAGGTGCTGGTGGTTGATGTTGATGGGACGCTGTGTCCGATCAAGGGCTCGGGCGAATCCTATGCGGATTTGCCAGTTAACGAGCCGCTGCGCGATCGTCTGATTGAACTGCATGCCGAAGGCTGGCGGATCGTCCTGTCCTCCGCGCGCGGCATGCGGACCTATGACGGCAATGCCGGAGAAATCGCCAAGCACGTGCTGCCCACCTTGCTGACATGGCTGGCGCAGAACAACGTGCCGTTTGACGAAATCAACGTCGCCAAGCCCTGGCCGGGGCACAACGGGTTCTACATTGACGACCGGACAGTCCGCCCGCGCGAGTTTCTGGAACACACCTTCGAGGAATTGAACGCGATTTGTGAGCGGGATCGCTGCTGACCATGGCCGGAACCATTGCAATTACCATGGCGGGAATGGGCAGCCGCTTTCGCTCGGCAGGCTACACCTGCCCGAAGTACCAGATCGAGGTTGGCGGGCACTACCTGTTTGACTGGTCGATGCTGGGCCTCGTCGAATTTTCCAAAGCGGGTTGGGAATTCTGGTTCGCCACACTCGCGCAGGATCACAGCATCGATTTCATCAAGGAACGCTGCGCCGCGCTGCAGATCCAGCTAGGCGGGATCATTGAACTGGATTCCCTGACAGATGGACAGGCAACCACGGCCGTCTGTCTGGCCGAGCGCGCCGCCCCAGCGCTGCCCTTTGCCGTGTTCAACATCGATACCTTCGTCTCGCCAGGCGCAATGAGCCCGGCGCAGATTCCCGAGGGCGCGCAAGGGTGGATTCCCTGCTTTCCGGGGGTTGGCGACGGGTGGTCCTTTGCCCGCACCGATCAGGACGGCAAGGTTGTTGAACTGCGCGAAAAGCTGCGCATTTCGGACCACGCGACCACCGGCTTTTACTATTTCGCCTCGGCGCAGCTCTATCTCGAAACCTACAGGCGATATTTCCTCGCGGGCAAAGGCGAGGAAATGGGCGAGCGCTACATCGCTCCGATGTACAACCAATTGATCGAAGGCGATAAGCTGGTGAGAATTCAGGAGCTGACACTCGACGATGTCGGCATGCTGGGAACCCCTGAGCAGGTCAGCGGCTTTTCCGCCCATCCGCCGAAAAGCGCCCTGCCCTACTTCAAGGCGTGAGCTCTCATCTGGATTGACGCGCAGCCAGCGGGATTTCGAGACGCGAAGCCAGTCGGCTTTGCATCGTTGCGATCAGCGCTTGGGAGTTTTCTCCGTGCAGGTTGAATTTCGCCGTCTCGCCAAACTGCTGCCAACCTTTGGTATCGATCTCCGTGCTGTCAAAAACCAGAATCGGCAGCTGCGATGGCATGGCAAACGGCTGAAACTGAGAATTGGAACGACGCGGCTCCAAATCGCTGATTGCGGGGACCCGGTGGCGGGGACCCGAAGTCAGATAGGCCTGGATCAGGCGCTTTGGCGGCTCGGGATGGCATAACACGGCGGCATCAATCTGAGCCGCCCAATTCAGGCGATAGGGCATCAGCGCCTGATCCCAGGGATCATAGCCACTAACAACCATCAGCTTCGTCTTGTCTGGTCCCTCAAGGTTTATCGCAGTGTTTGCGCAAGGGCCTTTTGAAACCGGATGATAGCCCGCGCGAAGGGCGGCCAGAAGCGAATAAGACGCTTCATTCCAGTCATTGGCGATGATGTAGGTTTCATTGCCCCGGCCTTGCGCCAGGCTTGAGGTGAGCCATGCCATGCCCTCCCGCATGCCGCTTTCATAACGCAGCCAGACGGCTGGCCCCCACAAGATTCCCGCAAAGACCTCCGGCCCGCCGGCCTTGCGCGGCTTCACCGGGGGCGTGGCAAGGGCGACCAGGGCAATGCCCGCGACACAAGCCAGCTTGCCCGCCCCTCCGCGTTTCGAAACAGAGATCAGCCAATCCAGTGCCGAAGCCGCAAATATGATGATGAAGGGCGCGGAGAACAGAAAGAAATAGCGAATAACAATCGCATAGCGAAACCCGTACAGAATTATTGCCAAGGGATAGGCGTACATCAACAAGAAACGCCGCAGCCCCAGCCACTGTATCTTGCCCGGCCGGTTCCTGACAAAATCCCCTAAGGATTTGCCGAGTGAAATTGCCAGCAGGATCAGGCCTGAAGGGCCAAGAAACAACAGGGTGTTTGTGCTGGCCCCCAGCAATTTCGTCCAGAACCCGCCTCGGTGAACATCGGCGATGAGACCCTCCATCGGGATATCTGCCGCATTCAAGTCAGCCACAATATGGTGCGCGGCGGGGACATTCTTGGCGAAGAACCGCACGTAGGTGATCATGTCGAGCGCATTGACGCCGGTGAGCAATGGCAAAGCCAGCAACACTGCAACAAACCCGGCAGCGCCCAAAAGCGCCCGCATCGCAAGTTCGCGCCAGCCGGGCTCGTCCTGCCACGCCATCAGGGCAATTGCCGGAGCCAGCAACAGCGCATCAGGCCGCACACAGATTGCGATTCCCAGCAAGAGGCCAGCAATCAGGCAGCCCCCTGCCCTTGGCCAGACCGCTACAGCCGCCAGCGCGGACATGCCAAAGGCGGCGGAGACCACATTGTCATTAAGGCTGTAACCCAGCGAGGTGAGCCCCGGAAAGCTTGCGAAACCGAGCAGCAGGAGCACCCATGGCAGGCCTGTAAGCCGCCTCGCAACCAGACAGGACATGGCTGCGAATACGGCGAAACTCAGCGTAATGAGAAAGCCAAATCCCGTGCCGATATCTCCAGTAACGAGAGCAAAAACGCGAATCAGCGTGGCCATCAGGGGGCGACTTGCCACCACGAACTCTACAACCAGAGGCGGCGCGATGCTGCCGTTGAAGAATGTGGCTGACGGCAATCTGGCGGCGACCTCGGTCATCGCCGAGATGCCTTCGAAATGGGTTGGGAGTAAAGCGGGGGCCACCAAATAGGCGAGCAGAGCGGCGATGATCAATATCTTGAGATATTGAAGACCCCCAACCGACGTTCCCTTATTCATGACAAACTGGCGCGCTAGTCATCTGTTGGCGCGCTTGACTGCAACTCCAGGGCAAGGCGCCTCCGCCGCACAGCCGGGGGCAGATTCTGGATATGGGCAAGCCTGGCACCGCGATCATCAGCTACCGCAAGGCCGCCTCCGCCGCGAACACGTTTGGCACCCGAGCGCAAAATCGCAGAGATATCCGGCACACCTGCGAAGCGCTTGAAGAAATACCATCCGACAACGGGTGCCATGAATGCACCGGTCTGCTTGATGACAGAGATCAGCATTCCGTCACGAAATGCGACGATGAGCGAAGCAACAAAGACGATGTAAGATGCAGTCTTGATCGTGGACTGGTCGCTCAAGACGTACTTTCGATAGATAAGACCGGTGGCATGGCCCCACAGGCTGCACCAGAAGACCACCCCGAGCCATCCAAGAGAATACCAGCCGACGCCAGGAAGCGAAAAGGTCATGCCAACCGGCGTTCCATAATTAAACAGATGTATCGGCTGAACCGGAGGACCAATGGGTTTCGAAGGCCAAATTATACGCGGCACCGGTTCAGTAAAAATCTGGAGATTGTGAACAAAATAGTCATATGTGCCAGATTTTTCAGGCACAACCCAAACAATGTACTCGAAAAACTCCATGTTCCCGAGATCCATACTCTCCAGGAATTTATTACGATTGGGTTCTCTCTGTTTCGTTTGTTCATAACCCGCAAGAAGGCGCAGTTCATCGCCTCGATTTTGACCGATCCAGCTGAAAAAGAGGCTGGCAATCAAGATAACTAGCGTAACGCGGATGTTGGGATAGCGCGCTCTCTTGTCATAGAGATACAGCATCATGGCCATTGCGATCGATGCGATAAAAGCGCCACGACCACCCGATGCTCCACGAACCAGGGCAAAAGCCACAAGTGGCAGAAGGCTGACAATACGAAATCTGCCCAACCAAGCGATCAGGGCACAAATCGGCGCAAGCATCATCTGTGCATCGGTAAGATAACCATTTGATTTGGTGTTATAGGCAATCCCGGATGCCTTGTCGGTCACCATGCCTGCAAAGTTACCGTCCGAAGAAAAATTCTGCAGCATCGAGTAAGTGGCAATTGGCCCGAAAATGCATGCCGCAAAAACAAATGGCATCAGGAGCTTTTTCCGCTCCACATTTTGCGCTTCGGATGGTGTAAATCGCATTCTAGTATTGCCTGAACGCAGGCAACTGAAAGCGAATGCCAAATATCCGAGGTTTGCCGCCGCGATAACCGCAATCTTGTCATCCAGCGAAGGTTGGAACTGGTACAACAAATAAAGCTGATCGTATCCCAGCCAGTAACCGAAGATCGGCCGGATAACGAAACACACAAAGTGAAACATGGTGTAGATCGTCAGCGGGTGAAACAAGCTGAAAGCCGGGCTGCGGATAAAATATACCAGAACCAAGGTACTGATCAGAGCACCGAGACCCAGCGCTAAAAGGTACATTTCCAAGGCCCCTATCGAACGTCAGCATCACGCAGCATTCCGCGTTTTCCTGCCATGGCGTTCTTGCGATGCGAGGTCAATTTTTTGATTCCCGCACAGCGCCAGGTCGAAAATTATATCGCGTTATATCAGCATCTTAGAATTCAAATCGCATTGGGCATGAAATTGGGCGAGCCGCAAATTCGCCCGCCAGTCAATTGTAGGCAACCGACACGGTGAATGTGCCCGAATAGAGACCGGTCGCCGTTACGGAGGTGAGCGGAAAGCTGCCGCCGACATTCACGGCCAGCGAACCAGCGCCGCCAATCGTGCCACTCAATGTCTGCACGCCGCTACCGGATGCTGCGGTTGTGACGGTGAGGGAATTCGCGCCGCTGGTCATGGCGAAGCTGGAAGGGACAGTCACGGTCACAGCCTGACCGCCTTCTCCGGTTACTGAAAAAGCCGCAACGGTTGGGGCTGGCGAAGCAAGCGCTGCGGTTCCGGTGCCGGAAACCGAGATTGTACCGGCAGCGGAAAGGGAAACCGTGCCCGATCCGCTGGAAGGCCGGACAATCTTTCCGAACGCCAGGTCAGTGCTCTTTGCAATCGCTATGCCGCGGAAGACCGAAGCGGTCGCATTGCTGCTGGCTACACCCTGACCGGTTGTGGATCCGGTTGCCCGGGTAACAGTGACACTGAAGCCGGATGTTGCGGACCCGGTGGATCCGGTCGTGTTGATCGGAAAATCAAAGCCCAGCAGGAAAGTCTTGGAACTGCTTCGTCCGATTGAAGTCAGGGTAAATGTCAGCGGGTTGGTTCCCGATACAGCCGATACAGCCGCCGACCCGCTGGCTGCGGTAAAGGTCTGCAGAGCCGCTGCCCGCCCAGTTGGCGTGCCCGTTGTTGCAATGGTCACCTTAGGCGTGTCGGTCGTGCAGCCCGCCTGGTTGCCGCAGGCGACAGTAACCGTAACATTGCCGGCCCCCGTCGACAGCCGCACGGCGCTGCCTGATGTCACCGTCACGCCGCCGGTCGATGCGCTTACGCGAAAAATGGTCTGCGCTGCGCCATTTGCCGCAACGTTGCCGATGCTGCCGCCTGCAAAAGTCGGCGCAGCATAGGTCTGAGCCAAGGCCGGAGCACTCGCCCACAGCAAGCAGCAGATCGCGGCGAAGCACCTTTGGATCGTCATTGTTTCACCCGCTGATCAAGAACCACTTCGCCGTTTACCACCTGTTGCCGCCCTTTGAGATCGACCACCACCTCGATCGGATCTTTCAGTGCAATGCCTATCCTATGTGCCTGATCGGGATCAATTTCCAAGCGGTAATGCCCGGGCCTGACCGATTCAAACACTGCGGCGCCATCAAATTCGGTCGATCCGGCAATCGCCTCGCCCTGATCCGGAACCAGCCTGAGCCTGACCGAGGACAGGCCGGTAAGCTCGCCATCCGGTCGGCGGAACCGCATGCGTGCGCGCAGCTCGGAGCTCGGGAAGAAGGGATAGGGTATGGCCGTCACGCTGCCGGCGTGCGGCGTAAGGCTGATGTTCTGCGGCGGCGCGGACATGAAGGTGGTATCCACCTCGCCCGCATCGGCGCTCAGCAGAGCTGAACGGCCGTTGCCGAGACCCGTTATGAAAGCATGCCCTTTCGCATCGGTCCGGACGACGCTCGATCCCCCCTGCACCGCGATGCCCGGCAAAGGAGTCTCGCCCTCGTCCATTTGACCATTGCCGTTGTCATCGACAAAGGCCTGAATTGCCGCGCTGCCGCCGTTCGCCGGGCCGGGCGGGGTCAGGCGATAGCTTTGCGACACGGGATCGTGGACAAAGCCGAAGTTGAGTTGCAGCCCCACCTGCCAGCGCTTTTGCTGGGTGGAGTAGCTGCCCGACAGACCGACTTCACCATAAGGCAGACGCGCAAACAGCCCGGCCTGCATCGATAGATCGCGCACAGTGCCAAAGGCCTTTGCCACGCCCAGCCGCAGACCGGTCTGTTTGGAAAGCGGATGATCGACTGTCGCGCTGAGCGAGCGCAGCACCGCCTTGGGCAGAAGATCGACGTCGGCGGCGGCGCGCAGCTGCCAGTTGTAATTGATCAGCCGGGAAAAGCTGAAATTGCTGGTCAGCTGCTCGCTGGTCGCCCCCGGGCTCTTGCGGCGGGTGTAGTCTGTGGCAATGGCAACCAGCGTATTGGCGAGCGACAGCGATGTCCGCCCGCGCGCCGTCCAGGTATAGCCGCCGTCGATGAACTGGCTGCGCTCGACAAGCGCAGATATCGGCAAGCGCTGTCCCGCGATGAACGGCAGCGAGAAATCGAGCGAGAGCTGGCTGTACCGCCGCATCGGCCGCGAAAGATCGAAACTGGTAACGTTCTCGTCGACGAAATTGTCCTGGTATTCGATATGCCGGGCGAGAAACGAAAGGCCGCCCATCCGCCCGGCCGCGCCCAGCGATACCGCCGAACCGCCCTTCAGATCCTTGGCATAGTCCAGCTGCAGCGAGGTGCCCAGCAGCGATCCGCTGGCCCCGGCGTTCAGCGTCTGGTGCTTGCGCCCGAACTGGTCGGTGAACAGGCTGATCGCGGCAGATGCCGTCAATTCTGCCGAGAGGCCGTGGGCTACTGTCGCGGCAAAACGCAGCTTGTCCTTGGCATCGATTGAGCCCGTCAGCGGGGCATTGGCGAACTCGATCACCGGCCTGTCCTGAGCGATGATACCGGCGGTAAAGGCCGTTTGCCCTGCCGCCAGTTGTCCGCCGCCAACGTTGACCACCCGCGTCTGTTCGCTGCGCTGGCCGCGCGGGCCATAGGTGACCACGCGGATGATATTGATGCCCCGCACCAGCGGCACATCCTGAAACTCATAGCGCCCCTGGGTCGCCGTGTTCTGCCCGGCATAGAGGATATCGTTGATGTAAAGCTCAACGTCATAACCGATCGGCAGCTCGCCGCGCATCGAGATGTGCTGGAAGACGCTGGAATCATTGCTGCGCAGGCTGGAAATGGTCATGCCCGCACCGCCATAGCTGCGCGGGCCCAGCACCAGAGCAGGCGAATAGACGTCGCCCGCTGCCGCATAGGTTATCTTGAGCGGGCCAAACAGATCTCCGGTTTCCGAATGGCGCTCAACCGTTACCCGCGCCGCTGCCGGTTTGCCGTTGTCGTCGGTAGCGAGGTAGCCGGTGAAGTCGGTCTTGAGCAGATCGGCGGCAACCCGCCCTTCCAGCCGCGTCACCACGCCGTTGCGGGAATTGTCGTACCCAAGCTCGGCGTTGAAATCGAAAGCCGGGAACCCCAGCCAGCGATAGTCCGAATTGATCCGCAGGACGTTGCCCTCTGGCCCGGGCATTGCTGTCGTCAGGTTGATCAGCCGGTCCTTCCGCTCTTTGCGCGCCTGTATCGGGAGCTTTTCGGTCGCGTGCAGTGTCAGGCGGTAATCGTCAGGATCGGCTGTGATCTTCAAGGGCAAAAGGCGCTGCAGCACCGATGTCTTGATGTAGATATCGACGCCCGAAGCAACCGCGCTGTTCCCGTCAATCGGCACCGAAACCGCGCCTATCCGGGCGACGGCATTCTTCAGGTCAACGGTCAGCGGAATGCCGCTCTCGCCGATCCGGCCGTTTATCGAACCTTCGGCAGATCGGACTGCGACATCCAGATCGAGCAGACGCGAAAGCTCGCCAACCGGGATCAGCGGATCGGCGGGATCACCATAGGCTGCGAGCGATTCCGTGAGCGTATCCTGATCGAGAGCGACCTCGAACAGCGCCATATCCAGACCGGCAAGCGAACCGTTGCTCAGCTGTGGCTGCGGCAGTGCAGCCATCGGTGCGGCAGCCTGAGCAACTGCGGCCGGTGCCCCGCCCCCACTATCTGCTGCGTTCGCTGTACCGTCGGCCCAGGTGGCAACGAATGCCATCGGGCCTGTCATCAGGCTCATGTTCAGGGCACAACAAAGCTCGTGCGGGCCAATTCGTTGCCCGGCTTGCCATCATCGACAAAGAATGTGGCGACCAGCGCCTCGCCCGGATGCGGTTCCCGGTTCAGCCGCACACGCACCTGGCGGCGGTCAATCTCGGGATAGACGGCAATGCCGCGGATAAGCCCGATCAGCTCGCCAGCCTTGTCGACCTTTGATCCCTTGGCAGGGGCAGCGCGAACCTCGATATTGCCATAGACCGACGCGGCACCGGCGCGGCCCAGCGAAAGCGCCAGCACCGGAACCGGCTTGGCGGGTCCACCCTCTGGCGGCGCCAGAAGCTCATGATCCAGCTTGACCGAGCCCAGGCTAGCTGTTGCACCAACCCCGCCCGACCTGACGATCAGCGGAATGCTGAGACCAAACAGCGCCTGAATCCGCATGGAAAGCACGCCCGGCTGGGCAGATGCGGCAGCCTCGGCGGTAAGGCCCATATCGGCGGAAGGCAGCGAGGTGACGACCAGATGGGTGCGGTACTCGCTCGCCCCGGCAGAGGCATCGGGAATATCGGCGCGGATGCGGATGGTCTTGCCCTTGCCCGGCGGCAGGGTCAGGCGGCTTGGCGTGGCAAGGATCAGCGAGTGGGCAGAGTGCAATTTGCCTGCAATCGCAACCGCCTCCGCGCCTTTTTCCGAAACCTTGTCAGCCGGAACAATCTCGCCGCTGGGCAGCATCACATTATCAACCAGCGTAACGTCGACCGTGACCGCAGCATTGCCCTGATTGAAAACGTATACCGCCTCGTTGCGCTTTGCCCCCTCGAAGATCACGCGGCGGGGCGAAATGTTGAGGTTAGCCGCGCCCTGGCTGGCGACAGGCGGAGCCGGAGCAGCGCTGTCAGCGGCCAATGCAAGCGATGTTGGATAGGCATTAGCGCCAAGCACGAGAGCGGACATCAGTCCGAGCCGGGCCGAAGCCAAGTTAAAGTTGCGTCCCATAGTTCTGCCCCGATCCCATCCCGATTTGGGACATTCCATACGTACTATTATCTAGTTGAATTGGGCAACTATTACCAACGAATCGGGTGTGGAAGACTGTTTGCGGCCTGGGCCGCCATTGGATAATTGCTGCAGATCCAAGCTTACCAGATCGTCCGAAAGGACAATGACCTTGCCGAAGTTACCGGCAACGGCCTGCGCGCCTTGGGCAAAGCCTGTCTGCTGGTTGCTGACCCGAAGCGAAAGCGGATCACCTGGCCGTCCGCTGAGGAATATCGCAGAAAGAACCTGCGTCTGGACATCGAAGGTTACGCCAACGCCCGCCGGTTCAACCAATGTCACCGAACCGCCGCTCATGGCAGCACTTGCCATGGCACTTTGCGGAACCAGAAAAGCAACGAGCCCAGCCAGAGCCAGCAACTGCGAGGCAGTGCGACTGCGGCCGGGCTTCGTCTTCATTTCAAACTATCCTTCAGTACGCGGGTGCGTCTTATTGATAGCCAACATTCACCGTGAAGGTACCAGTATATGCACCGGTCGTCTGCGTTGAAGGCAGCGAGAACGAGCCACCAACGTTCAGGGTCAGGCTACCAGCCGAACCAAGCGTGCTGCTGAGCACGGCGCCGCTTACCTGATCGGGCGAAAGCGTTACAGTCAGCGTCGAAGCCGACGGACCATTCATGGTCAGTGTGCCAACCGTGATGTTGATCGCCTGGGCGCCTTCACCACCGATGGTGAACTTGCCGCGCGACGTGGCTATACCCGAAAGGGCAACGGCCGTGCCGGTCGAAATGGTATCAGCAGTGTTGGCGATAGCTACCGTTGCCGAGCCAGTCGAAGGCAGGACAACGCGGCCGAACTGCAGGTCAGCCGTCTTCACGATGCTGATCGGGCGGATAAGGGTGACCGAACCCGAAGCCGACGTGTTGGCAGTCGACTGGGCCAGAGCCGCGCTCGAACCGCCGATAAGACCAGCTGCAACAACTGCAGCAGCAATGATTTTCTTGATGCGCATAAATAACCCCGTTTTCCCCAGCCCATGGCGGTGAGGCCGGGGCTGCATAGTCATCGAACTTCGGCACATCTCGGCCGCTGACCAAACAGCAAAACGTTGACGACCCGAACCGGCCCAATTTTGGTGAAAGCCACCAGATCAGGTTCCGATGAGGGGGCACTAAGAAAAAACACTTATTAAATCGTAAATACTAAATTCATGACTTAACGCGCTGAATCGTCACGATAGCACTGCTTTGGACGTGCTTTCAGCCCGCACTTTTCACGTCAGACGTCAAACCGGACCCCCTGCGCCAATGGCAGGCTATGGCCGTAATTGATCGTCTGGGTCTGGCGGCGCATATAGGCCTTCCACGCGTCCGAGCCGCTCTCGCGCCCGCCACCGGTATCCTTCTCGCCGCCAAAGGCCCCGCCGATCTCTGCGCCCGAGGTGCCGATGTTGACATTGGCAATGCCGCAGTCCGATCCGGTGGCCGAAAGGAACCGCTCCGCCTCACGCAGATCGTTGGTCATGATCGAGGATGAAAGCCCCTGCGGCACATCGCGCAGCAGGGCGATTGCCTCGTCCAGCTCGCGATAGGTCAGGACATAGAGGATCGGCGCGAAGGTTTCCTCGCGAACGATGTGTGTTTGCCGGGGCATAACGACCATGGCCGGGCGCACGTAAAGCCCGCCGAGCGCCTCACCGCCGGTTACCGATCCGCCCTCGGTCCGAGCCTGATCGAGCGCCTTTGCCATGCCCTTCAGCGCAGCCTCGTCAATCAGCGGGCCGATCAGGTTGCCATGATCGCGCGGGTCGCCGACCGACAAGCTGGCAAAGGCTGCGGAGATACGCGGAAGCAGTGCGTCCTTAACGTCCTCATGCACGATCAGGCGGCGCAGCGTGGTGCAGCGCTGGCCGGTCGTTCCGGCAGCGCCGAACACGATAGCGCGGAGGGCAAGATCAAGGTCAGCAGATGGCGAGACGATCGTCGCCGCATTGCCGCCCAGCTCAAGCAGACTTCGGCCGAGCCGGTTGCCCACCACGGTCGCAACATTACGCCCCATCGCCGTGCTGCCCGTCGCCGAGACCAGCGGCACACGCGCGTCAGCAACCAGCGCCTCACCCGTCGGGCGGCCGCCGATCAGGATCTGCGAGAGGTGCGGCGGTGCCTGCTCGAAATCGGCGAGCACCCGCTCGAGCAGTCCATGCGCGGCAAGGGCGGCAAGGCTGGCCTTTTCCGATGGCTTCCACAGCACCGGATCCCCGCAAACCAACGCGATCATCGCGTTCCATGCCCAAACCGCGACCGGGAAGTTAAACGCCGAGATCACCGCAACCTGCCCCAGCGGATGCCACATCTCGCGCATGTGATGCTCGGGCCGTTCGGAGGCGATGGTCAGGCCATAGAGCTGGCGCGACAGGCCAACGGCAAAATCGCAGATGTCGATCATCTCCTGCACTTCGCCTAGGCTTTCGGAGGCCGGTTTGCCACTTTCGACCGTTACCAGCTTTGCCAGCGGTTCCTTGTGCGCCCGCAGTGCCTCGCCATAGCGGCGGACAAGTTCTCCGCGCATCGGCGGCGGCACCGAGCGCCATGCGGTGAAAGCCTCTTGCGCGCGGCCCACTGCGGCGGCAACGGCGGCGAGATGATCGCCCTGCTCAAGCTGGGGCAATGCCGGGAGCTCTGAACCATCCACCGGCGAGAGCGGCGTGCCAGCCCTGCCTTCGGGCAGCACAAGGCCCAGCGCGTCGAATGCCCGGCGTGCTTCTGCGCCAGCCGAAACCATTGCAACCATATCCATTACGCGGATCTCCCCATCGGCGCTGAACTATCGAACACCGAATAGGCCTTGCCGAAGCGATTGGCGAGGAAGAGGTCGAGGCCGATTTCCTCCTGCCGGACAAAGCCCGAGGAGCGGATCTTGCCCTGCGCCAGCAGATCGAGCACCGCGCAGATGCCGCTCGCCGTGGTGATCTGGATCGCGGTGCGCAATTTGCCGCCGATCACCGCCGCGTAGATCTTGCTGGCATAGGTCTCCTGCACCAGCCGCCCACCGCGCATACCCGTGGCGGTGACGAAGATCAGCACGAGGTCTTGCCCGGTCGACGGCAGGGCATATTCGAAGATTTCCTTCAGCAGATCGCGCCGCGCGCCGAGGCGCAGGTCCTGAATCAGCATTTTCACGATGTCACGGTGCCCGGGATAGCGCACGGTCTTGTAGTTGAGCTCACGCACTTGCCCGGCGAGCGTTTCCGCCAGAGTGCCAAGCCCGCCGCTGGTGTTGAAGGCTTCATAGGCCACACCATCGAGCGAGAAGGCCTCGACATTTTCCAGCGCCGGCACTTCGCGCAGATCGCCCGCGACGATGGCTTCGCAGGGCTGATCGTATTCGTTGATCAGGCCGTCGGTCGACCATGTCAGGTTATAGGCCAGCGCGTTTGACGGGTACTGAGGCAGCGCGCCGACCCGCAGGCGCAACGTGTCGAGGCTGTCAAACCTCCGCGCCAGATCGGCGGCGACAATCGATATGAAGCCCGGCGCGAGGCCGCATTGCGGGATGAAGGCGCTGCTCGATCCTTCGGCCAGCTCCTTGACTAACCGTGTGGTCGCAACGTCTTCGGTGAGATCGAGATAGTGGATGCCCGCCGCATGGGCGCCGCGCGCGACATGGCGGGTAACTTCGTGCGGCATGGCAGAGAGTACGGCAAACTGCCCGCGCATCGCGGCGACCAGTTCGGCTTCGTTGCAGACATCGAGCTGGCGGATGGCGACGCCGCTGAGTGCGCTTAACCTGGCAGGATCGCTGTCCCCCACGGTCACCCGATAGCCTGCCTCGGAAAGGAACGCGGCAATCGCCTCGCCAATCTGGCCTGCGCCAAGCAAGAGAATGTCTTTCATCACGCAGTCTCCCCATCGTTTGGCGGGAGGATAGGGCGAAAGTCCGTCCGGAATGAAGGCTGGAAATTGTCAGAAAGAAGGTATATTTCAGACAATATGTCGAGCCTGTCAGACAATGTGTCAATCGACGCGACCGATCGCAAGCTGATCGCCCTGCTGCGCGAAGATGCGCGGCTGCCGATCACCAGCCTTGCCCACGCACTCTCACTCTCGCGCGCCAGCACCTATGCGCGGCTTGCCCGCCTGGAGCGTGACGGCGTAATTGCCGGTTATACGCTGAAGCTGGGCGCGGACTACGACCGCCGCCTGATCCGCGCCAATGTGATGCTGCACGTTGAGCCAAAGCTCGCCCGCGCGGTGGAGCGCCAGCTTTCCGCCATGCCCGAACTCGTCTCGCTCCACGCGATCAGCGGCGAATATGACATGATGGCGCTGGTCGAGGCCGACAGCGTTGCCGCGCTGAATGACGTCATAGACCACATCGGCGAGTGCGATGGGGTGGCGAACACCAATTCCTCGATCCTGCTCTCGACCCGGGTTTCCCGAAGCCTTGATTAGGATGCGCAATTTCACTTCCTATATGCGAATACCAATTCCCGGACTGGACAAGGTTCGAACCCCTGGCCTATCGCATGGCAATTGTCAGAGGGAGAAATGCGGTGTCCGAACAGTCAAATGTCCAGCCCATTCCAACGACTGACGTCACTTTGCTCGGCGATGAGCACGTCCGCGTCTATCGCGAAACCAATGGTGAAACGGGCTATATCTGGAATGGTGTCACCATCCTGCTGATGACCATGACAGGTCGCAAGAGTGGCCAGCCGCGCACGATCCCGATCATCTTCACGCCCTATCGCAATGCCTATGTCATCATCGCAAGCAAGGGCGGATCGCCCGTTCACCCGCAATGGTATCTCAACCTGCTTGAGAACCCCAATGTCGAACTGCAGGTGTTGGACAAGGTCTTCAAGGCAAAGGCGCGCACCGCCGAGTCACCCGAACGCGAAGCGATCTGGGCCGAATGCGTGAAGAACTGGCCGAATTATGACATCTATCAGTCCCGCACGGATCGGTTGATCCCGGTGGTGGTGCTCGATCCGATCCACGACTGACGTCGTCCCGGGCTAGACCCGGGACCGGTGGCGTCCTTGCGCAACCTTGATTTAATAGGCCAGCGGTCCCGGGTCGAGCCCGGGACGACGCGAGCTTACTCAGCCGCGCCGTGACAGTGCTTGTACTTCTGCCCTGACCCGCAGGGGCACAGCGCATTGCGCGAGAGGTTCATGTGGGCAAAGGGATCGCCCGCGCCTACCGGTGGCGCTTTGGACCCCAGTGTCGCCAGCATGGCATCCGAACCCACCATTGGCGCAGCGCCCGGCTCGCCTGCCGGCAGGGCATCGAAATGGCCAGTAAGGAAATCGGGCAGGTCGGGCAACTCGGGCGGCTGCTGGAATTGCAGCTGGCTGGTCGAGAGAATCCGCGTCACGTCCTCGCGGATCACTTCGAGCATCTTCTCGAACAGGCCGAATGCCTCGCGCTTGTATTCGTTGATCGGCTGCTTCTGCGCATAGGCGCGCAGGAACACCACCTGCCGCAGCGCGTCGAGGGTGGAAAGGTGCTCCTTCCAGTAATGGTCAAGCCGCTCGAGCAGCACCGACTTTTCAATCTGCCGCCAGATCTCGTGATCGCCAGCCATCTTTTCGTCCATCGCCTGATCGGCAAGGGCAGAGACGCGTTCTTCTATGGTTTCGGGATCGATGCCGTCTTCGGCCAGCCAGTCCTCAATCGGCGGAGCAATCCCGGCCACTTCGGCAAGCTTGGCCTTCAGGCCTTCGATATCCCACTGCTCGGGGTAGGATCCCGGCGGGCAGGCATCGCCGACAATTGCGTTGACCGTATCGTGGCGCATGTCGACCACGACATCGTCAACCGCCTCGGCGTCCATGATGTCGGCGCGCTGTTCATAGATCACCTTGCGCTGGTCGTTCATCACGTCATCGTATTCGACGACCTGCTTGCGGATATCGTAGTTGCGCGCCTCGACCTTCTTCTGCGCGGTCTCGATGGCCTTTGACAGCCACTTCGAACCGATCGACTCCCCATCGGCGAGTTGCGAATTCATGATCCGCGAAAAGGCATTTTCCGGCCCGAAGATACGCAGCAGATCGTCTTCAAGGCAGAGGTAGAATTTCGACAGACCCGGATCGCCCTGACGGCCCGAACGGCCGCGTAGCTGGTTATCGATGCGGCGGCTTTCGTGACGCTCGGTGCCGATCACGCAGAGACCGCCAGCGGCGAGCACGATGTCGCGGTCGGCCGAAACCTCTTCCTTGATCTTGGCAATCGCGGCATCGCGGGCCGGGCCTTCGGGCGTGTCTTTCAGCTCGTCATTGATGCGGAATTCGACATTGCCTCCAAGCTGGATGTCAGTGCCGCGACCCGCCATGTTGGTGGCGATAGTCACCGCGCCGGGGCGACCGGCCTGGGCCACAATATGCGCTTCCATCTCGTGGAAGCGGGCGTTGAGCACGTTGTGCACCACGCCTTCCTCGGTGAGAAACTTGGAGAGCAGCTCCGACTTCTCGATAGACACCGTGCCAACCAGCACCGGCTGGCGGTTCTCGCTCTTTTCGCGGATCAGCTTGGCGATGGCAGCGAACTTGTCCATCGTGTTCTTGTAGAACTCGTCTTCCTCGTCGACGCGCGCAACAGGCACGTTGGTCGGGATGGTGACCACGTTCATCTTGTAGATGTCGTAAAATTCCGCCGCTTCGGTCGCCGCGGTGCCGGTCATGCCGCCAAGCTTGGGGTACATGCGGAAATAGTTCTGGAAAGTGATCGAGGCCATGGTCTGGTTCTCGGGCTCGATCGTCACGCCTTCCTTGGCTTCCACCGCCTGATGCAGGCCGTTCGACCAGCGCCGGCCATCCATCATGCGGCCGGTGAATTCATCGATGATGATGACCTTCTCGTCCTTGACGATGTAGTCGATGTCCGCCTTGAACATGACATTGGCCTTGAGCGCCTGATCGAGGTGGTGGACCACCTGGGTATTCTCGACATCATAGAGGTTCGAGCCGACCAGCAGCCCGGCATCTTCAAGCAGACGCTCGACCTTTTCCAAGCCATCTTCGGTGAAGTTGATGTTCTTGGTCTTCTCGTCCGCCTCGTAGTCCTCGGGCACCATCTGCTTCACGATCTGGTCAACGCGGATGTAGAGCTCGCTCTTGTCGTCGGTCGGGCCGGAGATGATCAGCGGGGTGCGCGCTTCGTCGATCAGAATCGAATCGACCTCGTCGACAATCGCGAAGTTGAACGGGCGGTGGACCATCTGCCCGCGCTCGTGCTTCATGTTGTCGCGCAGGTAATCGAAGCCAAGCTCGTTGTTGGTGGCGTAGGTGATGTCCGAATTGTAGGCCAGACGGCGCTCTTCCTCGGACAGGTTCGGGACGATCACACCAACTGTCAGGCCAAGGAACGTATAGATCTGCCCCATCCAGTCCGCATCGCGGCGGGCGAGGTAATCGTTGACCGTCACGACGTGAACGCCCTTGCCCTCGATGGCATTGAGATAGCAGGCCAGCGTTGCCACCAGCGTCTTGCCTTCACCGGTGCGCATTTCGGCAATTTCGCCGCGATGGAGCACGATGCCGCCGATCATCTGCACGTCAAAGTGGCGCATGCCGAACACCCGCTTCGATGCCTCACGCACGGTGGCGAAGGCTTCGGGGAGGATGTCTTCGAGCGTCTTGCCGTCATCGAGCGCGGCGCGGAACTTCGTGGTCTGGGCCTTCAGCTCCTCGTCGCTCAGTGCTTCAAGCTCGGGCTCGAAAGCCGCGATCTGCTTGACGATCTTGTCGAGCGACTTGACGTAGCGATCGTTGGACGAGCCGAACACGGCCTTGACGATAGTGGCGAGCATATTGGGATTCCTGAATTTTTTGTCTGGTTGCCGCACAGGCAATGCGCGGCGATCTTTGTGTTGGGGTGCGCGGAGGCAAGGTCACGCGCTCAGGCCAGCAAAGGCCAGGCCCCGCGCCTATTCGCGCGAACGGTCTACCTTGATGAGAACCGACGCAACCAGCGGTGCTGGCGTTGCAGCCATGCCGGTGACCCGCGTTTCGCTGATCTTCCCGGCAATTTCAGCCTTGGGCTGCGCCGGAATCTCGCTGTGAGCGGCCAGCTTCTGCGCCTGAACCTGCACGCCGGCCACAGTGCCAACTTGCGCCGCAGTGCCGCCAAATCCGCGCGCTTGCAGCGTCGCCGGTTGGGCGACAAGCCCGATCAGGGCAAGCAGGGCGAGGATCATACGCTTCATGGCTGCTGGGGCAGATAGGGGTTTGGGTGGGGATAGTCTAGGGGGGCAAGCCTTCCGGGATTCCCATTTTGCATTTATTGCTCTAGCTCAAGGAATTAGTGGAACTCCTGAGCAAGGACGATCCGCGAGCAGAGGGGGCAGCCAAATGAACGATTCCGCGCAAACCAAGCCACACCCAACGCGCCTGTCCCAGCTCGATGGTCTGCGCGGCATGGCGGCGCTGGTGATCATGCTTTACCACCTCGAGATGGTCTATCACAGCCACGGCCCCTTCGTGCGCGGCTATCTGATGGTCGATCTGTTCTTCCTGCTGAGCGGCTTCGTCCTTGCGGTTTCGACCGAGAAAAAGCTGCTCGCCGGGATCGGTGCCTTTGAATTCAGCTGGGCGCGGTACAAGCGCCTGTTCCCGCTGGTGGCAGTGGGTGTGAGTGTTGCCCTGGCGCGGGCGCTGGTGATCGGCATGGCGCCGATTTACGTCCTGCTGTGGTGGGTGGTGCTCGATCTGGCGATGGTGCCAGCACTAGGCGGCACCGGGCCATTTTATCGCTATAACGGCCCGCAATGGACGCTGTTCTGGGAAGTTGTCGCCAATTTCCTCCACGCCCTGCTGCTCAAGAAAGTGCCGACCAAGGTTCTGCCCTTCATCGCCGCCGCCTTTGGCGTGATGCTGGTTGTGGCGGTGAACAAGCACGGTTCAGACACAATGGGCGTTGGCGCCTTGACGGCCAAGACCTGGTGGATGCCGATCCCGCGGGTTGGCTTCCCCTATGTGCTCGGCGTGTGGATGGGCCGCGTGTGGAAGGGCGGCGCGCGGACTGCGGCGCTGCCCTGGCCGCTGGCGCTGGCGCTGCCGCTGGCTGCGGTAATGACCGTGCCCTACCTGCCGCTGTCAAAGGCCTGGGGCGATCTGGTCTACGTTGTCCCGGTGCTGCCGATCTCGCTGTGGTTCGTCGTCATGTGCTGCCCGCCTCAGGCGTTGGCGGGGCCGATGGAGTGGCTGGGGAACTTCTCGCTGCCGCTCTATTGCGTCCACCTGACAATCCTCGTCTGGCTGTCGGAGCTGCTCGGACTTGACTGGTGGGTGCGCGTGCTGGCGGTGGCGACGGCCTGCGCGGTGGCCTATGCCTTTTCGCGGCTGATCTCGTTCCAGAGCAAGCCGACACAGGTGAAGACCAAGCAGGCATAAAGCGCATATTTACCGGCTGTTAGGGATAATCGCCCAAAATAGCGGCATGTCGGAAGCCGCCGCGAACACGCCTGAAAATGCGGGCCTGCGCCTGCCCCTCCTCGATGGCCTGCGGGGCCTCGCGGCCTTGTGCGTGTTGCTGTACCACGGGCATAACCTGTTTCACGACGACAGGTGGTTCGCTCAGGGCTATCTCTTCGTCGACTTCTTCTTCCTTCTCAGCGGCTTTGTTCTCACTCTTGCTGCAGAACCGAAGTTCGCATCCGGGCTGACGACCGGGCAATTCATGCGGGGAAGGCTGGTCCGGCTGTGGCCGACCATCGCGATTGGTGCGGCCTTGGGCGCAGTCGTGCATAGCCTGCTCGGCGGAATTGATGCCCTGCCTTTGCTGGCTTTGGCGTTGCTGATGATCCCCTCTCCCTGGTTAAGCGAGCACGAGATATTTCCGCTGAATGGTCCGCAGTGGTCACTGCTGTGGGAACTGGTGGCGAACCTGATGCACGGACTGCTTTTGCGGCGGCTGAGCAATTTCCTGTTGCTGGTCGTGGCAGGTTTTTCCGGTTTTCTGCTGATCGCCATGACCTTCGCCTCGGGCCATCTCGCGGTTGGCGCGCCGGTAAGCGGCTGGTGGTGGGGCTTTATCCGGGTGTTCTGGACCTATCCTTTGGGGATCTGGATCGCTCGGCGCTACCTAGCTGCCCCTCCCCGCCAAGTCGCGCGCTGGTGGATCGCCCTGATCGCCCCGATTGGCTTTGCGATTGCCCTGCCGTTCCTGCCGATCTCACAGGCGCTGGGCGATATGCTGTTTGTCATTGCTGGCGTACCGCTGCTGTTCTGGCTGGCCCTCGGTGCGCAGCCGCCGGAGCATGCCGTGGCCGCGCTGACCTGGCTGGGTGAGCTGTCATTCCCGATCTATGCCGTGCACCTGCCGCTGCTACGCTTGTTTGCCTCGTTCAGCACATCGATGCCCAGCCGCATTGCCGCCTATGCCTGCGCGATTGCTTTCGCCGCGCTGCTCGCCCGGGTGATGAAGGGCGGCTGGACAATCGCGCCGAGCAAGCTGACATTCGCGCCGATGACTTGACCTGTTGGGCCAGCGCGCTAGGCCCATTTGCATGTCAGACGCCATTTCTCCGCTCGCCTCGCCCTTCCCCGCGCTCCCCAGGATTGCCGGCGTAATCCCGCGCATCGCCCGCGCCGGGTACAAGAACTGGGGCCGCTGTGACCTGACCTATGTCGAACTGGAGCCCGGCACCGCCGTAGCGGGCGTGTTCACGCAGAACGTCTGCTGCTCGAGCGAGGTTGAACTGGGCCGCGAGCAAGTCAAGGCTGGCAAGGCCCGCGCATTGGTGGTCAACGCCGGGAACAGCAACGCCTTCACCGGCTATCGCGGGCGTGAGGCAGTCGAGCAGATCATGGAGCAGGTGGCAAACCACCTCGACTGCGCGATGGACGAAGTCTTCGTCTCCTCCACCGGCGTGATCGGCGTGCCCCTGCCCAAGGACAAGGCGCGCGATGGCGTCAATGCCGCGCTCCATGCCGAGCCCTGCTCTTGGGAAGATGCGGCGAAGACTATTGGCACGACTGATACCTTTGCCAAAGGTGCCACCGCCACGGCCATAGTCGATGGCCGCACAGTCACGCTCTCAGCCATCATCAAGGGCAGCGGCATGATCGCGCCCGATATGGCGACGATGCTCGGCTACATCTTCACCGACGTTGCGATTGCCCCCGGATACCTGCAGGAGCTGCTCTCCGCCGCGAACCGCCAGACCTTTTCCTGCATCACCGTCGATGGCGACACCTCGACCAGCGACACCGTGCTGGCCTTTGCCACCGGCAAGGCGGGCAACCAGACGATCAATTGCTCGGGCTGCCCCGGTGCCGATGCCTTTGCCGCCGCGCTGGAGGATGTCTGCCGCCAGCTCGCCCATCTGGTGGTGCGCGATGGCGAAGGCGCGCAGAAGTTCATCCAGATCGCTGTCACCGGAGCCGTCAGCGATGACAGCGCCCGCCGCGTCGGCCTCTCCATCGCCAATTCGCCGCTGGTGAAGACCGCTATCGCCGGGGAAGACGCCAACTGGGGCCGCGTCGTCATGGCCGTCGGCAAGGCAGGCGAACCGGCAGACCGCGACAAACTGTCGATCGGTTTCGGCGGATATTGGGCCGCCCGCGAAGGCCTGCCGCTCGCCGACTATGACGAAGCACCGGTCACCGCGCACCTGAAGGGGCAGGACGTGACCATCGAGGTCGATCTCGGCCTTGGCGAGGGACGCGCCACGGTGTGGACCTGCGATCTCACCCACGGCTACATCTCGATCAACGCGGACTACCGCTCTTGAGCGAGATCCTCACCCGCGAGGTCCATTCCCTGATGAAGTCCGCCACCGAGCGGGCGATCCTGCCGCGTTATCAGTCGCTCGCCGCGCATGAGGTGGATGACAAGGCAGCGGACGATGTCGTCACCATCGCCGACCATGAGGCCGAGGCGATCCTGACTGAAGGCCTGGCCAAGCTGCTGCCCGAAGCTGCCATCGTTGGCGAAGAGGCCTGCCATGCCGAACCGGCAGTAATGGACCGGTTGGGTGATGACCTGTGCTGGATTATCGACCCGCTCGACGGCACCAACAATTTCGCCGCCGGCAAGCCGCCCTTCGGCGTGCTGATTGCACTCGCCGAGCGCGGCGAGACGATTGGCGGGTGGATCTATGATTGCCTGTCGGGCCGGTTCTGCCACGCCCAGATCGGCAAGGGTGCCTATGTGGACGGGACCCGCGTCTATGCCCGGGTCAGTGGATCAGTCCCGCCGATTGCCGCCATCTCGCTGGTATTCGCCGACCCTGAGCGGCGGGCGGCGCTGAAGAGCGAAATCGCACCGCACTATACCTGCGTCGACATCCCGCGTTGCGCTGCCGAGCAATATCCGCGGCTGGTGCTGGGGCAGAACGATCTCGCGCTGTTCGAAAAGACGCTCGCCTGGGACCATGCCGCGGGGGCGCTGTTCACCAATGAGGCGGGCGGAAAAGTGGCGCGCCCCGATGGCCGCCCGTTCCGCGTCGACGAGCACCTGCAAAAAGGCATGATCGGTGCCGCCAGCCCCGCCCTGTGGGACGAGATGGCGGCACGGATGGTGGGTCTTTAGTTTTTCTTCCCCCTTGATGGGCGAAGGATACGCAGGCTTGGCGACTTGTCGCCTAGCCGCAGTTGGATGGGGGTGCGCTCTCCAACTGAACTGGCGCTCGCCGAGAGATCACCCCATTCCAACTTCGCCTACCCCCTTTCAGGGGCAAGGCTTCATATCCTTTCCCCATCAAGGGGAAAGAATGTGATGGCGGCTTTTAAAGAACGCTTTCCAGCCAGGCCTTGAGCTGGCCCTTGGGCGCCGCGCCGAGCTTTTGCGCGACGGGCTCGCCGTTCTTGAACAGAACCATCAGCGGGATCGACTGCACGCCGATCTGGCCGGGGACGACGGTACTTTCCATGATATCCATCTTGGCGATGGTCACCTGGTCAGCCAGTTCGTCCGAGATTTCTTCGAGAGCCGGGCCGATCATCTTGCAAGGACCGCACCAGTCGGCCCAGAAATCGACGAGCACGGGCTTGTCGGACTGGAGGACATCGGCAGCAAAGCTGGCGTCGGTAACGGCGATGGTAGACATGGGAAAACTCCTGATTGCTTGGGGCCAATTTAGGTCCTCACCATCAAGGTGCAACCACCAGCGCACAAAAGCTTTACTCGCCGGTGGACAAATCCCGCTTGTGCACCGCGATCACATCGGCGGGAATTTCGATCAGTACCGGCACTTGCGTGAACAGCAGCGCCGCTTCGATACGCCGCCCGGGATACGCCACCTCAAGCGCAGCCGCATAGGCTGCCATCTGGCGCAGATAGGCGACCGGCACTTCGGCCAGTGAAGCAGGCGGGCGGCGGCCGGTCTTGAAGTCGACAATGCGGACCACGTCGGGCGTGACCAGCAGCCGGTCGATGGTGCCCGCGACCACCCGGTCACCCACCAGCGCGGTAACCGGCACTTCAGCCAGCGCTGCCGGAGAAAACAGAGCGGCCCACTGCGCCTGCGCCAGCACGCGCACCGCCGCGCCCGCCATCTCGCTGTGCGCCGCCTGATCCAGATCGGCAGCCGCCCGGGCCAGCCAGCGCAAGGCTGCCGCCTCGCGCTCAGCCTCGGCCAGTTCGGGCAAGCGCTCGAGCAGACGGTGGATCAAAGTTCCGCGCCGTGCCGCATCGGCCATGGTACCGGGAGCATAGGGCGGATCGGCAGCACTGTCCTCGCCCAGCGAACTCGGCGCGAGCGGCCGGGGTGGGCGGGGTTCGGCGGCAAGGGTCTCGCGCAGCCAGCGTGGTTCGGGCAGCGGAAGCGCCAGATCGAGCACCTCGGCATGGCGCGGCGGCAGTTCGGGCTGGCTGCCGATCTCCAGTTTCCTGTCCCAGATCGGATCGTCCGCCCATTCGCCCTCAGCCGTTTCCGCCAGTCTGGCGTACCACGAATCGGCGGCGGGTTCCTTCTCCTTCGCACCAAGCGATCCGGTGATGAACAGGGCTTCTTCAGCGCGGGTCATGGCGACGTAGAGCAGCCGCCAGTGCTCCTCCAGTTCCTCAGCCTGTAATTTGGCCTGCGCCTCCAGCAGGCGTCCCGCCATCTCTTCCTTGCGCAAGGCTGGCAGCGGGATCTTGGGCGCATGGAAAGCATCGTCATTCGCCGCACCGTGACCATCGGCAAGGTCGAGCGCCCCGGTCCGCCCATTCGGATTATCCGCCGCATCGGCAAGGATGACGATCGGTGCCTGCAGGCCTTTCGAGCCGTGCACGGTCATCACCCGCACCAGCCCGCCAGCCCCTTCGGACTCGCGCTTGAGATCGCCGTCATCGGCATCGAACCAGTTGAGGAAGGCGATGATGCTCGGCGTATCGCTCATGGCGAAAGTGTGCGCGGCGTTGAGCAGTTCATCGATGGGATCGTTGGCTTCAAAGCCCAGCCGCGCCACCAACCGTTGCCGCCCCTGCCACGGCCCGACCAGCAACCAGTGCAGCAGTGCCTGTGGCGGCTGGTAGTCGGCCCTGCCCAAAAGCTCGAGCAATTGCGCCACGGCGACCTGCACATCAGGTTCACGTGAATTACGAAGATGGAGCCACAAGCTATTGCGTTTCAAGGCATAGCCATGCTCGAGCAATTGCTCCTGACTCCAGCCGATCAGGGGCGAAACCAGCAGAGCAGCAAGGTTAAGATCGTCAAACGGCTGCACGGCAAAGCGCAGCGCGGCGACGAGATCCTTCACCGCCAGCGGCGCGCCCAGCCTCAGGCGGTCAACACCGGCAACCTCCACACCCGCCGCATGCAGCCGCGCGACGATCAGCCCGGCGAGCTCCTTGCGCCGCCGCACCAGCACCATGACGTCGCCCGGCCCGGCGCGGCGGTGGCTGCCCTTGATCAGCGGAAAGCCGTGCTCGATCCACGCCTTGACCTGCCGCGCGATGCGGTTCGCCAGCTGGCGATCAGGGCGCGAGAGCCAGCCCTCCTCGCCTTCGTCGCTGGTTTCGGCATCACCGCCACCTTCATCTTCCAGCCCCACCGGCTGCCAGAAAGTAACCAGACCCGGCCGGTCCTGCCCTTTGTGCGGTTCCGGCTTTTGTTTCAACCCCAGCCGCTCATAGCCGATATGCTCTGTCGCCCGGTCAACGAAGCGCAGGATGTCGCTCGCCGTGCGGAACGACTGGTTGAGGAACGGTTCCTGCAGGGTCCGGGCGTTCTTCCCGTCGCGCAGTGCCTCGCGGTTTTCGGCAAGGCCCAGCATCGCCCGGCGCACCTGTTCACGGGCAAGTTCAAAGTTCTCGGGACTGGTCCCCTGAAAGCGGAAGATCGCCTGCTTGTAGTCTCCGACGACAAACAGCGTGCGGATGGCATCGCCGTGCTGGCCTTCACCGGCGAAGAAATCACCGGTCAGCGCATTGATGATCTGCCACTGCGCGGCATTGGTATCCTGCGCCTCGTCAACCAGAACGTGGTCAAAGCGCCGGTCGAGCTTGTAGCGGATCCACTCGGATAAGCCCTGGCGATTGAGCAGGTCTGCCGCCTGGCGGATCTGGTCATCGAAATCGATCAGCCCTTCGCGCGCCTTCGCCTCGTCCCATGCCCGGGCAAAGGCCCGGCCCAGCGTGAGCGCGGGGGTGAGATAGTCGGCGAGCTGGATCAGCATGCGCTGGTCGCGGATCGCGGCGATGCTGGCGCTTACCCGCTCGATGGCATCGGCATAGGCGGGATCGAACTTGCAGATATTGGCGAACTGCGTCGGCGCGCCATTGCCCTTGTTGAACAGCGCCAGATAGAGATCATCGATCCCGGCATAGCGCGATTGGGCATTGCCGGTGAGCCAGACGGCGATTTCGCCCGCCATGGTCAGCCCGGTCGGCTTGCCCCAGCGGCCCAGAATGCCCGCGCAGTCGCGCAGCGATTGCAGGTCGAAGGCTGGTGCATCGCACAGATCAGGCAGGTCTGCCTCGCTGGCATCTCCATCCAGCCCCAGCAGGCGATTGACCTGCGGCCGCAGATCGCCCTGCGCCCATGATCCCGGCCCGAACCAAGCCTCGCGCGCACCGGCGCAGCGTTGCAAGTAACGCTCGACATCTTCGGGTTTCATCCGAAGTGTGAGCGTTTCCAAGGCACTTAGAAGCTCTTGATCATCCTTTTCCTCAGCATCGAGCAGCAGCGCGGAAAGCACCTCGCGGCTGAGCAGTGCCCGGTCGCGGTCTTCCATCGCGCGCGTGCCGGGTGCAAGCCCCGCTTCCTCTGGGAAGGCGGCGAGCAGCCACTGGGCAAAGGCGTGGATCGTATCGATCCTGAGCCCGCCACCGGGGCAATCAAGCACCGAGGCAAACAGCGTGCGCGCCCGGGCGCAGGTAACCGCATCATTGCGCGCGCCAATCGCCGCGAGATCATTGGCGAGCGCCAGCTCCGGCATCCGCACCCAATTGGCCAGCACCTCGTTAACCCGCACGGCCATTTCCGCCGCGCCAGCCTTGGTAAAGGTCAGGCAAAGCACCTGCGAGGGTGAAGTGCCCTCGGTCAGCAGCAGCCGCAGCACCCGCGCCGAGAGCACCTGCGTCTTGCCAGTGCCCGCCGAGGCGCTGAGCCAGACGGTTTCGGCCGGATCGACCGCTTCGCGCTGCTGGCCTTTCAGGGGATGGACCTGGCTCATTCGCCGTCCTCCCCGCGCGCCTGCCACTCGTCGAGCCGCATCAACTGGTCATAGTCGGTGTAGGTCACAACATCGGGATTGAGCCGCGCGGTGAATGCATCGTCGCCCTTGATCCAGCGATTTATCGCATCTGTGAGGTAATATTCTGTTTTATCGAGAAATTCATCGCGCGGAATGCCTGTTTTCTTTCTGCCTTCCAGCACGGGTTCGGAGCGGAAGCCGAAATTGCCGCTCTTGTCTTTTGACAGCGACCAGTATTCGAAATGCGTCGGCTCCCCGGCCACCCCGGCGAAAGCCCCGTCGCGCGCCATCAGCGCGATCAGGCCGAGTTGCAGGGCAAAGCCTTCCTGCACCATGCGCGGTGAAGGCGCGGTCCCGGTCTTGTAATCGACCACGGCTAGGCATCCATCGGGCAGCCTATCGATCCGGTCAGCACGGCCTTTGATCTTCACGCCCATGTAGGTCATCTCGCCCTTGGCCTCGCTGGCGATGACCTTCCGGCCTTCGCGTTCCAGCGTGGCCACCTCGTCGGCGATCCAGTCGAGCGCCCGCACCAGCCGCGGCCACCACAGCCCGCGCACCAGCGGGTGGGCGCTCATCTGCTTCAGTTCTGCTTCGGCAATCTCGTGCAGGCTCTCGCTGCCCTTGTGCCACTTCTCAAGTATCGTGTGGACCGCCGTGCCCTTCCACGCCGCAGTCGGTTCGGCATCGAGCGCATCGAGTTTGCGAAGGCCCAGAATTTCGCTGGCATAGAACTGGTAGGGATCGCTGCGCAGCCGGTCGAGCCCGGTGACAGCAATCGCCACGTCGCGCTGCGCGGCGCTGGGCCGAGGTTCGGGGCGCGGATGGGCCGGGGCCAACTTGGGCTGGTTGAGCTGGCGCGCGAGTTTGGGCACACCCTCTTCAACATGCCGCTTGAGCAAATCAGCCCCCAGCATGGCGCGCACCCGCAGCACGAAGCGCGAGGGGATCGCCGGTCCCGCTGCATCGCGCCCGGCATAGCTCAGCACGACCTCGGGCGCGCCAAGTGCGGCAGCGAGATCGTGCGCGGCCAGACCAATGCGGAAGTCACCACCCGGCACACCCAGCGCGCGCAGCACGGCCGGGGCGAGCAGAGCATCAGGCGTTGGTGCAGCAGGCCAGGTGCCTTCCACCAGACCGCCGCAGATCACCAGATCGGCCCGGCTCATGCGCGCCTCGATCAAACCGTAGATACCGATGCGCGGATGGCCACCCCATGGCGGGCGAACAGCGACCCGCTCCATCGCATCGCGCAGAGCGCTGGAAAGGCCCTCCGCATCAATCGGCGTTACTTCTGCCCGCGCGGCCTGACGCAAATCTTCGATGAAAGCGGCGAGCGCGCGGCCATCTGCCCCGCCCCAGACCTTGCCGCCGCTGATCGCCTCGGCTGCCGCGCTCAGAACATCGACGGCGTGATCGAGCGGCACCGCTTCACCCAGAGTGACAAGCGGTTCGAGCAGGTCCTCGACCGCCTGCCACCAGTCACTGATGCCCTTATAGCGTTCCTCCAGCTTGGCGACCTTCTCGCGCAAGGGCTCCAGCCCCGGCGCCGGACGCGGCCCCCGCAAGGCCAGATCGAGCTGGCGCACATGATCGAGCCAGTCGGCGCGGCCAAAAGTCTCGCCCGCATGGGGATGGCCGAGCAGGGCGAGCAAAGGCACCGGCGCACAGCCGCTGCCTGCCACTTCGGCCAATTGCAGCAGCAAGCGCCCGGCCAGTGTCTGCGGCAGGGGTTCGCCCGCCGTATCGTCGGCATTGATCCCCCAGCGTTCCAACTGGGCGATCACCCGCGCGGCCAGTTCGCGATCAGGCGTAATTAACGCCACGCGGCGCTCCGGCATTTCCAAAGCCTCGCGGATCAGCAGCGCGATGGCCTGCGATTCCTCGCCCGGATGCGCGCTTTCCATCAGCCGCACGCCCGAAAGACGCCGCTGGTCGGCCTCGAGCTTCACCCAGCTGGCGCTCGCCGCGGGCGGCAGGAACAGGTTGGAGATCGCCCTGCTGCGCTCGGGCGGAGCCGCACCCATGCCCGCGCGGTGCCACGGCTGCACCTCATCGCGCGCCACGCCCATACGGTTCAGCAGCAGCTTCAGGTGGTATTGCGGGTGGGTGAAGGCATCGTGCTGGCCAAACGGCGCGCCGCCAGCCTCATCGGGCATACCCGCCTGCCCCAACGCGTCCCAGACCTGTTGGTCGAGCGCCAGATCAAGGTCCGGCAGGATCACCGCCCCGCGCGGTAGTTCGGAAACAACGCGCAGCAGCCGCGCCAGCGCGGGCGAAGCGCTGGTTACGCCAGCGGCGACAATCGGATGCGGCGGCGGGGTTTCCTTCCAGCGCCGCGCAGCATGATCGAACAGCGCATTGCGTCGCGCCGGAGCATCAAGCTCGCCGCGGGTCTCCAGCTCGGCAAACCACTTCGCCTGCACCCGGGCGAAGGTGCGGATTGAGCTTTTCCAGTGTTCGGCTTGCTCACCAACAACGTCGATCACCCGGTCCTGCAAAAGTTCGTCCGGCGCGATGCCTTCCACCAGCAGGCGGTCAATTGTGCGGCCAAGTTCGAAAGCCTGCCGCAGCAAGGCCGGGCCTTTGGGGGCCTTGTCGCCCAGTTCCTGCCCCAGCAAAGCGGCCAGCCGCAACCAGCGGCGGGTAGGATCGGCGGCAGGGGCAATCTCCGCCCCTGCTCCGATAGGATCGATCAGCGAACCCAGCGCTTCATCCAGATCAAGGTCGCCCACCATGACCATGCGCGGCAACAGCATGCCGGTGGCCGCGCCATCGCGCCCGGAGTGGCGGATGAAGGCCTCGGTAATCGTCCGCGCCGCGCGCTGGCTGGGTAGTAGCAGGGTCAGCCGGGCAAGGCCGAGGTCGCCTTCGGAATAGCGCGGCCCAAGTCCGGCCACCAGCGCATCGGCAAAGCCGCGGTGCGCGGCGATGGAATATACCTGAGGTCCGGCGCGCTCAGGCACCGGCGATTGCCGCCTCTGTCATGGTGATCGCCGCCGGATAGCCGACATCGAACCAGCGTCCGTGGTGGACAAGGCCAAAGCAGCGCCCCGCCGCAATTGCGCGGTCCCAGAAGACGTTGGTGGAAAATACCTCTGACGGCGGATCGATGATGATCCGCTTGGCCATCAGCTGGATGCCCGTCCAGACATAGGGCCGCGGCCGCTTTGGCCCTTCGCGCGAGATCCGGCCTGCATCCGAAAGGTCAAAATCGCCGGTGCCCTGGGTGTTGCCAGCCTGCCCGGTGGGGACCAGTAGCATCAGCACGTCCATAGCCTTGGCATCCCAGGCATCGGACATGCGGCGCAGGGCGTTTTCGCCAGCATCGGTCCACCAGTTGTCGGCATTGATGCAGAAAAAGGGATCGTCAGCGATCAGCGGCAGCGCCTGAACAAGCCCGCCGCCGGTATCGCGCAGCAGCGTGCGCTCGTCGGAGATATGCACATCAAGGCCATGCGAATGCCGCGAAAGGTGCGCCTCGATCTGATCGGGCAGGTAGTGGACATTCACCACCACCTTGCCGATCCCGACACCACGCAGATGGCCCAGCACATGATCGAGCAGGGTCGTTCCTGCCACCGAAATCAGCGGCTTGGGGCAATTGTCGGTCAGCGGACGCATGCGGCTGCCCAGCCCGGCGGCCATCACCATCGCTGTATCGGTAACAAGCGCTGGCTGGCTCACGGGTTCCATTCGCCCCCGAGTGCGGCGCGCAGGTCTGCCGGAATATTGGCGTCGAACCAGCGGGCCACCGGTGCGAGCGCCGGGTGCGCCAGATCGCGCTCCATCGCCGCCCAGACGCGGGGGATCATCGCGAGGTAACGCGGCTTGCCATCGCGCTTCCACAGGCGGACGAATATGCCGACGATCTTGGCATTCCGCTGCGCGCCCAGCACGGCGTAGTCGGCGAGGAAATCCTTTTTGCCGGGCCGGTCACCCCAATAGAGATCGATCATCTCGGCCTCCAGCTCGGGCGAAACATCGCGGCGGGCATCCTGCAGCAGCGAAACCAGATCATAGGCCGGATGGCCATTCAGCGCGTCCTGAAAGTCCAGCAGTCCCTGCTTTTCCAGATCACCGAGCAGCATGATGTTTTCGGCGTGATAGTCGCGCAGCACGGTAACGCCGAGGCGCTGACGCGGCAGCATTGGCGCGAGCACCTCTTCCCATGCCGCAGTCCATGTCCGGCCGTCGACATAGAGCCCGCGCGCCGGAACGTACCAATCGACGAAAAGCCGCGCTTCGCGCTGGTATTCCGTCATGCCGTAATCGGTGAACGGGCCCGGTGGCAGCTGGTGCAGTTTCTGCAAGGTAGCGATCGCGGCGGCATAGATCTCGCGCTCGTCATCCGGCCAGTCATCGACATATTCGCGCATCCGCACCGTGCCGAAATCCTCAAGCAGGATCAGCCCGCGCGCGGGATCGGCGTGGAGGATACGGGGGGCACGCAGGCCGTTGTCATCAAGCCAGCGCGCGGCGCGCAGGAAGGGGGCGACATCCTCTTCGGGCGGCGGGGCGTCCATCAGCATCGCCGTCTGCTCGCCCTTGGTCACGCGGAAATAGCGGCGGAATGAGGCATCGCCCGCCAGTGGCTCGACCACAGCTTGCGCCCAACCGGCAGCGGCGAGGAAGGCGTCCAGGCCTTCGGGAAGTTTCAGGTCCATAGTGCCCGCCCTAACCAATCTTTCCCAGCAACTACAGTGGCAATGCGTCCATTTCCCAATGTTTCGAGATGCAGCGACAAACAGCCGGGCTCATGGGAAAAACCGCCGGCGCTTTCGGGCCATTCGGCGATCAGCGCGGCCCCTTGGCGATAGTCATCCAGACCGATCTCGTGGACTTCCTCGGGATGTTTCAGGCGGTAGAAATCGGCATGAACCAGCGGCAGGCGCAGCGCGGGCGGATCATAGGTTTCGATGATGGCAAAGCTGGGCGAAGGCACCTCGCCCTGATGGCCCAGGGCAGCGATAATCGCCCGGGCCAGCGTGGTCTTCCCCGCGCCAAGTCCGCCCGATAACGCGATCACATCGCCCACCTGCAAGGCATCGGCAAGGCGGCTGCCGAGCACCTGCATGGCATCAAGATCGGGCAGTTCGAACTTCATAAGTCCCCCTCCCGCCCGCGGGAGGGGTTAGGGGTGGGTGAGTCGGGGCAAGGCTCAGGGCACTTTGCGGCACAGGCCCACCCCCAGCCCCTCCCGCAAGCGGGAGGGGGGCGAAAAGGTGCGCCCGCCCTCACGGCAGCTCGACAATCGCAGCGGTCCCTTGTCCCGGCTTGGACAGCAGATCGAGCTTGCCGCCATGGGCATCGATCAGCTGCCGCGCCAGTGGCAGGCCAAGCCCCTGCCGCCGCTCCAGCGTTGCCCCGCCGGGACCAACTTTCACGCCGCCGAGCGCGCGGGCGAGCGAAGTGGAATCCATTCCCGGGCCATTGTCCGAAATCACGATCCGCGCCTTGCCGCTCTTCAACCGCGCGAGTTCGACCAGAATGCGCCCGCCACGCGGGGTCGCGGCAATAGCGTTGTCGAGCAGATGGCCGAGCGCCCGGCCCAGCCGCCGCTTGTCACCGGTCACCCGGCCCGCGCCCTTGTCACCGCGAAGATCGAGCGTGATTTCGCCAGCCTTGATCCTGCTCGCGCGCTCTTCCGCCAATGCAGTGACGAAGGGCAGCAGTTCGATTTCCTCGTTGGCGAGCGGGAGCATGCCGGCCTCGCTTTGTGAAAGATCGAGCACCGACTCGATCTGTTCGCCCAAGCGGCCAACCGAGGTGAGAATGTCCTTGATGTATTCCTGACCAGACGGGTTCAACTCGCCGCCAAGCCCCGCCTGCAGCAATTCGGCAAAGCCGCCGATCGCGTTCAGGGGATTGCGGAATTCATAGGACATCGAGGCAAGGAAGCGCGTCTTCATCGCATCCGCTTCCAGCAGGGCCGCGTTGCGTTCGCGCAGGGCTTCCTCGGCCTTCTGGCTGTCGGTGATGTCGAGAACGGTCAGCAGACCATTGCCATCGGGCAGCGGCACCCCGGCGAATTCGAGCGTGCGGCCATCGGCCAGCGTAACCCGGCCCTCGGTCTGCTTGCGATCAAGCGTCGCAGCACGCACCACCTCGCCCACCGACTTCACCAAGGCAGGCTTCTTCAGCCGCGAACCGATGCGGGTCAGCAAGGCCTCGATCTTGGGGTGGGTGTCGAGGAATTCGCTATCCAGTCCCCAATCGGCCGCAAAACGCCGGTTCCACTGCTGCATGTGCCCATCGGGCTGGAACACCGCGACCGATTCAAACAGGCTGTCGAACGTCGCCGTACGGGTACGCAGCAGCGTGTCTCGCGCGGAGCTCAGCTGCAATTGCTCGGTCCGGTCCTCGGCGATGAGCAGCAGCGAGCCATCGGGCATCGGGTGCGCCACCACGCGCAGATGCGTGCCGTCAGACAGCGCCCAGGCCTCTTCCTGCGTTTCCCCGCTGATGAACCAGCCTGCCTTTTCGCGCCGCCAGGCCGGGAAATCGCGCGCCTCGGGTACCCGCCCGGCATCGCGCGCCGTATCGAGCAGGCGCTCGAATGTAGGCGGATCGACAAGGATCGATGGCTTGAGCGCAAAGATCCGCTGGAACGGCTGGTTGGCGAAGGTCAGGTTGTGCTTGGCATCGAACTGCGCCACCCCGGCGGAGAGCTGATCAAGCATCGAGCGCTGGGCCTCACGGAAGGCGCGCAAGGACCGCGCCAGCTCTTCCATGTCCTCAACGTCGACCGCATAGCCAGCGACGCCTTCTTGCCCGAGCGGCAGGTCGGATACCTTCAGGGTGCGGCGCTGGCCGCCGATGGTTGCCGCGACCATGCGTTCGATCGGGCGGCTGCGTTCCATCGCCTGCAGCGCCACGCGCTTGGCGGAAACGCCTTCGACCCGCTCGATCAGTTCGGTTCCGGCATCGACCACGCTTTCCGCGCTCTCGCCCGCCACAGCCTTCACGTAAGCAGCATTGACCAGTCGCAGCTTGCCCTCTGGCGAGCGGAACCACATCGGCATCGGCGCAGCTTCGATCAGGCCGACCAGCGCGGCGAAATCCTCACGCGCCCGCGAAGCCTCGCCGCGCAGCTGAACCAGTTCGCTTTCGCTGTCGGAAAAGTCGAACACCCAGACCAGCGCTGCGCCGCCCGGGGAAACCTGCGGATCAGCCAGATGCCCGCGCAAGGCCAGACTACGTTTCGAACCCTGCGGGGTCGCTACCATGCGGAATGGCGCGCCGGTTTTCTGGCAGCGCAGCACGGCGGCGTTGAGTTCGGCGAGCTTATCGGATGTGAACCCTTTGTCATCCTGCGAGAGTTCGGTGAGGAACTGCGGAACCGAATCCAGCCCAAGCCATCCGGCCAAGCGCGGCGCCGCCTCGATCCGGCCGTCGGTGCGGACCAGCAGCGGCAGGGCGGGCGATTCCTCGACCATCTTGGCCATGCGCCGCGCGCCGCGCTGGCTCGCTTCGGCTTTGCGCACCTTGCCGCTGGCGTGCAGCATGGCCCAGCCGGCCAGCACGGCCCATGCGGCCAGCAACAGCCCGATCAGCACCAGCGCGGTTTGGTTGAGAAGCATTGCCCTTCGCTATGCGGGAGGGGCGGCGATTACAATGGGCGGGTGCGATGATCCTCGCCAATTTTTTGGGCTAGCCTTGCCGGCGCGGACTCAAGCCACCCCTAACCGCTCGGCCAGGCTATCGGCAGAATAGTTCCGCGTGCCGCGCAGCTGGTCGAGCCGCAAGCCGGTGCAGCTCATTTTCACACGGGTGAAGTGCTCGAACCATTCGAGATCATCTGCCGATTTGCCGCAGATCTCCTGCCACAGCGCAATCGTTTCGGCGCGGCTGCCCATTCCGGCGAACCACGGCTTACCCGGACGATCATGCCAAGCCTCTGCCATAGTGATGAACCACGCCAGATCGTGCAGCGCCCCGCCGAGCGAGGGCTGCTCCCAGTCCATCACCGCCTTCACCCGGAAATCTGACCCAAACATCATATTGCCCAAACGCGCATCGCCCCAGACTAACCCTTCGGGCTGGTTCGCAGGCCAATGGCTTTCGAGCTGGTCCAAAGCTCGGTCAATAATGGCCGTGAGCGGGAGAAATTCCGCATCCTCCGCCAGCCAGCGGGCGAAACGGCGGTACTTGTCAAACTCTTGGGGCAGCCCTTCGCGCGCATGGGCAGGTCCTTCGAGGAAGCGCACAGAATCAAGTGGCACGCATTGGATCGCGGCAAGCTGGCGCACGCCATCCTCCCACATCACGCGGCGTTGCCCGGGGCTGGCTTCGAATACCCAGCCACTTTCGGAATAGGGCGGCACGCTCACCGGCACCCGCCCCGAAACCTTGCGCATGATAAAGAACTCCCGGCCAAGGATCGTGGTGTCAGTCTCCATCCACAGCGGCTCGGCGACGCGCACGAGACCGCCTTCATGCATCACCTGCATGATCCGGTATTGCTCTTGGAACAGGTTGTCGGGGAATACCGTGAAGCCGTCAGGCTTGATCCGCACCACGCCCTCCAGCGAGCCGTCAGACCAATTGGCGCTGAACAGGATCGTCTCGTGGCTCTGCCCCGCCCCGCGCGGATAGGAGAGATCGGTCACGACAATATCGCGCGCGCCTTCGATCTTGCCCGAAAGCCAAGTGCCGAGCTGCTGCGACAGCACATCAAGATCACGCATTTCAGGCGCGACAATCACGTCGGACATACCAACTCCCGAAGCCATATTCGTTATTACGAACAATTATTCGCAATTTGCCCGCCAATGGCAAGTTAACTCGGCAGCACTCAGGCGATGAAAGCGCCAATCCGGGCGCAGGCGGCGCGCAGTGATGCGGCGACGGCGAAGACTTCGGCGCCGCTCATTGCCCGGCTGGTAAAGCCCATCAGCCCGATAACAAATTCGACCTTGCCGTCAGCGTTGAACACCGGTGCGGTAATTGAGCTGACGGCATAGCGCCGATCTGTGTCGATCTGAGCCAGCACCCCGATCGGGCGATCAGCTTCAGAGCCGAAAGCTTCGAGGTCTTGCGGCAATATCGCATTTTCATTGGCATCGGTACGAACCAGCGCAGCGAAGCCATGTTCGCGGGCAAAAGCCATTCCAGCCTCAATCAACCCGCGCTGAGCCTCGGTCGCGGGCGGATCAACGCGTTGCAGCCAGGCAGCGGCCTCATCAGGCGACCACGAGAAGAACACCGGCAGCGAACGTGGCAAGAGCGTCACCCGGGTCCCGAGGGGGATCGAGAAGCCAACATGGCTGATCGAAGCCGCCCGTTCCCGGCTGACAATGGTATCGCCCTCAAGGAAGAATGCCGAACAAACCACATCGTATTCATCCGCCAGTGCCCGCATCTCGGGCTGGGCAACCTGCAGCGGCGACATGTTCTGCGCCGCAGCCCGGCCAACCTTGGCGAGCGCTGGCCCCAGAACATAGGTCTTGTCACTGGTACGATAGAGATAGCCCACCTCGACAAGCCCGGTCAGCAACGCATGGCAAGTGGCGCGGCTGAGGCGGAGGGCGCGAACCAGATCGGTCAGGGCAAAGGACTGCGCCGGATGATCGGCCATGAAATCAAGGATCGCGGCAATCCGTTTCACGCCGGGGGAGGATCGGGTCATCGTCGCTCGATTTTCGCTATTGTGAATAGGCGGCCTAGTGGCGTGATCAAAGCAGGTCAATATGCCGGGGCGGCTGTCGCCAGCGGGCATGATTCAGTATAGGGCAGCCGGTATCATGCCATCAGTTCCCATCCTCGGCGCCATACTCGCAGGCGGCAAGTCGAGCCGCTTCGGCAGCGACAAGGCTGCTGCCCTGCTGGCCGGAAAACCGCTGATCGAACACGCGGTTGCCGCGATGTCGGCCTGGTGCGATACCGTCGTCGTCACCGGGCGCACTCAGGCCCCTGCCCCGTGTCTGCCCGATTGGCCGGCGCCGGATATGGGACCGCTGGCAGGTCTTGCTGCGGCCCTGCGCCATGCCCGGGAAGCAGGCTATGCGGCGGTGCTGAGTTGCGGCGTTGATTCTCCCGGTTTGCCGCAAGACCTGCTTGCGCTGCTTGGGCCTGCACCTGTCTGCCTTGCTGACCAGCCAGTGATCGGTCTGTGGCCTGCATCGGCATTCGCCGCAGCCGAAACAATCCTGCTGGGAAATGGGCGCCATTCAATGAAGGCGCTGGCCGAGGTGATTGGCGCGCGACAAATCAGCCTTTCCGCGCCGCTCGCCAACATCAACTATCGCGATGACCTGCCGGGCGACTAGCGCCTGAACAGGCGCGACACCAAACTGCGATCGGCCAGAATCGCTTGCGCCGCATTATGCCCCGGCGCGCCGGTTACTCCACCGCCGGGGTGCGTGCCTGATCCGCACATGTAGAGCCCGCCGATGGGCGAGCGATAATCGCCATGCCCCAGCACCGGCCGGGCCGACCACAACTGGTCGAGGCTCATGTGGCCGTGGAAGATATCGCCGCCGATCAGGCCGAACTTACGCTCAAGATCGAGCGGAGAATGGATCTGGCGGGCGATAACGCTGCCTCGAAAATTGGGGGCGTGCTCGGTCACGGTGTCGATGATCAGATCGGCCACTTCCTCGCGATGCGCGTCCCAGTCCAGCGCCGGATCAAACTGTTGGCAAAACAGGCTGGCGACATGGCATCCCGGCGGGGCGAGACTGTCATCGACGGTGGAAGGAATCTTGATCTCGACAATCGGCTTCTTCGACCAACCGTGCTGCTGCGCGTCGATGAAGGCCTGATCCATGTAGTCCATGCCCGGCGCAATAATGATGCCGGCCGTATGGTGCTCGGCCTTTTCCTTGCCCGGCAGGACCGCAAAGTCCGGCAGTTCCGACAGCGCAACGTTCATGCGGAAAGTGCCCGATCCGGTCTTGAAGCCCTTGATCCGCCGGTTGAAGTCCTCCGGCAGGTCGGATGCCTCAACCATCTGGCGATAGAGCAGCGCCGGGCCGACATTGGCCGCGACCAGCGGCGCGGCCACTTCCTCCCCGCTTTCCAGCAGCACCCCTGCCACCTTGTTACCATCGACCAGCACCTTGGCGACCGGCGCCTCAAGGCTGATCTCCACTCCGGCGAGTTCGCAAGCCCTGGCCATGGCCTGGGTGATCGCGCCCATGCCGCCAACCGCGTGACCCCAGGCGCCCTTCTTGCCGTTCACTTCGCCAAATACGTGGTGCAAGAGAACATAGGCCGAGCCCGGCGTCGAAACCCCGGCGTAATTGCCAACCACAGCATCAAAGGCGAAGGCCGACTGGACATGATCGTCCTCGAACCAGCCATCAAGGAATTCGCGCGCAGACTTGGTGAAAATGTCGAGCAGGTCGCGCTGGGTGGCGATATCCAGTTTGGCGATCGGCCAGCCCTGCCGCGCCGCCGCCGCCAGCGCAGTGAGGCCGCCGCCGACATTGGGCGGAATCTGCAGCGAAAGGTCGCGCAGCACGTCTGCCACACGCTCCAACGCGGCATCATAGGCGGGATAGGCTGCGGCATCTTTCTTTGAGAAGCGCGCGAATTCGGCAAGGGTACGGTCAGTCCCGCCGCCAAGTTTCAGGTAGGTATCGGGAAAGGGAAAGAAGTTGCTGATCGTCCGCTCGATCACCCGGTAACCGTGATCGGCAAGGCGCATGTCGGCGATCACCTGCGGGCGAAGCAGGCTGACGGTGTAGCTGGCGGTGGAATTGCGGAAGCCGGGGTGGAATTCCTCGGTCACCGCCGCGCCGCCAACCACATGCCGCCGCTCAAGCACCCGCACCTTCAGCCCCGCCCGCGCGAGGTAGAACGCGCAGGTCAGGCCGTTATGCCCGCCGCCGATAATCAGGGCATCATAGCGCCGGGTCATTGGGGCTTCACTTGGTCAGATCAGAGAACAGACTGATGTAATAATTGATGCCCGGTCGGGTGTTGCTGAGGTGGACTCGCTCGTTCAGGCCATGGCTGAAATCGTCAGAATCCTTCGAGAAAATCGGGCTCGCGCCATAGGAATCAACGCCGATTGCGCGGAACCACATCGAATCCGAAGCGCCTGATGCCTGCGACGGGATGATCGGCAGGCCCGGATTGATCAGGCCCATGCTCTTGGTGATCGCCGCGACAAAATCGGCGCGCATGGGTGAGGCCGGAGCAAAGATGGTGTCATCACCGGTCGCGTCAGTCACCTTGACCTGTTCGACATTGGCGATCTTTTCCAGTGCCTTGCGGATTTCCTCGCGGGTATGGCCGGGGAAAATACGGCAGTTAACATTGGCCGAGGCCCGCTGTGGCAGTGCATTGGGGGCATGGCCCGCCGTCACCATCGTCGGAACACAGGTGGTGCCAACCTTGCCGACATAGGACGGGTTGGCCTGGAGCACTTTCAGCGCCTTCTTGTCCTTGATGTTAAGCGCAAAGGCCCGCATCGCGCCAGCCAGCTTGGGATCGGTTTCAAACTGCGCCGCCTTTTCGAAATAGGCTTTGGTCAGATCATTCTGCTCGGGCGCGAAGCGGTAGTTGCCGACATTCTCCAGCGCCTTTGCCAGTTGCACGATGGCATTTTCCGGTCGCGGTGCAGAACTGTGTCCGCCGGGATTGGTAACTTCCAGTTTGTAATCGTTGTAGGTCTTTTCAGCCCCCTGCCATGTCCAGTAAAGTGGTTTCCCGGTCTTTTCATCGAGCGCACCGCCGCCGCCGTCGATGTTGATCACCAGCTCGGCCTTCTTCAGCTTCCTGGCGATTTCGCGGCTGCTCGCCATCGTCGTTTCTTCGTCGCCCGAAAACTCGATCACGATCGAGCGGCGCGGCACATAGCCGGAGCGGCGCATCTCGATCAGCGTCGAGACGGCCATTGCGGCATCGTACTTCATGTCGCTCGCACCGCGACCGAACAGATAGCCATCCTCAACCACGGGCGTGAAGGGATCGCGCTTCCAGTCCTTGGGATCAGCCTCAACCACATCCAGGTGGCCCGAGATGACCAGCGGCTTCAGGCTGGGATCGCTGCCTTTCCAGGTAGCGATAATATAGGCGGTATCGGCAAAGGTCGTGATCTCGATATCGTCCGACTTCCAGCCGCCAGCCACCAGCGCATCGCGCACCACCTTGTCAGCATCGATCGTGCGGTTGTTAGGCCCGATGACCGAACGGATGGCGATCAGTTGCTTGGCAAGGTCCAGAGTCTGGGCTTCGGCCTGCGGGTGAGCGACAGGTTCATCGGCCAGAGCAGGCGTTGCGACAAGTACAGCTGTCGCGGCGATAATGGCGCGGCGGGAAAATGACATGGAAACTGACCCTGATTGATATGGAACGACTTGCTGACATCAGGGTAAGCGATCTTGGCTGGCCTGCAAGCCCCGCCGCGCAGTTTTAACGACTTGAGCGGTTCGATCCCATGCGCCATGGTGGCTCATAAGTTAGGGGTGCAGTTGATGGACGAAGGCGCGGAAACATCGGGGCTTAAGGCACGCGATGCCCGTCAGGTGAAGAGCGATGGTGCATTGCGCGCCGCCATGCTGGCGCTGATTACCCGCCAATCCTACGAAAAGATCACCGTGCGCGAAATTGTGGCCGAAGCCGGAATTGGTTATGCCACCTTCTTCCGCCACTACCCTTCAAAGGACGCGCTGCTTGATGCCGTGGCGGGCGAGGAAATCGCCGCCCTGCTGCAAATGACCGCGCCTTTGCTCAATCCCGAAGATACGCTGACATCATGCATTGCTCTGGCAGACTATGTCGCGTCGCGCCGCGCGGTGTGGACGGCTCTGCTTACCGGTGGTGCATCTGGCCACCTGCGTGAACAGTTCACCCGGCTGGCTGACGGCACCTCGCATACAGACGGCCTTACCAGCAGCTGGCTGCCGCATGATCTCGGCCTGATCTTCGGCGTTTCGGCAACGGTGGAAATCCTCGCCTGGTGGCTGCGCCAGAGGCCAGACTATCCCGCTGCGAAAGTTGCGGAACTTCTGGACCGGCTAGTGGTTAGCCCCACTGTTGGCGCTGCCAATCGCGGATAGTTGCGCTAACTTAATACTTGAACGATAGGCGAGAGGTTATGAGCAAGATCACTCCCGTCATCCTTTGCGGCGGCAGCGGCACACGCCTGTGGCCGCGCAGCCGTGTTGCCAAGCCCAAGCCGTTCCTGCCGCTGGTCGGCGATACCACACTGTTCGAAGCGACGGCTGCGCGCTGCAGCGACCCCGCCACTTTCGCCGCGCCGCTGGTGGTTACCGGCACCCAGCACCTAGCCCATGTCGAGGCGCAGCTTGCCGGGGCGCAGGTGATCGTCGAGCCGAGCGCCCGCAACACTGCAGCCGCCATTGCGCTCGCGGCCCTGCAGCTTGATCCGCAGGACATCATGCTCGTTTGCCCGAGCGACCACCACATCGCCGATGGAGATGCCTTCACCCGCGCCGCCCGGGCCGCAGCTGCCCTTGCCGCTGACGACTGGCTGGTTTCCTTTGGCATCGAGGCGACCGCGCCCGAAACCGGTTTTGGCTATCTCCATCGGGGCGAAGCAATTGCGGCCAGTGGCGGCTTCAAGGTCGCGCGTTTTGTCGAAAAGCCCGACCTCGCCCGCGCCGAACAGTTCCTTGCCTCGGGCGAATATGCCTGGAACGGCGGCATCTTTGCCTTCCGCGCCGGGGCTTTCCTGAGCGAACTCGAAAGTCACCGCCCGGCCATAGCTGCCGCCGTTCGTAAGGCTGTGGCAGAGGGCCATGCCGATGGCGCGCGCTTCCATCCGGGCGCCGAAGCCTTCGGCGCGATCCAGAGTGAGAGCGTCGACTATGCGGTGATGGAAAACACCGCCCGCGCCGCGATGGTTCCGGCGGACATGGGCTGGTCAGACATCGGCAACTGGCAGGCGCTGCGGGATGCACGTCCGGTTGATTCAGATGGCAATACCGTTGTTGGCCGCGCCGAGCTGGTGGGTTGCCGCAATGTGCTGGTCGAAAGCGATGGCCCGCGCGTTTCGGTGATCGGGCTGGAAAACGTCATCGTCGTGGTCGATGGCGACGAAATTCTGGTCACCACTGACGCCGGAACCCAGCTGGTTGGCAAGCTTTCGGGCGCGGCGAACCAGTGAGCGCAGTGCTGCCCACCCGCAGCGTTGCCAAGCCCTGGGGCCGGGACATCCTGCCCGCGCCATTCATTGCCCCGCCGGGCGAGCGGATCGGTGAAGTGTGGTTTGAACCGCCTGCCGCCCTGCCGCAGTTGCTGGTCAAATACATCTTCACCAGCGAGGCGCTGTCGGTGCAGGTCCATCCATCCGATGCGCAGCTTCCGGGCCACGGCAAGGAGGAATGCTGGCTGGTGATCGATGCCGAGCCGGACGCGAAGCTGGGCATCGGTTTCCGCGAGCCGATCAGCGAAGAGGGCATGCGCAAGGCTGCACTCGATGGCTCGATCGAACATCTGCTCGAATGGCATCCGGTTACAGCAGGCGATTTCTTTTACATCCCCGCAAATACTGTCCACGCCATTGGCGCAGGCGTCAGCCTGATCGAGGTGCAGCAGACCAGCGAGGTCACCTACCGCCTCTATGACTATGGCCGCCCGCGCGAGCTGCATCTGGATGAGGGGCTGGCCGTGGCCAAGGGCGCGCCGCATCCTGCCGAGTGCCGCACCCATCTGCCGCCGGAAGGTGAAGCGACGCTCGTTGACGGACCGTTGTTCCGGCTGGACCGGCTGGATAGCCTGCCAAGCGCCAGCGTGTTGGCCCGATATGGCCAAGCACCCCTGCTCGTCATCCCAAGGATAGGCGAGGCCCGCGTTCAGGGCGAGCCAACCAAACCCGGCGAATGCGCGCTGGTGCCCAGTTTGGCCGATCTGCAATTCGACGGCGAAGTGCTGATCGCTCAGCCGGTTTGAGGGTGCGCCTTCTTTCCCCTCGATGGGGAAAGGATACGAAGCCTTGGCCCCGTAGGGGCTTAGGCGCAGTTGGATAGGGGTGATCTCTCGACAGAGCACAATGGCTGTTGGAGAGCCCACCCCCATCCAACTACGGCTAATGAGCATAGCCCATAAGCCTGCGTATCCTTCCCCCATCAAGGGGGAAGACATTCAATCCAACACCACCCGCAGTGCCGATGGCCCGCGCTGTTCCAGACCGCCGGTGATGAACGGCGCCGGATAGTCCGGATCGAGCCGCAGGTTGGGGAAGGCATCCATCAGCCCGCCAAGCCCGGCAATCATCTCCTGATGCGCGACGTTGAGGCCGAGGCAGCGATGCTGGCCGATGCCAAAACCGAGATGGTTCACTACCGGTCGGCGATAGTCGTAGCGCTCCGGATGATCCCAGCGCGAAGGATCGCGGTTGGCGGCGTTGAGCCACAGTTCGATCACTGAACCCTTGGGCATGAATACACCGGCAAGTTCGGTATCGTGCATCACCTCGCGGCAGAACAGGCCCGAATTCGAACACCACCGCGCCGATTCCTCGATCGCCAGCGGCAGCAGCGAACGGTCGGCACAAACTTCCGCATATTGCTCGGGGTTAGACAGCAGCCCGAGCAGGGTAATCCCCATCTGCCGCCAGGTCGTGCCACCGCCCGCAACCATGATCAGGCGGGCGTTGAGCATTACTTCCCGGTCAGTCAGCTTGCGCACCGGCTCGCCCGGGAGTGCCAGTTCGGAAGCCATCAACCGCGTGATCACATCGTCGGCAGGCACGGCCCGACGCGCCTCGATCAGGGCGAAGAGGATAGCCTCTACCTGCTGGGCCGCGGCGCGCTGTTCCTCCGGCGGCACCCGCCCCACCCCGCCGCTCTTCATCCACGCCAGACGGAATTCGAGCGCGGCATCGCCAGACAGGCCGATGGCGGTAGTGATCGTATGCACCGGGAGCCGGGCGCAGTAGTGAAGATTCAGATCGGCAGTCTTGCGCTGCTTCAGGCCCGCGACCAGCCGCTCGACGGTCTTGTCGATCCAGCCATGTCGCCACCAGACCTCGGCATTATGCTTGAGGAAGATCGGCTGCAGCGCCCGGCGATAGGCACGGTGTTCCGGCCCGTCCATTTCGAGCACGCCCATCGACTTTTCTTCGCCCGGATTGGGGTGATGGACGATGCGCGAGGAGAACCGCTTGGAATCGCGCAGCACTTCCTCGCAGGCATCGAACGACAGCGCGCAGAAACGCGGCTTGCCAATCGCCAACGGATGCCGCTCGTGCTCCGGCAGGTTCAGCAGCGAACGCAGCGATCCGGCGTGGACCGGCGCCTGTGCCCGCAACCTTGCGATGGCATCGGTCTGATCCTCGGCGACATAGTTTCGCATCGCCTCGGCTTCACGCCGGACATCGTAGAGCTCTTCGTAAAGCGGATCGTCCGCCAGCAACAGATCACTCATCTATTCCATCCCTCGATACGGTTCGCGGACATTCATTCAAAACACGACGCCTTTGACTTTCAGGTCGATGATCTCGTCTTCGCTGAATCCGGCCCCAGCCAGCAACTCATCCGAATGCGCGCCGACATCGGGGGACTGGCCCGCAGCCAAAACCACGCCATCGAACTGGCAGGGCACCGAGACGATGGGAATGTCGATTCCCGCCGTGCAGCGCACCGTCTGGATGTAATCATTGGCGACAACCTGCACATCCTTGTGCAGCTCGCCAATGTGCTGGACCACATCCCACTGGCCATCCTGCTGGCTGAGAAGCTCGCGCCACTCGGCGAGCGTCCGGCTTTCGAAAAGCGCGATGAGTTCGGGCAGGCAGGTGTCGTTGTTCTCGCGCCGCGCCGTCGCCGTGGCATAGCGCGGATCATCCGCCAAGTCGCTGCGGCCGACCAGATGCATCAGCTTGGCCCAGTACTTGTCCGCCTGCAGCATGCACAGTGCGAGGAAGCGCCCGTCCTTGGTGCGGTAATTGTATGTAAGCACGTTATTGGGCTTGTTACGCGGCGGGCGCGGGAAATTGTCGGTGCCGTCGATCATTGTCTGGGCAATGCCGCGCTGCATCGACCACATCGCGGTGCCGAGCAGCGAGACATCGACCGTGCTCGCCTCGCCGGTCATCGCCCGCTTGGCAATCGCCGCACAGATGCCGCCTGCCAGCATCGAGCCCGAGAGCGTATCGCCATGCGCCGGTCCCGCCGGGCCAACCGGATAGTCTGCGTCCGGCTCGGTCAGCGCCGATGATATGCCGCCGCGCGCCCAATAGGTGATCGCGTCATAGCCACCCTTGTCACCCTCCGGCCCGCGCTGGCCGACGGCGGAGCCGACGGCGTAGATCAGGTTCGGGAATTTCGCGCGCAGGGTATCGGCATCGATGTTCATCCTGGTCCGCGCGCGGGGCAGGAAATTGGTGAGGAACACGTCAGCCTTGGCGAGCAGCTTATAGAGCACGGCCTGTCCTGCTGGGTCTTTCAGATCGAGCGTGATCGATTTCTTGCCGCGATTGTAGCATTCCCACGACAGCTCGACGGCCTCTGCCCCTTTGGCCCCGGGGGCCGAGCGCAGGCCTCTTATCGGATCGCCGGTGAGCGGCTCCACCTTGATCACCGTGGCGCCCAGATCGCTGAGCATGGCTCCGGCGACGGGTACGAAAGCCCACATGGCCGCCTCGATAACGGTGATTCCTTCAAGCGGCCGGCCCATCGCACTCCCCAATCCCTGTCTTTGGACTTTGCCCAAGCCTAACCAGCACGGGCCGCAGGTCAACTCCTGTCACAAATGCGATTGTCTTTTCGCTATTGCGAATTTCTTGCCGCCTTTTCGCTTGATGAAGCGAGGGCCGCGATGCACACGAGCGGCACCGAACAGGAGATAGAAGAATGGCTGGCCTCGAAGTTCCGACATTGCTCGAAGGCGCGCTGGATCCGGCATGGCTTTCACGTGCGCTCGGTACATCGATTGGCTCTGTCGAAACCGTCGAGGTTATCAAGACCGTCGCCACCAAAGTCCGTTTTCGGGCCGCGCCTGCCGATGGCAGCGCACCGTTGGCGCTGTGCATCAAGGGTCTGTTCGGCGACGATCCCATGGTCCGGCTGGGCGGCCCGACCATGGTCCGCGAAGCCGATTTCTATGGCAAGATTGCTGCCCAGGTGAATGTGCGGGTGCCGCAGCTGGTCACCAATGTGATCGACCGCGAGGCGCAGCAGGGCGCAGTGATCATGCGCGATCTGATTGCCGATGGCGCAACATTCTGTTCGGCGCTCGATCCCTTCACTGCAGACGATGCCGCAGCCAGCGTTGGGCAGATCGCCGCCCTTCATGCCGGACAGTCACTGCTCGCAGGCAACGGCTGGATCGGCCGCCGCATCGACGAATTCGCCTCAAGCCCGCACATGACCGCAGAAACCCTCCAATCCCTGCTCGATGATCCGCGCGGCGATCCGCTTCCTGAAGGTATCAAGAGCGCCGAGCGCTTGCTCGCCGGGATCAGGGTTCTTGCCGGTCGCGATGCCGAGCGCCCGCAGTTTCTGGTGCACGGCGATGCCCATGCCGGGAATATCTTCCGCACTGCAAGCGGCCCCGGCCTGATCGACTGGCAGTTGCTGCAATCGGGCGGCTGGGCGCTCGATGTCGCCTATCACCTTTGCGCCGTGCTGCCGCTGGAGCTCGCCGAAGCGGAAGAGCGCCGTCTGCTCGGCCACTATCTCGATCACGCGCGCGGCCTTGGGCTGACCATGCCGGATGCCGAGACCGCATGGGCGCAATACCGCGAGGCCGTGGTCTATGGCTTTTACCTGTGGGGCATAACCCGCCGCGTCGATCCGCCGATCATCCGCGAGTTCACCAAGCGGCTGGGGCTGGCAGTGGCACGGCATGACAGTTTCGGGATGCTGGGGGTGTGAATTAACGCCGCGCCGCTTGCACTTCCTTCCCCGCCCAATTATCCGCAGGGCCGTGCAACCAGCAAACCTTTACACGCCTGACAGAGACCCTTGGCGCTGGTGTGCGGCGATCTGCGCTGCCTTCATCGCGCTGTTGTGGTGGCGTTTGCATATCCCCTCGAAGATCTATTTTGACGAGGTCCACTATGTAAAGGCCGCAAGGATACTGCTGACGATGGAACGTCCGCAGAATCCCGAGCATCCGATGGTCAGCAAAGAGATCCTCGCCGCCGGCATGTGGCTGTTCGGCGACACGCCTCAAGGCTGGCGGACCATGCCGGCGCTGTTCGGCACCTTCGGCCTGTTCGCCTTCAGTCGCATGGTCTGGCAGGCCAGCCAGCGACGGCTCGCGACGATCCTCGCGACGATCCTGCTGGCCACCGATTTTGCCTGGTTCGTTCAGAGCCGGATCGCCATGCTCGACATCTTCATGGCGGTGTTCAGTGTGATCGCCATGTGGCAGATCGCCGCCGCCGTGCGCCTTCCCGGCCAGGCGCGCTGGCGGTTGGCGCTGGCGGGACTTTGCTTTGGTCTGGCGATTGGCGCGAAGTGGTCTGCGGTGGTGCCCGCCATGGTGCCGGGGCTGGCCTTTCTGGCGATCCGCCTGTCGCAGCAGCGGGGGCGTTTCCTGATCGCCACCGAAGGCGCGCCTATTCCTGGCATCAGTCTGCTCGAGGCCGGCCTGTGGCTGGGCGTCCTGCCGGTACTGACCTATTTCCTCACTTTCCTGCCGACATTCTTTTACGCCCAGAACCCGGTCAACTGGCACCACATGATTGACTACCAGCAATACATGATCCGGCTGCAGGATTCGGTGGTGAAGAAGCACACCTACATGTCGGTCTGGTGGCAATGGGTGCTTGATGAACGGCCGATCTGGTATCTTTATGAGGTCGTCGACGGTGCGCAACGCGGGGTGCTGCTGATCGGCAATCCGGCATCGATGTGGACCGGTCTGGTCGCACTCCTATGGTGCCTCTGGGCAGGCATAAAGCGCGGCCGCAAGGATGCCCTGGCTTTCGCAGTGCTCTATCTCGCCGCCATCGGCATGTGGATCAGCAACGGCAAGCCGGTGCAATTCTATTACCACTACCTGCTTCCCGGCACCTTCCTGATGGCCTGCCTGGCGCTCGCGCTCGACGAACTATGGCGGCGGCAGGATCGCTGGCGCTGGCTGGCACAGGGCACGCTGGCGACGGTGCTGGCGCTGTTCGCCTTCTTCTTTCCGATCATTTCCGCAGCAGAACTCGCGGGCAAGCAAAGCTTTAATACCTGGATGTGGCTAAGCAGCTGGCGTTAAGCGCCGGTTGGTCTAGGGCCAGTCCGATAACCATCAGGAGCATTCCTTCAGTGACCAGCCCGTTCGATCCGCTGACCTTCGCCCATGGCCCGGCCATGGCCAATCGTATCATGCTGGCTCCGCTGACCAACATGCAGAGCAATGCCGATGGCACACTGGGTGAGGACGAGTACCACTGGCTGGTCAAACATGCCGAAGGCGGGTTCGGACTCATCAACACCTGCGCGGCGCACGTGCAGGCCTGCGGGATCGGCTTTCCCGGCCAGCTTGGCATCTTTTCCGACGACCACCTGCCCGGACTGACCCGCCTTGCCGCCGGGATAAAGGCGCAGGGTTGCCTCAGCGCGGTGCAACTCCACCACGCCGGTCTGCGCACGCCGGCAGATCTGATCGAAGGCGTACCGGTCGGCCCCTTTGCCGAGCCCGATACCGACTGCCACGTGCTTACCACCGCCGAGGTCGAGCAGCTGCGCGATGATTTCATCGCCGCCGCTGTCCGGGCCGAGCGAGCCGGATTCGATGGCGTTGAGGTGCACGGTGCGCACGGCTATGTGCTGTGCCAGTTCCTCGATCCGGTGAACAATCTGCGCGATGACCGCTATGGCGGCAGCTACGAAAACCGCACCCGGATAATCCACGAAGTGCTGGACGGCATTCGCGCCGCTACCCACAGCGATTTCCGCCTGGGCATCCGCCTTTCACCCGAGCGCTTCAACATCGATCTGGCCGAAGCCAAGCAGTTCGCGCAGGAACTGATGACCGGCGGCGTGATCGACTATGTCGACATGTCGCTGTGGGACTGCTTCAGCATGCCAAGCGATGAGGCCTATGCCGATCGCCCGCTGATCGAACACTTCACGTCCCTGGAGCGTGGGCAATGCCGCTTGGGCGTAGCCGGCAAGATCATGGATGCAGAGACGGTTCGCAAATGCCTCGATACCGGAGCCGACTTCGTGCTGATCGGCAAGGCCGCCATCCTTCACCACGATTTCCCGCGGCTGGTCCGCGCTGACAGCGACTTCGTGCCAATCGCCACCCCGGTAACGCGCGCCCATCTCGCCGCCGAAGGGCTTGGACCGACGTTCATCGGATATATGAGCAATTGGCCGGGATTTATCGAAGGCTGAGCCGCAGCGCGGCTTAGTATTTGCCCCAGACGAACTTGCTCGACAGCGCGAAGTTCCACACCGATCCCAAGATAATCCCGATCACGGCGGCGGCCACTTCGTGGAAGCCGATGCGGACCAGCGCGGTGGAAGAGCCGATATTGGTCAGCAGACCGAGCGAACAGGTGAGCGCAAACTGCGCCCAGCCACGCACCAGCGGGCCGAACCCGCGCAGGCGTTTGTCGGAATAGGTCAGTTCGTTATTGAGCACGAAATTGAAGGTCATCGCGATGATCGCGGCGATCGAATTCGCGGCGATGAAATTGATTTCCTTGGGCCAGTGGCCATAGACGAAGTGGCTGCGCAGGATCGCGCCCTGAATGAACCACAGCGCGCCCAGCTGCACCGCCACACCCATGGCGCCAACCGTGCCGAACAGGGCAAAGCGCGTCGGGATGATGCGGCCGAGCCACTTGTCATACAGCCCGATGAGGAATTCGAAGACCACGGTCTGGTCAAGCTTGCTCTCGCCCTCGGCGCGGGCGGCGAAGTTCATCGGGAACTCCTTGACCTTCAGCGGGCGCTCCACCGTGGCGAGAATGTCGAGCAGGATCTTGAAACCGACGCCCGAAAGCCGGTGCGCGTCTGCCCGCAGCGTTTCGGCAGGCAGCATGAAATAGCCGCTCATCGGATCGCTGAGTTCAACGCCGGTAACCTTGTTGGCAATCTTGTTGGCAAACCCCGAGGCCTTGACCCGGTCCGGCCTGCCCCATTCCTCGGTGCTCGATCCTTCGGCAAAGCGCGAGGCATAGGCGAGATCATATTCGCCCGACTCCAGCGCGGCGAGCATCTGCGGCAGCAGCGCCGGATCGTGCTGGTGGTCGGCGTCCATCACCGCAACAATCGGCGCAGCGGTGGAGCACATGCCCTCGATTGCCGCCGAAGCCAGCCCGCGCCGACCGATGCGCTGGATCACGCGAACATGCGGATTGGTCAGCGCCAGCTGACGCGCCTCATCCGAGGTGCCGTCAGGGCTGTTGTCATCAACGATGACGACTTCCCATTCGACACCCTGCAGCGCGGCCGTGATTCGCTCGACCATCGTCGCGATGTTCTTGCGCTCGTTATAGGTGGGAAGAACCACTGCGAGCTGGAGTGTGTTGCCTTCTGCCATGGCTGCCTTCTTGCTTGCGTTTGTCCGCTTGTCCATGCCGCGGGCTCAGGTGTTCACATTTAAGCGGTTAGAGGCGCGCGAGCACCGCATCGCCGATTTCGCGAGTTCCGGCTGAACCGCCAAGGTCGCCGCCGCGAATACCGTCGGCCAGGGCCTTGGCCACCGCCGCTTCGATCCGGGCCGCCGGAGCCTCAAGACCGAACGAGTGGCGCAGCAGCATCGCGGCCGAAAGGATCGTCGCCATCGGGTTGGCCTTGTCCTGCCCGGCGATGTCGGGCGCGGAGCCGTGGATCGGCTCATACAGCCCCTTGGTGCCCTCGGCGAGCGCCGCTGAGGCCAGCAGGCCGATCGAGCCGACGCACATCGAAGCCTGATCACTCAGGATATCGCCAAACAGGTTGCCGGTTACCACCACGTCAAATGCACCGGGGTTCTTCACCAGCTGCATCGCGGCGTTGTCGACATACATGTGGCTGAGTTCGACATCGGGATATTCGGCCGAAACCGCGATCACCGTGTCGCGCCAGACCTGTGAAGTTTCGAGCACATTGGCCTTGTCGACCGAGCACAACTTCCCCCGGCGGCCCTGCGCGGCGCGGAAGCCGACATGGGCGATGCGGCGAACTTCGGCCTCGGAATAAGACATCATGTCCCAACCGCGGCGGCTGCCATCAGCCAGCGTTTCGATGCCCTTGTCGCCGAAATAGACGTCGCCGTTGAGCTCGCGGACAATCAGCAGGTCAATGGCGAGGGCAATCTCGCTCTTCAGCGAGGACATATCCTCCAGCCCCTTGAACACCGTTGCCGGGCGCAGGTTGGCGAACAGGCCGAGTTCCTTGCGCAGACCGAGGATCGCCTGTTCGGGGCGGAGATGGCGCTCCAGATTGTCGCAGTCAAAATCACCCACCGCGCCAAACAGGATGGCATCAGCAGCATGGGCAATGGCGAGCGTAGCTTCGGGCAGCGGGTGGCCGTGCTTGCGCCAGGCTGCGCCGCCAACGTCGCCTTCGATCAGCTCAAGGCCCGGCAGGTCCAGCGCGTTCAGCACGCGGACGGCCTGCGCCGTAACCTCGGGGCCGATGCCGTCACCGGCGAATACTGCGATTTTCATGTGTTCCCGCTCACTCGATCTTAGCCAGCCGCTCTCTCAGAACAGCGCGCGCCCCCATAACATCGTGCCGTCGTTCGGCAAGGGCGTGGTGGACGATTCTGGTTCCCAAGAGGTCGAGCAGCGCCAGCACGGCGGGAAAATCGTCAGGATCAGGGCGCAGATCGGGCGTGCCATAGCCCATTTCGCGCAGCAGCAGCGTTTCATAGCCCGCCAGCGCCGCCGCCCAGCCCCGCGCCGAGGGAGCGTGGCAAATGGCATCGAGCAGCGCGCCCAGGGCTTGCCAAAGTGCCGGATAGGCATGGCGCTCTGGCAGCGATGTGGCCGTAAGCGTAGTCGCCCAGCCAATCGCCGCCGAGGCCAGCGGCTCTCCCAGCCATGGCCCGCGACTGGTCACCAGTTCGAGCCGCGCCGAGGGCAACTGGCTGTCCGAGCGCGAGGATAGCTCTGCCTCAACCACATTGCCGGGGATCAGAACGGGCCGCAGATTCCGCCCCCGCCCGCCCGCGACATAGCCACCAAGCAAGCCATGCGCCTCGGTCATCAGCCGAACGATCACACCCGTCTCGCCATGCGCCCGGGTGGCGCAGACGATGGCGGGGGTGCTGAGGTGGAGCATAGGATTGGTGTGGCGTTTTGCTTTGGGGGAAGCAAGGGGAGGAAGATTGTTCGCGCGAAGGCACAAAGATTAGGAAGGCGCTAAGGTGCAGTGGCTTGGGCGAAGCCCCTCAAAAATTCACAGAGAAATTCTCGAACTGGAACAGGGCCTGCGGCGCAGGAGACGCTTTGCGCCTTCCTAATCTTTGCGCCTTCGCGCGAACCAAATTTACTTCTTCTTGGCGAGTGCAGCCTCAAGCGCGGAAACACGCGCCTTAAGCGCTTCGCCCTCTTCGCGCGCCTTGGCGGCCATGTCTTTCACCGCGTCGAATTCCTCGCGGGAGACGAAGTCCATTCCGCCCATCGCTTCCTTGAAGCGCTCCTTGGCAGAGTCGCGGGCTTCGCGGCCCATTCCGGCCACGGTTCCGGCGGCGCTGTTCATCAGCTTGACGATATCGGCGAGCAGGGGGTTTTCGCTTTGCATGGGTGCTAAATGGAGCAGGTAGCCCGCCTCTTCAAGGGCCAAGCTGAATGCGCGTGACCTGGCTGGCAGTCGGCATGCCGTCGGCACCCGGGTTCGCCTGGATAAATTGCCAGTTGAGCAGGGTCGCAAACAGGATCCACGCCATATAGGGCAGCATCAGCCAGGCCGCCTTTGGCCGCACTTTCCAGAACAGCAAAATGGTGACGGCCACCGCCACATCCATGGCGAACAGCAGATAGAGCGCCTTGGTCATCTGGTGCATGCCAAAGAACACCGGCGACCAGCACAGGTTGAGCACCATCTGCACCGCGAACAACAGCAGCGCGAGCCCGCGCCCCGGCGCGCCGCGCGCCGCAGCCACCAGCGCGGCGGCAAGGCCCATCAGCACATAGAGCAGCGTCCAGACAATGCCGAAGGTAACCGGCGGCGGGAAAGTCGCGGGCTTGGTCAGCGCCTGAAACCACTGGCTGTCAGCATTGCCAAGCGTCGCCGAGAGCAGGCCGAGGAAAACGATCAGCGGCACAAACACCAGTGCCCAACGCAGGAAGGATGCCCGTAACTGCCCGGGCGAGGCGATCATGCTCATGCGCTTAGCGACCTTATGATTCGTATACCCTTGGTTCGGAACGATTGTGGCCGCTCAATCGGCTGCTGGCAACGGGTTCGATCAACTCCGCTGTGCCGAGATGAGAAACTCGACATTGCCCTCTGGCCCCTTGATCGGGCTTTCGATGATTCCCTGCACTTGCCAGCCAAGATCGACGAGCCAATCGCGCACCTCATCGCACACCCGGTGATGCAGCGCAGGATCACGCACCACCCCGCCCTTGCCAACCTCGCCGCGCCCGACTTCGAACTGCGGTTTGATCAGCGCGACCAGCTGGCACTGCGGCGCAGCAAGGCGCAGCGGCACCTCGAGCACCTTGGAGAGGCCGATGAAGCTGGCATCGCAGACCACCCAGTTGCAGGGCCGGTCAATGTGTTGCGGCGTGAGCACGCGGGCGGATGTCTGTTCGAGTACGGTAACCCGCGCATCCTGCCGCAGCTTCCACGCGAGCTGGTTGGTGCCACTATCCACCGCAAAGACATGCGTCGCGCCGTTGCTCAGCAGCACATCGGTAAACCCGCCGGTGGACGAGCCAATGTCCATTGCCACCGCCCCTGCCGGATCGAGAGTGAACTGTTCGATGGCGTGCGCAAGCTTGATCCCGCCGCGCGAAACCCAAGGGTGATCGCGGCCGCGCACCTCCAGCGGGGCATCGGCGGCGATCTGCTGGCCGGACTTGGCGACCTTTGCTTCACCCACAAAAACTACGCCCGCAAGGATAAGCGCCTGCGCGCGGGTGCGGCTTTCGGCCAGCCCGCGATCGACCAGCAGCTGGTCAACACGGACTTTTGCGACGGGACGGGGTTTGGCGGGGTTAGTCATGGTGTCCGGGGTTGAGCTTCAACGCGCGCCATTCCATACCGGAGGCATGAAGGCAAATTTCCCCGCGCTCGCCCCCGCGTTGACTCTCGCCCTGCTGCTTGCCGGATGCGCGAGTGCGCCGAAGCCCGCGCCTGCGCCACCGCCGCCGATAGTGAAGCCGGCACCGCTACCGGTGCCCAGACCGGCACCGCTGCCATCTCCACCGGCAGACTGGCGCGACGCGATGCGCTCACCGGGGGACTGGCACTGGTCACGAGAGGGTGCGCTGTCGGTTGCGCGTTATACGCAGCAAAACAACTGGACCGTATTCAGCCTTACCTGTGACACCGCCCGGCGTGAGGTTACCCTGCGGCGCGCCGGCATGGGCATGGGCGAAAGTCTGGTGATGCTTACCATTACGACGCCGGACAGTCGCCGTTTGCTGAATGCAACCGTCGAGCCGGGGCCGCCCTCAACCTTTGCCGTCAGGCTCCAGGCAAATGATCCGCTGCTCGATGCCATGGCCTTTGCCCGCGGCCGTTTCATGGTCGAAGCGCAGAATTACCCACCGCTCTACCTCCCCAGCTGGGCCGAGGTCAGCCGCGTGATCGAAGATTGTCGTTAATTTGCTGATCCGAAATTGCATTTCGGATAGAACGGCACCGGCCCGCTCCCCCGCCCGGCCACCCGTAGGGTAACCTAGTATTGGGTGGCCGGGCGGGGGTGCGGGCCGGTGCCGTCCCCAAATTTGCCTTTCCGCGAATTTGGAAAAAACCTCTGGGGATAACCGGCCCGAAACACTGATTCTGACAGCAAAATAATTTCATGCAAGACTTGTTGTTGGGGCCGGAATGAATCACATTCCCCTCAAGACCGGCGGAAATTTCCCACCCGGTCCCAGTCCCGAGAGGGATAACTTTGGCTCAACAGCGCGAAAGGAGGTGATCCGATGTCTCATGGTCCAGCAGAGAGGTCGGTCCGTTCCGTCGCGGAGCATTATCGCTGAATTGTTTTGTTCAGTAAGCGATAAAGGCTCCGCTGGCGGCTCCACCAGCCGCTGACCATGCGAAGGGCAGCACACCTCACGGTGTTGCTGCCCTTCTCATTTTTGGCAGAATGATATTGGGGGCAGCACACCGCGAAGTGCACCGCCCCGATCAATTGCAAATCAAGCCGCTTCAAGCATCCCGGCAAGATCTTCATGCGGATCGCCCGTGGGGCGGATGTCGAACTTGTCGACCAGAACCCCCAGCACTTCCGGCGTAATGAACTGCGGCAGCGTTGGCCCCAGATGGATCCGGCGCAGGCCGAGGTGGAGCATGGTCAGCAGCACGGCGGTCGCCTTCTGCTCGAACCAGCTGATGGCATAGTGCAGCGGCAGATCGTTGACGCCGCAGCCCAGCGCCCCGGCAACGGTCGTGGCAATCTTGATCGCCGAATAGGCATCGTTGCACTGGCCGACGTCGAGAACGCGCGGGATGCCGTTGATGTCGCCCATATCCTCACGGTTAAAGCGGAACTTGCCGCAGCCCAGCGTCAGAACAAGGCTGTCCTTCGGCGTCGCCACCGCGAGATCGTGGAAGTAATTGCGGCCCGGGCGCGCACCGTCACAGCCGCCGATCAGGAACAGGTTCTTGACCTCACCCTTGCCGATCATGCCCAGCAAGGTATCGGCCACACCCAACACGGTATTGTGGCCAAAGCCGGCCGGAATAGTCTCCTCCGGCGCATCTTCGGCAAAGCCCGGCAGGGCCAGCGCACAATCGATCACGGCGGAAAAATCATCGTTCTCGATATGCGGGATGCCGTGCCAGCCGACGGGGCCCGCTGTGAAGATGCGATCAACATAGCCCTTGATTTCGGGATTGATCAGGCAGTTGGAGGTCATGACAATCGCGCCGGGGAAGGCATCGAATTCGCGCTGCTGGTCCTGCCAGGCACCGCCATAGTTGCCAACCAGATGGGGATACTTCTTGAACGCCGGATAGGTGTTGGCGGGGAGCAGCTCGCCATGGGTATAGACGTTGATCCCCTTGCCCGCAGTCTGGTGCAGGATGGCGTTGAGATCGCCCAGATCGTGGCCGGAAACGAGGATGCATTTGCCAGCCTTCGGGCTCATCCGGACATGGGTGATCTCGGGATGGCCGAAGCGGCCGGTGTTGGCGGCATCAAGTAGTTCCATCACCTTGAGGTTAAGCGCGCCGATGGCCAGCGATTCCTTCACCAGAGCATCGACATCTGTGGGATCAGTCGCGAGGAAGGCAGCGATACGGTGGAATTCGGCACTGATGGACGCTTCTTCGCGCCCCAGCACGCGGGCATGTTCGCTGTAGGCAGCCGTACCCTTCAGGCCATACAGCACCAGATTGCGCAGACCGACGATCGAAGGACCATCGCGGTCCATGAAGCGCTGGATCGCTGCCATTGGCGCGGCTTCGGCCAGTTCGTGCGGCGTGCGGCCGGGATTCCATGTTGCCGCTTCGGGCAGGTTGGAAAGATCGGCCCCTGCGCGCTCGGCCAGTCCATGCGCCTTTGCACGAATGTCCAGCGCACGGGCGACCAGCCGGGTGAACCGGGTGGCGTCGAAATTGACGTTGGTCAGCGTGGTGAACCAGGCATGCGGGGTGAAGGCATCAACTTCGGCATCGCGCGCGCCCTTTTGCGCCGCACGGTCTGCATAGATGGATACGCCCTGCATCACGCGCAGAAGCACGTCCTGCTTGTCAGCCACGGCCTCAGTCTTGCCGCAGGAGCCGATGCGGGTCGCGCAGCCCCCCTTGTTGCTCTGCTCACATTGAACGCAATACATGACCGATTCTCCTAAAGTGTCATTTATAATTCCACTTTAGACACCCCTCGACGTTTCGAGCTTTGATCAGGATCAAGCCGGTGGCATGAATGCTCTGCAACGATCCGCAAGGATCACCGGCGCCAAAGGCCGGAGCTCGGGGCAGACCTATCCATGCAACTTACCAAGCATACCGACTATGCGCTCAGACTGCTGATCCACCTCGCGCGGTCGGATGCCGGGCTTGTGCAGATTGCCGAAGTCGCAAGGCTGCACGGGATTTCGCAGGCCCATCTGCTGAAGGTGGCGAACCACCTCTCTCATCTGGGCTTCATCGAAACCACGCGCGGACGAGGTGGTGGTGTGCGACTGGCGCGGCCGGCGGGCGAGATCAATCTTGCCGAGGTTGTCAGTGCGACCGAGCCCGGCACCGATCTGGTCCAATGCGGCGGCTGCGGCATCCTTGGCAATTGCAACCTGCCATCGATCTTCCGCGACGGCATCAATGCCTTTCATGCCGTTCTGGCAAAATATACCCTTGCCGACCTGCTTCGCGACCGCGCGGGACATGCGCTTGCCACCTCACCCCTTTCCTCTCCCTCAAATTCCGCCTAGAAATAGCAAATGGAATGCGGCCCTGTCGGGTTGTTACATTATTATTGCTTTCTGCGTAATTTTCATACAATGGCGTGGGGCATTTTGAAATATAGGAACTCTAGCCATGGCGACTCTCGCCCAGCCCTCGCTTGCTTTTACCCACCTGCCGCACCCTTCGCCGGTGCCGGTTGATGTACGCAAGGCGGCACTGGCTGATCCCGGATTCGGCAAGCTGTTCACCGATCACATGGTCTCGATCGACTGGACCGAAGGTGAAGGATGGCACAGCGCCGCCGTCGGCCCGCTTCAGGCGATCCCGCTCCATCCCGCTGCCGCCGTGCTGCACTATGCGCAGGAGATCTTCGAAGGTCTGAAGGCCTATCGCCTTGAAGATGGCTCGATGGCGCTGTTCCGGCCCGAGGCGAACGCTGCGCGGTTCAACGAATCTGCCAAGCGCCTCGCCATGCCCGAGCTGCCGGAGGACATCTTCGTTCAGGCCTGCCGCGAACTCGTCGCGGTCGACAAGGACTGGTTCCCGGCGGTCGATGGTGGCTCGATCTACCTGCGCCCCTTCATGATCGCCACCGAGCCGTTCCTCGGCGTGCGTCCGGCCAAGCAGTACAAGTTCATGGTCATCGCCAGCCCGGCGGGCAATTACTTCAAGTCGGGCGCGCCGGCCGTATCACTGTGGGTCAGCCAATATACCCGCGCGGCCCCCGGCGGCACTGGCGCGGCCAAGTGCGGCGGCAACTATGCGGCCAGTCTTGTTCCGACGGCGGAAGCCTTTGCCCGCGGCCACGATCAGGTGCTGTTCCTTGATGCGGCCGAGCACAAATGGGTGGAAGAACTGGGCGGCATGAACCTCTATTTCGTGTTCGATGACGGCACGATGGTCACCCCGCCGCTACTCGGCACGATCCTGCCCGGCATCACCCGCGACAGCCTTATGGCGCTGGCCCGCGACGAAGGGCTGACGGTGAAGGAAGAACGCTATTCGATCGACCAGTGGCGCGCCGATGCCGCCTCCGGCCGTCTGGTAGAGGTTTTCGCCTGCGGAACCGCCGCCGTGGTAACCCCGGTTGGCCGGGTGACCGATCCGGTCGACGGCGAGTTCGTCATAGGCTCGGGCGGTCCGGGTCAGTTGACCGGCAAACTGAAAGACCGGCTGGTTTCGATCCAGCGCGGGCAAGCACCCGATCCGCACGGCTGGGTGATGCGACTGGGCTGAACCAGGGTCAGGATCTGGTGTAAGCCGTTCAATTTCTTCATATCCAAGCCAAAGAATTGCGCTTAGCATCCCTGCTCCAGCTGGGGGGCAGGAAGTGCGGCGGATTGATCCCAAGGTTCAGAAGCATTTGCGGAGGTTTGCCCTGCCGGCGGCAGCGCTGGCAGCGCTTGGCCTGCCGCTGGGTTCAGACTTTGGCGACTACACCCCCTCGCCCGATCCGCACTGGTCTGGCGCTGCCGTCGAACGGCTGGAATATTGGGCCAAGGCGGCTCCGGCTGACGCCCTGCCCCCCGCTGATACCAGCGAGCTTGATGCCGCCCTGCAGCGCGGCAATTCGCGCGCAGCTGACCGGGCCGCTACTGCGCTTGCCCTGAATCTGGCCCGCAAACATCTGCTCGGCGCGGCTCCTGCAAGCCAACGCGTCGATTGGCACATTGCCGATACCGACACCGCCATCGACCTGCCCACCCAGTTGCGCGAGGCTATATCCACTGACCGGATTGACGATTTCTTCGCCTCGCTGCGCCCCGACAACCCCGCCTATACCGCGCTTAAGGGCGCCTTCTCGGCAGAGACTGACCCTGCCCGCCGCGTGACCCTCGCCCGCAATCTGGAGCGCTGGCGTTGGTTGCCGCGCTCGCTGGGCGACGACTACCTGCTCGCCAATGCCGCAGGCTTCGAGGTGACACTATGGCGCAGCGGCAAGCGCTACAAAAGCTGGGCTGCCATATCGGGCAAAGTCAAAACTCCGACACCGGCGATCTCGGCCGTGGTCAAGGCGGTGAACTTCAATCCGTGGTGGGAGGTGCCAGACAGCATCGCCAAGGAAAGCCACCTTTCCGGGCGCGGATCCTATGTGTGGACCGGCAAACGCTTCCGTCAAAAGCCCGGCCCCGGCAATGCACTCGGCCAGATGAAGCTGGTGATGCCCAATCCCTACAACATCTACCTCCACGACACCCCCAGCCGCGGCCTGTTCGACCTGGGCGAGCGTGCCTTCAGTCACGGCTGCATCCGCGTGGGCGACGCGCTGGGCTTTGCCCTGACCCTGCTGGAAGGCAGCGTCACTCGCGAGCAAATCGACAAACGCCTGAAAGCGCCGGAAGGCGGAGAGGTGCAAACATTCGTCGTGGCCCTGCCGCAAGAGCTGCCGGTCTACGTCACCTACTTCACCGCCGATGTGCGGGAGGATGGATCGGTGGCGTTCCACAAGGACATTTACGGACGGGATGCGGTGATTGCGGTGAAGCCGGACTGAAGGGGTATGCGCATTTTCCTACAAGGCGGTTTTATGCAACAAGGCGGCTTGCTCTTTGAACACGTCCGGCACCAAGACCTGAATTTGCGAGAAGGCCAAGTTTTCTTGTTTTTTCCGCTGTCAACTTCGCCGCCAAAACGCCCCTGAATCCCGCAGAAATCTGCCAAAAAATCCCGCGCCGGCGAGGTTGACAAAGTGTCAACTATGTCAACCTCAAACGCGCGAACCGCAGTCAACGCGCGCTCAATATTCCCCCTCACCCACCGTGTTGAATTCGGGGTGGAGCGCTTTCCAGCGGTACATCCAGTCCATGCCCTCTTTCGCGCGGAGCAGCTCATCGTCACGCGGGGCGAGTGCAGCCGTGGCGGCGCTTTCAACCTCGGTCAGGACTGAACTGTCCCAGCCCATTTCCTCAACCCTGCCCGCCAGAGCAGTCGCCCCGGCCCGGCGCAGCATCACCGGCAGCCGGTCACGCAACGCCGCGATCACCCAGGGGATCATCGGCCCGTTGGTGTCCGGATCATAGCCCCAAAGAGTGTTATGCCCCTCGGCATGGTGGATATAATGGTAGTGCAGCACTTTGCCGAACACATCGAAACGCAGGTGCTCCGCTTGCCGATCGGCGCTGAACACGTGGATCGATGGGCCGCGCACCAAGTTTTCAGCCGAATCACCCAAGGCCCGCGCCTCAACCGCGATTGAAACCGGCCCGGCATCGAACCAGCGCGCGTGATGCTCGATAATCGGGATCAACATGAAACGGTGATTCTGCCCGCGAATCACTTCGACCTGACGGTTGGAAAGCGCCGCTGCCTCGCTCATCATGCCTGCTCCTTCACTTCCGGGAACGCCTCTGGCCGGGCGATCCGGGAATGCGGCGCGGGCCAGCCCTCAGGCAGATGCTCGCTGAACCAGATCAGCCGACCCTGCGCCTGTTCGGGCGGAATGGCAAAGCGCGTATCGGTGCTGCCGATCAGGCTGTAACCCCGCGCCTTGAGGTAATCCGCCGCTGCTGCCGCGCTCCGCACCTTGAAAGTAATCCCGCACATACCCGGATGATCGCGAAGATGGGCGCCAAGTTCGGAATCGTCGCTCGTCGGGCAGATCGCCTCGACCACCAGATCACCGGCCAGAAAGGCGGCTCCCTGTGCGGGTTCTCCGGGCAGATCCCGCTCGGCGAGCAGCGGCCATTCGAATGCATCGCCAAAGCAGGCACGCGCCGCATCAAGGCTTGGCACCGAGACATCGATCGAAAGCAGGCCTTCAATCCCCAGCGGATGATCCTCTGCCCAGCGCTGCGGCTGCCAGCCGGGCTTTACGCGCGGATCATTCGGCAGCTCACCCTGCATCACCTCGATCCGCACGCCGAGCACCTGCCACTTGGGAATGAGAAAATAGATCTCCTCCATCCCGGGATCGTAGTGCAGCTTGAACCCGCGTGCAGTGAACCAGGCGGCGGCTGCCTTCAGATCAGCCGTGCGAAGCGACAGGCCGATCCAGCGATTCTGCCCGGCTGAACGCCGCAGCATATCGCCCAGCGGATTGCCTGCCTGCGCGCCCGGTCCGGCGGGAGCGATAGGGATCAGCATGGTATCGCCAATCACCATCAGGCGCTCTTCACGGTCAAACCGAAACTTCTCGGTCTCGGGCGTGACGAGCATCTCAAAGGCCGTCTCGGCCCCGAACAGATCAATGAACCAGTCATCGCAGGCTGGCCGGTCGGCATTGTCGGCTATCGCCCAGCTGATATGTGCCAGCGCCAAAGCGGCCATCCCGCACTCTCCCCATTCATTGCTTGTCCCACGCAGGATAGCGGTGCCATGCTCCCAGGCAACAGGGGACTGTGCGTTCCCGCGAGAAACGGGAGAGCGATGTGAGCGATGAGATCCCAGGCACGGTAAAGCTGCCCGCTCGGGCCATTCCGCTGCCAGTCACCATTAGTGAAGAAGCGCGAGATTTCCTTTCCAACCCGATGTTTTCACAGGAGCTTTCCGTACCGGAGCTCACCGATATCGAAGGCTGGCGCGCCCATGCCGCGCGCAGCAATGCCGGACTTTCGGCCATGATGAAGATGCAGGCGGCGGCATTTGAATACACTTACGAAGTTCGTCACCTTAACCATTGTGAACTCTATGAAGTTATCCCTGCACGGATCGATTCCGAAGACAAGGCCATGCTCAACATCCACGGCGGCGCCTTCATCGTCGGCGGGGGCGAAGCGGCGCTCCATGCTGCGGTGAAGCTAGCCGATCAGGCGGGCGTGCGGACCTTTTCAGTCGACTACCGGATGCCGCCGGATCACCCTTTCCCGGCCGGGCTGGATGACTGCGTTGAGGCCTACCGGTTCATGCTGGAGCGCTACAAGGCAGAATGCATCGCCATCTATGGTGGGTCGGCTGGCGCCAATCTCGTCGCGGCAATGGTGCTCAAAGCGCGCGATCAGGGCCTGCCCATTCCCGCGGCCTGCGTGATGCATTCGCCGGTCAGCGATCTGCGGCAGGTAGGTGACAGCTTCACTACAAATGCCGAGCTCGACGTGGTGCTCAAGCGCCCGGCGGACTGGATGCCCGCACTCTATTCGGGCGGACACGACCTGATGGACCCGCTGCTTTCGCCGCTGTTTGGCGACTTCGCAAAGGGCTTCTCGCCCAGCCTGTTCACGTCTGGCACGCGCGATCTGCTGCTGTCAGACACGGTCCGCCTGCACCGCGCCTTGCGTGCGGCAGGCGTGCGGGCAGAGCTCCACGTGTGGGAAGCCATGTGTCACGGCATGGCCCACAATGCCCCCGAAGCACGCGAGATTCTGGACGAGCACATAGGTTTTGTCCGGCGGGAGCTGGGGATCGGATAAACCCCCCTTCCCTTTCGGCAAATCACCGTCTAGGTGCGCTTCCGCTGGTGGGGCGTCGCCAAGTGGTAAGGCAGCGGCTTTTGATGCCGCCATTCGCAGGTTCGAATCCTGCCGCCCCAGCCAGCAAGCTTAGCAACGGCTAGGCCGTAACCGTCGCCACCATGTTCTTGCCGCCCGATTGCTCGGTCCAGAACGAACCGCCATTTTCGGCAGGCTCACCACAGACATCAAGGCGCGTGCCAGCGAAGGCCGGAACCTGTCCGCGGAAATCGAACGTTGCCAGCGGCCTGCCAAGGCTCTTGGCGGCCAGATCAGCCAACAATGTCGCCTGCAGCGGCCCGTGGACGACCAGCGCAGGATAAGCCTCCTCATCCATCGCATAGGGCAAATCATAGTGAATGCGGTGGCCGTTCATCGTCAGCGCGGAATAGCGGAACAGCAGCACAGTATCGGGCATCACCGAGGCCTGCCAAGACGACGCCGGCACAGGGCCCTGGCCTTCCGGAGCTTTGAGCGCACCCGGCGGGGTTTCGCCCTTATAGACAAGATCTTGCTCTTCGATGATCGCAATACCGGCCCCATTGGAAAGCTGATGCTCCACCGTCACGAAAACCAGTTCGCCGCTCTTGCCGCTCTTCGCGGTCACGCTCTTGATGGTTGAAACTTTGGTGACAGTCTCGCCAAGGTGCAGTGGCGCGAGGAATTTCAGGCGACCGCCAGCCCACATCCGGCGCGGCAGGGGAACCGGAGGCAGGAAACCACCCTTGGCCGGGTGGCCGTCCGGCCCCAACCCCGCAGGGGCGACAACGTTCCAGAAATAGAGCCAGTGGTGGAGCAGCGGCAGGGCATCACCAGCCTTCAGCACCTCGCCCTCACCCAGCGCCGCGCGCAAGGCATTGCTGCGCGCCGGTTCGAGCACATCGGTCAATGTTTCGCTCTTGCCTACCCATACGGAAAAATCGTCGTTCATTGTCACTCGCCAAATCGAACTGTGGTCAGCCGCGGCCCATAGCGCCATAAGCCATGCTGCGCCACAGTCGCAGATGGAGTACCTTATGGATGGCATGCCCCACCCCGAACTGGTTTTTGAGATCGAGGCGCTGTGCTCGTCCCCGGTCGATATGGGCATGATTGACGGCGGCAAGGCACGGATGATCCCGATCACCGGCGGACGGGTCTATGGCCCCAGGCTCAATGGCGAGGTGATGCCGGGGGCGGACTGGTCGATCATGCGCGAGAATGGTCTCGCCACAGTGGAGGCGCGCTATGCAATCCGCGCCGATGACGGCACGATCATCCAGATATTCAACGGCGCAACCACCAAAGTGGGCGTGATACGCGAAGATGGCGTGGCGATGATCACCACCCCGCGCTTCATTGCGCCGGAAGGGTCGCACGACTGGCTCAACCACGGCGTTTATGCCGGGACCTTGACCCCGAACATGAGCGGCGAGAGTTTTGCTGTGAAGATCGGCGTATTCAGGCTGACCTAATCCGCCTGATTCAGAAACCCGATCAGTTCCGGCACATCGCCAAGCGCGCGCAGGGCATCGTTGAGGTGGGTGCAGCCCTGCGGCCCGCGCAAGCGTCCCAGCACAGCCTCGCGGATCTCGGAAAGTGGCGTTCCAGCCAGAGCGCGGGCATTGGGGATCGCGCCCGGGCATTCGCCAAAGGGCAACACGCGGGGCTCGGGCTCAATCGATTCGATCACGCCAGATCCATTGACCACCGCTCGCACAAGATATTCGTGCAAGGCAACCCGGCCGCCTTTCGGGCGCGGGGCGGAATCCTGGAAAGATGCCTCGATCCTGATCTGGCCCCCTTCGCGCCACACATCGATCCGTCGCGCGCGGCGGAAGGACACGCCCTCATGCTCCGGAAAATGGTGCCAGCCAGCCGTATCGAGCGGGTTACGCAGCTCCTTGCCATCGGCAACATTGTCGCGGTGGTTGTGGGTTGAAACGTCCAGCGCGGTGGAACCTTCACGAAATCCCCAGCACACGTCCTGCCGATTGCTCATCATCTCGGCCATGCTCGCCACGCCTTCAGCCTGGTGCATTCGCTCGACCCATTTATCGTCCCACTGCACCCAGCCCCAGGCGGAAATCAGGCTGGTGCCCGAAATATCATCGAGCAGCAGGTAGAGCGGGTGGGCCTGCACGATGAGATCGGGTAGCAACTCGCGTAGCACGCCGCGCAAATGCCCACCGCCCCTTTCACCAACCAGCTTCTCGAGTCCGGGTGGCGAAGGATCGGCCGAAATGGCCGTGATAACCCGCTCGGGGCTGACCATCGCCACCATTTTCGCTTCAGCCCGAATGACATCATCACCGCCATCAGCAGGCCGCAACACATCACGCGCGCGGCCTTCAAAGCTGCGGGGACCGGCAGGACCGTCAGTCCAGGTTACGTCGATGCTGGAGGTACGGCGGATCGAACCCGCCTTGCGGACCGGCGAGGGATTGGCAGTGGAGCGAACGGGGGCGGGAATCGTCATGCTTCGCCTTTTGCAGGCGGCGTTGCTGCGGGCAAGCGGAGAAACAGAAACGAACCCACGACAACGCAGCCAGCGGCGATCCACAGGAAGGGAGCGTAGCTGTCATAGGTCTTGAGCATGTACGATACCAACGCCACTCCGCTGATTGAAGCTGCGAAGAGCCCGCAATAGCACAGCGCGAGCGCACGGCTGAAAATCTCGATGCGGAAATAGCGGCCAACCAGGAACGACAGCAGGTCTCCCTCTGCGCCGACTGTGATACCAACCAGCAGGACCGAAAGGCCGACCACGCCCAGCGAGTCGAACGGGCTGGCGAGCAGCGCCAGACCGGCAGCAGGAAGCGACATCGAAATCGCAGCAACAATCCGCGCCGGATAGTGATCAAGCGCCAGACCGCAGACAATCCGGCCGATGACCGTGCCGGCCGAATAGACCATCAGCATGGTCGCTGCGGTCAGCGAGGTTAGTCCCTGCTCTTTCAGCAGCAGGACAAATTGCGAGCCATGCAGCGGTGTGTGGATCGTGGTGAGGAACACCGCGATAAACAGGATCCAGAACACTGGCGTTTTCAGCACTTCACGAAATGCGCCTGCAGGTGCGCCAAGGGCCATAGTCTTGCGTACAGGTGCCAAGCCAGAGCCAGCGGGAAAGAGTGCTATGGCGATAAGGCCCAAAACGAGCGTCATCCCGGCAAGACCGGCATAGCCCAGCTTCCAGCCATTCGCTTCGATGAAGCTGGTGATCAGCCGGGGAAAGACTATGCCTGAAATGGCAGGTGCGCTCATTACGATGGTAAGGGCAAGGCCCCGCGCGCGGGAAAATCGCTCAATGATCAGCCGGGTATAGGTGACCGGCCCCGTCAGACTGCCGACAATCATCATACCAGCCGAACAGGCGAAGTAATAGCCGAACGAGCCGCTCTGCTGCGTATAGGCCAACAGTACCATCGGCAGCAGGATTACCCCGGTCAGCGCCATGGCCCGCACGCCGAAGCGGTCAACCAGATGGCCGGCGAGCGGCGAAACGAGGATCGCGGCCAGCATGGTGTACCCGATCCTGGCGAACTGCGCGCGTTCCCAGTGGAATTCCTTGATCAGGAATGGCGCGAAGATGGAGGTAACATAGGAGAACAGCGAAAGCCCCACGGCCATGCCCAAGCTGGCTGCCAGAAGCACCCGCCAGTTCGCGCGCAGCTCGCCCCAGTAGTTGCCGTGCTCGGCCATGAACTCTCCCGCCTGTCTGTTTTGCCGCAGTGTTCCTGCTTGAACACGCTTTGTCGAGTGCCGGTTGCCTGCGCAGGCATGGGTGAGGAACACATCAGGCATTGAGCGCGCCCGCGATGCAGGGCAGACTTGGCTCAATGAAACCGGAAAACCTCATCCTTGATGCCAGCGATGGCGTACTGACCATTACCTTCAACCGCCCGCAATCGCTGAACGCGATGACCCAGCAGACGCATGAAGAGCTGGAAGCCGTGTTCAACATGTTCGCTGCCAACGATAGCTTGCAAGTAGCAATCGTCACCGGGGCTGGCCGCGCCTTTTGCGCCGGGAGCGACCTCAAGAGCTTCACGCTGGACAACGCCCCGCCGTATCCGCCACATGGCTATGCCGGGCTGATCCAGCGGCATGATCTGCTGAAACCGGTAATCGCGGCAGTGAACGGGCTTGCCTTTGGCGGCGGCTTTGAGTTTGCGCTCGCCTGCGACATTATCGTTGCCGATGAGAATGCCAGCTTCTGCCTGGCCGAGCCCAAGGTCGATCTGATTGCCATTGCTGGAGGCATAACGCGCCTGGTCCGCACGGTTGGCCTCAAGCGGGCGATGATCCCGCTGCTCACCGCCCGGTCCATTCCGGCGCGCAAAGGCTATGATCTGGGCTTTGTCAGCGAAGTGGTGGGCGATGGCGAGGCCCTGATCCGCGCCCGGGAACTGGCGGCCGAAATCATGGCCTGCGCCCCGCTCGCCGTCCGCGCCACCAAGGATATCGCCTATCGCGGGCTGGATGAGCCGACACTGGCAGATGCGCTGAAAGTGCAAGCCACCTATGCTTCGTTCGAAACCTGGCGCAAATCGGATGATGCGCGCGAAGGCATGGAGGCGTTCATCGAAAAGCGACCGCCGGTTTGGCGCGGGCGTTAGGGGCCTACCGCCCCCAGCTTGTGGTGATCCCAGCTCATCACCTTTTCAGGATGGGCCTTAACGACAACCCGCTTTGTCGCCATTTTGGCTGCGCGATCATCGATCGCCTCATCAGAAAGTTCGGGATGCATGCTCGCTACCAGCACGCGCATAAGGTCCAGCCGCTCGGGGAAGTCCTCCACCACTTCGGCCCGCCCATTGATCGAAACCCCGCGCAGGGTAGCATAGGTCTTGCCGTCCTCGGCCAGCACGGCAATGCGCGAATCGCGTTTCAGGTTCACGATTTTCTGGGACTTGCCGTAAGTCTCGAACAGGACATTGCCCTCATGCACGGTAAACCACACCGTGGTAAGGTGCGGCGCGCCATCGGGACCGAGCGTTGCCACCTGCAGACTTTGGGATTGATCGAGGAAGACGGAAATCTCCGCCTCGCTCATGCGGACTATGTCGCGTGCTTTGGCCATGCGGCCGAGTAATCAGTCTCGGTGGCGCGCGTCAATCATCATCAAGACCTTAAGCTCCCAGCGAAACGTCCGCTGTGCCGGTGAGGATCGTATCGCCATCCTGCGTCGTCATCTTGGTCTTCACGGTAACGATCGGCACACCATAGGCCGACTGGTCCTGCTTATCGATCACTTCGGCATCGACGAAAGTCACATCGCCTTCAAAGGCCGGGCTGCGGAACTGGGTCTTGGAGTGCCAGATGTAGCCATCCGTGCCCGCCCAAAAGGCAACAGTATCCATATGCCAGGCGTTCATCGACGAGCCATAGCCATAGGCCCCGCCCATGCCCACATTCTCGGCCTTTTCGGAGTTGATGTGGCCTGACGAAGGCCCGTGATAGAGCCCGTCACCGTGGCGCGGATCGATTTTGCGCATGTCGAAATCGTAGGTCATGTCCTGCGCGAACCCGGCATCTTCGGTGGCCGGATCATAGGTGCCCTCGGGCACGTTCCAGCGCCACGAACCCCAGATGTTCTGCCGGTGCGCGCGGCATTCCAGTGCAAAGGTGACGACCGAATGCGGGCCGATCACCCGGCGCGGCAGCTTGTCACCCACCTTCACCGAGGCGAAGCCTGGCGTCACGCCCAGACGGTTCGACAGGATCCAATCATGGCGCAGCTTGTGGATCTCGGCGAGTTCGGCCTTTTCCCACTTCTTCGGGCTGCGCTTGTCCTTGCCATAGACGCCGCGCTTGTTGGCTTCCTCAACCAGATAGCGGATCGAGGTTGCGCGTTCCTTGGCCACCAGCGCACCATATTGGTTGCGGTGGACGGTATCACCGTTGGCAAACATGGTCGGGCCGGCGAAAGCAGTTTCGGTGACCTTGTAACCGGCGAAGCGGCGCTCCTGCACCAGCTTGTCACCGGGGCGGACCGGGGTGCCATAGAACCACCACTCCTCGCCCGCGAAGATCAGATGGCTCCCGGGAATATTGCCGACGCACGATGGGTGGCAGCCGTGGCCATAGTCCATCGCCACGGTAAAGCTCTGCGGCGCGACAATGCCGCCGAATTTCGAGGCGCGGGCAAACTGCTCGTCCCAGTGCAGCGGGTTGGCATAGTCCATCGCCTGCACCCAGCGGCGGATATCGGTGGCGTTGCAGGGGTCCCACATCTCGGCATAGACGATCTGCTTGCCGATCCATTTGTCGACATCGCTGGTGTCCAGCACAGGTGCATTGTTGTGGCCGGATTCAGCCATGGCATTCTCTCCGAAAAGCAGCTTTCGGGATCACATGCGCGGTGCGGAACTGCTTGCCAATAGACGCAAGCGCATCCGCACCTGCCGCAAGCGGCAATGGCTCAGCCCTCGGTGTTCACTATCGCCGTCTGGAACAGCCCATCGGGCGAAACCCAGTCCTTGCGCACGCGGCGCAGCGCGATCAGCCACTCGTCACCCACCTTGCGGAAATCATCGATGTAGACGCCGCAGTGATCGGGCCCGATATCGGTCCACGCCGCCCAATAGGTGCGGGCCTTGGCGGTGTCCGGACCGGTTATGTCGATCTTGCAGGTACCAAGGTGGTGTCGCACAAAGCTCGCCTTGTGGACCGTATCCTGCCCCGGCTGGCGGCTGCGCCAGCGGTTCTGCCAGGCCCGGATCGCCTCGCGCCCTTCATAGCGGAAGATGAACTGGCCCGGCGTTTCCTCGGACTGGAGTATTCCGTCTTCAGTGAAGCAGGCGGCGAAGTCGTCAACCTTGAGCCGGTCGCCCGAGACATTGTACTTCGCCAGAGTATCGCGAATGGCCTCGCGAGCGAGGAGTTCGTCGAGCGTCATGCAGGCTTTTCTCCGCGTGGCATCACGTAAACATCGAGGTGCTGCAGTTTACCCCCGGCATCGAATTCGTAGATCGTCACCGTGTTGGAAACATCGGTAACCCCGCCGCGCGTGTTGCGCTCTTCCAGCTCAAGGATGACCCGGCCCGGGGTTTCGGTGATGCGCCGCAGGGTGCCTTCCCAATCGGTATAGCCGCCATACTGGGTGACGTAGCTGCGATAGGTCGCCCAATCGATCACCTCCGCCTGCGGGCCCAGGAACACGCCTTCGCGCACGAAGGCGCTGGTATTCACCAGCCCCTCGATCTCCGCCCATTCGGCATCGCCAAGTGTGCCGGCCTTCGCCTTGCCGACGAGCCGGGTGAACGCCTCGCTATAGGCGATGACGGCGCGCGATAAGCCGGTGAATTCGCTTGATGCGGGTATTTCGTTTGCCATTGCCCTGTCCCTTTATGCTGCGGTTTTTTCAGTATCCGCGCTTTTCGATCCAGTCTTCACTCTCGCCCGGGCGATAGGTGACTCCCGGTGTGCGGCCTGATTTGGTCTTCAGATCAAATCCGATGGCATCCGCCCCGCCTTCGATCGGCACGCCAAAGGCGGACAGCGCCCAACTGGTCATCACATAGTGGCCGATCAGGAATACCAGATCCATCATCTGTTCCTGCCGGAGCGTCTTGGCGAGCGTGGCCCAGGTTTCATCGGAGAGGTTGTTGTTGGAAATCAGCTCACCACAGGCCGCGATAATCGCCACTTCCTCTTCGGTGAAGGAATGCTCGCAATTCGGGAAATCGCGGATGGCGGCGATCTCTTCCAGCGTAATCCCGGCCTGGATCGCGTAACCAACGTGGTTGTGCCATTCGTATGGCGAGTTCACCAGCACGGCCACTCGCAGCACGACAATTTCCAGCTGACGCGTATTCAGCGTGTGGCCGGTCATGAAATATTTGCCCCAATGGCTGAACACCATGCCCAGCGGCGGATGGCTAGCCATGACGTTGATGATGTTGGTCTTGGAGCCCTCCTCCCAAGCATTGGGTTCGCCCCAGAACGCCTGCACTTCACGCGTGGCGTCGGTCCAGGTTTCCTTGGGCGGCCACTTGATGCGGAATTCGTTGGGGACGGTGGGCACGGGTTTACTCTCCAGCAAAGTTTACCCTGCTGGTTTGGCGCATGCCGCGCCGGGGTCAAGCGTGAGCTTTAGCCTATCGCCCGGGCGTGTTAGGTTACGCTCCAACCGGCGTCGACGCAGATCGTCTGGTTGGTCGCATAGCGCGCCGCTGGCGAGACAAAATAGAGCACCGCCCCGGCAATGTCCGAAGGCTCGCAGAAGCCCAAAGCCGGCATCCGCCGCGCCGGACCTTCAGCGGGTGGCCCCTTCGCACCAATCGCACCGGGTGTGCCCACACCGCCGGGCAGCACGGTGTTCACCGTGATGCCGAATTCGGCGAGTTCCAGCGCGCTGGCCTTGGTCAGGGCAGCAAGCGCGCCCTTTGATCCCATATAGCTTGCCAGCCCCTTGATCGCCTGACCGCGCAGGCTGCACGAGGCGACGTTGACGATACGGCCACCATTACCGGCGGCAACCATCGCCCGGCCAATCTCGCGGGTGAGCAGGAAGGGCGCGCGGGCGTTGATCGCGTTGTTCCGGTCCCACTCCTCGGCTGTGCCTTCAAGCAGCAACTGGCGATCCTGCACCCCGGCGTTGTTGACCAGCGCCCAGGGTGTGCCCATCGCGGCGATGACATTGGCGGCAAGCGCGATGATCGAGCCTTCATCGGCCAGCTCAACGGCAAAGGCTTGCGCCGCCAGACCGTCTGCACGGAGTTCTGCGGCCAGCACTTCACCCTTGGCAAGGTCACGGTCGGCGATGGCGACGTTGGCGCCGGCTCCGGCGAGCATCCGCACCATGCCCTCACCGATGCCCATGGCTCCGCCGGTGACGATGACGACACGCCCAGCAAGATCGAACGGGCCGCTCACGCTGCCTGCGCGCTGCGATCCTGAGCTTCGAGATTGAGCATCTCGGCGATCAGGAAAGCCAGTTCGAGCGACTGCGCAGCGTTAAGCCGCGGGTCGCAATGGGTGTGATAGCGATCGGCCAAGGCCTCGTCGGTGATGCCCATCGCGCCGCCGGTGCACTCGGTAACGTTCTGACCGGTCATCTCGATATGGATGCCGCCAGCATGGGTTCCCTCGGCGCGGTGAACGGCAAAGAAGCCGCGCACTTCAGCGAGGATGCGATCGAACGGACGCGTCTTGTAGCCGCTGGCTGCCTTAACAACATTGCCGTGCATCGGATCGCACGACCAAACCACCGGATGGCCCTCGCGCTTCACGGCGCGCACCAGCTTGGGCAGACCGTCTTCCACCTTGTCATGGCCAAAGCGGCTGATCAGCGTCATACGGCCGGGCTCACGACCCGGGTTCAGCGTGTCAAGAAGACGCAGCAATGCATCGGGCTCAAGGCTGGGTCCGCACTTCATACCGATGGGATTGCCGACGCCGCGCAGGAATTCGACATGGGCCGAACCTTCAAAGCGGGTGCGATCCCCAATCCACAGCATGTGCGCCGAGCAATCGTACCAGTCCCCGGTCAGCGAGTCGCGGCGGGTCAGCGACTGCTCGTATTGCAGCAGCAGCGCTTCGTGGCTGGTGTAAAAGCTGGTGCCCTGAAGCTGCGGCACGGTCGAAGGATTGATCCCGCAGGCCTGCATGAAATCAAGCGCCTCGCCGATGCGCTCAGACACTTCGGCGAACTTCGCGGCCCAAGGGCTGCGGCCCATGAAATCGAGCGTCCACTTGTGCACCTGACGCAAGTTGGCATAGCCACCGTTCGAGAAGGCGCGCAGCAGATTGAGCGTCGAAGCCGACTGGCTGTAGGCCTGCAACATCCGCGCGGGATCGTTGCGGCGGGTGGCGGGATCGAATTCGATACCGTTGATAATGTCTCCGAAGTAGCTCGGAAGCTCTTGATCTCCCTGCACTTCTGTCGGCGCAGAGCGCGGCTTGGCGAACTGGCCGGCCATGCGGCCAACCTTGACTACCGGCTGCTTGCTGGCGAAGGTCATGACGACCGCCATCTGCAGAAGGACGCGGAAAGTGTCGCGGATATTGTCCGGGTGGAACTCGGCAAAGCTCTCGGCGCAGTCGCCGCCCTGCAGCAGGAAGCCCTTGCCCTGTGCGACTTCGGCCAGATCTGCCTTCAGCGCGCGCGCTTCACCGGCAAAGACCAGCGGGGGAAATCGCGACAGGGTCGCTTCGACCTGCGTAAGTTCCTCAGGCTCGCGATAGGCAGGCAAATGCCTTGCTTCCTGCGCCTTCCAGCTGTCTGGATTCCAGTTCGATGCCACTGCTAATGCTCCTTTGCGGGGCCGCCCATAACCAGAATGACAGGCAGTGCAAAGTGCGTTGGCGTTCCGTACCAGTTAGTTCATCGAGCGACCTGCGCCCCTGCTCCATTGCCCTCCGGCAGCACGGCCAGACGCCAGCTATGTTGCCGGACGAGATACTTGGCAGCCAAGGCTTGCATGGCCTGCGGCGTGGTCACCGTGGAATCGGGCAATAAAGTCCGCACCGTCGTATAGCGCACAGGATCATTGGTAGCGCCCTGGATATGGCTCATGAGGTAATTCGAGCCGGTATAGGCACGGGTGATCCACTGACGGATTGGCTCGGTCACGCGGGCCAGTTCGTCTGCGCTGGGCGGATTGGCGACGAGGTCGGCGGCGATCTTGTCGGCCAGTTCATAGAAGGCTGGAATGTCTTTGGGCTGAAGCTGGGCGCGGGCAGCCACTTCGCCGCCGATGGGCATGTCAACAGGCCAATCAGACCAAACCTGCGGTGAATAGCTCGCCCCCAGCTTTTCGCGCAGGCCGTCGAGCAGACGGTTGGAGAACACCTCTGCCAGAATCCGCAACTGCCGGCTCTCACGCAACCCCTTGACCCCGCCGCCGGTGGGCCAAAAAATCAGCGCGGCCGCCTGCGTTGCGTCGCCTCGATGGCTAAGGACGATAGGAGCGCCGCCGCCCTTCGGCATATCGGGAAAGGGCGCAAGCTTCCTTGCCAGGGGAAGCCGGGGCTTCAACGCACCAAATGTGCGCGAAAGCGCGGCTATAGTTGCATCACGGTCAATATCGCCGAACACCTGCACTTCGACCGGGCCGCTCATCAGGATCGGCTGCCAAATCGCCTTGAAACGTGAAGCTGTTGCCGTGTCGGTTTCAGATGGGCTCGGCATCCGGAATCGCGGATTGCGTCCACGTGAAATCCAGTCGAGATCGCGGGCGAGCACGCCCTGTGGTGATGTGGCGAGAGCATCATACTGCAGATGTGCGGCCGCCTTTGCGCGGGTCAGCGGGCCTTCATCCCAGCGCGGCTGCGATAGTTTGGCGGCAAACAGATAGAGTTGATCGGCCAGATCTTCCCGCCGGGTTTCCGCCGAAAAGGCAAAAAAAGTATCTGATATGCCGAATGAAAAGGCCAGTTTCCGCCCGGTTGAAATCCGGTCAAGTTCGTTTTCGCCCAAGGGGCCAACCCCGGAATTGATCAAAGCCGACTGGCCCAGTGCAATGTAGGGCGCATCGGCAGGACCGAAGGCGCGATAACCTGCCCCGAAGCGCACCTGAACCGTCACCCGCCCGGGCTCGTCCGCCGTGGGATAGAGCTGCACCTTCACACCATTTGCGAAGTTGAGCTGTTCAATATCGGGCAGACCAGTGGGCGTTTTCGAAACCGGCAGGGCGGGCGTGCCTATCGGCGGGAGATCGGCAAATTTGATTTCCTGATAGGCCACCCGGCCTGATCCATCTGCGGCCACAGGGCTTGCCAGAGCCAACTTCAGGCCCTCTGCACTTGCCTCACCCGCAGTAGGCGTAACCATGAAGCTGCGCGTTACCGCACCCGTCAGCAAACTGCGGGTGTGCTCGAGCACGGCAGCTGGCGTAACCAGCGGCCGGGCGCTGTCGAAAATGCTCAGCACCGTCTCGGGCGCGGCGACGGTTTCGCGAATGTCGAGCGCCATGACTATATCATCGGCGAGCTGCGCGCCGGGCTGCAGCTCGCGCTGCTCCAGCGAATTGACATAGCTGATCCGCATTTCGGCCAGCTCCCGGTCAATCTCCTGCTGCGAAGGCGGGTTGGCCGAGGCATCGGCGATGACAGCGCGCACGTCCTTGATCGCGGCTTTCCAGTCCGGCCCGATCGGTGCAACCGAGACGAATGTGCCATCGACCGTACGGCTCATTTTCTGGCGGTCGATCCGTGCATCGAGGAAAGTTCCTCCGGCGCGGGCCTTGGTGACCAGACGGCGGTTGATGATCTGGGTGGCGACATTGTCAATCATCAGGCCCTGATTGTAGGCGATGGAATCGTGCACCTGCCGCCAAGGGCGCATCACAGCCCAGGTAACCGTGCGCGGCAGGTCGGGTTCGGTGAGAACCACAGCATTGCCGACGGGAGCCAAGGTATCGGCGGAGGCAGGTGCCGCGTCAGCGGGCAAGACCGGATCGCCAAACGACGGCGTATCGACGTGCGGCCCCTTCACCGGCCATTCCAAGAACCACTTGGTAACCAGCGCCGCAAGGTCTTTTGTCTCGGCATCGCCTGCTACGATAACCACTGTGTTTTCCGGGCGATACCAGCGCGAATGGAAGGCGCGGATCGATTGCTCGGTGGCGGCATTAAGCGTTGGCTCGGTGCCGATCGGATCGCGCATGGCCAGCCGCTGCCCGGCATAGAGCAGTTCGTGCATGGCATCGCTGACCCGCGCCGCCGCGCCGCCGCGCTCGCGCTTTTCAGATAGGACAATCGGCAGGTCGGTTTTGATGTTTGCTGCGCTGAGCGAGGGATAGATCACCATGCCCGAAAGCAGCTTGAAACTCTCATCGAGCGAGGCAGGCGTCGCACCCGGCAGGTCGATCTTGAAGGTTGTACTGGTCGGCGTGGTTTCGGCGTTGGTATCCGAACCAAAGGTCGCGCCCAGCCGCTGCCAGGTGTGGATCGCCTCGCCATCGGCCAGATACTTTGACTGGCGGAACACCAGATGTTCGATGAAGTGCGCAAAGCCGCGCTCGTCATCGTTTTCATTCAGAGATCCGGCATCAACGCGCACCCGGATTGAAACTTGCCCGGGCGGCACCCCGTTCTTGCGCACGGCATAGCGCAGGCCGTTTGGCAGCTCGCCAAAGGTCCACTCTTTATCCTGCGGCACGTCACTGCCGCGATAGAGCCACGGGCCGGTATCGGCTGGCGGCGGTGAAGGCTGTGCAGCGGGGGCAGGCGCGACCGGCGGCTTCGCTCCCAAAGCAGGTGCGCCAGCCAGCAAAAGCAGGGGCAAGAAGGCGGAGAAGCGGCGAACGGCGGCGCGAGCAAGTGCAGTCATGGCTGCTCTATATGTGCGGCAGTGATGACTGACCAGTGAATAGCTCAGTTAGCTATCGCCAGAGCCTTCGCCCCCGGCTCGCCAAGCCAGTTTGCTTTGATCTGCCAAACCCGCGCGACAACTTTTTCGGCGAGCGCCAGTTCGGGCGGTCCATCGGCAACAATCGCGCCGTTTTCCAACACGATCACCCGGTCGGCATGGTTCATCGCTGCTGCCAGATCGTGCAGGACCACAATCACGCCCCTGCCCCGATCCGCCTCGGCGCGGAAGCGGGCCATGATCGCTTGGGCATGGGCGAGATCGAGTGAGGCAAGCGGCTCGTCGGCGAGCAGCCATTGCGGTTCCCCTGCCAGCACCCGCGCCAGCAGTACCCGTGCGCGTTCACCGCCCGATAGCCGGGACATTGGGCGATGGCGCAGCGCGGCCAGATCCATCGCGGCAAGCGCACTTTCGACTTCTGCGCTACCGCTGCCCGGCCACGGCACCCGGCCAAGAGCGACCAGCGTTTCCACGCTGACATCCCACGCGACCTGCGGCACCTGCGGCAGATAGCCGATGGCCTGCGCGCGCTCATTGGGTCGCATCGAAGCGAGCGACCGGCCATCAAGGCTGACTTCACCTACCTCCTGCTCCAGCAGACCGGCAAGGCAGGCGAGCAGGCTCGATTTCCCTGCACCATTCGGCCCGCAAATGGCGGTGATCCTGCCCGAGCTGAGCGAACAGGAAATGCCGTTCAGGCGGCCGCTGAGGCCAAGGTTCCCGGCTGACAGGATCATGCCCAGCCCCCGTCATCACTCAACCCGCGCCGCATCCGCAGCAGGAGCATCAGGAAGAACGGCGCGCCGATCAGGCTGAGCGCGATGCCCAGTCGCAGTTCGCCGCCTGCCAGAGGGATCAGGCGGCAGACAACATCGGCGCAAAGCAGCAACAGCGCCCCCGCCAGCGCGCTTGGAATGATCAACTGCGAAGGCCGCCGGTCGGTCAACGGACGCACCAGATGCGGCACGACCAGCCCGACAAAGCCGATGATCCCGGCCACCGCGACGCCGCTGCCAACTGTAAGACCAACGCCTGCAATCAGCAGCCACTGCAGGCGGCGCGGATCGATGCCGAGAGAGCGGGCAACCGGCTCACCCAGCAACAGCGCATCGAGCCCGCGACCGGATGCGCGCAGGAGGGCTATCCCGAGCAGCGCCCCCGGCACGGCAATCCAGACATCGCGCCAGGACCGGTCCGCCAGTGCCCCCATCAGCCAGGTGACGATTTCGGACAGGGCAAAGGGTGTCGGCGAAAGGCTGATGGCCAGGCTCATCAGGGCCCCGGCCAGACTGGCGAGCATCATGCCCGCGAGGGTAAAGGTCGCCACACCGCCATCACGTCCGGCGATAAGGCCGAGCAGAGCCATCGCCGATCCCGCCCCCAGAAGGGCAAACAGCGGCAGGGTGAAGGCCGATGCCGCAAATCCCGTCCAGAACGAGAGTACCGCCCCAAGTGCCGCGCAGGGTGCTATCCCGAACAGACCCGGATCGGCGAGCGGGTTACGCAGATAACCCTGCATTGCCGCTCCTGCCGCGCCCAGTCCGCCGCCAACCGCCAGCGCAAGAACAGCTCTCGGCAAGCGCAGTTGCATCAGGATGGTGGTGGCGTTGGGTAGTGCCGGATGGAATGGATCGATCCACACTTGCCCCGCGAGCAATGACAGTGGCACTGCGAGTGCCAGCAGGATCAACAGGGTGAGATTGAGGCGAGTCATAGCGCGCTCCTCACCGCCTTCAGACGAACTGCAGCCTTCTCAATCGTCGGCCCGCCGCACCACAGCAAGGCCGGATCGAGCCGCGCGCGGCGCACATTTTTCAGCCCCGCCAAGGCCGGGTGGGTCAGCATCCGGTCCTCCTGCGCATAGGCATTCCCGGCGGCGAGGATAACCTTCGGCGGATCGGCCAGCATCCGCTCCAAAGGCAGAACTTGCGCCTGCCCCAGCCCCCGCGCGGCGGCGAAATTGGTGAAGCCGGTGCGGCGGAGCAGGTCGGCGATCAGGGTGTCATTTCCGGCGACGATGCCGCCCGATTCCCATATTACGGCGGGGATTGGCGCGGCGGTTTTGGGCGGGGCAGCGCTGGCCAAGGCCGCCTCAATCCGCGCCACCAGTGCCTCGCCGCGATCAGGGTGGCCCGCGAGCGCAGCGATACGACGCACCTGCGCCTCGCTCTCGGTCACGGTGGAGGCAATGCCGAATTCCTCCAGTCGCAAGCCCAGATCGGCAAAGGCCGCGCGGGTGGCTGGCGCGGTGTAGCTGCCTGACAGCACCAGATCGGGCTGTAGCGCCATAACCTCTTCCACCGAGCCATTGGTAGAAGGCAGGCGGCGCGCTAGTGCCAAGTCCATCGAACTCGACGCCGGATCGCGGCTGTAGCTTGAAAGAGCAAGCAACTGGCCCGGATCGGCAACCTCAGCCAGCACCGCATCAGTGCAGGGGTTGAGGCTGACGATACGGGGCTCAGCCGCTGGCGCATGAGCGTGTGGTGCCGGGGCGCAAGACCCCAGCACCAGCGCGATCAAGGCGCCAAGCCGCTTCAGAACTTCGCCCTCGCGCCAACAAAGGCGCTGCGTCCGGCGGTGCCGTAACCGGCGGCGGTCTGGTAATGGACGCCGCCGACATTCTCGACACGGCCATAGAGCTCGAAAGCTTCACTCACTGGCAGCGAGGCGCGCAGGGTGACGAGGGGATAGCCATCGAGCCGGGTGAAGTTTCCGGCATCGTCAAAGCTGCCCGAAACCATCCGCAAATCGACCCCCAGCGCGAGACCTGCCAACGGCGTGGTCCAGTCGCCCGAAACCGAAACCGCATGGCGCGGGCGGCGGGCGAGATCCTTGCCATTGCCGCGATTGACCGCCTTCACAAAGGAGTAGGCGGCGTGGAAGCTGAGGTTATCGGCGGGCTTCACATCGCTCTCCAGCTCAAACCCCTCGGCGCGGGCGCGATTGATGTTGCTGTAAGTGCCGAACGGACGATTGGTGCAGATGCCGGTGCTCAACCCGAAGCACGAGACGAAATCGATAAGGTCCTTACTGTCGCGCCGGAACAGGGTGGCGGCGAAATGGAGGGTGCCGTTGCGGTCACCCTTCTCGATGCCCACATCCAAGGAGCGGCTGGTTTCGGGGTGCAGGCCAAGGTTGCCGTAGTCTGAAAGCAGCTGGAACAAGGTTGGCGCCTTGAACCCCTCGCCATAACTGGCGCGCAGCCGCCAGCCGCCACCGACGTCGTAGGAACCGTTCGCGCCAAAGGTCCAGTGCGAGCCGAAGCGCGAATGGTCATCCAGCCGCACGCCGCCCGACAGGTTCAGTCCGTCTGCGTGGTAACCCAGCAAGGCATGGCCGCTCGAAAGCCGCGCGCTGTGGACCGGATCGAAGCTGGTGTGAAACCGGCTCCATTCGGTTTCCGCGCCGAAATCGAGTGTGAAATCAGAGGGTAGATCGGCGTGACCGTTCAGTTCAGCGCGCTCACTGCGGCCGAAGGTTTCGTAGTTAGGCGCGGTGCCGAAGGTCGGATCGAAATAGGCCCGGCGGGTATCGCTGATGGCGAAGCCGCCGTTCAGGCTGAATCTGTCCGCGCGGTATTCCAGCCCAGCCCGGCCCGATGCCTCGCGAGTGGTCTGAAACTCGGGCGTATCGGCGAAGGTGTAGTTGGGTGCCGGGAAGCCATCGATCGACAATTTAGCGTCGGCATAACGTGCGGTTAGCGTGGCACTAAGGCCGCTCGCCAGTTCCACATGACCACGCCCGCCAACGTGCCATTGGCGGAAAGGGTCTGGCTCGGTGCCGATGGCGGCGGTCGAAATGCCATCGGTGCGGGTGTAGCCGGTGTTGACGGTAACGCCGTAGCCGGAACCCGACAGTCCGCCGGTAAGGTTGGCATCCACACTATTGCGTGAGCCATATTCGGCGCTGGCTTCAACGCCGTTCAGTTCCTTGCTGGTGACAGCAAGTACGCCGCCAATCGCCTGACTGCCCCAGACCACCGAGTTCGATCCGCGCAGCAATTCGATCTTGGCCACGCCGCCACTCATCAAACCGCCAAGGTCATATCCGCCAGCTGGCGAGGCCTGATCGGCAACGCGCACGCCATCGACCAGCACCAGCAATTGCTCGGCATCCGCTCCGCGCAGGCGCAGGCCGGTGAAGTTGCCGATCCCGCCGTTGCGGGTAATGGTGACGCCGGGCAGACGCTCGAGCGAGCGGGTGAGATCGGGGCCCTGGACGGAGGCTAGTTCGGCAGTGCCGACTACGCTGACAGACTGACCGGTCTGATCAATCGCCAGCTTATTGCCCGTGACGACAATCGTGAACTCTTCGGACTTCTTTCCGACCGGATCATAGAGCCCGTCCTCAACTACGCTTTCAATCGAAACGCCCTGAGCCAGCGCCGGACCAGCCAAAACGAATGAACAACCCAATAAAAACAGATATTTCACGCAAAAACCTCCACACATGAACGAAAGTCGTTCATGGCGAGGCTGCCCGCACGAAATCGCGGGCCCCTGCTTACAACCGATACACCCCGCCCGGCTGCGGAACGACCGTCCTGGGCAGGTCTCCTGGCTCCCGGATCAATGCTCTGTGTCCGCCTTCCCAGCTCGAGAGCCAGTGGCATGTGGGACGCAGAACTCCCCGGTCACAGTTGCGGGGGCAGCGTGAGCATTACACTCACTTCCCTCTTAGGCCTGATCTCTCAAGCACCCATGACGTTGGGCCGCCTCTACGCTGCACCTGCGAATTGGGCAAGCTTTCGTGCCCCGGCAAAAGCAGCCGTTAACCGATTAAGGCTATCGGGGAACCCTGTCCCCCTTCGGCACAGTGCGGATTCGGCGGATGCAAAGTGCGCTCGAATGGGGTTACGCGCGAAGGCGCGTATCGCAAACACAGGAAGACGATGAACCTTTTTGACCCTCTGGCCAGCGAACCGGCACCGCGCGATTTCTCCGCGCGGCTGCATCGCCGTGCCGTGGGGGTCGCCATGCCCAAGCGCCGCCGCCACGCCGGTCGCCGCGCTCTGGCCCTGCTCGCCGCCTTTGCCGTGCCCGCCTTTGCTGCCCCTTCGGAGTGGCGCAGCTTTGAGGTTGGCGATGCCGGCAATGCCGAGCTCAAGATCGAACCGATGCCGTTTGAGCGGCAGGGTGACAGCTTCCCCGGCTCGGCCTTCTATTACCTCGCGCCCGATAATGCGCCGCAGGTGGATGCCATGGGCGCACACTCTGATGCTGACCCCGGTTCGGTAACTGCTGCCGCCCGTTCCATGCTGATCACCGGAAGCGGCACCGACGGAACCCGCGCGCTTACCTGCCTGACCCAGGCCATCTACTACGAAGCCGCCAGCGAGCCCGACGATGGCCAGCGCGCTGTCGCCCAGGTGATCCTCAATCGCGTCGCCCACCCGGCCTTCCCCAACACCGTCTGCGGTGTGGTCTATCAGGGCAGTGAGCGGGTGACCGGCTGCCAGTTCACTTTCACTTGCGATGGCGCGCTCGGCCGCGTGCCGAACCGCCAGTTCTGGCTGCGCGCAGAGAACGTCGCCCGCGCGGCGCTGGCAGGCTATGTCTATCGGCCAATCGGGCTATCGACCCATTATCACACCATCGCTGTGCACCCGGTGTGGGACAAGACGATGGATCTGGTCCAGACCATCGGCGCACACCAGTTCTTCCAGCTTCGCGGGCCAGCAGGATCGGCGCAGACATTCCGCTTTGCCTATGGCGGCGGCGAGCCGGTTGCCGCGCCGCGCCCGCGCAGCAATGCCCCGCTTGGCCCCGATCCCTCGCTCGATCCACTGGCGATCGAACGCGCTTATGCGGCAGGCTTCAAGCAAGCGCAGGATGGCGCGGTGGCTCCCGTCATGGGCGGCCTCGCCCCGGTGCGCACGGCCCCGACCCCCAACTATGCCCCCGAAGTCCAGCAGCGCGGGGGCGACCGGCAGTACCGCGGCGACAAGCTGCCTGAATCGCAGATCAATCCGGAATACCAGAACAGCGGCAAGTGGATTGTTCAGCCGGGGACGTGATGTTCACGGCTTTGAAGAGTTCACGCAGAGGCGCAAAGAAGAAAGGGGAGGCGCGGAGGTGTAGCGCCTGCGGCGAAGCCGCTCGCAATGGCCAACATTGCAGCAAACGCATCCTCGGAATTGAAGAAGGAGCCTTCGGCTTAACGAGACCTCTCTGCGCCTCCCTTTCTTCTTTGCGCCTCTGCGTGAACCAATTCGGACCTACCCAAGAAGCGACACATCTCGTCCCATTCCATCCAGCGAGCCCATGTTTCCGCAGGTAAACGCCTTCGTAACCATAGCCAATGAGGAAGCCTTAGCGCGCGATGTGTAGAGGGTGGGTTCAACAAAGAAACGGCCCCCCGAGAAGACCATGCCCCTTCATTTTGCAGCCCGCCGCAACGGCCACGACGCTATCGTCGCCCGCATCCTCACGCCGCTTATTCCCCGCCGTGCAGCCAACGACAACGGCCGCGCCATCGGCGATCTGATGGGCGATCCCGAAGTGCTGCGCGCCACGCTGCTCCACTTCGCCCGCCACGGCCTTGCCGCTGCCGAACTGGCGCGTGCCCAGGCCGAAGCCGCACACAAAAAGGGCGATGAAGCCACCTTCCGCCACTGGCTCGCCGTAGTCCGCCAGCTTGACCGCCGCATGGCGCTGAGGATGGAAGTGAAAGCGCGAAGCTGATTAATTGCAATTAGTTCGCAATAGCAATTAAACTTGCAATTTCCGTGTTTTCCCGGGTTGCAATCCGGCATTCACGCGCCTAGGGCGGCTCCGTTCACACGGGACTGCCTGCGTTTGGCGCGGGACCATTAGGGCAGCCCCACAGCGAGATCGATCCCGCGTGTAAGGGAATGCATTTCATGGCTCGCAAGAAGATTGCCCTCATTGGCGCCGGTAATATCGGTGGCACCCTCGCCCATCTGGCCGCGCAAAAGGAACTGGGCGACGTCGTCCTTTTCGACATTGCCGAAGGCGTTCCCCAGGGCAAAGCGCTCGATCTGCAGCAGTGCGGCCCGGTTGAAGGCTTTGACGCCAAGGTCACCGGATCCAACGATTACAAGGACATCGCAGGCGCAGACGTGATCATCGTCACCGCCGGTGTGCCCCGCAAGCCCGGCATGAGCCGCGACGACCTGCTCGGCATCAACCTGAAGGTGATGAAGGCCGTGGGCGAAGGCATCAAGGCCAATGCGCCGAACGCATTCGTCATCTGCATCACCAACCCGCTCGACGCGATGGTCTGGGCGCTGCGCGAATTTTCCGGCCTGCCGCACAACAAGGTGGTCGGCATGGCTGGCGTGCTCGACTCGGCCCGCTTCTCCACTTTCCTTGCCGAAGAGTTCGGCGTTTCGGTGCGTGACGTTTCCAGCTTCGTGCTCGGCGGCCACGGTGACACCATGGTGCCGGTGGCATCGTACTCCACCGTCAAGGGCATTCCCGTTCCCGATCTCATCAAGATGGGCCGCTCGACGCAGGAACGCATCGATGCGATCATCAAGCGCACGGCAAACGGCGGCGGCGAGATCGTCGGCATGCTCGGCACCTCGGCGTTCTATGCACCGGCAGCCTCGGCAATTTCGATGGCCGAAGCCTATCTGGGCGACCAGAAGCGCGTCCTGCCCTGCGCCGCCCACGTTACCGGCGCCTATGGCATCAACGATCTTTATGTTGGCGTCCCCTGCGTGATCGGCGCCGACGGCGTTGAGGAAGTGATCGAAATCGCCCTCGACGACGCTGCGAAGGCTGGCCTCAAGGTCTCGATTGACGCGGTTGAAGAGCTGGTTGCTGCCTGCAAGGCGATTGACGGCAGCCTCGCTTGATTTTCCGTCGTCCCGGGCTTGACCCGGGACCGCTGGCCGCAAGGTCCGGCATAACTGACACCGATCCCGGACAAAGTCCGGGATGACGCAAGAGAGAACACTATGTCCATTCTCGTAAACAAGAACACCAAGGTCATCACACAAGGTATGACCGGCAAGACCGGCGCTTTCCACACCGAAGCGGCGCTGAAGTATGGCACGCAGATGGTTGCGGGCGTTACCCCGGGCAAGGGCGGCACCAGCTTCCTCGACCTGCCGCAGTTTGACACGGTTGCCGAAGCGAAGGCCGTTACCGGCGCGACCGCATCGTGCATCTATGTGCCGCCTGCAGGCTGCGCCGATGCCATTCTCGAAGCCATCGATGCCGGGATCGAACTGATCGTTGCGATCACCGAGGGCGTTCCGGTGCTCGACATGGTTCGCGTCAAGCGCGCGCTCACCGGCAGCAAGAGCCGCCTGATCGGCCCCAACTGCCCCGGCGTTCTCACTCCCAACGAGTGCAAGATCGGCATCATGCCCGGCAACATCTTCTCCAAGGGCAGCGTCGGCGTGGTTTCACGCTCGGGCACGCTGACCTATGAAGCCGTGCACCAGACCACCGCGGTCGGCCTTGGCCAGACCACGGCTGTCGGCATCGGCGGCGATCCGGTCAACGGTACGAACTTTATCGACATGCTGGAACTGTTCCTTGCTGACGAGGCTACCAAGTCGATCATCATGATCGGTGAAATCGGTGGCTCGGCCGAAGAAGAAGCCGCGCAGTTCATCGCTGACGAAGCCAAGCGTGGCCGCAAGAAGCCGATGGTTGGCTTCATCGCCGGCCTCACCGCCCCTCCGGGCCGCCGCATGGGCCATGCCGGTGCTATCGTTTCGGGCGGCCAGGGCGGGGCGGAAGACAAGATCGCGGCGATGGAAGCAGCGGGCATCCGCGTTTCGCCCTCGCCTTCGGAGCTGGGCACGACGCTCGCGGAAGTGCTTAAGCAATTGGCCTGAGGTACTGCTTCAGCTTGGAGCAACCATAACAAGGGCATGGACTGCTTTCCTCCCCGGGAGCGCCAAGGCTCTGGATTGACGGACAAACAGTGGCGGTATCCCCCGCCGCGCAGATGGTGATTCCATGGGCAACGAAAGCTTCGATTTCTATCCCGCAGATCCCCAGCCGGGCCCATCGTGGCAGCGGGCCGACTGGCCGCTGGCTGGCGGTGCTGCGGAAAACGACCTGACGCAGGCTCTCGATCCGCTGGCGGTGAAAGAGGCGATCAAAGCCTCTGCACCCAAGGCGGGCGGGGCGATTGACGAAAAGGCACTCGAAGCCGCAGCATCGGACACCATCCGCGCGGTAATGCTGATCCGCACCTATCGCGTGCGCGGCCACCTCGCTGCCGATCTTGATCCGCTGGGTATCGCCAAGCAGGACATCCCGCCGGACCTCGATCCCGCGTTCCACGGCTTCACTGCCGCCGATCTCGACCGGCGCATTTACCTCGGCGGCTACCTTGGCCTGCAGTGGGGCACGGTCAACGAGATCGTGGCGATCCTGCGCAAGAATTATTGCGGCAAGGTCGGCCTGGAATACATGCACATCTCCGATGTCGAGGAGCGCCGCTTCCTGCAGGACCGGATGGAAGGCGCCGACAAGCACATCGAGTTCAGCCCCGAAGGCAAGAAGGCGATCCTTTCTGCCGTGGTGCGCGGTGAGCAGTACGAAAAGTTCCTCGGAAAGAAGTACGTCGGCACCAAGCGCTTTGGCCTTGATGGCGGCGAGTCCATGATCCCGGCGCTAGAAGCCGTGATCAAGTATGGCGGCCAGTTGGGCGTCAAGGAAATCGTCTATGGCATGGCCCACCGCGGCCGCCTGAACGTGCTCGCCAATGTGATGGCCAAGCCATACAAGGTGATCTTCCACGAATTCTCGGGCGGCACCGCCAACCCCGAAGACGTCGGCGGTTCGGGTGACGTGAAGTATCACCTCGGCACCAGCACCGACCGCGAATTTGACGGCATCAAGGTGCATATGAGCCTGATGCCCAACCCCAGCCACCTCGAAACGGTGGACCCGATCGTGCTGGGCAAAGTGCGCGCCTATCAGGTGGATCGCGGCGATATCGGCCCCGGCAAGCACAAGACCGTGCTGCCCGTGCTGATCCACGGCGATGCGGCCTTTGCCGGACAGGGCATCGTCTGGGAATGCTTCGGCTTTTCCGGCGTTCGCGGCTACAACACCGGCGGTTGCATTCACTTTGTGATCAACAACCAGATCGGCTTTACCACCAGCCCGCAGTTCAGCCGTGGCTCGCCCTATCCGTCAGACGTTGCAAAGGGCGTGATGGCCCCGATCATCCACGTGAACGGCGATGATCCCGAAGCCGTGACTTTCGCCTGCAAGCTCGCCATAGATTACCGGCAGAAGTTCGGCCGCGATATTGTGGTCGACATGTGGTGCTATCGCCGCTTTGGCCACAACGAGGGTGACGAGCCCGGCTTCACCCAGCCGCTGATGTATGCCCGCATCCGCCAGCACCCACCGGTCAGCGCGCTCTATGCCGAGCGTTTGAAGGCACAAGGCGTGATCGGCGAAGGCCAGCTTGGCGAGATCGAGGGCACTTTCGTTGCCCACCTTGAAGAACACTTCGATGCCGCCAAGGACTACAAGTCGAACGAGGCTGACTGGTTCGGCGGGCGCTGGTCCGGCTTTAACAAGCCGGTCGACCCCGAAACCGCACGCCGCAACGTGCCGACCGGCATCGAGGGCAAACTGTTCGAAAGCCTCGGCCGCACGCTGACCACTGTTCCCGATGGCCTTGAGGTCCACAAGACACTCGCCCGCGTGCTCGATGCCAAGCGCGAGATGTTCAAGACTGGCGAAGGCTTTGACTGGGCGACCGGCGAAGCGCTGGCCTATGGCAGCCTTGTCACCGAAGGCTATGCCGTGCGCCTGTCCGGTCAGGATTCGGGCCGCGGCACCTTCAGCCAGCGCCACGCGGTGTGGGTCGACCAGACCGACGAACACAAATACGTGCCGCTCGCCAGCCTGCCGCACGGTCGCTTTGAAGTGCACGACAGCCCACTGTCCGAATATGGCGTGCTCGGTTTCGAATACGGCTACGCCAGCGCCGATCCGAAAACGCTGGTGCTGTGGGAAGCGCAGTTCGGCGATTTCGCCAACGGCGCGCAGATCATCTTTGACCAGTACATCGCCAGCTCGGAGAGCAAGTGGCTGCGCGCCAACGGCCTCGTCGTGCTGCTGCCGCATGGTTACGAAGGACAGGGGCCGGAGCACAGCTCGGCGCGTCTGGAGCGTTACCTCCAGCTCTGCGCGCAGGACAACATGCAGGTGTGCAACATCACCACCCCGGCGAATTACTTCCACGTTCTGCGCCGTCAGATGCACCGCCCGTTCCGCAAACCGCTGATCATCATGACGCCCAAGAGCCTGCTACGCCATCCGCTGGCCAAGAGCACGGCGAGCGAGTTCATCGGTGACGGCCACTTCATGCGCATCCTTTCGGACACCAACGGTGCGCCGGACGAGAAGACCAAGCGGCTGGTGCTGTGCTCGGGCAAGGTCGCCTATGATCTGATCGAGGCGCGCAATGCGGCGGGTCTTGATGACACCCAGATCGTCCGGCTTGAGCAGCTCTATCCCTTCCCCGGCGAGCCACTGGCAACGCGCCTGAAGCGCATGACGGCGCTGGAAGAGGTCGTCTGGTGCCAGGAAGAGCCGAAGAACAACGGTTCGTGGTTCTTTGTCGAACCGGAAATCGAAGAGGCGCTGGCAGCGGCCAAGTCGAACGTCAAACGCGCGCGCTATGCCGGCCGCACGGCCTCGGCATCGCCAGCCACCGGCCTCGCCAAGCGCCATCAATCCGAACAGGGGGCGTTGGTCTCCAACGCCTTGGGCCTCTCGGTCCGGGGCGAAATCCGCAGGCAGAAGAAGGTTTAGACATTTCCCTCTCCCCGTCGGGGAGAGGATACGAAGGCTTGGCAGCTTGCCTGCCTAGCCGCAGTTGGAGAGGGGCTCCGGGCCTCACGCGGGCAAAACCCCTCTCCCAGCTCCGCTAGGCGCTGATGCGCCAAGCTTCGCTACCTCTCCCCGGCGGGGAGAGGGGAAGGAACAGGAAGTTAGTTATGTCAGTTGAAGTCAAAGTTCCCGTTCTGGGCGAATCCGTTTCCGAAGCCTCGATCGGCCAGTGGCTGAAGCAGCCCGGCGAAGCGGTGGCGCTCGATGAGCCCATTGCCAGCCTTGAAACCGACAAGGTCGCCATCGAAGTCATGGCCCCGGTCGCGGGCGTGATGGGCGCGCAGCTGGTCAAGGAAGGCGATACCGTTCTGGTCGGCGCGCTGATCGCGACGATTGAGGCGGGTTCGGGTGCCCCTGCGGCCAAGGCTGCGGCACCAACCCCTGCCCCGGCTCCTGTGGCCTCTGCGGCAGAGCCTGCTGGTGATCCGGTCACCCTCTCCCCCGCCGTGCGCCGCGCCGTGCTGGAAGCGGGCATCGATCCCGCCAGCATCACCGGCACCGGCAAGGATGGCCGCATCACCAAGGAAGACGTGCTCGCCGCCGCCGCCGCCAAGGTTTCCGCGCCTGCTCCGGCCGTCTCGGCCCCCGCCGCTGCGCCTGCTGTTGTCACCACTGGTGACCGCCGCGAGGAACGCGTCAAGATGACGCGCCTGCGCCAGACCATCGCCAAGCGGCTGAAGGACGCGCAGGATACCGCAGCCCTGCTCACCACCTTCAACGATGTCGATATGTCGGCGGTGATCGAGGCGCGCGCGCGTTACAAGGACGTGTTCGAAAAGAAGCACGGCGTGAAGCTCGGCCTGATGAGCTTTTTCGCCAAGGCCTCATGCCTCGCGCTCAAGGACATTCCCGCCGTCAACGCCCAGATCCAGGGCGATGAGATCGTCTATTTTGACTATGTTGACCTCTCGGTTGCCGTATCTGCCCCCAACGGCCTTGTCGTGCCAGTGGTGCGCGGGGTTGACCGGATGTCGTTCGCCGACATCGAAAAGGCCATCGCGGGCTACGGCAAGAAGGCCAAGGACGGCTCGCTGACCATGGACGAGATGAAGGGCGGCACCTTCACCATCTCAAACGGCGGCGTATTCGGCGGGCTTATGAGCACCCCGATCATCAACCCACCGCAGTCTGCTGTGCTCGGCCTCCACCGCATCGAGGACCGCCCGGTTGTGCGGAACGGCGAGATCGTCATCCGCCCGATGATGTACATTGCGCTGTCCTATGACCACCGCCTGATTGATGGGCGCGAAGCCGTAACCGCGCTGAAGACGATCAAGGAAGCGATTGAGGATCCAACGCGGTTGCTGATTGATCTGTGAGGCAAGGTCGCGCAAAATCCTTCGACAGGCTCAGGATGAGCGGATGTTGCGTGTGAATTTGTATTTCCCAAGTCCGCTCAGGCTGAGCTTGTCGAAGCCCACGCGCCACGGAGGCCAACATGGCTGAATACGACTACGACGTCCTCATCATCGGTGCCGGTCCCGGCGGCTATGTCGCGGCGATCCGCGCGGCGCAGCTGGGGCTGAAGACCGCTTGTGCCGAGGGCCGCGAGACGCTGGGCGGGACTTGCCTCAACGTCGGCTGCATCCCTTCAAAGGCGCTGCTGCATGGCTCGGAGCTGTTCGAGGAAGCCGCGCACGGCACCATGGCCAAGTTCGGCGTCATGGCCAAGGAAGTCACGCTCGATCTCGCCGTGATGCAGGGCCAAAAGGCGGGCGCGGTGAAGGAGCTGACCGGCGGCATCGAATTCCTGTTCAAGAAGAACAAGGTCGATTGGCTGAAAGGCTATGCCCAGTTCAAGGACGCACATTCGGTTGAAGTCGCGGGCAAGACCGTGACCGCCAGGAACATTGTCATCGCCACCGGATCGAGCGTCACTCCGCTCCCGGGCGTGGAAGTTGATAACGATAAGGGTATCATCGTCGACTCCACCGGCGCGCTGGCGCTGGATCGCGTGCCCCAGCACATGGTGGTGATCGGCGGCGGCGTGATCGGGCTGGAGCTCGGCTCGGTCTGGCGGCGTCTGGGTGCCAAGGTGACGGTGGTCGAATTCCTCGATGCTCTGCTGCCCGGCATGGATGGCGAAGTGCGCAAGGAAGCCGCCAAGATCTTCAAGAAGCAGGGCATGGAGCTGAAACTCGGCACCAAGGTGACCGGCGCGAGCGTCAAAGGCAAGAAGGCCACGCTGACGCTGGAACCCGCAGCAGGCGGCGCGGCGGAAACGCTGGAAGCCGATTGCGTGCTCGTCGCCATTGGCCGCCGCCCGAATGTAACCGGGCTGGGCCTCGACAAGATCGGACTGGAACTCAACGCGCGCGGCCAGATCGAAACCGACCATGACTTCGCCACCAAGGTCGATGGCGTCTGGGCGGTGGGTGACGTGATCCCCGGCCCGATGCTCGCCCACAAGGCCGAGGACGAGGGCATTGCCGTTGCCGAGAACATCGCAGGCCTGACTGGCATCGTGAACCACGATCTGATCCCAGGCGTGGTCTATACCTTCCCCGAGTTTGCTGGCGTGGGTCTCACCGAAGAAGCCGCCAAAGAACGCGGCGAAATCAAGGTCGGCAAGTTCCCGATGCTCGCCAACAGCCGCGCCAAGACCAACCGCGAGAGCGACGGCTTCGTGAAGATCATCGCCGATGCCAAGACCGACAAGGTGCTCGGCGTCTGGTGCATTGCCTCAGTGGCAGGCACGATGATTGCGCAGGCAACACAGGCGATGGAATTCGGCGCGACAAGCGAAGACATCGCCTATACCTGCCACGCCCACCCGACCCATTCCGAAGCCATCAAGGAAGCGGCCATGGCCGTGACCGGCAAACCTATTCATATCTGACGATGCTTCGACAAGCTCAGCATGAGCGGGCTTGTTTCCAACTCCAATTTCCGCTCATCCTGAGCCTGTCGAAGGATGCCGCGCAACAGCAATACCAAGGAAGACCCATGGCCAGCACAGTCACCCTCAAACTCACGCAGGACGAACTGGAAATCCTCGTCGACGCGATGGAAGCCGATATGGAAGGCTATCTCGAAGCCGCCAAGGAAGCCCGCGGCAACACCCGCCGTGAGGAGGTTGCGACCTTCACCGAAGCCGCAAACCGCATCCAGGCACTGCTGACCAAGGTGCAGGACCTGATCGAGGAGTAATCCTCGCGCCGGTTACGCCGGATCAAACTCCACGTGCAGATCGGCCAGCCCGCGAATGATGTAGCTGGCCTCGTAATCGATTTTCCGCGCGCCAGCGGGGCCGTGGTGCGCCTCGCTCAGGCGGATCGCCCTGGTGTGCTCTAGGAAGCGATCGAACATCACCGCCACTTCAACCCGGGCCAGCGGAGCCCCGACGCAGGTGTGCGCGCCGCGGCCAAAGCCTAGATGCTCCCTGATCCGCGGGCGGCCAATGCGGAATTCTTCGGGATTGTCCCAGCGGCGCGGATCGCGGTTGGCGGCGGAAACGGCGATGACCACGCGCTGGCCGGCCGGAATCTCGAAATCGCCGATCCTGGTCTTGCGTTTTGACAGGCGGAAGGTCGCCTTGGTCGAACCTTCCAGCCGCATCACTTCCTCCAGAAAGCCCGGGATCAGCGAGCGATCTTCGCGCAATTGCTGCTGCATATCCTGATGCTCGCACAGATAGCGCATTGCGTTGCCGATCAGCTTGGCCGAGGTGTCCTGTCCCGCAGCGAAGAGGAACATCGCCGATTTCACCGCCTCGCCAATATCGGGCAGGGTGCCGTCGGGATAGCGCCCCAGCGCCAGCTCGGTCATGATGTCATCGCGCGGATTGGCGCGGCGTTCAGAGAGGTACTGGAAGAAGAACCCCGCCATGAACATCAGCGCCTGGCTGCCCTGTTGTGCGCCTGACTGCGCGTCGGCAGTGTCCATGTTGCCCGGCGGCGGCCCGGCGTCGATCACTTCGCGGAACTTCTGCCGGTCGTCCTCGGGCACGCCCAGCAGATCGGCGACCACCAGCGTGACATAGGGCGTAGCCACCTTGTTGATCAGCTCGCACGATCCCTGTGCCACCACATCGCGAACCATGGCGTCGGCGAAATCGCGCATGAAGGCTTCGTTGGCTTTCAGTCGCGAAGGCACAAACAACGGGTTCAGCAGGGCGCGAGCCGCAGTGTGGCGCTCGCCATCATAGGTCACCAGCAGTTCAAGCGCCGGGTTGAAGGCCTTGGCCTGGGCGATTTGCCCGGAAATGTCATCGCCCTCAGGCTCAAAGCTCAGCGGGGCGAGCGGCTCGGGGTTGATGATCGAGGAGAAGTCATTGGTATTAAGCAGGATTTCTGCCCCCTCCTGATGCCCGGTAACGATCACCACGTCGCGGTTTGGCATGCGGAACACCGGGCCATTGGCGCGGATCGCCTCGAAATAGGCATAGGGATCGAGCAGCACTTCAGGATCGGTGAAATAGTCTTTTTCTGCGAGTGTCATGGTGCGGCTTCCCTCAGACCGGATCGAATTCAAGGTGCAGGCTGCTCAGCGCATGCAGCACATAGGTTGGTGCATAGTCAAAGTGGCGCTGTCCTTCGGCTCCGTGGTGCGCCTCTGACAGGCGGATGTTGCCCATGCGCGCCAGCAGGCGCTCGATGGAGACAGTTACCTCGCGCCGGGCCAGCGGGGCACCGATGCAGGTATGCGCGCCGCGGCCAAAGGCGACGTGCTCCTTGATTTTGGGCCGGTCGAGCTTGAACTGGTCGGGGTCTTCGAACCGCTTGGGGTCGCGGTTGGCTGCGAGCGGCGACATCAGCATCACCGTGCCCGCCTTCACTTCAACCCCGCCCAGCGTGGTGCTCTTCTGGCATATCCGCCCGCCGCTCTTCACCGCGCCATCGAGCCGCAGCGTTTCCTCGATGAAATCGGGAATGCGCGAGGGATCATCGCGCAGCGCCTGCTGCACATCGGGGTGCGTCGCGATCACTTTCATGCAGGCGCAGAGCAGGCGGTTGGTCGTGTCCTGCCCCGCGCCGAACAGGAAGGCGGAGAGGCCGGTAATGTCGATCAGGCTTGGCTTGCCGCCATCGGGGAACCGCGCGGTGGCGACTTCGGCGAGGATGTCGTGTTTGGCCCCGAACAGCCCGGCGATCGGCTTGACCAGCGGATGGGCGGCAAGGCGGCGTTTGACGATCAGCTTGAACAGGTCCTTGCCCAGCTCGACCAGCGGGTTCTTCATCATCTCTTCCGGCGTCGCGTCCATCTTCACCGGAACCGCGCCTTCCAGCAGGCGGCGGAAGCGGTTGCGAACGCGGTCGGGCAGGCCGAGCAGATCGGCGATCACCAGCGTCGCATAGGGCCCGCCGTATTGCTCGGCCAATTCGACTTTGCCGTCGCGGGCGAATTCATCGATCAGGCTGTCGGCGGTTTCGCGCAGCTTTGGCTCCAGCTCGCGCAGGCGGCTGGGGGTGAACAGGCGGGCGAGGATCGAGCGCAGGTCTGAATGGCGCTTGCCCTGCTGCGAGACGATCTGGTCAGAAAAGGCAATCTTTGACCGCGCCGCCTCCAGCTCGGCGGAAATATCATCGCCCTTAACCTCGAACGGTAGCTCTACCATCGCGCCAACAACCGAATTGATCGTCGAGAAATGCTCGGTATCGAGCGCCAACTGGATCATTTCCTCATAGCCGGTAACCGCCATGACATTGCGATAGGGCAGCCTGGTGACCGGGCCTTTGCCGCGCAGGAAGGCAAAATAAGCGTGGGGATCATCGACCAGCGCCACGTCGGTATAGAAATCGGCGGTCTCGTAATCGATCGCTGGCTTTGCCTCGAGCACTGCGGCTCTCCCATTTTTATGATATAGTGTGGATCATAAAACCATTGTGTGGTCGCGCTGTCAACCTTTTGTGGGAGTGGACTGGTAAGGGGCTAGGGAGCATGGTGCCGCAATGATCCGCCCCGCCACCATCGCGCTGATCTCAGCGCTCGCCCTTCCCGCCCTGCCTGCCCATGCGGCAGAAAAGCTGGATATTTTTGCGCCCGTCATCGGCAAATGCTTCGTCGCAGATGTTGGCGGCGGCGGCAGGGACCGGCACTGTTTCGAACCGGTCTTCGGCGGCAAGCATGTGCGCGATAGCCATCAAGTGATCCTCGAGGGCAAGATCGCCTACCGCGGCGAGACGATCTACAGCCGTGATGGGGAAGCCGTGGTCTTCACTTACTGGAACTCGCTCGGCGGCGTGGGGCATGGTCAGGCAGCGGGCGGAGCCAATGGCATAACCTTCACCGGCACCATGCGCGCCGAACCTTTGGCCCGCGAGCAGTCCATGGACAGCCGCTGGACCTGGAGCGCAGGCGGCGGCTATGATGTCGGCGTTTCAGGGAGCAAATCCGTGCACTACACCCGGCTGATCAAGTAACCTTGGCCCCACCGACCATCCCCGCCCTGCCCACGCTGCTCGCCCTGCTCGATCTCGGCGGGATAGCCGTGTTCGCGCTGACCGGTGCCTTGCTGGCGGCGCGGCTGCGGCAAACCTTCGTCACCATGGCTTTCTTTGCGCTGGTGACGGGGGTCGGCGGCGGATCGGTGCGCGATCTGCTGATCGGTGCGCCGGTGTTCTGGATCCATGACCCGGCGGTGGCCCCGGTGTGTCTGGGCGTGGCGCTGGTCGCGTGGTTCACCCCGCGCGGCGTGTGGGAGGGCGCGCTCCTTGAATGGGCGGATGCAGCAGGGCTGGCGGCCTATTCGGTATTAGGGACGGCCAAGTCGCTCGCCTATGGTGTACCGGTGGTCCCGGCCGTGCTGATGGGGGTGATCACCGGCTGCGTTGGCGGGATCATCCGCGACGTGTTGGCATCGCGGCCATCGATCCTGATGCGGCCAGAGCTTTACGTAACAGCGGCTGCGCTATCCTCTGCGCTGGCGGCCGCGGGGGCTTGGGCGGGGCTGTCCACTCCTGTGACATGGACGGTCGCCATGGCCGCCGGTTTCGCGCTGCGCGGCGCGGCGATCAGATTGAAGCTGGCGCTCCCGGCCTATGGCGGAGAGCGCGAGCCAGAGTCTCAGTAAGGCGCCTTGCCATCGACCGACAGGTTGCGCACCCGGCCATCTGACCCCACCGAGCAGGCATAGGGCGCGCCCGAGCGAACCTTGCCCGACACGCGCCAGCCATCGCCATCACGGTCTACGCTATCGACTGAATCGACGCGGGCAGTGCCACGCTCAACTTCGCCAACGCAGGTATCAACCGCTGCGTCGATCGAGCGCGAACGGCCCCAATCGCGGCTGTTCGAGCCCGACTGGCGATCATCATAGCGCGGCGCAGGTCGCGACTGGTCCGGATAGCGATAACCGTCATTCTGTTCAGCCTCGCGCTTGTCCTTGGCCGACTTGCTGGCAGCTGATGCGACTGCGGCAATCGTGCCAAAGATCAGCAGGCCGGCGAGGATATCGCCGCCATCAATGCCGTCGTCGTGGTGTCGGCCCCAGCCGCCGCCACCACCCCAGCCGCCGCCCCAGCCGCGAGCCAGCGCGGGTGTTGCCACCATCGAGAGGCAGGCTGCAGTCGCCAGCAGCGAGGCAAATGTCTTTTTCATCGCAATACCCCTGTCTCGCAGGACGACTCCGGCGAGTGTATTCCCTGCCGGACTATCTCTCGCCAGCTTTCGCGCCGCTGAATGGATCAGGCGGTCAGCTTAGACCAGCGGCGCCACAATTCTAGCCGAATCTGGCAGGGGAATAGGGCGCTGGATCAACCGCACCAGCTGGCTCTCCCAGCAGCAGTCGCGCCGCAAGATTGGCGGCTGCGGGCGCGGTCTGGATACCGAAACCACCCTGTCCAGCGAACCAGAAGAAGCCGCTTTCGCGGGAATCGAAGCCATAGACCGGCAGCCGGTCGGGCGCAAAAGTGCGCAGGCCTGCCCACTTGTGCTCCACCCGCTCGACCTGCCAGTTTACAACAGTTTGCAGGCGATCGATCGCTTCGGCCACAGCCAGCTCCTCCGGCGCGGCATCGCAGGGGGGACTCGCCACCTCGTCATGCGGGCTCAGCCAGAGCCGCCCGGCCTCGGGCTTGAAATAGAAACGCTCGCCCAGATCGAGAATCAGCGGCAGGTTTTCCGGCGGCGGCGGCGAAGTGCGTACCTGCGCGATGGTGCGGCGATAGGGCGTCATGCCGAGCGGCTGCACACCGGCAAGGCGGGCGAGATCATCGGCCCAAGCCCCGGCAGCATTGACCAGAACGCCCGCGCGCGCCTGCTGGCCGCCAGCGCAATCGATCAGCCAGCCAGCACCCTCGCGAGCAGCCCCGGTGACCCGCGCCGCGCACCACAGCTCGGCTCCGGCGCGGCGGGCAGTCGCGAGATAGTCCTGATGAAGCCGCGCCACATCAATGTCGCTGCAATCGGGCTCGAGCGCGCCGCAGGTCCAGTCTGCCGACAGGCCCGGCAGCCGCTCCGCCAGCGCGGCGTGATCGAGCCGTTCGACCCGCACACCCACAGCTTCGTACTTGTCGGCAAAAGCTGCGAGTTCTGCCTCCTGCCCTACCCGCGCGATAGTCAGCGCGCCGCGCTCGCTCAGGTAACCGCCGTCACGCAGAGCCGGACCGGATGCGGTCGTCAGCGGCTGCACCCCCGGCCCGCCATAGCTTTCGGTCCAGAAAGCTGCCGAGCGGCCGGTGGCGTGAAAGCCGGGGCGTTCCTCGGCCTCGATCAGCAGCACCCGCACACCGCGCTGCACCAGCGCCGCAGCAAGGCTCGCGCCCGCCATGCCGGCTCCGGCAATCGCAATGTCAAACGCGGGAATCATCAGGCCCTAGTTGCGGGGCGGTGCAGCGCGGTCAAGGAAATCGTCGATTGCCTTCAGGATGGGATCGCGAACCGCGTCCACCTCGCGCAGCACCTCGTGCCGGGCTTCCTTGCCGAAGGTGAGCAGCTCGGCCCTGGGCAGGCGGCGGGCGGCGCGTTTGATCGCAGAGTATGCCACCAGCTTGTCGTCGCTCGTGCCCACCAGGAAAACCGGTGTTGTCACCGCTTCCAGCACACCGGAACGCTCCAGCGAGCGGGTGGAGGCATAGGATCGCTCAACCCAGCCCCATGATCCCGGCCCCATAATCAGCTCGGTCCGGGTATCGCGCCAGAACATCTCGTCGGCATAGCGCTCCGCATCGTGGGTCAGCAAAAGGTCGCGACCTTCGGGCACCTGCCCCGGCTTTTCGCTCCACTTCCACGCCGGACGCGTCGGATCGCCCACCAGACACATCAGCTTGGCCGCCGCCTGCATCACCGCAGCAGGCAGGCCGTAGTTATGAAAGCCCAGCATCGGCGCGGAGAGGATCAGGGCGTCGGGATCAACGCGCCTTTCCGCGAGGCCGCGCAGCACCAGATGCCCGCCCATCGAGTGACCGGCCAGCACATGTGGCCCCGGGGTTTCTGCTTTCCAGCTGGCCCAGAAGGCGGCGAGATCATCGATCCACACCGAGAAATCACTTACATGCCCGGTTACCGCGTCTGATCCCAGCCGCCCTGACCCCGCCTGCCCCCGCCAGTCGGCCGCGGTTACCCGCCAGCCCTTCCCGGCCCAGTAATCCAGCGTCTCAAGGTACTTCTCGTAAAAGTCACCGCGCCCGGGAAAGAACAGCAACGAACCGCGGCAATTGGCCTGCTGCGGCCAGTCGATCCGGCGCAGCGACCAGCCGTCCGCTGTCTGCCAGCGGGATTCAACGGCTACGGCTGGAATGGCTCTACGATCCAAAGGTTTCTGCCTTTCCGGTTTTGACACCGTTATGATCCCTAATTCCAGACTGAATGCTCTGGTTACTATTTGGTAAGCACTCGCGCGCTAAACCGGCTCCCGAAACGGATTATGGACCCGGGGGCACGACTTTGCGCAGTGAATTTCTCTCGTATGGATTGATCGGTGCCTTGGCAATCGGCTTGCTGATTGCGGCCTTCACCGACTTCCGTCGTCGCCAGATTGATAACTGGCTCAATGCCTCAATCGCACTGGCTGCCCCGCTGTTCTGGTGGGCAAGCGGCCTGTCGCTGTGGCCGGGCGTGGGCTGGCAAGTGGGCGTTGCCCTGCTGACCTTCGTTCTGACCGCAGCCCTGTTCGCCTTGCGGGCGATGGGTGGCGGTGACGTCAAGCTGCTGACCGCGCTGGCGCTGTGGATCCGTCCGGACCACTTTTTCTATCTTGTGGTGATCATGGCCATGCTGGGCGGCCTTCTCACCATCGCCTTTGGTGCCTGGCATATCGCCCGCCGGCAACCGGGCCGCGTCGCCATTCCGTATGGCATCGCGATTTCGGCCGCCGGTATCCTTACCCTGATCGACAAATCTTTGCCCGTTCTGGGCGGGAGCACGGCTGGGTGAACCGCTTTTTAACCATTTGGACCCATTCTCGGGACCATATCCGGGAATTCCTTAGGGGGGCTTACTAAGCCATGGACAAGAAAAAACTCCTGTTGCTGATCGGCGCGCTCGTTATCGCCGTGGGTACAGCACTGGCTGCGCGCAGTCTGTTCGCTGGTGCAGCTGCACCAAAGGCTGATGCGGCTCAGCAAGCCGTTCCTCAGGGACCAAAGGTTCTGGTCGCCCAGCGGGCTCTGCCTGTCGGCACGATCATCACCGCCGATTCGATCGGTTTCCAGCAGTGGCCCAAGGACATGGTCCAGGACGCCTACTTCGTTGAAGGCGAAGCGGACATGTCGAAGCTGCTCGGCACCGTCGTGCGCTATTCGGTCACCGCCGGACAGCCACTGACGCAGGGTGCACTGGTGAAGCCCGGTGACCGCGGCTTCCTGGCTGCGGCTCTCGGCGCCGGCATGCGCGCCGTGACGATCTCGACCTCGGCCAAGGCTGGCGTTGCCGGCTTCATCTTCCCGGGCGACCACATCGACCTGATGCTGACGCAAACCGTGCGCACCCCGACCGGTGACGATAGCGGTGGACCGCTCAAGGCTACGGAAACCGTGCTGCGCAACCTGCGCGTGCTGGCAACCGACCAGTCGACCGACAGCGAAGTGGTTGATGGCAAGACGGTTGTCCACGCCTTCAACACGGTAACGCTCGAAGTAACGCCGCGTATTGCCGAGAAGATCCAGGTTGCTGAAACCCTGGGTTCGCTCAGCCTCTCGCTGCGCTCGATTGCCGACAATCAGGCCGAACTTGATCGGCTTATCGCCAGCGGTCAGGTCAAGGTCCCGGCCAATGCCAGCAAGGCAGAAGAAGACCGCATCCTAACCGCCGCGATGAACCGTCCTGACGAAAGCAAGGGCACCTTCGTGACCGGTGGCGATGTCTCGCGCTTCCAGCGCAGCACCTCTGCTCCAGCTCGTCCGATGGGCGCAGCTGCTGCTCCCCGCCCGTCCGGCGCAGGTGCCAACATGCCGGTGATCCACGTCGGTCCGGTAGTCCGCGTGACCCGCGGCAAGAACACCACCACTGAAGAAGCGGGAAGGTAAGCCGATGACCAACACAGCATTCGCCAGCCGCACCGCACTTTCAAAGGGCACATCAATGAAACGCCTGATCTCCACTCTGCTGACCGCCGCCGCAATCGCCGCGCCGATCGCCATGCTGCCCGACAGCCCGGCATCCGCCCAGTCGATGGTGACGCGTCCGACGCAGGACATTGCGGTCTCAACCGGTCGCGGCCAGTTGCTCACCATTCCCGGCCGCATGGCTGACGTGTTCATCGCCGACGAGAAAATCGCCGACGTGCAGATCAAGTCGCCCACCCAGCTCTATCTGATGGGCAAGGCAAGCGGCGTGACGACGATCTATGCCAGCAACAGCGCTGGTCAGGTGATCTGGTCGGCAACGATCAAGGTCGGATCAAACATCGACAGTCTCGATTCGATGCTGCATCTGGCCATGCCCGATGCCAAGGTAACGGCATCGACGATCAATTCGAACACCGTCCTGCTCACCGGCACGGTCGCCGCCCCCGAAGATGCTTCGGAGGCCAAGCGTCTGGTTGAAGCCTTCATGGGCAAGGACGCCACGGTCATCTCGCGGCTCAAAACGGCAACGCCGCTGCAGGTCAACCTGCAGGTCAAGTTCGCCGAAGTCAGTCGCTCGCTGGTCCGCGCGGTTGGCGCCAACCTGATCACCAAGGATACCACAAACGGCTTCCAGTTCGGCTTTGGCACCGGACGTGCTGCGGTTACTTTGCCAACACCTGGTGTTCCCGCATCGGGCACGACTCCGGCAACCGCAGGCACACCGGGGGCCATTATCCAGCTTTCGGGTGCGACGACCTTTGGTGGCATGACCAAGTTTCTGGGCTTGGACATTGGCGCTGCCTTTGACCTTGCCGAACGTGACGGCCTGATCACCACGCTTGCCAACCCGAACCTGACAGCGCTCTCGGGCGAAACGGCAGACTTCCTGGCGGGCGGTGAATATCCGATCCCGATCAGCCAGGGCCTTGGTTCGACCTCGATCGAATACAAGCGTTTTGGTGTCAGCCTGTCCTACACACCAACGGTTCTGGCCAACGGCCGCATCTCGCTCCGCGTTCGCCCTGAAGTGTCCGAGCTTTCGAGCGAAGGCGCGGTAACGCTGAACGGCTATCAGGTGCCTTCGCTGACCATTCGCCGCGCCGAAACATCGATCGAGCTCGGCTCTGGCCAAAGCTTCATGATCGCAGGCCTGCTGAGCAACAATGCCCAGACGACCATCGACAAGGCACCGGGCGTTGGCGACATGCCGATCCTTGGCAACCTGCTCCGGTCCAATTCTTTCCGCAAGGGTCAGACCGAGCTGGTGATCATCGTTACGCCGTATCTGGTGAACCCGGTCAACGCCAACGACATCAAGCTGCCAACCGATGGCTACCTCGCGCCGAACATTGGCCAGCAGTTCTTCGCGAACCAGCTGTCCGACGGCAAGTCTGGCGGTGATCGCCCCAAACCAACCACGGCACCTGACGCCAATGTCGCCCCCAAGGTGGGTGAGGCAGACGAGAAGAAGGTACCCGATGGCACTTCAAAGCCAAGCACGGCTGATGCGTCCACTGGCGCAGCCAAGCCCGGCTTTTCGCTGAACTGAGGAAGGTGAGAAACATGTTTAAACGCCACATCCGCATGAGCCGCACCGCTCTCCTCATGACGCTCGGCCCGATCGCGCTGGCCGGCTGCACAACGGCAACCATGCCGGTGAACCGCAGCCTGGAAAGCCCGCATCAGCCGGTTATCCAGCGCACCAACTATACCTTCGATCTGGTCGCCAGCCCCGATGGCCTTGCACCAACCGAAGCTCGCCGCTTGGCCGGCTGGTTTGAAGCGCTCGACCTGCACTATGGCGATCGCATCGCTATCGATGATCCGGTTGCCAGCGCCAGCACACGCAGTTCGGTTGAAGCTGTGGTTTCACGCTTCGGGATGATGCTGAGCGAAAGCGCGCCGGAAACCCCGGGCTACGTCAACGCCGGCACCGTCCGCATCGTTGTTTCGCGCTCTACGGCGTCGGTCCAGCATTGCCCCGACTGGGACTCCAAGACCGATCGCAACTTCAACAACGCCAGCTGGAGCGGCTATGGCTGCTCGGTCAACGGCAACTTTGCTGCGATGATCGCCAATCCGCAGGATCTGGTGAAGGGTAACAAGAGTGCCAGCGAAACCACGATCATGAGCTCTGACAAGGCGATCAGCACATTCCGTTCGAAAGCACCGACAGGCGAAGGCGGCCTCAAGGGCGGCTCGAGCAAGGGAGAATAACGCATGAACGCGCCCTGGAAATCATCCATGCCCGGCAACCGCGATCCTTTCGCCGCCTTCCTGTGCGACGAAGCCGCGCTCGAAGTGCTGCGCCCGGTCGTTATCGAAATGGGCTGGCAGCCCGAAAAGTGCAACAAGGGCGGCCTTCGCAATGCCGTGCAGTCACTTTCGATCACCGCCAGCCCCAACATCCTGATGGTCGATCTGTCGGAAAGCGGCGATCCGCTTAACGACATCAACGGCCTTGCCGAGGTTTGCGAACCCGGCACGGTGGTTATCGCTGTCGGGCAGGTCAATGACGTGCGGCTCTATCGCGATCTGGTTGCCAGCGGCATCCACGATTATCTGCTGAAGCCGCTCTCGCCCGGCCAGATCCGCGACGCGCTGATCCAGGCTCAGGCTGTGTTCTCACAGCCGCGCCAGACCGATGCGAGCACGGCCAAGCGCCACATCTCGACGGCGATTGTCGGCACCCGCGGCGGTGTTGGTGCCTCGATGCTGGCAACCTCGCTGGCATGGTTGTTCAGCACCGATCACAAGATGCCCACGGCTCTGCTTGATCTCGACGTCCACTTCGGCACCGGCGCGCTCAGCCTCGATCTCGAACCAGGCCGCGGCCTGACCGACGCGATCGAGAACCCGAGCCGCATCGACGGTCTGTTCATCGAACGCGCCATGATCCGCGCCAACGACAACCTGTCGATCCTTTCGGCAGAGGCGCCGATCAATGCGCCTCTGATGACCGACGGCACGGCCTTTGTGCAGCTGGAAGAAGAATTCCGTCAGGCTTTCGAGATGACGGTGATCGATCTGCCGCGCAATATGCTGATCAACTTCCCGCACCTGATGGCGGATGTGAACGTGGTTGTACTGGCGACCGAATTCACCCTGGCATCGGCGCGAGACGCGATCCGCATCCTGTCCTGGCTAAAAGCCAATGCGGCCCACGTGCAGACCTTTGTTATCGTCAACAAGGTGCAGGCGCAAAATCAGGAAATCAGCCGAGCCGATTTCGAAGCCTCGATCGAACGGAAGGTCAATTTTGTCCTGCCGTATGATCTCAAGGGCGCTTCGAATGCGGCCAAGCTGGGCCAGACCTTCGCCGAAGCCAACCGTTCGGCCAAGAGCGGCGCAGTTGTCCGCCAGATCGCCCAGACCGTGCTGGGAATCGGCGACGGCGAAGAAGCCGCCCCGGTCGTTCAGGGTGGCAAGAAGTCGCTGCTCGGCAAGCTCGATCTCAAGTCGATGCTGGCGAAGAAGAAAGAACCAGCCAAGGATCAGGTCCCGGCCTGACCTTTGGCGACCCGGTCAGCAACCGCTGGCCGGAACACAAGTGAGGGCGGAAACGCCTTGAGGCGGAGTTTGGGCGAATGGGCCTGATTCAACTGCTGCTGATTGCCTGCGGGCTGATGGCAATGATGGTGGTGGGCTGGATGGCTGTTGCAGGCCCCAGCCCGGCCAAGGAGAGCGCGCGCCGTTTGCAGGCGCTGCGTTTCCGCCATTCTGACAGCGCAACCGACAAGGTTGAGGCGCAGCTGCGCAAGGCCGTCGCCCAGCGCAAGCCCAAGGTGCACGCCATTGCCGGATCAAGCTCGCGCATTGATGCGCTCAATGTCCGGCTGCATCGCACCGGCCTGAGCTGGACCCTGACCCAGTACCTTTACACATCGCTGATCCTGGGGTTGGTGGTGACGGTGATCGTCTATCTCAAGTCGCGCGCGCCAGTCCTGTCGCTGGGTGCCGGCCTCGCTATTGGTGCCGGTTTCCCGCACATGGCGGTGAACTTCATGGTCAAGCGCCGCATCAACAACTTCGTCACCAAGTTTCCTGACGGCATCGAACTGATCGTGCGCGGGCTGCGCTCGGGCCTTCCGGTTACCGAGACGCTGGGCGTCATCTCGGGCGAAATCCCGGGCCCGGTGGGCGAAGAATTCAAGCAGATCACCGAACGCATCAAGATCGGCAAGACCATGGACGAATCGCTGCAGGACACTGCCGATCGCCTTGCCATTCCCGAATTCCAGTTCTTCTGCATCACGCTGGCTATTCAGCGCGAAACGGGCGGCAACCTGGCGGAAACCCTGTCAAACCTCTCGGACGTGCTTCGCAAGCGCATGCAGATGAAGCTGAAGATCCGGGCCATGAGCTCTGAATCGAAGGCCTCTGCCTATATCGTCGGCTGTTTGCCTTTCGCCGTGTTCACCCTGCTGTGGTGGATCAACCCCGGCTACATCGGCAAGTTCTTTCAGGACGAACGCCTGATGGTGGCCGGAACCGGCGGTCTAGTCTGGATGAGCATCGGGGCCTTTATCATGGCCAAGATGGTCAGCTTCGAAATCTGAGCGAGGAGCAGCAAGTATCATGTTGAAGACCCCGCCAGGACCCACAGTAATGGGCATCGACGTCATCTGGGTCGGTTCGATCCTGATGGCAGTGGCAGCCTGCGCCGTGATGTTCGCCATTTACTCGGCCGTCACCATCCGCGATCCGATGGCCAAGCGCGTCAAGGCGCTGAACGAGCGGCGTGAGCAGCTCAAGGCCGGTATTGTCGCCAATGCCAGCAAGCGCCGCCAGAGCCTGGTCCGCAAGAACCAGACGACCGAAAAGATGCGCGAAACCCTCGCGAGCCTCAAGGTTCTGCAGGAAAGCCAGGTTCAGGTTATCCAGCAGAAGCTGGCCCAGGCCGGCATCCGCAAAAAGGAATATGCGGTTGCGGTGATTTTCGCCCGCATGGTTCTGCCAGTGGTGTTCGGCCTGATGGCGGCGACAGCGGTCTATTGGACAAACACCTTCCCGGAATGGGGCCCGCTCAAGCGGCTGGCGCTGTTCGCTGCGGCTCTTGGCCTTGGCTACAAGGGGCCGGAAATCTACCTCAAGAACCTGATCTCCAAGCGCACCGACGCGATCCGCAAGGGCCTTCCCGATGCGCTCGATCTGTTGGTGATCTGCGCCGAAGCCGGTTTGACTGTCGACGCTGCCTTTGGCCGTGTTGCCCGCGAACTGGGCCGCGCCTATCCGGAACTGGGTGACGAATTTACCCTGACCTCGATCGAGCTGTCGTTCCTTACCGAACGCCGCCACGCCTTTGAAAACCTCGCCTACCGCGTCGATCTTGAAGCCGTGCGCGGGGTGGTGACGACCATGATCCAGACCGAGCGCTATGGTACGCCGCTGGCTTCGGCCCTGCGCGTACTCTCGGCCGAATTCCGCAACGAGCGCATGATGCGCGCCGAAGAAAAGGCAGCCCGTCTGCCGGCGATCATGACCGTGCCGCTGATTCTGTTCATTCTGCCAGTGCTGTTTGTGGTCATCATCGGCCCGGCTGGCTGCTCGCTGATGGATGCCTTCTCGCACACCCCGAAGTGATGACGCGAATGGCAGACGCCAAAAACAAAGGGCGGTCCCAATGGGCCGCCCTTTTTCTTTGGAATGGCGACTGGCTCTAGATCGTACCTTCAACCTTGCGCACGCCATCGCGGATGCGGTTGAGCAGCGTCTTGAGCACCTCGCGCTCTTCCAGAGTGATATCGGCAAATATCCGCTCGTAGGATTCAAACGTTAGCGGCATGACTTCGGCATGGACCTTGCGACCCTCTTCAGTCAGCTCGAGGTGGTGCGAGCGTCCGTCACGATCGTTCGGACTGCGCATGACAATGCCGCGCTCCTCCAGAACCTTGCAGGCGCGATTGACGGCAACCTTGTCCATCAACGTGGCAGAGACCAAATCGCGCTGGGTCAGCGGGCCAACGTGGCCGAGTACGGTAATCACCCGCCATTCAGGAATTCGCAGGCCAAACCGCGCGCGATATTCATCGGCTATCTGCCCGCTCACCGCATTCGACGTAATCGACATGAGGTAAGGAAGGAAATCGGCGAGTCTGGCGATTCTGCTTGGCATAACGAGAACGTTTCTACTGCAACTAGTTTTTAGTGCAAGAAATAATGTTACGACAATTCTGCGCTGCACGCAGCCATTCTATCAAGAATGCCGATCCGACAAGAAGATACTTCGCAAGTCAGCCCTAAAACTGTCCGCTGCGCTGCAAAACTAATAGCGCAGAGCCCTGCCCGCAACGGCATCGAGCATGGCCATCAGCTTGCCATCCCGCGCACCGGGAGCGGTCATGATCGCGCCATCCAGCGCGCGATCGATCGGGCTCGGATCGCGCTCTGGCGGCAATGATGCCGCCAGCTTGCGGACAGCCTGCCGTGCTGTTGCAGCGTTTGCCTTCATCACTGCCAGCACCTGGGTAACATCGGCATCAGCTTCGCCCTCGCGCCAGCAATCATAATCGGTGACCATGCCGAGCAGGGCATAGGGCAGCTCTGCTTCCCTCGCGAGGCGGGCTTCGGGCATGGCGGTCATGCCGATAACGTGGGCTCCCCATTGCCGGTAAAGGTGGCTTTCGGCGCGGGTGGAGAACTGCGGCCCTTCGATAGCGATATAGCAGCCGCCGCGCTGGACCGTGCCGCCAGCCGCCTCCGCCGCATCGGCAGCAAGCGCCGAGAGCCGCGGGCATGTGGGGTCCGCCATACTGACGTGCGCCACCAGCCCTGCCCCAAAAAAGCTGTTCGCCCGGCCCTGCGTGCGATCAATCATCTGGTCCACAGCAATGAAATGGCCCGGCGCAAGGCCCTCTTGCAACGAACCAATCGCCGAAAGCGCCAGCAGATCAGTTACGCCGCAGCGTTTCAGAACGTCGATGTTGGCCCGGTAGTTGACGGTTGAGGGACTGAGCGCATGCCCTGCCCCGTGCCGCGCGAGAAAGGTCACCCGAACGCCGGAGAGCCGCCCGGTGGTTACCGGTCCCGAAGGCGCGCCAAAGGGTGAGGAAACCTCGATCTCCTGAGCATCATCCAGTTCGATCCCCTGCGCCAGACCCGATCCACCGATAATCCCGATATGCCAGCCTGCGCTCATTGCTTCACCTCAGCGGGCCACCAGAATTCCGGCCACAACAAATTCATTGAGGTGGGCACGGTAGCGGTCACGCAGCGCCTCGTCGAGAACATCGGTATCCGAACAGTGTTTCAGCACCAGCCGCGCGGAGAAAAAGCGGTCAGCCGCGCCGATCACGGTGAAATAGAACAGTTGCGGATCGACCGGGCGGAACACGCCCTTGGCCACGCCCTCGCCAATCAGCGCGTCATAGGCATCGAGCAACGGCTTGAGATAGCTGTCGGCCAGCCGCTGGGCCTCGACCGGCTCGCTCTCGCGGATCAGGCGCATCAGCAGGCGGTGGGTATAGGGCGTGCGGAAGAAGTTATCGACCACGCCCGCCATGTGGATGCGCAGCTTGGTTTCGGGATCGACATCCTTGGCCAGCAGAGCATCAACCGAGCGGACGATGGCTTCCCACTCGCGCTCGATCAGAGCGACCAGCAAGCCGGCCTTGTTGCCGAAGTAGTACTTCACCAGTGCAGAATTGAGCCCCGATTGCTTCGACAGTTCGGAGAGCGAGACATCCACGGTATCGCCTTCGCGCATCAGCATGCTCGCCGTATCGAGCAACAGCGAACGCGCGTCGGGCGTCGCGGAAAGCGGGTCAGACCGGGCGGCAGTTGCGGCGGGCATGGACTTCGCGATCCGCCTTACTTCGGAGGCATGCGGATGGCACCGTCAAGCCGCACATCTTCGCCGTTGAAATAGGGGTTTTCGATCATCGCCAGCGCCAGCTTGGCATATTCGGGCGGACGGCCCATGCGCTTGGGGAACGGCACCGAAGCATTGAGCACCTCGCGCGCCTTTTCCGGCAGGCCCATCAGCAGCGGTGTTTCGAAGATGCCGGGCAAGATGGTGTTCACCCGGATGCCTTCGTTCATCAGGTCGCGCGCGATAGGCAAGGTCATGCCGACAACCCCGCCCTTCGATGCCGAATAGGCCGCCTGACCGATCTGGCCATCTTCGGCTGCGGCCGAAGCCGTGTTGACGATCGCCCCGCGCTCGCCCTCTTCACCCACCGGATCGAGCGTGATCATGCCCGCAGCCGATTTGGCAATGCAGCGGAATGTGCCGACGAGGTTGATCTGGATCACCGTGTTGAAAACATCGAGCGGGAAGTGCTTGATCGCCCCCGTCTCGCGGTCACGGCTGACAGTCTTCATCGCGTTGCCGATCCCGGCGCAGTTGACGAGGATCCGCTCTTGCCCGTGCGCAGCGCGTGCCTTGGCAAAACCGGCATCGACGCTGGCATCGTCGGTTACGTTGACCTGGCAGAAGGTGCCGCCGATCTCTGCCGCCAGCGCTTCACCCAGTTCGGCGTTGAGATCGAACAGGGCAACCTTGACGCCCTTTGCCGCCAGTGCCCGCGCCGTCGCAGCGCCAAGACCGGATGCACCGCCGGTAACTACTGCGGCAATTGAAGAATCAAGCTGCATGAAAATGCCTTTATCGAAACGGAATTAAGCGTTCAGTTAAAGGCCAGAGCACTCGCCGGTCAACCGCGTTGCGCGCCGGCCAATGCCTAAGTCGCCCGGGCGATTGACCGTTAACCGCCGATGGCAGCCGCACGCCGATGTGTGGTCGATTTGCAACAATCTGCCACGGAGTTGACACAATCCGTCAAAAATCGACATTTTCAATTGAAACCAAATTCAAGTTGGGCCAGCAAACAGGGCATCAGCGGCCAGGGGGCTGGCCGCGGAAAATGCGCCATGGCCGGACACCCGGCCCCGGCGTTCTTCCGCATTTACCGCTGCCCCCTTGCCTGTCGCGCCCGGACAATATGCCTTGTTCCGGGAAATTAAGGGGACTTAACCGTGAAATTCAACCGCAAGACTGCTCTCCGTCTTGAAATCGCCGCGCTGCCGATCGTGCTGGCCGGCTTGATCGCGCCATCCGCCGCTTGGGCAGCTGATGAAGCGCCTGCTGCGCCTGCAACAGAAGAATGCAAGGACACCAACCTGAACGGTGTTTGCGATTCAGACGAAACCGGTGCCATTGTCGTCACCGGTTCGCGCATTGCGCGTGACCCCAATCTTGCCTCGCCTGTTCCCTTGACCGCAGTCAGCTCGGCCCAGCTGGTTGAGCAGGGCAAGGTTTCGCTTGGTGACGCGCTGAATGATCTGCCATCGATCCGCTCCACCTACAGCCAGGGCAACTCTACCCGCTTCATCGGTACGGCCGGCCTGAACCTGCTCGATCTTCGCGGCCTCGGCATTTCGCGTACGCTGGTTCTGGTCAACGGCCGCCGCCACATCACGGCAAGCCCGGGTGACTACCTTGTTGATACCAACACCATCCCGGTCGATCTGCTTGACCGCGTCGATGTCGTGACCGGTGGTAACTCGGCCATCTATGGTTCGGATGCTGTGGCCGGTGTGGTCAACTTCATCCTGAAGCGCAACTACGAAGGCCTCACGGTCAAGGGTCAGGGCGGCATTTCGTCGCAGGGCGATCGTGGCAGCTACTTCGTCGCTGGCACTTATGGAAAGAACTTCGCCGACGGCCGCGGCAACATCGCAATTTCGGCTGAATATGCGCAGGCCCGCCCCTTGTATTTCAGCGACCGTGACTCGCTGACCGGCGCATTTTCGGGTCGCTGCCAGTTCCAGACCACCGACCTGCAGGGAGCTGCTGGCGGTGAAATCGGCTTCAGCGCGACTGACGGTATTCCCGACCAGACCTTCGTTTGCGGCGTCAAGAACGCGGCGATCAGCGACGGCGGCACGGTTGGACCGCTTGACGCGTCGTCTAGCTCAACTCGCCGTTACTTGCGGTTTAGCCCGACAGGCGACCTTTTCATCGACACGCCGACGCTTTCCTATGCGCCGGTCGGTTCTGGTAACCAGCTTGGTGGACAAGGCGCCACCCTGCGCAACACAGGCCAGATGTTCGCAGGCCTGAAGCGTTACTCCTTCAACCTGCTCGCCCACTATGACGTTAGCGACGCATTCCGTCCCTACATTGAAGCGAAGTATGTTCGGGTTAACGCAATTCAGGAAGGTCAGCCGAGCTTCCTGAACTCCGGCCCGCAGAGCGTTGGCGGTGCTGCCATTCGCTGCAACAACGGTTTCCTGACTGCGGCCAATCTCGCAATCCTGCAAGCCAACGGCTTCTGCAGCAACGTCGCTACCAGCACGATCAATCTTGCCCGCTTCAACACCGATTTCGGTGGTCGCGGAGAAAAGCATACGCGCGAAACCTATCGTATCGTTGCCGGCGTTGAAGGCACCTTCAACGAAGATTGGCACTATGACGTTTCTGTCAACTACGGTCAGCTCAAGACCAAGATGGATTCGGTCAACAACCTCTTGCTGTTCGACGTCAACGGCAATCCCGATGGCTTCAACCTTGCGTCTGACGCAGTACTGGCACCGACCGGCTTCACAGGAAGCAACTTTGTGCTGAACGCTGCCGGCCAGAAGGTTATCTGCCGGATCAACTCGACAACCAACAGCCGCACCGATTGCGTTCCGATCAACTTGTTCGGCGTCAATCAGGCGAGCCCGGCGGCCCTGGCATTCGTCAACACCACCGCTCACCGCGATGAAAAGGCAACTGAATTTGATGCAACAGCAAGCATCAGCGGCGATCTTTCGCAGCTGTTCTCGCTGCCGGGCGGCCCGGTTGGCTTCGCTCTCGGCGCCGAGTATCGTGCAGAAACAGCCAGCAGCGCATTTGATGCACTGACGGCTTCGGGCGGCACGTTCCTCAACGCGATCCAGCCGTTCAACCCCAAAAAGTTGACGGTTAAGGAAGCATTCGGCGAAATCAACCTGCCGATCCTGAAGGATTCGGTGCTGGGCAAGGAACTGTCGGTTCACGGCGCAGGCCGCGTATCGGATTACAACACCTCGACCGGCACGGTTTGGGCATGGAATGCCGATGCGATCTATGCTCCGATTGATGACATCAAGTTCCGCGCCTCGTTCGCTACTTCGGTGCGTGCGCCAACGCAGAGCGATCTGTTCTCGCCCTTCTCACAGAACTTCGCTCAGCTGACCGATCCTTGCGACTCGAGCAGCATCGGCACTGGTATCCGCGTGCAGAACTGCGCTGCAGCTGGCGTTCCGACCACGGTTACGGCCGCGGTTTCAGCGGCTTGCAATGGCACAGCGTTTAACGGCGCTGTGGGTACGCCATGGAGGAACTGCCTGGCTCTGACTTCGTCAACCGGCTTCGTCTCTGGCGGCAACCCCACCCTCAAGGCTGAAAAGGGCCGCAGCGTCACCCTCGGCGTTCTGCTGACCCCGCGCTGGATCCCGGGCTTCAGCTTCTCGGCTGACTGGTACAAGATCAAGGTCACTGACCTGATCGCCACGCTGGGCGCCCAGACCATCGTCAACCTGTGCTATGACAGCGTAAGCGGCATCAACAATCCGTATTGCGCAGTCGTCAATCGCAACTCGACAACTGGCCTCTTCGTCCAGCCTGCAGTGATTTCTGGCGGCATCAACTTTGCTGCCCAGAAGACTGAAGGCATCGACTTTGACGCCCAGTACCGTCACAACTTCGGTAACGGCGTCAAGTTGACCCTGCGCGGCATTGCCACGCTGGTAAAGCGGCTGGATAACTTCACCGATCCGACGCTGCCGTTCGTTCCGAACCGTCAGCTGGGTGAACTGGGCGATCCAATCTTTGCTGCCAACTTCTACGCAAACATCGATGTCGGCAACTTCTCGATGTCGTGGACCACGCGTTACCTTGGCCCGCAATCAATCGGCACATGGGAAGCTCAACACCAGTACACCGGCCTTTGCCCGACCGCGGGTGCCTTCACCGGTATCGCTGGTGCCGATGGTCGCACCTGCACCCCCGGCACACTGACCCTGCTCGATCCACAGAATGCGGACTTGACCAAGGAGGTGATGTACCCCTCGGTGTTCTACCACTCAATGCGCATGAATCTGAAGATGGCTGACAACAAGTTCAACTTCTACGTGGGCATGGACAACGTGTTCGACACCAAGCCGCCGCTTGGTCTGCTCGGCACTGCTGGCGGTGATCCGTATGACACAACCGGCCGCTTCTTCTACGCAGGCTTCAAGGCCAGCTTCTAAGAACTATCACAAAAAACCGGGGCGGCGTGATCACTCACGCCGCCCCTTTTTTTGTGCCCGATCCCGAAAGATTTAGAGCGCCGAGCCCTTGATCACCGCCGCCAGATCATCGGCATCGGGCGCATTGCGTTCGACCCAGTTCTGCGCCTCGGCAATCTCGTCACCCAGCACTTCGGCCATCGCGGCGCGGCGTTCCAGCCGGGCGGCATTGTCAAAGGCGTGGGCGGGGTTTTTGGAGTAGGTCGAGAACAGCGGGCCTGAAACCACGGCGTCGAGCGCGGCTGGCGTCGCCGCCATACCATACAGCTTGGCCACCTTTTCCAGCGCCTGACGCGGATCGGAAAAGAAGTGCTCGGCATCCAGGCTGCGCGCGTTCGGCATCACATCAATCGCATCGGCAAAGCGCCGCATCATCGCCAGCCACAGCGCGGCGGCGAGCTTGGCATCGGTCAGGTTTTCGATCTCGCCCAGATGCACCGCCAGTTGCTGCGTCACCCCGCGCAGCCAGGCGCGGTGGTTGTCGCTGCGCAGAATCGCCAGCAGATAGTCCGACAGCGAAAGGTGCAGGAACACCGCCGGTGCCGCAGGATCAGCCGCGGCAATCTGGCTGAGCAGGAAGTTCACCGGCACATTGGCCTTGATCACCGTCTGCCCCGCCCCGCCATAACGCTTTGACAGCAAAGCAAGCGTCAGCGCCAGCTGCGCCGGATTATCGGCAAAGGCCTGTTGCCGCAGCGCCAAAGGCTCGCGCAGCACAAGGTTATCGGCCAGTCCATCAAGCGCCCGCGCCAGCAAGGTCGATCCGCAATGCGCGACGTGGAATATCCACCCGGTCTGCAATGCCTTGTGCGGCTCCTGCAGCAGGGTGGCGCCCGGCACGCCCATTGCCCCCTCGCCCGCTGGTGAAATCCGCCGGTCGAGGAAGATCGACCGCTGGTATGCCGCGCGGTCCATGGGGACAAACACGGCATTTCCGCCATCCCACGAGTGCAGATAGTGATCGGGCGAGGTGAAGAGCTGTTCGAGTGTTGGGGTCATGCTGCAGACTATAGCCTCCGCCGGTCGGCTCGGCTATCGCTTGCTGCGCGATGGCGAATTACACTCCACCCGAAGCGGGCAGGCCCATGGTGCTGGTTGAACCCACCAGCGAGCGCGACATCATGGCGCTCGATCACGATGAGGTAATTGCCCGCTACAAGCAGCATGGCGTTATCCTGTTTCGCGGATTTGATGCCGATCTCAACCAGTTCTACGCATTCGCCAAACGCTTCTGCAAAACCGGCGTGGTCAACGAAAGCCCGGGCCGCACCCCGCTTGATCCGGTGAACGGCATCTATGCTGTCGATGGCGGCACCAGCGCCTTCTCGCTCCACCCCGAACTCTCGCGCGAACCGTGGAAGCCCGATGTCGCGATGTTCGGCTGCCTTTCCGCGCCGGGCCAGGGAGGCCTGACAACGGTTTGCGATGGCGTGGCACTTGTCAAAGCACTGCCGGACGAGGTGCGACGCGGGCTGGAGGGGCGGCGTCTCGTCTACTTGAAAGGCACATGGCCATCGCAGCTGGAATACTGGCTGGGCACGGCCACGCCCGACGACAACCTGCTCCGCAATCCGCCAGCGGGCTGTCCATACCAGTTCATGCGGCTCAACGATGGCCGCGTCGCGCGCCTGTTCACGCGGCCCGCGCTGCACAAACCGATGTTCTGCGACGAGCCGGCTTTCGGCAACTTTCTGCTGTTCGCGCGGTTCAACAATGGCCGCACCGACTTCCCCCTGCTCGACGATTATCGCCCTGTCCCTGAGGACTGGCTGCAGGCGATCAAGGCCGCAGGCGACGCGCTGTCCTCAGCCGTTCGCTGGCGCAAGGGCGACCTGATGATGGTCGATAACACCCGCTTCATGCATGGCCGCACCGCGATAGTTGACGCCGAGGAGCGGCAGATCGCCACCTATTTCGGCTATCTCGATTTCGCCATTCCCGATCCCGAGGAGCCAGTCGATGCGATCTGGCGGCGCGAGGATTTCGAACCCCCGCGCCCGCCAGAAGAGCTTGTGCGCCGTCGTTAGCTGACTTTCATGGTCAGCGCGCCGTCGCCCTCGTCGACCTTCACCGTGCAGCCGTCAGGGATCTCGCCGCCGAGCAATTTCTCGGCCAGCGGGTCCTGCAGGTAGCGCTGCACCGCGCGTTTCAGCGGCCTTGCGCCATAGATCGGATCATAGCCGACCCGGCCCAGCCAGCGCTTGGCAGCATCGCTGAGATCGATCACGATCTTGCGATCTTTCAGCAGCTTCTGCACGCGGCCAACCTGAATCTCGACGATCGGCGCCATGTGTTCATGCCCCAGCCGGTGGAACAGGATGATCTCGTCAAGCCGGTTGAGGAATTCGGGGCGGAAGTGTCCGCGCACGATCTCCATCACCTGCGGCTCAACCGATTCAACACTCTGGCCGTCCTCAAGGTTCGCCAGATACTGGCTGCCCAGATTACTGGTCAGGATGATCAGGGTGTTGGTAAAATCGACCACCCTGCCCTGCCCGTCAGTCAGACGACCATCATCGAGCACCTGCAGCAGCACGTTGAACACGTCCGAGTGCGCCTTCTCGACTTCGTCGAACAGCACGACCTGATAGGGCCGGCGCCGCACGGCTTCGGTCAGCACGCCACCTTCATCATAGCCGACATAGCCCGGAGGCGCGCCGATCAGGCGGCTCACGGAGTGCTTCTCCATGAACTCGCTCATGTCGATGCGCACCATCGCGCTGTCATCGTCGAACAGGAACCCGGCGAGCGCCTTGGTCAGCTCGGTCTTGCCGACGCCGGTGGGGCCGAGGAACAGGAAGGAACCGAGCGGCCGGTTGGGGTCTTGCAGCCCGGCACGCGCACGCCGCACGGCCTTGGATACGGCAATCACCGCATCCTGCTGGCCGATGACACGCTGGCCGATGATCTCTTCCATCTTGAGCAGCTTTTCGCGCTCGCCCTCCATCATCCGGTCAACCGGAACGCCGGTCCACTTGGAGACGACGGCGGCGATGTCTTCGGCCGTAACTTCCTCGCGCAAAAGCGCGTTTTCCGCCTGCCCCTGCGCTTCGGCCAGTTGCTTTTCCAGCGCCGGGATCGTGCCGTATGAAAGCTCACCCGCCTTGGCGAGATCGCCATTGCGCTGGGCCTGTTCCAGCTCGATCCGCGCCGCGTCGAGCGATTCCTTGATCTTGCCCTCGGCGGCGATCTTGTCGCGCTCGTTCTGCCAGCGGGTGGTGACTTCAGCTGACTGCTGCTCAAGGTTCGCCAGCTCTTCGCGCAGAGCGGCAAGGCGATCCTTCGATGCCTGATCGGTCTCCTTGGCGAGCGCCATTTCCTCGATCTTCAGCTGAATGATCCGGCGGTCAAGAACCTCGATTTCCTCGGGCTTGCTCTCCACTTCCATGCGGATGCGGCTCGCGGCCTCGTCCATCAGGTCGATCGCCTTGTCGGGCAGGAAGCGGTCGGCGATGTAGCGGTGGCTGAGTGTTGCTGCGGCCACGATAGCACCGTCGGTGATCCGCACGCCGTGGTGCAATTCGTACCGGTCCTTGAGCCCGCGCAGGATCGAGATCGAATCCTCGACCGTCGGTTCGCCCACGAACACCGGCTGGAAACGGCGCTGCAAGGCTGCGTCCTTTTCGACATACTTCTGGTATTCATCGAGCGTGGTCGCGCCGATACAGTGCAGTTCGCCGCGCGCCAGAGCGGGCTTGAGCAGGTTGCCCGCATCCATCGATCCTTCGGAAGCGCCCGCGCCGATCAGTGTGTGCATCTCGTCGATGAACAGGATGATCTCGCCCTCGGCGCCCTTCACTTCGTCGAGCACGGACTTCAGCCGTTCCTCGAACTCGCCGCGATACTTGGCACCAGCGATCAGGCTGCCCATGTCGAGCGACATCAGGCGGCGGTCCTTCAGGCTGTCGGGCACGTCGCCATTGGCGATGCGCAGCGCAAGGCCTTCGGCAATCGCCGTCTTGCCGACGCCGGGCTCACCGATCAGCACCGGGTTGTTCTTGGTGCGGCGGGCAAGGATCTGGATGGTGCGGCGGATTTCCTCGTCGCGGCCGATCACCGGATCAAGCTTGCCGTCCCGCGCCGCCTGCGTGAGGTCACGCGCGTATTTTTCCATGGCCTGATAGGTTTCCTCGGACGAAGCCGTGTTGGCTTGTCTGCCGCCGCGCAGCGCGGTGATGGCAGCTTCGAGGCCTTGCGGGGTGACATTGGCAGCCTTGAGTGCCTGCCCGGCTGCCGTCGTGGTCGCCAGCGTCAAGGCCAGCAACAGCCGTTCAACCGTAACGTAGGCATCGCCAGACTTGGTGGCGAGCTGTTCGGCCTGATCGAGAATCCGGACGACATCATTGTCCAGCCCCGGCGTTTGCTGCGCGCCTGAGCCGGAAACAGCCGGAATCTTGCCCAGCGCCTTGTCGAGCTCGGCCACCGCGATCTGCGGGTTGCCGCCAGCGCGCTGGATGAGGCCAGCACACATGCCTTCGCTGTCATCCAGCAAAGCCTTCAGCAGGTGTTCAGGCGAGATGCGCTGATGATTGACGCGGATGGCGACAGTCTGGGCGGCAGACAAAAAGCCCTTGGCGCGGTCTGTGAATTTTCCGAGGTTCATATGAGTGTATTACCCTCCTGTTACACATCAGATAGTGTGGCTTTCTGGCAACACAAGGGGTCGATGGCAGTGAATTTCGAACATCGCATTGTTGCTGGTCAACTGATTGACTTTGCGTCATTCTTGTTTCGGGAAATGGGAAGGGGATCGTTATGCGCCTAATAAAACTGGGACTCCTTGCGGGTCTTGCCGTTATTCCGGCCTCTGCTCCGGCGCAAAGCGCGGGTTCGGCGCCCCAATCGGCTCAGGGTGACCTCGCCATCACCATCTACAACAACAATCTCGCGCTGGTGCATGACGAGCGGCAGGTGAACCTGCCGAACGGCCGCAGCCGCCAGGAGTTCCCTGACGTATCAGCGCAGATCCGCCCCGAGACTGTGACGCTGTCGGGCGATGGATTCGGCATTGTCGAGCAGAACTTTGACTATGATCTGCTCACCCCTTCGGCGCTGATGGAAAAGGCAGTGGGCCAGACCGTCACTCTGCTGCGCACCAACCCGGCGACCGGCGCGGAAACGCGTGAGCGGGCGCTGGTCATGGCGGCGAACGGCGGCGTGGTGCTCAAGATCGGTGACCGGATCGAGGTGCTCCGCGATGATGGCCTGCCCGTCCGCGTCATCTTCGATTCGATCCCGCCAAACCTGCGCGCCCGCCCGACCTTGTCGGTAACGGTCGATGCCAACCGCGCGGGAACGCGCCCGCTGGCGCTGAGCTATCTCACCCCCGGGCTCGGCTGGAAATCAGACTATGTAACGCTGTTCGATGAAAAGGCCGGCAAGCTCGACATGCAGGGCTGGATCACGTTGAGCAACAACACCGGCACCACTTTCACCAATGCCAAAGTGCTGATGGTCGCGGGCGAAGTCGGGCAGATCCAGCAGAGCTATGGCCCGCGCTATGGCGGCGTGGTTCGTCCGCGCGGCAACCAGCCCGGCACCGAGAGCGGCGGCGCGCAGATGGGCGATTTCCACGTCTATCCGATCGATGGCCGCACGACGATTGCCAATGCCCAGACCAAGCAGGTCAGCTTCCTCAATGCCGAGGGCGTTCCGGCGCGCAAGGGCTATGAATTCCGCAATTACTGGCTGAACAATGCCAGCGAGGCACAAAGCGCGGCCTCGATCATCAAGTTCTCAAGCTCGCGCTCTGGCGGCATCGGCGCCGCGCTCCCGGCGGGCACCGTACGGGTTTACATGCGTGACAGCCAGGGCCGCGCCCAGTTCATCGGCGAAAGCCAGATCCCGCACACCCCCGGCGGCTCCAGCCTCGCCATTCGCACCGGTGATGCCTTCGACGTGAAGGTCCAGCCGGTGATCGACAAACGGGAGGTGATTACCACCGACGAGTGGGAGAAATTCGCCCGTTGGAAAGTCACCTATCCCGATGGCACGGTGAAAGAGGCCACCTATGAGCGCCCCAAGCAATATTACCGCACGCAGATGCGCTACGTCGTCACCAATGCCCGCGATGTGCCGGTGACGGTTGACGTGGTCCAGTCCGGCCTCGGCCAATGGTGGTGGTGGCGTGATCTGCGTATTCCGGCAGAGTCCATCCCCGGGAGCCAAGATGACGTTGATACGCGTCACTGGGAGGTTCCGGTGCCTGCCAATGGCAAGACCGAGCTGACCGTCACTTTCCTTACCCCCTGGTAAGGGCAAGACTGTGCGGCGACTTCTCGCCATTACCCTAGCGGCCATAGCTGCCCCGGCCCTAGCCGATGCACCGGTTATCACCTCGGCTGCGCCGGACAAGGTCGCCGTCACCCTCTACCGCGACCCCAATCGCGGTGAGGGTGAGATTGATCGCAGCGATCCATCGTCCTTCGCGTTGATCGCCGAAACCCGCACGATCGACCTGCCCCCCGGTGTGGTCACCGTGCGCTTTGAGGGCGTGGCGGGCGGCATTGTGCCGCAGTCGGCGATCCTGTTCGGCACCGATCCACGCGAGCGCAACCGCGATGCCGCGCTGCTCAGCCAGAAAGGGCTGGTCGATGGCTTCACCGGGCAATCGGTAATCCTCAAGCGCACCGATCCCGCCACCGGCAAAGTCACCGAGGAGCGCGCCACCGTGCGCTCCGCCGCCAACCGGCTGGTGCTGACTACCCCGCGCGGGGTGGAGGCGGTGTATTGCTCGGGGCTCAACCAGACGCTGATCTATCCGGGCACGCCTGCTGGCCTCTCCGCCAAGCCGGTGCTGTCGATGACCACCAAGGACCAGCCGGGCGGGCGGGTGACGATTACCCTCGCCTACATCGCCACCGGCTTTGACTGGGACGCGACCTATGTCGCCAAGCTGGCCGACGACGGCAAGTCGATGAGCCTGCTCTCATGGCTGACCATGGCGAGCGGCGACGAGACCAGCTTTGTCGATGCCACCACCAGCGCGGTGGCGGGGCGGATCAACCGTTCTGACGATACCCGCGATGATACCGGACGCGATGCGCGCTGGGAGGCGGAAAATCTAAACAAGTGGGACAGCTGCTGGCCCGCTGGAACCACGACCAGCGATCTGGGCTACGGCATTCCCCCGCCACCTCCCCCACCCGCACCGCCGCCGCCGATGGCGATGATGATGGAATCGGCGGACATTGTTGTGACCGCACAAAAAATGGAAGCCAGGGCGATGAATGCGCCCGTCGCCATCACCGCCGTGTCCGAAGCACTGGGCGACCTGAAGCTCTACCGCATCCCCATCCCCGTCACCGTCGCCGCCCATTCGCAGAAGCAGGTGGCCTTCCTCAATGCCGAGAAGGTGAATGGCTCGCTGATCTATCGCTCGAAGGTTTCGGGCGAGCCGGACAGCCCCGAAATGCTGTTCCGCTTCCGCAACCGCAAGGCGGAGGGCCTCGGCAACCCGCTGCCAGCCGGCAAGGCGGTGGTCTATCAGGAAAGCCCCTGGGGCACCCAGCTGATCGGCGAAAGCACCATGCGCGACAAGGCGGTGGACGAGGAAGTGGAGATGGTCTTCGGCAATCCCACCAGCGTCACCATGCAGCGCAAGTCGGAGCAGGACAAAGCCAAGCGCTGGACCACGGTCACCGCCACCCTGCGCAACGCCAATCCGTTTGCGGTGAATTACGAGTTCGAATTCCCCACTGGTGACGGCCTGATCTACAAGGGCCTGCCCGCCAAACTGGTCAGCAAACCGGGCAAGAAGCTGTGGCAGATGGCGCTGGCTCCGGGCAGCGAGACCAAGGTGGTCTGGAGTTATGCCGATGCGGAGCGGGCGAAGGACTAGTTCCCCAGAATGCCCTTGAGCAGCCCACCCGCCTTGCCCAGCGGATCGGCGCGCAGGCGGCCTTCTTCGGCGCCGATATAGCTGAAGATGCCGTTCAGCGCCTGATCGGTCACCGAATTGCCCAGCTTGTCTCGGGTCACGCCGGTGAGGCCGAGCAGCGGGCTTTTCTTTGACAGGCTGTCGATAGCCTTGAACGCCCCGACCTTGGTCAGGGCACTATCGATCAACGGGCGGAACTTGCCGCGCAGCACATCGCCCGAACTCTGGCGCAGATACTGCGTTGCGCCGTTGTTCTGGCTGACAATGCCGGGAACGTCGGCCAGCGTCAGCTTGTCGATCGCCGCGCGGAACACCGGCTTGGCTTCCTTGGCGGCAAAGCCGGCGGCATCATTGAGTTTGCGGGTGATGCCATCGGTCAGCCCCAGCTTGTCCGCCCCGCCGAGCAGCTTGCCCAGAGTTCCGCCCATGCCGCTGCTGCCGCCGATCAGCGGCAACAGGATCCGCACAGCGGGATCATTATAGAAAGCGCCCGGCTGCGACAGCTTGTCGAGCGAGGAATCGCTGGCTTTGCCCAGCAGTCCGGTCAGGCTTGAGCCGAGGCCAGTGCCTGAAAGGATCTGCGCCCGCGCGCTGATCGGCACGTAGAGTGCGGCGGCGATAACGCCTGCCAAAAATGCACGGCGCGGCTGTGTTGGGAATGCTTGCGACATAAGGCCCTCCTCTGCCGCCCTTGCGGCAAGCGGCGAGGGTTTCATATGCGCGGCAACACCGCAAGCCCAAGTTTACAGGAGGTTACTCACCCGTGAAGTTCATTTCCACGGTGACCGCGTTGGGATCCTGCACCATGATCTGGCGCAGCCCGTACATGCCGTCGTTGACCCTATATTCGAGGCCGAGCGCAGTCAGTCTCTCCTGCGTTTCGGTAAAGCCCGAACAGCGAAAGGCGACATGGTGGACGGCATTGGTCGATTGGCCGGGAGTGCGGCCAGCCGCGAGGCTCAGCCCCGGCGCATTGCCGACGAGATGGATGATGGGATTGCCCGAGGGATCGAACATCCACGCGCCATCCAGACCGCGCACCTGAACCGGACTCTTGCCGCGTGTCAGTTGCAGCACCTGCTCATAGAAAGCGGCCGTCGCTTCCAGATCATTGGTCAGGATGTTGATGTGGTCCAATCCGCTGGCAGCCATGGAAGCTCTCCCTTGTCTGCCAGTTTACGCCGGAATCAGCGCTTGGCCAGTGCCGCTTCGCATTCCTGCATCAGCGTGGCGATGATATCGGCAACCGGCTCTTCCTTGCTGACCATACCGACCGACTGTCCGGCCATCAGCGAACCATTCTCTACATCGCCGTCGATCACCGCACGGCGCAAGGCACCTGCCCAGAAGTGTTCGATCTGCAACTGGGCCTCGCCCATTTCAATCGCGCCGGAATCGAGCAGCTTGGCCACTTCGAGCTGCTTGGCGGTGAACTCTTCGGTGCCCTTGTTCTTCAGCGCGCGCACCGGGATCACCGGCAGACGCGGATCGACCTGTACCGAGGCAATGGCATCGCGGGCATTGCCGCGGAAGAAGGCCGCTTTGAACGCCGGATGGGCAATGGATTCGCTCGCGCAGGCAAAACGTGTGCCGAGCTGCACGCCCGCCGCACCCATTTCGAGGTAGCTGGCAATCGCCTCACCCCGGCCGATGCCGCCTGCGACAAAGACCAGATGATCCGCCGCCAGCTCGGGCAGGATTTCCTGCGCCAGCACCGAAGTGGAAACCGGGCCGATGTGGCCGCCCGCTTCCATGCCTTCGATCACCAGCGCATCAGCGCCGGAACGCAGATACTTCTTCGCCAAGGCCAGCGTTGGCGGAATGCAGATAACCTTCGCACCCGCTTCCTTGATCGCTTCGATCGAGCCCTTGGGCGGGATGCCGCCTGCCAGAACCACCAGACCAATCGAGTGGCGCGCGCAGACCGCGATCAGATCGAACAGGCCGGGGTGCATGGTGATCAGGTTGACGCCAAAAGGCTTCGAAGTGAGCGCCTTTGTCGCGGTGATTTCGGCATCGAGCAGTTCCGGGGTCATTGCCCCGCAGGCGATCACGCCAAATCCGCCGGCATTGCTGATCGCCGAAACCAGATTGCGCTCTGAAACCCAGGACATGGCACCGCAAAGGATTGCATATTCGCTGCCAAGAAACTCCGCGCCGCGTTTCATCAGGGCGTGGGCTCGGGGATATGCCATCATGCAGTGCGTTTCCTTGGTTGCTCGTGTTTTGCCTTTAGGCAGGACAGGCCGTTGGTGCAACAATGTGCGTTACACAAGTCAACTACCATCAATATGGAACCGATTATCGCAATTCGCATTGCGCCGGATCGGGCGCCGTGCTGAAGCGTATCCAACGGCTCGGACTTGGTTGCCTCCAAAATCCGGGCCACCCCGCAGGGTTTACTTGTAGCCCAATCTACAAGCCCCTTCGGGTCGCTTCCCGCCTCCGGTAAAAGCCGGAGGCGGGCTTTTTTACTAAAAATCAGGCCGCCTCGTCCTTGGCGTCCAGATCATAGGCGGTGTGCAGCACGCGCACGGCCAGTTCGGTTTCATCTTCGTCGATCAGCACCGAAACCTTGATTTCGCTGGTGGAGATCGCCTGAATGTTGATCCCGCGATCGGCAAGGCTGCGGAACATCGTCGCGGCAACACCAGCGTGGCTCTTCATACCAACGCCGACGACCGAAACCTTGGCGACCTTGCTGTCGGCAATCAGGCGGTAATAGCCGATGGCTTCCTTCTGCGCCTCCAGCAGGGCCTGGGCCCGGGCGAGATCGGCACCGGGAACGGTGAAGGTCACGTCGGTTTCGCCCTTATCCTTGGCGACGTTCTGGATAATCATGTCGACGTTGATGTTCGCCGCCGCCAGCGGAGAGAAGATCGCCGCCACTGCACCCGGCCGGTCGGGGACGCGGGTCATGGTGATCTTGGCTTCGTTCTTGTCGGCAGCGATGCCGGTGATCAGTTGGCGTTCCATATCCAATCCTTCCAATTCTTCGTCGCTGACAATCATGGTGCCGGGGATGGTATCGGCAGCGGGGGCATCGTCATCGATGAACGATGACAGCACCTGAACCCGCACCTTTTCCTTCATGGCAAGGCTGACCGAGCGGGTTTGCAGAACCTTCGATCCGACCGAGGCCAGTTCGAGCATTTCCTCATAGGTCACGCTCTTCAGCTTGCGTGCCTTGGCGACGATGCGCGGGTCGGTGGTGTAGACACCGTCGACATCGGTATAGATATCGCAGCGATCGGCCTGAACCGCAGCGGCAACCGCAACCGCAGAGGTATCAGATCCGCCGCGCCCCAGCGTGGTCACCCGGCCCTGCGGCGAGAGTCCCTGAAAGCCCGGGATCACCGCAATCTCACCCGATTGCATCGAAGCGATCAGCGCATCGGCATCGATATCTTCGATCCGAGCCTTGGCGTGGGCATCGTCGGACTTGATCGGCAGCTGCCAGCCCAGCCAGGAACGCGCCTTTGCCCCCAGTGATTGCAGGTGCATCGCCAGCAAGCCTGCTGTCACCTGCTCACCGGCAGCCACGACAACGTCGTATTCTGCGGGATCATACAGCGGGTCCGCCTCACGGCAGAAGTTCACCAGCCGGTCGGTCTCACCGGCCATGGCGGAAACCACCACGGCAACCTCGTGCCCGGCCGCCTGCTGGCGCTGGACAATGCGTGCGACGCGCCGGATGCGCTCGGTGCCGGCCATCGAAGTGCCGCCAAATTTCATCACGATGCGGGCCAAGTCTGCCGCTCCTCACGTGGGACGAAACAATGAAATGAAGTCCGGCACTCGACCGGACAGCGCGGGCGCTTTAGAAAGAGGGCATGGCTAATGCAACAACGAACACTATTGGCACGATAAGGCCCGCCGAGGCGGTGCATTTCGGAAAACTGGCGGCAGACTGGTGGGATCCGAAGGGTTCGTCGGCGATGCTCCACCGGCTGAACCCGGTGCGGCTCGGTTTTCTGCGCGCCGAGATCGACCGGCACTGGGCGGGCGACAGCCGCTCGATCCGCCCGCTGGTGGGGAAGCAGGCGCTCGATGTCGGTTGTGGTGCGGGTCTGCTGTGTGAACCGCTGGCCCGGCTTGGCGCGCACGTAACCGGCGTTGATGCGGCGGCAGAAAACATCGCGGCGGCAAAGGCCCATGCAACGGGTGGCGGGCTGGAAATCACCTATCACTGCGGAGACATCGGCGCGCTGGGGCTCTCGGGCTTTGATCTGGTCACCGCGATGGAAGTGATCGAGCATGTGGCTGACAAGCGCGCCTTCCTTGCCGCGCTTGCGGCAGCTTTGGCTCCCGGAGGACTGATGGTCCTCTCCTGCCCCAACCGCACGCCGCAATCGAAGCTGCTGCTGGTCGAAGGCGCAGAGCGAATCGGCATGGTGCCGCGCGGCACACATCATTGGGATGATTTCGTTACGCCTGACGAACTGCGCGAATTGCTGAAAGATGCGGGGTTGGCGATGGGTGAACCACAAGGCATTGCCTGGTCTCCCGGCAAAGGCCTGCACCTGTCTTCCGACCTTGCGCTGAACTACATCGTTACGGCAGTTGCGGCGTAAGGTTTACTTCGGCGACATCGCGAACAGCGCCCAAGACAGCAGGGTACCGGCCAAAAACAGCGACCACGACCAGTAGAAGCTGAAGCCGTGAAAAGTCTGGTGGAACACGCTGAGCACACCGCCGCGCACATGATTGACACCAAGGATGCCGCCCACCACCAGCGTCAGGATTGCGCCCGGAATCAGGCCTTTGAAGAAATCCATCGTTGTGACCTCATCGGTGCCGAAACTCTGGCCCGCCGTTTTCCTTACACTCTTGCCAGCAAGCCGACAATCGCCTCTTGCGCAGCAGCCTCTCGTGCCTGCCAATCGCCTGCCACGCGGATTGATTCGACACCGGCACGGCGCAGCATATCGGCAGCCAGTTCGGCAAAGCGTGACCGCAGCGGGCCTTTACCGAAAAAGCGCGTGCCATCGTCGATCCACGGCACGTCTGCGGCGAAGTGCAGATATAGATCGGCCTTGGGATAGGCCATGAGTTCGTCCGGAACTTCGCCAAACAGCATCTCCGCCCAGGCGGCGGTCATCAACTGGTCGGTATCGAGGATCAGCAGCTTCGGCCCCGATGCCATGGCCGCGCGGTTCGCCGCGTCCTGCCCTTCGGCAATCGCCAGAAGATCGTCCATTGTCAGGTCAGTGCCGCGCTCCTCGCAATAGGTGCGGCCATATTCGGGCACCCAGGGGCAGCCGAAATGCCGCGCGAGGCTTTCGGCGAGCACAGACTTGCCGGTGCTCTCGGCACCATGAAAACAGACCGTAATCATGCCTTCGCGGGCCTGCCTGCCGAATTCATCCATTCCCTCAAACCTATCACCGAAATCACCCCGAACGCGACATAAAGCACGGCAAACAGGTAGAGATCGCGATAGAGATAGAGGCAGACCGAGGCAACGTCGATCACCACCCACAGCACCCAGTTTTCGATTCTGCGGAACGAGAGCAGGAACTGCGCGGCAATGCTCGCGCCGGTTATCGCTGAATCGGCAAAGGGCAGCGCGGCATTGGTGAAGCGGTGCATTATCCAGCCCAGCGACACGCTGCACAGCACAGTCGCAGCGGACCACACCATCCGGGCTTTCGGGCTCATCCACTCCACCGGCACGGCGCTTTCCTCGCCCTTGGCGCGGCTCCACAGCCACCAGCCATAGGCGTTGACGACAAAGAAGAAGCCCTGCAGCCCGGCTTCGGAATAGAGGCGGCTGCGGAACAGCACGACGCCGACAAGGCTGACCATGACCATCGCCACCGGAAAGTTCCACACCGAGCGGCGGACCAGCAGAACAATGTTGATCAGGCCGAGCGCGAACCCGGCGACTTCCTGCCAACTCACGCGCTCATCCCAGTGCGGCCTCCCATTCGTCCGGCTTGAAGCCCACCAGCAGGCCGCCGGGATGCTCGACAATCGGGCGTTTGATGCAGGAAGGATTGGCCGCCATCACGGCGACAGCCTTGGCCTGATCGAGCCCTTCGCGGGTCTCGTCGGGCAGTTTGCGAAACGTCGTTCCGGCGCGGTTGAGCACCTTTTCCCAGCCCGCCGCATCACACCAGCGGGCGATCTGCGCGGCATCGGCTCCGGCCTTTTTGTAGTCATGAAACGCGTAATCGATCCCGCGCGCAGTGAGCCAGTCGCGGGCCTTTTTCACGGTGTCGCAGTTGGGGATTCCGTAGAGTGTAACGCTCATCACTCACCCTTCTCAAATCTGCGCACCACGGGATCGATTACCGCAAACGAGGCATAGCTCTGGTAATAGTCGCTGCGGCCTTTGGCCTGCACCGCCATGTGTTCGGGATGCCGGCCCCATTCCTTCGCGGCGGCTTCGCTTTCCCATTCGGAGATGGTCACCACCTCGCCGTCATCGGCGTGGAAGCTCTTTATCGAGAGGAAACCGGGCACCTGCGATGCCAGCGCCTCCATCCGCCCGGCATCGGCGGAATAGGCGGCCGCATCCATGTCGGCGCGCTTGCGATTGCGGAAGATGGTTACGTACATGGCGCCTTCCTAACCGCAGCGCAGGGCCTTCGACAAGCTCAGGCCGAGCGGGCCTTGGTTCAAATACAAAAACCCGCTCGTGCTGAGCCTGTCGAAGCACAGGCTTGCCAACCATCGCCGGGTGGACATTTTCTCCATTCCGCGACAAAGCGCGGATATGTCCGTGAACAGCTTCGGCCGCCTTTTCCGTTTCACCACCTGGGGCGAAAGCCACGGGCCAGCGATTGGCGCCATTGTCGATGGCTGCCCTCCGGGGCTGGCGCTGAGCGAGGCTGACCTTCAGCCTTTCCTCGATGCGCGCCGTCCGGGCCAATCGAAGTACACCACGCAGCGGCAGGAACCCGATCAGGTCCGCATTCTTTCGGGTGTGTTTGAAGGCAAGACCACCGGCACCCCGATCAGCCTGATGATCGAGAATGTTGACCAGCGCTCCAAGGATTACAGCGAGGTCGCCAAGGCCTATCGCCCTGGCCACGCCGACTATGCCTATGACGCCAAGTACGGCTTCCGCGACTATCGCGGCGGCGGGCGGTCATCAGCGCGCGAAACGGCGAGCCGCGTGGCGGCGGGCGGTGTGGCGCGGCTGGCGATCCCCGAAGTGACGATCCGCGCATGGGTCAGCGAAATCGGCGGCGATGCGATCAATATCGATAACTTCGATGCAGCCGAAATCACGCGCAACCCCTTTTTCTGCCCCGATGCCGAAGCGGCAGTGCGCTGGGAGAAGATCGTCGATGATGCCCGGCTTTCCGGCTCATCAGTCGGCGCGGTGGTGGAATGCGAAGCGACCGGCGTTCCGGCTGGCTGGGGCGCGCCGCTCTATGGCAAGCTCGATGCAGACCTTGCCGCCGCGATGATGGGGATCAACGCGGTGAAGGGCGTCGAGATTGGCGACGGCTTTGCCGCTGCCCGCCTGACTGGCGAAGGCAATGCCGATCCGATGCGGCCCCCAAAAGACCCTCAGGGCGCGGGATCGCCCGAATTCCTTGCCAACCATGCCGGCGGGATTGCGGGAGGTATTTCTACCGGACAGCCGGTGTTCGTCCGGGTGGCGTTCAAGCCAACGAGTTCAATCCTGACGCCGGTCGAAACCGTCAACCGTGACGGCGAAGCTTCGGAAATCCGCACCAAGGGCCGCCATGACCCCTGCGTCGGCATCCGCGGCGTTCCGGTGGTTGAGGCGATGATGGCGCTGGTTCTGGCCGATCACAAGCTGCTGCACCGGGGACAGTGCGGCTGATCACCGCCCACGCCGCAACACCACATAAACCGCCCCTGCCCCGCCATGGCGGGGATGTGCGCCGCGCACAGCGGCGATGCGCCCAGCGTGGCTGCCAGATGCAAGCCAGTCCAACAGCTTCGCCCGGATCGCCCCGCGTTTGCTTCCACGATCAGCGGCATCGGCGGGACGCGGGCGGCCGGTGATCACCAGCACGACCCGCGCGCCTTGCGAATGGGCAAGTGTCAGTCCGTGCTCCAGACGGCTCCACGCCGCGTCGAGCGAGTGGCCGTGCAGATCGAGCGTGAAATCCGGCGGGACCGCGCCTTTGCTCAGTCGGCGATCCCAGTTGGCGTCAAGCCCGTTGCGGTCGAGCGGGCGAGTGTGATCCCCCCTCCCGCTTGCGGGAGGGGTTGGGTGTGGGTGAGTTGCGTCTTGCAGCGAAGGTTGGGCTTTTCTGCGCAATGGCCCACCCCTAACCCCTCCCGCAAGCGGGAGGGGGATTAGCCTGCTACTGGCCTGAGAATCTAACGGCTTCACCGTCGCGGCAACACGCGCCCAGAGCGCGGCATCCTCGCCGCCAAGAGCGCGCGGCTTGCGCATTTACTGGGCGCCCATTTTATTGGGCATTCAGGCGGGCCAACGTCCCTTTGGGCAGGAACAACAAGGCATCGCCCCGCGCCGACATGCCGCCAGCAATCGTCCGCGCGGTTGGCCCTGCGCCCCAGAACGAATCAAAGCGGTTCGCCCCCTTGATCGCGCCGCCGGTATCCTGCGCGATCCACAGGCCGGTGGTCTCAGGACGATCAACATTCAGCCAGACTGGCGCACCGAGCGGCACAAATTGGGGATCGGTAGCGACAGAGCTTTGCCCGCGCACCGGCACGTTCAACGCGCCATAGGGGCCGTCACCAGTGATTTCGCGGAAGAAAACATAGCTCGGGTTCTCCTCCATGATCGCCTTGCCGCCGGTCGGGCCATCTTCGGTATGCTCGCGCAGATAAGCCATCAGGCCCTGCATCGACGTGGGGTAAGGCGTGCCCTGCCCCACCAGTCCGCGCTGGCGCATGATCGATCCGATCCCGGCATATTCGCGCCCGTTCTGACCGGCATAGCCGATCCGCAGGATCGTGCCGTCGGGCGCGATCAGCCTGCCCGAGCCCTGGATTTGCAGGAAGAACAGCTCGATCGCATCGGCAGCCCAGGCGATTTCCAGCCCCTTGTCCGCCAGCGCGCCGGCATCGATTGCCGCGCGATCATGATAGGGCACGAACTTTCCCGTCTCGTCGATGCGGCCCAGCGGCGGGGTGCCGGTGCGTTGTTCGGGGGGGATGGAATCGGGCCAGCCGCGCACCAGATCGGGCGGCACGGCATAGACCGGCACGCCAAAGCCCGGCTGGCGCAGGCGCACACCGGCGATCTCGGGCTCGTAGTAACCGGTGACAAAGGTCTTGCCGTCTGAAACCCGCGCGGATTCGAAGTACTTGGCGAAAAAGGCAGGTGCCTCGGCTGGCACCCAAATTGGCGCCGCCGCGCAGGCATCCGCCCAGTCGGCAGACCGCGTCAGGCCGCTGGTGTCAGTGCGCGAGGTGAGTTTGGGGCAGCTCTCAATAAAGGAGCGCAGCGCTGCGCTCGCTCTGCCACTCGACAAGGGAAGCGATTCGATGGCTGGTCCGGCGTGTACTCCCAGCAGCAGCGCCGTGGGCGGCGGTGTCGGGGGCGTGGGGACCGGCACTGGTGTTGGCGTCGGCGTTGTGCTCGGTTTGGGTACCGGATAGCCCGTTGGCGGTCGGGTTTGCGGGATCAGCGTACAGGCCGAAACTGCCATGGCCAGAAGTGCTGCGGTGGCGATCCGGCCCCAAACCCTCATGAAGGTCAGGCCTCGTCGGTCTCGTCGAGCAGCCAGTCAGGCTCAGCCGATTTGAGGTTGCGGCTGAAGGTCCACAGGTCATGCGCCTGCACCGCGTCGGTCATCGAACCGGCGACCACAGTGCCGTCCTTGTCGCGCGTAACCGCAGCGATATCCGCCGTGAAGCGCACGGTAACGCGGGCAATCGGGGCATCGTAGGAGGCCGTGGTGATCGTCGCGTCTTCAATGCGCACAAGGCGGTTTTCCAGCACTTCGCCAGCGGCGATGCGAGCGTCGATCTCTGCGACAAAGCCCTCGTAAACGTCACGGTCGCACAGCTGGGCCAGCTCTTCCTTGTCCCCGCGCCAGAAGGCTTCGAGGATCATGCGATAGGCACCCTGTGCACCTGCGAGGAAGCTGAGAATGTCAAAGCGGCGATCAGCCGCAGCGATCTCGCGCAGTGCGCGTTCGGCAACCGGAAGCGTACCCTGCGGCAAGAGAACCGGCGGGCGATCATTCGCCGCCGGAACGCGCGCAGCGGGGGGAACAAGCGAATCACTGCCGCCGTCAAACCGTCCGGGCACGATCTCTTCTTCATGCTCGGCGCGACGGCCAAGAACCGAATAGAGCCGCAGCCCCAGAAAAGCAGCGATCATGGCGAGGATTACGATCTGTACGGTCACGCCCAATATTTCCAGTTCTGGCGCAAATGCGCGGTGAAACTTAATGTGCACCAGATGGGTAGTGATTACAAATGAACAACGCGTGAGCGTCGGCATTGTGACAATTTTTCACGCCCAGCCGATATTCAGGCCACAGGTCGAGCGCCAATCCGGGCATTGCCGCCAGACTGCCCCGGTGCTAGGCGCGCCTCCAACCGCAATTCAAGCCTGCAAGAAAGACCCGCGACATGGCCGATGATGGCAACGTGATTACCAACCTGAACCTGGATGGCCCGGCTTCCAACGGCGAAGACACCGGCCCTGCCGCCGGCATTATTTCGCAGTATGTCAAAGACCTGTCGGTTGAGAACCCCAATGCTCCCGCCAGCTTCCAGTGGACCGATACGGCAAACATCGACGTGCAGTTCAACATTGCCGCCAAGGCGATCGAAGGCGAAGTGCACGAAGTCGAGCTCAAGATTGCGCTCAATTCCAAGGGTGAAAAGGGCACGGCCTTCATCGTCGATCTGTCCTATTGCGGCCTGATCGGCATGCGCGGGCTTGAGCCCGAACAGATGCACATGTTCACCTATGCCGAAGCCCCGCGCCTGCTGTTCCCCTTCGCCCGCCGGGTCATTGCAGACGCCGTGCGCGATGCCGGTTTCCCGCCGTTCATGTTGGAACCCATTGATTTCAACGGGCTCTACCTGCAGCAACTGGCTGCCCAGGCAGCAGAAGCTGAAGCGGCAGCTCCGGCTGGCAACGCCTGATCTATGCACTCACCCACCCGTGTTGGGAGTCACGCGCCTCCCAAAACCCCCTCCCGCAGGCGGGAGGGGAGCGAGACTTACCAAGCCGCAGGCGAGGTTAGTCGCAGCGGGGTGGGCTTGAGGACATGAATCTCTCAAAAGCACTCGGCACTGTAGGCGGTCTGACCCTGGTCAGCCGCGTGCTGGGCCTTGTGCGCGATTCGCTGTTTGCCCGGTTCATCGGCGCGAGCTTTGCTTCCGACGCATTCCTCGTTGCCTTCCGTCTGCCCAACATGTTCCGCGCGCTGTTTGCCGAGGGCGCATTCGCCTCGGCCTTCATCCCGATGTTCAACGCGCGGGTGGCAGACAAGCAAGCGGGCGGCCTGCCCGCAGGCCTCGCCTTTGCCGAGGCGGCGCTGGCGGTGCTGCTGCCGGTCCTGCTGGTGATGACCGCGCTGCTCGAGATTTTCGCCTGGCCGGTAACTTTCGCGCTGTCGGGCAAGTTCAACGGGGTTCCACCCGAGCAGTTCGCCTTTGCCGTAACACTCAGCCAGATGCAGATACCCTATCTGCTGTTCATCAGTCTGGTTTCGCTGATGGGCGGCATCCTCAATTCGCTGCACAAGTTCTGGGTCAACGCCGCCGCGCCGATCCTGCTGAACCTGACGCTGATTGTCGCGCTGCTGGCGTTCCACAACAGCGATCCGCTGGCAACGGCGCGTAACCAGTCGATTGCCGTGTCGATCTCGGGCCTGCTGCAATTCCTGTGGCTGGCATGGTCTTGCAAGCAGAACGGCGTGAGCCTCAAACTGCGCCGCCCGCGCCTGACGCCCGAAGTGAAAAAACTGCTCAAGCTGATCTGGCCCGCCGCTGCGGGAGCCGGTGCGGTGCAGATCAATCTCGTCATCTCGACCGCGCTGGCGGCCTCGCTGCTCGCCCACGGCTCGGTGACCTATATCTACATGGCTGACCGGCTGAACCAGTTGCCGCTTGGCCTGATCGGCATTGGTCTTGGCACCGTGCTGCTCCCCACGATCTCGCGCCAGCTTGGCGGGGGTGACGAGGTGGCGGCGATGGAAACGCAGAACCGCGGGCTGGAGCTGGCCCTGCTGCTCACCCTGCCCGCGACTGTGGCGCTGGTGGTCTGCGGAGAGCCGATTGCCGCCGGGCTGTTCGGCTATGGCAAGTTCGATGCGGCGGACGTGCACTTCACCGCGCAAGCGCTCGCCGCCTTTTCGATCGGCCTGCCGAGCTATGTGCTGGTCAAGGTGCTGACCCCGGGCTTCTATGCGCGGCATGACACCAAAACGCCGGTGCGTTTCGCGGTAATCTCGATGCTGGTGAACCTTGCACTCAATCTCGCGCTGATCGTGCCGCTGCAGCATATGGGCCCGCCGCTGGCGACCGCGGTTGCTTCGACGGTGAACGTGGCCCTGCTCTATTTCACTCTGCAAAAGCGCGGCCACTTCACCGCCGACGCGCGGTTGAAGCGCCGGGCCTGGCGGCTGTTGCTCGCGGCGCTGGCGATGGGCGGCGTGCTGTGGATGACGCAAGGGGTGCTGACCCCTTATCTGCACGGCGCTTGGGCTGTGCGCTTCCTTGCACTTGGCCTCTTGGTTTCGGCAGGCGGCCTCGTCTATGGGGCTCTCACATTCATTCTCGGGGCCTTTACCCGGGACGATATCAAATTCCTCCGGCGCAAGCGCGCCTCCTGATAGAGCGGACCAGTTCAATGCGCGTCGTTTCCGGCATCCAGCCCACGGGCAATCTCCACCTTGGCAACTACCTTGGGGCGATCCGCAACTGGGTTGCCATGCAGGAGCAGGGTGAGTGTCTGTTCTTCCTCGCCGATCTGCACGCAATCAGCCAGCCGCACGTGCCGACCGAGCTCGCCGCCAATACCCGCGAGATGACTGCCGCTCTGGTCGCCTGCGGGATCGACCCCAGCCGCTCGATCCTGTTCAACCAGGCGCAGGTTCCCCAGCATGCCGAACTGCAATGGCTGCTCAACGGCACGGCCCGCATGGGCTGGCTGAACCGCATGACACAGTGGAAGGACAAGGCGGGCAAGAACCGCGAGGGCGCCTCGATCGCGCTGTTCACCTATCCGGTGCTGCAGGCAGCGGACGTGCTGCTCTATCAGGCGACCCACGTTCCGGTGGGCGAAGACCAGAAGCAGCATCTGGAGCTGGCGCGCGACATCGCGCAGAAGTTCAACAATGATTTTGCGAGCGAGGACGCTCCGGTCTTCACCCTGCCCGATCCGATCATCCCGCCCGAAGCCGCCCGCATCATGAGCCTGCGCGATGGCAGCGCCAAGATGAGCAAGTCCGATCCTTCCGACATGAGCCGCATCAACCTGACCGACGATGCCGATGCAATCATGAACAAGGTGAAGAAGGCCAAGACCGATCCCGAGCCGCTACCTTCCGAAAAGACGGGCCTCGAAGGCAGGCCCGAAGCCGCCAACCTCGTCGGCATCTATGCGGCGATGGCGGGGACGAGCGTTGACGCTGTGTTGGGCGAATTTGGCGGCGAAGGCTTTGGCAAGTTCAAACCCGCACTCGGCGAACTGCTGGTCACCAAGCTCGCGCCGATCAACGATCGCTTCATCCACCTGCGCCAGGACAAGGATGCACTGGATGCGATCCTGCGTTCCGGCGCAGAACGCGCGCGGAAGCTGGCCGTGCCGACGCTGGATAAGACCTATGCGGCGCTGGGCCTGGTCAGGGGATGAACTATCTGCGCCCGCGCTCTCGCCTCAGGGTAGCGAGACGCATGGCCTCCTTCTCGCTTGCATGGTTTCGCGCTTCAGTTCGAAAATCGATCAAACTCCAGGCTGATGAAACGATTCTGCGCGCGCGCCCACTCAGCCTTTTTGTGCGTTTTTGGCCGGAATTGCTGGGGATGCGGCGGGTCAATGGGCTTACTTGCATTGATGACAGTGGCGCTTGGTGCGGTGTGGTTCAGGGGGCAGGCGCGCAAGCTCTGCAGATCGTGGCGGCCATAGCCTTCGCACGCCGTGCCGGACTAACCTATGTCCATACGCCATTTGTCAACGTCGGCCATGCAACACTCCCGCAGGCAGACTATTCCCGGGCTTGGGAAGTGCGCTTCAACCTTGGCCTTGGCGAGCGGCAGGCACGCCCCGGCGAACGGTTGCTCAATTTCGGCTGGCTGTGGCAACTCGACATGGTATCGCTTTATCATGGATCGGACAGCGCGAGTTTTGACGACGAAATCGTAGCAGGACTTAGGGCAAAGTATCATGCCGCCGCAGGTCAACGTGAAAATGGACCATTTGTTGTTGCTGTCCACGTGCGCAGAGGCGACGTTGACCAGGTTGACTGGCCGGAATTATGGAGTCCGATCGAATACTTCACTACGGTTCTGGCGCAGGCCGCAGCCACACTGAAAGAACAAGGCATACCTTTCGAAGTAAAGGTCTTCTCTCAGGAAAATTTTGAATCCGCTGCCCTATTCCAGAATCTGAATGCCCATTGCTTCGTCAATGCCGATCCGATCTGGACATTCGCGGAATTGGTCGAATCGGATATGCTGATTACCTCGATCAGCTGCTTCAGCCAGATGGCAGCGCTCATTAGTGAAGGCATCGTGCTGACTCGCGACACCGGGCTCGCACAGCGGGATTGGATTCTGTGCGATGAGAGTGGGCGCTTCAAGCATGACAGTTTGCGCGCTCGCCTAGCAGCGCGGCAAGCTGTCAGTTGAGGATGCCGATTTCGCTTGGATGGACGTGTTCTTGCCCCATTGTGCAACTGGCACATTCAACCCCTGTTCAGACCCTTGTTCCTAGTCCAGATTGCCTGTTAGAAATTCCTGCGCGGTTGGTAGCGAATACGTGCCTTGCGCTGGAGACTGGGGAACGATCATGACCAAAACCTTTGCCGCGCGCGCCAAGATTGCTGCAGCCGGGCTTGCTCTGATTGCGGTGTCCGCTTGCACCCAAACCTTCAACGCCAAGGTCAAACGGTTTCAGGCTGAATTGCCGGCGCCTGCGGGCCAGACCTATGCCGTGGTGGCAGACGATGCTGCGCTCGCAGGCGGCATTGAATTCGGCCAGTATGCCCGTTTGGTCGATGCGCAGATGGCGAAGCTTGGCTATCAGCCTTCCGATCCTGCCCACGCGCAGATGCTCGTCCGTTTCGACTATGGCGTCGACAAGGGCCACCAACGCGTGACGACAACCGGATTCCACGGTGATCCGTTCTGGAATCCGTGGTTCGGTTATGGCCGCGGCAGTTACTATGGCGGCTATTACGGCCGTCCCTACCGCTTTGGCCCGCACGCCATGTGGGGCTATGGCTGGTACGATCCCTGGTTCGATGGCGGCTATGACAGCGAGACCGTCTACACCAGCGGCGTAAGCCTGAAAATCGATCGCAAGGATGACGGCAAGCGCCTGTTTGAAGGCAAGGCCGAAGCGGCATCAACTTCAAACCGCCTGCAGTATCTGGTACCCAATCTGGTCGAAGCCCTGTTCACGGATTTCCCGGGCCACAATGGCGAGACGGTTCGGATCAGCGTAGCGCCGGAGAAGAAGAAGTAAGCTTCGTCTCCGCTCTCGATCAGTGACTGACCTCAGCCATCTGTTCGGCACTGGGCGGAGCGACCGGACGGCGCAGTAGCAAGACCAGAGGTGTTGCGAAAAAGCACATGATGCCAAGTATCCAGAACACATCGACATAGGCGACCATCATCGCCTGTCGCACGGCTTCGCCCACCATACGGCCAGCACTGTCCACGGCCGAGAAATCGACATCGGGTCGCACCAGAGCGACCACGGGATTATCCGGGGTCATTCCTTCGGTCAGCCGCGATTGGACTTGTGCCTCATTGCGGGTGATCGCCAGCTGGACGAGCGAAATGCCGCCTGCCGAACCCATATAGCGGATCAGGGTCGATACCGCCGATCCCTCATTCAGATACTGCCGGGGCAGAGTGGCAAATGTCGTTGACGACAAGGGCACGAACAGAAAGCTCATGGCAAAGCCGCTGATGAAGCCGGCACCCAGGACAACAGTGTCATCCGACGCCAGCGACATCGTCGAGAGCAACAACGACGAAGACCCGTTCACCAGCAGGCCGAACAGCACGAGATAGCGAATGTCGATCTTGCCGATGACCCTGCCCACCACCATTGTCGCGCAAAAGGTTCCAAAGCCCCGGGGTGCCATGGCGATGCCGACTTTCATGATCGGCTGGGCAAACAGTCCGGCCAGCATCGGCGGGACCAGTGACATCGTGCCGAACATCATCACACCAACGAAAAAACCCAGCGCGGTGCACACGCCAAAATTCCGGTCAGCAAAGATTTCCAGTCGGACAAAGGGGTGCTCTGCAGTTTTGACATGCACGGCGAAGAGATAGAACGAAAGGGCAGACAGCGCCGCCCACAGGCAGATCTCGGTCGAATCGAACCAGTCGAGCATTTGCCCCCGGTCGAGCATCATCTGCAGCGACCCGATGGCGGCGGCCAGCAAGGCAAATCCGAACAGGTCAAAGGGTCTATGGTGATCTTCGCGGGTGTCAGGAAGAAAGGCCGAAACGCCCAGAAAGGCCAGGATGCCGATCGGCAGGTTGATCAGAAACACCCAATGCCAGGAAAAGTTCTGGGTCAGCCAACCGCCCAGCAGCGGCCCGGCAAGCGGCCCCATGATGAAGCCGAGACCGAATATGGCCATCGACTTGCCGCGCTCCTCCGGCGGATTGATATCCATCAGCACAACCTGCGCTATCGGCAGGAGCGAGGAACCCGCTGCGCCTTGAAGCACCCTGAACACGATCAGTTCATTGAGGTTGGTTGATATGCCACACAGGCCCGATGCCAGGGTGAAAGCCAGGATTGAGACCATCATGACGCTCTTGCGGCCATAGCGGTCCGCCAGCCAGCCGGTGAGCGGTGTCGTGATGGCCATGGCGATGATGTAGCTGGTCAGGACCCAGCTGATCTGTTCACGCGATGCCGAAGTCGTGCCCTGAATGTGCGGCAGTGCAACGTTGGCAATCGTCGTGTCGATCTGGTTCATGATCGCTGCGGCCATGATCGACAGCGCGATCATGTTGCGGATCGGCTTGGGCAGATATGTCCGCGCCTCGGCCATGGCTCAGGCCGAAGCCACGCCTCCGGTCGAACCGAAGCCGCCTGCGCCGCGCACGGTTTCATCGAGTTCGTCAACCTCGACCCAGCCCGCCTGCACCACTGGCGCGAGCACCAACTGGGCGATCCGGTCACCCCGACTGATCACGAAAGGCTCAGACCCGTGGTTGATCAGGATGACCTTCAGCTCGCCGCGATAGTCCGAATCGATCGTGCCCGGCGTGTTCGGCACAGAAATCCCGTACTTCAGCGCGAGGCCCGAACGCGGGCGGACCTGAATTTCATAACCTTCGGGAATAGCCATCGCTAGGCCGGTCGCCACTGCATGCCGCGCGCCGGGTGCGAGCGCCACATCCTCTGCCGCCAGAACATCCATACCGGCAGCGCCTGCGGTGGCATAGGCGGGAAGGTTGAGGCCCTGCCCGTGGGGCAAGCGCTTCACCGATACCGGAACAGCGTCAGTCTTCAGTGGCAACGGGGACGAGGGCATCGGCAATCCTTTCCATGATAGCCATGGCAACTTGGCCCTTTGGCATCAATGGTAATGATTCGACACCGTCTTTGGTGACAATATGCACCTGATTCATCTCGCCGCCCATCACGTCCTTGGAAACGTCGTTGGCAACGATCCAGTCCGCGCCCTTGCGTGTGCGCTTTTCACCGGCATGCTTGAGCAGATCATCGGTTTCCGCTGCAAAGCCGACCAGCAGTTTCGGCTTGTGAAGACCGGCTGCGACCGAGGTCAGGATATCCGGATTCTCCGTGAGCAACAACACAGGCGGCGCCGATCCGCGCTTCTTGATCTTGCCTGCCGAGACATCCTTCGAACGCCAGTCCGCAACGGCAGCGACCATGATCGCGCAATCGGCAGGAAGCGCGTCCTTTACGGCTGCTGCCATCTGCTGAGCAGTCTCCACATCGATCCGGTCCACTCCCTGCGGCGTGCGCAGATTGACCGGGCCGGAAACCAGCGTGACCTTCGCCCCGAGCCGCGCGGCAGCCGCGGCAATAGCATAGCCCTGTTTGCCCGAAGAACGGTTGGCGATGTAGCGCACCGGATCGATCGGCTCATGCGTCGGCCCGGCGGTGACGAGAATGTGCATCCCCTGCAGTGGACCATCGGCGGGGAGCGGCAGATCGTCGCCCTCCACGCCTTCAAGCACAACCGGCTGGACGTCGCCGGGAATTGGCTCCGGTGCAGACTGGCGGCTGGTAACGGTATGGTTGATCGCCTGCGGATCGGTGGGCGGAGCAGCTTTCGCCGCGCCCTTTTTCGCCATGACCGGCCCGCTGGTTGCCGGAACCGGAACTTCCACCATGCCAGGAAACGGCACTTCGGGGGGCGGCTGGAAATCGGGATCCTCGGCGATGAAGGCCTCGTCGAAGGTCATTTCATCATCGAGAGATGGTGCCTTGCGTTTCGTGCTGCGCGAGATCAGCGAGGACAGCAGGCCGCCAAGGCCCAGACCGCTGCTCCCTTCTTCTTCCTCCTCGCCTTCTTCCTCGGGCAGTGGAGGGCCAAGCATCGGCAGGGCATCAGGGCCAGTGAACAGCTCGGAAATCCGCACCCAGATCACTTCGGGATCAGGCAGGCGGCCGGGACCATATTCGCCGCAGGCCATCGCCCCCTCATCGGGATCGAGCACCAGACAGCCTGCCTCGCGCAGAGTTTGGACGTTGCGCTGGGTCGCGGCGTGCTCCCACATCCGCACGTTCATCGCCGGAACGGCCATCACCGGTTTGTCGGTCGCCAGCAGCAGCGTGGTCGCCAGATCGTCGGCGATACCAGCGGCCATATGGGCGAGGAGATTGGCCGTAGCCGGGCAGACAACCACCAGATCGGCCTCACGGCTGAGCCGGATGTGGCCCATCTCGGCCTCGTTCTTCAAATCCCACAACGTCGTGTGCACCGGGTTCTCGGAAAGCGCGGCAAGGCTCATGCCGGTGACGAATTGCGATCCGCCCTCGGTCAGCACGCAGGTTACCGAGCCGCCACCCCTGCGGATCAGGCGCACGAGCTCGCAGGCCTTATAGGCCGCGATGCCGCCACCGACGATCAGCAGGATGCGAGGTCCGATCATTATGACACTGCATTAGCCGAGGGAAAGGCTGCGCGCCACAGTCCCTTTGC
>CANFXW010000002.1 GCA_947451145.1 Sphingomonadaceae bacterium | reverse complement strand
TTGAGAGCCAAACCCGAACGCCGGGCCATTTCGCCATAAGTCATCACTGTTGCGCTTTCCGCTTTCCAATGCGGGCGAGTATGGCCTGATCGAGCCCCCACTCGCCCCCGGGTGGCTGATTTGGAGGGGCCTATACGCACGCTTGCGAGCCACCTCAAGCGCCTATAGGGGATATTTTTGATGCAGGACAATGTCTGCCGCGAAAATCACCAATTCACGCACGCTTAAGTTAGGGCAAAGATGCAGGAAGAAGACGTACTGGCCGAGTTCCGCGCCAGCAAAGCATTGTTGGAAGGCCATTTTCTCCTCTCGTCAGGTCGCCACTCGGCGCATTACCTGCAATGCGCCCGGGTTTTGATGGATCCCGAGCGCGCCAGCCGTCTGGCGCTTGCTATCGCGGCTACGATCCCGCGTGACCTGCGCAAAACCATCACAAAGGTCGTTTCTCCGGCGATGGGCGGGGTGATTATCGGCCACGAAATGGGCCGCGCGCTGGGAATCGAGGCGATGTTTGTCGAGCGTCCCACCGGAACCTTCGAACTGCGCCGCGGATTCGCGCTGGAACAGGGCGACAAGGTGCTGATGGTCGAAGACGTTGTCACCACGGGGCTCTCCAGCCGCGAAGCGATTCGCGCGATTGAAGAGGCGGGCGGCGAAGTGGTTGCCGCCGCATCGATCGTTGATCGCTCGGCAGGGACAGCAGACCTTGGCGTGCCGTTCTTCCCGCTGATCGCGCTCAACTTTCCCACTTATGCCGATGATGAGGTGCCTGAAGCTCTCGCCGCCGTGCCGATCACCAAGCCCGGAAGCCGGGCAAACCCGTGACCCCTTCCCGCCTCAGACTCGGCGTGAACATCGATCACGTTGCGACGATCCGCAACGCGCGCGGTGGTGACCATCCCGATCCGGTACGCGCGGCCGAGATCGTCGCGGCGGTGGGCGGCGATGGCATCACCGCGCACCTGCGCGAGGACCGGCGGCATATCCGCGATGAAGACCTCGCGCGCATTCAGGCGGCGACCAGTCTGCCGCTCAACCTCGAAATGGCAGCGACCGACGAGATGGTGGAAATCGCGCTGCGCCACAAACCCCACGCCGCCTGCATCGTGCCAGAGCGGCGCGAGGAACGCACCACCGAGGGCGGGCTGGACGCAGCAGGGCAGCACAACCGGCTGGCCCCCATCGTTGCGCGGCTGACCGACGCCGGCATCCGGGTAAGCCTGTTCATCGCCCCCGAACCGCGCCAGATCGAGGCCGCGATGCGGCTCGGCGCGCCGGTGGTGGAATTGCACACCGGCGAATATGCCCATGCGACAGGCGAGGCCCAAGCGGCCGAACTGCGCCGTCTGACTGACATGGCCGCGCTCGCCGCCAAGAACGGCATCGAGCCGCACGCCGGGCACGGGCTGACCTTTGACAACGTCCAGCCCGTCGCCGCGATCCCGCAGCTCGCCGAACTCAATATCGGGCATTACCTGATCGGCGAGGCTATCTTCACTGGCCTCGACCACGCCGTGCGGCGGATGCGCGAACTTATGGATGCGGCGCGGTGATCAACTTCGACGCGGTGTGGAAGCACGATCTTGCAAGGCGGAATATATGAAAAAGGCAGGCCCAGTGCAGACAATTACTGGAGTGGTGGACTACTATGCCTGGAACGGCACAAACAGCTATGAGGCCGCGCGATCAGGAGGCTATGGGCAATATCAGCCCGCCTCCAATGGTGGCACGATTAGGCTGCTGACTGAGACAGACCAAATCATGCTGATGTTTGGCGGGCCGGGAACGAATGACCACCAGGCTGTCACCGTCGATCAGTTTTTTAAGCGTGCGAAGCGTCTGCTAAAATCCTATTGTTTTGGCACAAAGGTCACGATCAATTATTGCAGTTTTCCCAACGAATCTTTCCCGACAATTCTATCCGTCGACAAGATTTGAGGCAAAAGGCCAGTGATCATCGCCATCGGCTCAGACCTCTGCAACATCGACCGCATCCAGCACTCGCTGGACCGTTTCGGCGAGCGCTTTGAACAGCGCGTGTTCACCGAGGTTGAAATCGCCAAGGCTGCCAAGCGTCCCTTCACCAAGGCCGGAACCCTCGCCAAACGCTTCGCCGCCAAGGAGGCCTTTTCCAAGGCCGTCGGCACCGGCTTCAAGGCGGGGGTGTTCATGAAGGACATCGGCGTGGTCAACATGAAGTCTGGCGCGCCGACGCTCGCGCTCACCGGCGGGGCGGCGGCAAGGCTTGCGGCGATCACGCCCCCCGGCCATGAAGCCCACGTTCACCTGACACTCACTGACGATCACCCATGGGCGCAGGCCTTTGTGATTATTGAAGCAAGGCCAATATGACTGAGCAACAACATGACGCGGGGACACCGTACTCGGTGTCCCCTGTACAGGCACCCGACGGCGCAAAGAAAGGTGACACCGAATACGGTGTCCCCACGTCAGCGGATGTCCCCACCGCTGTTGAAGCCGCCAAGGACAGGGTCGACTGGAAGGGCGAGGTGCGCGGCCTCGCGCTGATGCTGCTCGGCGTGCTCGCCTTCCACAGCCTCGTCGCAAAGCCGTTCTATATCCCGTCGATCTCGATGATGCCCAACCTGCTGGTGGGTGACCGGCTGGTGGTGAGCAAGTATCCCTATGGCTGGAACTGGTCCTCGGCGAGCTTTCACCTGCTGCCGCGCGGCAAGTGGCGGCTGATGGGTGGCACGCCCGAATATGGCGACATCGTCATCGTCGTGCCGCGCAATCGCAAGGAAGACCTGATCAAGCGGGTGATCGGTCTGCCGGGTGACCGGATCGCGCTGGTGCGCGGTCAGGTGATCCTGAACGGCAAGCCCATCACGCGGATGATGGAGCCGCCACTGCGCATCGCTGCCGACAAGGATCTGCGCTGCGACAGCGGCTATGGCAGCGAATATTGCTATGCCACTTTCGGCCGCCCGACCATCAAGCTGCCCGATGGCAGCGAGGCGATCGAACTGCCGACCTGGCGCGAAACCCTGCCCAACGGCGCGACCTTCCTCACCTTCGATACCGATGACGAGCCCAATGACGATATGGCCGAGATCACCATTCCGGCAGGCCACGTCTTCCTGATGGGCGACAACCGCGATCATTCGGCGGATAGCCGGGTTCCGGCTTCTGAAAACGGGCTTGGCGGCCCCGTCCCCCTCTCCGACATTGGCGGGCGCGCTGAATTCATCACCTTTTCGTTCAACGGCAAGGAAAGCCTGAACCCGCTTACCTGGTGGGGAGCCTTGCGTTCAGGCCGCGCCTGGAGCAGTCTGCGCCCGGCAATCGTGCCTCACGAAAACCCCGGTAACCGCCCATGAGCGATAACGCCGAACTGCCTGCCCCGCCTCCTCCCCCGCCGCCGCTGCCTACGTTGACGCGCAAGGCCGGCCCCACCGACTATGCTGATCCGGCGATCCGGCTTGAAATGAAGCGTGCGGCGGTGTGGATCGGCATGACCGGGCTGGTCGCACTGATCGTCTATCTCGCAGAGCCGCTGCTGGTGATCTTCGGCGGCATGGTCTTTGCCGCAACAATTGACGGCGGCGCGCGCTTGCTGGGACGCGTTTTGCCGATCGCCCGTGGCTGGCGGGTGGCAATCGTGATTTTTGCGGCGGTTGGTTTCCTCGCGTGGATGGTGAATTTTGCCGGTGGCCAGATCGCCGAGCAGGCGGCGCAGCTTCCGCCGATCATCACCACCCAGATCACCCGCGCGCTAACATGGTTCAGGGCGCACGGCATGCGCATCGACACTGCCCATTTCCCCAAGCTTGATGAAAAGGGCATCCAGGGCATCGTCGAGCAGGCAGCCAGCGGGCTTGGCCAGGTTACTTCGGCGCTCGGCGGATTGATCGGCGCAGTCACGACCTTGCTGCTGATCATCGTGCTGGGCATCTACATCGCGGCTGAACCCCGGCTCTACCAGCGCGGCCTCGCCTGGATGCTGCCGATGAGCGAGCGGGCACATTTTCACGCCACCGCCGCAGAAATGGGCCGATCGCTGCGCCGCCTGATGGCCGGGCGACTGCTCGGCATGGTGATCGAAGGCACCTCTATTGGCCTGGCTTTGGGCATTTACGGCGTGCCGATGGCCGCCCTGCTGGGTCTGCTGACCGGCGTGCTGTCATTCCTGCCCAACATCGGCGCGCCGATTTCCGGGGTGATCATGGTGCTTGTCGGCTTTTCCGGCGGCACCGAGATGGGGCTGTACTGCATCGCCGTCTATTTCGTCCTGCACCTGATCGACGGCAACCTGATCGCACCCTACATCGCCCGCAAGACTGTCGACCTCGCACCCGCACTGGTTCTGGGTGCGCAGCTGGTGATGGGTACCTTGTTTGGCCTGATCGGGCTGGCGCTGGCCGATCCGCTGGTGGCAATGATCAAGATCCTGCTTGAACGTCACTCGGTGCGGCATGAGGCGCAGTGGCATGCGTCTCACCCTGACAATGTAGATACGTTAGCCGATTGATCACTACCGGCGTTCTTGAATTCCGCGACGCCCTGCCCGCTGGCGGCGCGCTGATCGGGCTTGATCTTGGCACCAAGACCATCGGAACGGCCTTTGCCGACGCCGGGTGGCGCTTTGCCAGCCCGGGCAAGACGCTCACCCGCGGCAAGTTCACAGCCGACAAAGGCGCCATCGCCGCGCTGATCGCCGAGCGGGCGATCAAGGGCGTGGTAATCGGCCTGCCGATCAACATGGACGGCACCGAAGGGGCGCGAAGCCAATCGAGCCGCGCCTATGCCAGGAACCTTGAGCCGCTCGGCCTGCCGATCCTGCTGTGGGACGAACGCTGGTCCACCGCCAGCGCCGAACGCGGCATGATCGCCTACGACCTCAGCCGCGCCAAACGCGCCGAACGGATCGACGCGGCGGCTGCAGCGGTGATCCTGCAGGCTGCGATTGACGCTCTGGCGGGCGGGGGGTTTTAGGCCTCACCGTCCCCGGCACAGGCAGAGGTTGCGACCCTTCGCCCCCCCCGCCTGCACCGAGCTTCTAGCCTGTTATGCCAGCGCCATGCGCCGCGCTTTGGCTTCCATCAAAACCAGACGGCTGCCCGAGCGTTCGGCCCGCGCCCAGACGCTATCGCGCGAGGTAGCGTCCACCTGCGCCGAAGCCAGCGCACCGAAAGCGGTCAGCCGCATCCGGTCGCTGGGGTGCGAGACGGCGAAGCGTTCGGCCATGTCCAGCGCCTCTTCGCCGCCCATGGCGACAGCGATGCGCAGGAAGGCCTCGGTCGATCCGGAATTGACTATCCCGCCAATCGTCCCCGCCTCGACATCGAACCTGTACTGGTCGAGCCAGCCCATGATCGGGTTGGTGTGCATCACATTGATCGAAACCGACATGGCGTCGGCGGGTAACTGCCGGTGCACATCATGGTGCGCGCGGTAAAGCATCAGCTTGCCCGGTTCGAGCCGCTGGCGGCCCTTGGGGATCAGGTTCACCGGCTCCCCAGCAAAACCAGAGACCTCGGAATAATCGAACTCGTAGTAGTCGCTCCAGTACCCCGGGCCGAAATAGCCGAGGGTGAGGAAGTGGAAATTGTGATCGTGCGCCATGTCATAGAGGAAGGAGGAGCGCCCGCTGGCGGTCAGCAGCGGATCGTCCTTCGCCGGCCAGATATTGGCGCGCAGGAAGCAGTCACCCCGGTGTGACGAAAGTACGATCGATTGCGGTCCATAGGCCTGATCGCCATCCTCCTCGCGGTGGCGGCTGGCGAGGTTTTTGACCAGCAGATCACCGAGGAACTCCGCATTGTTGCCCAGCCGCCGCAGCCACTTTGCCCCGTGGTGCAGGCTTTCCTCGTCCAGCGGATCAAAGCCTTGTTCTCCCAGCGCCTCGGCGCATTCGGCAAGGCTGCAGGACGCATCATCGGCAAGGTCAATTACGCGCGGCACAGGTCGATCTCCGCCAATTGGGGGTAGGTTTCGAGCAATTGCGCCCGCAAGGCTCCCGCCGGCAGCGCCAGCGGATCGCCTTCGCCTCGCGCAATCTCGCTCAGCGTGCAGAAGCCGGTGCGGGTATCGAGCCCGAGGCATTCGCGCAGGGCCTGCCAGCGCAGCGAGGTGCCGTGACCCTCGTCGCGGGCAAGCTCTGCCAGCACCGGCACGGCATCCTTGCGTCCCATCTTTCCGAGCAAGGCAACGGCCACCTCGTGGCGGCTCTCGACCGGCGTGGCACTGGCCTGACGGAGCAGACGGCCATCGTCGAGAGCGAACTCCCGGCGTGGTTCGTTGGTATTGCCCCGGCGCTGGAGGCGGAGCAGCACTATTGCGCCTTCCACCCTGTCGACCAGCAGTGCCTCGCGATTCGGGTCGCGACCGAGCGACAGGCCCGGCTCCAGATCGATGGCGTGTTGGGTCAAGGTCTCGCCGCAGCGTTCGATCAGGCGGCCCTTTCCCGATCCGGAGATGATCACCTCCCACACCTCGCCGCTGGCGAAACTGGCAGAAGTGGCGGCAGGTGCAGCGGCCGGCGCGGCACCATCGAGCGCGACCAGCGTAAAGATCGTGTCCCGCTCGGCGGCGAGCAACAGGCTGGAGGAAGCCGTGTTGGCGACATGGCGCAGCGGTGCAATGCCAAACGGCTGCCGGGCCAGCGCGGTGCTCCAGGCGGTGACCAGCGGCGCGATGAAGTTGCGGGCGGCCTCGGCCCGGTCGCCACCAAAAAGTTCGGCCAGCGCCCCGGCTTCGGCCAGGTCACAGCCCGCTGCAAACCGGCTGAACTCCGCCAGAACCGGCGCGGCGCGCGGCCCTGCCTGCCAATCGGCGAGCGCCGAAACCAGTCCTTGCTGAGCCTTCCGCTGCAAGCCGGGATCGGCCCGCAGAGCGGCAAATTCTGTTCCTGATTTCATGAGCGCTCGCCTATCCGAAGGAAGTCAAACCTTGGCCGGATCACTTATTGTCGGGGTAGAGAAGGTCATAGAGGAAGACCATCAGGATGACGATTTCGTCGCCAGCCGAATCATAGGGTCCGGCATGCGGCACAAGGCTGCCGAAAATGCCGGTTACGGTATCAAGACTTGGCAGTGACGCCACGTCGATCAAAGGCAGGATCATAGGAATACCCCAAGGCTGCTCGAGACGGGTTTGTCTCGGCCACCGGGGTGCCTGTCGCGCGGCATCAATTGAAATTAAAACCCTGTAATCGCTCCGCTCAAGGCGCGCGCAGGATGACCTTGGTACCTGAAATTTCAGGGATATTCTGGCCTTTGGTCAAGACGCATCTGATCGCATCAGCCCGGGCTCGCGCGAGGATTTCATCAGATACGCCCGCATCGTGGCAAATCAAATCGGCCGTTCCCAGCAGCCGCGCCTCACGCAGGGTCAGGTCATCCGGATCGGCGCTGCGCAGGTGGATTTCATGGGTCCCCGGAACAGGTGCAGTTACCCCCGCCAGCCAATTAGCAACCCGGCTGGCGCTGTCAGGATCGAGTGGATCGAGCGGGCCGCCCTGCTCTAGCGCCGAATCGAGTGCGCGTCGCCGCTCAGCTCCGCTTGGGTAGCGCTTACGTAGCTCTGCACGCGATGCCCCTAATGCTTCCGCGAGCGCCCCGAGTGACTGCGGGAGCAAGGCCTCCAGCCGCAGGCGCAGCCACTTGGCAAGGCCAGCCGAAACGCCGCCCGTACCCACCGCGACCTGCACCGGCCCGCGCTCGAGCAGGCTCGGGACGGTGAAATCGCAGAGGTCGGGGCGGTCGGTTGCGTTGACCAGCAGACCGCGCGCTTTCAACCGCGCCACCGCTGCCTCAGGCTCGTCAAGCGCAACAAAGGCCAGCCGCGCCTCGGCATTGTCCTCGCCAACGATCACGCCGCCAGCACGCTCGACCAGACGCCGCCGCGCTTCGCCCGCTTCTCCTTCGCCCACCACGATCACCGGCTTGCCGGCAATCACATGGAACAAGGGAAGCGAATTGCTCATCGCAGCCAGTCCGGCACGTGTTCGGCAGCAAGGATCGTCGCGGGCTCGATCCGCTCGGCGACTATCGCCCACTTATCGCCATCGACCATGACTTCGGGCACGAGCGGTCGGCTGTTGTACGTGTTGGCCATCGTCGCGCCATAGGCACCAGCTGTCCGGAACACGCCAAGATCGCCTGCCGCCACAACGTCAATATCGCGGCCCATGGCAAAGGTATCGCTGCTCTCGCAGATCGGGCCGACAATGTTGGCCACCATCCGCTCGCCAGTGGGGCGCACTGCGGCGAAATCATGCCAGGCATCGTACATGGCAGGGCGAACAAGGTCATTCATCGCGGCATCGACCACGACAAAGGGTGCGGTAACGCCGGGCTTCACCCGGATGACCTCGGTCAGCAGAACGCCTGCGTTGCCGGTGATAACCCGGCCGGGTTCGAACATGATCGTCGCGCCCCAATCGCCGGTCACCTCGGCCACCATTGCGCCATATTCAGCCGGCCCCGGAAGCTGAGCGCCGATCTGGTAGGGCACGCCGAGCCCGCCGCCGAGGTCCATGTGGCTGACAGTGAAGCCTGCCGCGCGCAATTCTCGCATCAGGCCGCCCATCTTGGCGAAAGCCGCGCGACTGGGTTCGAGCGAAGTGATCTGGCTGCCGATATGCAGCGCAAGGCCCCGCAGGTTCAGCCCTTCCAGCGCCGACAGCCGGGCATAGATCGCCGCCGCCTGATCATAGGCCACACCAAACTTGTTCTCGGCCTTGCCAGTGGAAATCTTGGCGTGGGTTCCCGCATCAACATCAGGATTGACCCGTAGCGTTGCTGTGGCCTTAACCCCCATTTGAGCCGCGATTTCCGCCAGCTCCACACCTTCTTCCTCGCTTTCGAGGTTGAACTGGCCAAGCCCGACCGCGCAGGCGGCCTTCATTTCCGCTGCCGTCTTGCCAACGCCGGAAAAAACGATGTCTGCCGCAGGCATGCCCGCCGCCAGCGCGCGGTCCATCTCGCCGCCCGAGACCACGTCAGCGCCATAGCCCTCACGCGCCAGCACGCGCAGCACGGCGAGGTTGGGGTTCGATTTCACGGCAAAGGCAATGTGCTTGTCCGGCACGCCAGCAAGGCCCTCGGCAAAGACCCGGGCATGGCGTTCCAGCGTGGCGCGCGAATAGACATAGACCGGCGTACCCACCGCCTCGGCAATAGCGGTCAAAGCTACGTCTTCGGCGTGGAGGACGCCGTTCTTCAGTTCAAAGTGATCCACGAAATGTCCTGATCAGATTACTTGGGCGGCAGATCGAAAGGATCGTCTTTGCGGTCTTCCGATTTGGCGCGAAGTTCAATGTTACGGGCCGGGGCTGCCTGAGTCTCGACCTTGAGCAGTTCATCGGCCGTGGGGCGCGTTTCCCGGCCCATCGGCGCGACGGGCAACTGTTTTCCCGCGACAGGTTTGAGCGGCCGGGCAACGCCGCAGGCCGATAGCGCGGCAACCAGAGCCAGAATTGCAACGTTGCGCAGCATAGCCATCACTCCAGCCCCAGCGCCAGGCGCGCTTCGGCAACGCGCTTGCCTACCTCAATCGGCGCGGTTCCGCCATGGCTGGCGCGCGCAGCGACTGATGCTTCAACCGAAAGTGCGGCAAAGACCCGTTCATCGATGCGCGCATCGATGGCCTGCAGGTCTGCCAGCGGCAAGGCATCGAGCGCCACGCCGCGGCTTTCCGCGAGCTTTACTGCCGCCCCGGTGATGTGGTGTGCTTCGCGGAAGGGAATGTCGGCCTGACGCACCAGCCAGTCCGCCAGATCGGTGGCGGTGGCATAGCCCAGCTCTGCCGCAGCGCGCATCCGCTCGGTGCGGAAAGTGGTCGCCTCGACCATGCCGGTCATCGCGGCAAGGCACAGGGTGAGCAGGCCAGCCGCTTCGAACACCGGCGGTTTATCGTCCTGCATGTCCTTCGAATAGGCCAGAGGAAGCCCCTTCATCGTCATCATCAGGCTAACGAGGCAACCGGTGATCCGCCCCGAATGGCCGCGCACGAGCTCTGCCGCATCGGGGTTCTTCTTCTGCGGCATGATCGAGCTGCCGGTCGAAAGACTGTCCGGCAGGCGCACGAAGCCGAAGGGTTGGCTCGCCCAGATGATGAATTCCTCGGCAAGGCGGCTGAGGTGCAGCGCGCATTGGCTGGCGGCCATCAGGTAATCGAGCGCGAAATCGCGGTCTGACACCGAATCGAGGCTGTTGGCAGTCGGGCCAGCAAAACCCAGCGCCTTGGCAGTGGCATTGCGGTCAATCGGAAAGCCGGTACCGGCCAGCGCCGCAGCGCCCAGCGGCGAGCGGTTCATCCGTGCGCGGGCATCGGCAAAGCGCGAAACGTCACGCGCGGCCATCTCGTAATAGGCCATCAGGTGATGCCCGAGCGTCACCGGCTGCGCGGTTTGCAGGTGGGTGAAGCCGGGCATGATCGATGCCGCGTGCTCTCCAGCGCGGGTTACCAGCGCGACTTGCAGCGCGTTCAGGCCGCTGAGCGCCTCATCAATCGCATCGCGCACCCACAAGCGGAAGTCGGTCGCCACCTGATCGTTGCGACTGCGCGCGGTGTGGAGCCGTCCGGCAACCGGCCCGATCAGCTCGGCCAAGCGGCTTTCGGTGGTCATGTGAATGTCTTCGAGCGCCCAGTCTTCGGGCACACCATTGGCAGCATATTCGGCTGCAACCGTGCCGAGACCAGCCGAAATCGCAGCTGCGTCCTCTGCCGAGACGATGCCCTGCGCACCCAGCATGGCGACATGGGCCTTGCTCGCAGCGATGTCTTGCCGCCACAGCGCCTTGTCGAAGGGGATCGAGGCGTTTATCTCGCGCATGATTGCGCTCGGCCCTTCGGCAAAGCGTCCGCCCCACATCTGGTTGGAGCTTCCCTTGGCTGTATCCCGCTCGCTCAAAATCGCCGTCCTTGGTCCCGCTATCGGCCTGTGCCTTCTGGCCGGGGGCTGCGATAGGCAAAGTGGCAGCGGCGCGCAACCGCAAGCAAGCGAAAGCGTGGCCCTGCCCGGTGCAGATGAAGGCGCGATCGACCGCAGCCACAAGGGCAGCGAAATGCCCGAGTTCAAACTGTCGGACACCACAGGCAAGTCAGTCACGCTCTCCAGCCTGAAGGGCAAGCCGCTGCTGATCAACCTTTGGGCAACATGGTGCGCGCCCTGCGTTGCCGAGCTGCCGCAGCTCGACAAGCTGGCGGCAGAGGGCAAGCTGCAGGTGCTCGCCGTCAATCAGGAAGACAAGGAAAGCACCGCGCAGGTGCCCGGCTTCCTCAAGGACCACGGCATCAAAGTGCTCGCCCCATGGATCGATCCCGAAGGCGAGCTGACCAAGCAGTTCGGCGCCCAGGCCTATCCACTATCGGTACTCTATGATTCGCAAGGCCGCGAGGTCTGGCGCGTGGCCGGTCCGCGTGACTGGCTCTCCGCCGAAACAGCGGCTGCATTGGCTGAGGCGAAATAGAAACAGTCCCGATTATTCGCCTCTTCGCTGGCTATTGGAACATTCCGCCAGTCACCACGTTTACCCCAAGACCGCACAACCGTGGTCCTGATGGGGCAATGATATGCGCTATATTTCCAAAGTGTCGATCCTGAGCGGTTTTGCCGTCCTTGCGCTCGCTGGCTGCAAGCAGGAAAATAATTATCCCGCCGTCGTAACCTCTACCGAAGCCATCGTGACAGAGGTGGTTCCGGTTCCCGGCCCGACCAGCACCACGACCATCGTGGTCCCCGTACCCGGCCCGACTTCAACCGTAACGGCCACGCCTTCAGCGGATGCAGCTACGCCCAAGCCCTGATCGCCCGATACTGATCGCCCGTTAGAAGAGCTGGTGGAACCCAACCAGCTATTCGGAAAGCCTCCGCGCAAGCGGGGGCTTTCTCGCGTTCAGTTCAGGGGCCGATGGCTGGCATCACCGCCGTTGCGCGATGGCGGCGACCCGCTGCAAGGTCTCTGGCTGGCCCAGCAATTCCTCGAGCGGAGCCGCTTGCCTGCGTCGCCAATTGGGGTGTTCACTGATTGTCCCCGGCAGATTGGGCTGCTCGATGTCCGCCAGAAGATCCTCGACCGGCGCGATGGCAAGCAGAGCCGGTGAATTGCCGACATGGGCCAGAGCGGCATCAACAACCGGAGCCGGATTGTCTGGCGCGGGACGCGTCCCCTCGCCAATCGTCGACCACAGCAGGCCGCGATCCCAGTCACGGATGCGCTCCGCCTGCTCGCGATCGACGTTTGCGGGCAAGCGCCCGAGCTGATCCGCCCAGTCCAGATCGCGCCCGCGCCACCATCCGGCGACGGTGGGTGTGTCATGCGTCCCGGTCATCGCGACACAATTGGCGGGATAGTCATGCGCGCCGATGAAGCCGTGATCGGCTGCACGCTCGAACCACAGCACGCGCATACCGAGCATGTTGCGCTCGGTAACCGCATGGGTGAAGCCGGATGGAGCCGTGCCCAAGTCCTCCGCGATGATCATGGCGTCGGCGAGATGGGCCTCGAGAGTGACAAGCCGCACCATGTCCTGAAACGGGAAGTTCAAGTAGGCCCCGTCCGCGCATTCGCCGCCTTCGGGGATGACCCAGAGCCGCGACAGGCCAAAGGCGTGGTCGATCCTGAGCCCGCCTGAAGCGCGCAAGGCCGAGCGCAACATGGCGATCCACGGCTGATATCCGCTCGCGCGCAGGCCGTCGGGCGAATAGCCGGTGATCGACCAGTTCTGCCCGAGCGGCCCAAGCGGATCGGGCGGCGCGCCGATGGTCAGGCCTGACAGCATCACCCCGGGCATCGACCAGCAATCGCTGCCACCTGGGCGCACCCCGACCGCCAGATCGGCTATCAGGCCGATGCCCATGCCGCTCTGCCTGGCGATGGCCTGCACATTGGCCAGCCCTTCACGTGTCAGCCACTGGGCATAGAGGTGGAAGGCGATTTCATCGGCATTCTGCTCGGCGAACTGCCTGACGGCGGCACTATCCGGATCGCGAAACCGCTTGGGCCAGCTGCGCCAGTCTGCTGCGCCTTTGGCCCGGAAGTGGCAGTAGAGCGCATCGTGAAGTGCATGGCGATAATGCCCGCTATCCGCCGCTGGAATGCGCGCCCGCTGTTCATGGCTCATCGCGGCAAAGCTCGCCCGCAGCGCCTGCAGGCGTTCGGGCAGTGCGGTGGGCCAGTCGATCAAGTCGCCGCCGGAACTCGCACGCAGGGGCGGCAGACCCAGCAGCTCGGGATCGGCGATAGCCGCGTTCAGGTAGGTCCGGCTCGACGGCGAATAGGGGCTGTAGTCATCACCTGTGCCGGGAAGCAGCGCGTGGACCGGATTGATCGCCACCGCCTGACAGCCCCGCGCACCGAGCGCTTGCACCGCGCCCGCCAGCTCGCCCAGCCCGCCGAAGGCCTTTGCGGCGGTTCCGCGCAGGGACTGGATTTGCAGCGAGGTTCCCCACAACCGCGCCTCTGTTTGCCGGGGCAAAGGGCAACGCAAAGGTGCAACCGCCAACCAGCAAGTGCCTCCCGCAAAGCTCAGGTCATAATATCCCGGCGCATCGACTGCCGCGAGCATGCCTTCGACGATCGCAATCGGGCGGGTTACTCCGCTCTGATCCGTCAGCTCGGCAATGGTCGCCTTGGTTGGCAAGGGCGTAGACACACCAACTTCGGTGATCAGAAGCGGCGGCAAAGCGCGGTCCCGCTCAGCAATCCGCTCCAGCCCTGACCGTATCTTGCGCGCAGAGCCGGTTTCGTAGCCCAGTGCGGAAAGGATTGCCGCCAGCGCTCCATCAGAAACAACCTGATCGCGCCCGTCGACGTCACGCCAGTATCGCTCGAGCCCGGCTGCAGCGGCCAGTTCATGCAGATCACTGGAGGTCTTGGTGTTCATTGCTCGCCAGCTTCGATGGCGGAAGACAGCTTGGCAACCGCCTATGGTCCAAAAAAGATCATGAATACGAATCCGAATGCAATTCGGTGGTTGCTCCTGCGTCGGCAGGCGGCATAGTCTTTGCACTGGGGAAGAGAATAACTGAGCGGCAATTTGCAGGCGGGCGGGGTCCAACCGGATCCGGCACGTGCGTAACTGATGCCAAGGAGACCGAAGTCCGTGCCGTCCAGTTCCAATCCCAAAACCGCCGTGCTTGAAGCCCGAATCCTGGATGTCCTGCGCCACCGGGTTGGCAAGGACGAACGCGCGGCGAAACAGCATGACTGGTTCACCGCCGCTGTGCTCGCCCTGCGCGACGAAGTGATCGACCTGTGGATGGCATCGACCCGGCGGACCTATGATGCCGGCGGCAAGCGGGTCTATTATCTCAGCCTTGAATTCCTGATCGGCCGCCTGCTGCGCGATGCGATTTCAAACCTGGGTCTGGCACGCGAGATGGAACAGGCGCTGCGCACCTATGGCCTTGAGCTTTCCGCGCTCGAAGAGCTGGAACCGGACGCGGCGCTGGGCAACGGCGGGCTTGGCCGCCTCGCCGCCTGCTTCATGGAAAGCCTCGCGAGCCTCGACATACCGGCCTACGGCTATGGCATCCGCTATGTTAACGGCATGTTCCGCCAGCGGATCGACGATGGCTGGCAGGTTGAACTGCCCGAAACATGGCTGGCGCACGGCAACCCTTGGGAATTTGAACGGCGCGAGAGCTGCTATCGGATCGGCTATGGCGGCGAGGTGGTCGCCAAGGGCGATTCTGTCGAATGGCACCCGGCGGAATCGGTTGAGGCTACTGCGGTCGATACGCCGGTGGTCGGCTGGCGCGGCAAGCGGGTGAACACGCTGCGGCTGTGGACCGCAAATGCGATCGATCCGATCCGGCTCGATGCCTTCAACGCTGGCGACCACGTTGGCGCGCTGCTCGAAGAAGCGCGCGCTGAAAGTCTGGTGCGGGTACTCTATCCCGCTGACTCCAGCGCCGCGGGACAGGAACTGCGGCTGCGGCAGGAGTACTTTTTCACCTCGGCCTCGATTCAGGACATCGTGCGCCGCCACGTGCAGTATCACGGCGATATCCGCACCCTGCCCGACAAGGCCGCGATCCAGCTGAACGATACCCACCCGGCGGTCGCCGTGGCAGAGATCATGCGCCTGCTCGTCGATGTCCACGCGCTCGAATTCGACGAGGCTTGGGAGATCACGAGGGCAACCGTGGGCTATACCAACCACACCCTGCTGCCCGAGGCGCTGGAAAGCTGGCCGTTGCCACTGTTCGAACGCCTGCTGCCGCGCCACATGCAGATCGTTTACGCGATCAACTCCCGCGTGCTGCGTGAGGCGCGCAAGCTCAAGATGGACGATGGCGAGGTCGCCGCGATCTCGCTGATCGACGAGGGTGGTGACCGGCGCGTGCGCATGGCCAACCTCGCCTTCGCCGGGGCGCACAGCGTCAACGGCGTCGCCGCGCTGCACACCGAACTGATGAAGACCACGGTGTTTTCATCGCTGCACAAACTCTATCCCGGCAAGATCAACAACAAGACCAACGGCGTCACCCCGCGCCGCTGGTTGCAGCAGTGCAACCCGGGGCTGACCTCGACCATCCGCGATGCCATTGGCGATGCTTTCCTTGACGATGCGGAGAAGCTTTCCGCGCTCAACGCCCTTGCCGGGGATGCCGCGCTGGGCGAACGCATTGCCGAGGTGAAGCGCAGCAACAAGGTCGCGCTTGCTGGGCATCTAAAAGACCTCACCGGTATCCGGCTCAACCCCGATGCCCTGTTCGATGTCCAGATCAAGCGCATCCACGAATACAAGCGGCAGTTGCTCAACCTGGTCGAGACAGTCGCGCTCTATGACCAGATCCGCAGCCATCCGGAGCGCGACTGGGTGCCGCGGGTCAAGATCTTCGGCGGCAAGGCGGCTTCAAGCTATCACAACGCCAAGCTGATCATCAAACTGGCGAATGACATCGCGCGGCGGGTCAATTCCGATCCTTCGGTTGGCGGACTGCTCAAGGTCGTCTTCGTGCCGAATTACAACGTCACTCTGGCCGAGCGGATCATCCCGGCGGCGGACCTTTCAGAGCAGATTTCCACCGCGGGCATGGAGGCTTCGGGCACCGGCAACATGAAGTTCGCGCTCAACGGGGCGCTGACCATCGGCACGCTCGATGGTGCCAATATCGAGATCAAGGACCGGGTGGGTGATGACAACATCATCATCTTCGGCCTGACCGCCGATGAAGTCGCCGAAAAGCGGGCCAATGGCTATAACCCGCGCGAAGTGATCGAGGGCAGCAAAGAGCTGTTTCAGGCGGTCGAGGCAATATCGTCGGGTGTATTCTCGCCCGATGATCCGCACCGCTACACCGAACTGATGGGCCAGCTTTATTCGAGCGACTGGTTCATGCTCGCCGCCGATTTTGACAGCTATGCCGCCGCGCAGCGCGAAGTCGACCGGCGCTGGAACGATCAACAGGGCTGGCGCAAGTCTGCGCTGCACAACATTGCCAATGTCGGCTGGTTCTCGTCCGACCGCACCATCGCGGAATATGCGAAGGACATCTGGAAAGTATAATAACAAAATGAAGCCGCCTGGAGAGGCTATTGCTGCATTGGTGGAAGGGACGCACGCCGATCCCTTTGCCCTGCTTGGCGTCCACGAGGGGCCGGAAGGCAGCTTTGCGCGCGCAGTTCTGCCGGGGGCCGAAACGGCAGAGGCACACGATCTGGCAGGCAACTCGCTCGGCAAGCTGAGCCAAGTTGATGCGCGCGGCCTGTTCGAGGGTAAGGTCAAGGGCAAGCCGCAGCCGGTCAAGTATCGCTGCACGGCAGGCGCCCACGAATGGTGGATCACCGATCCCTACAGCTTCGGCCCGGTGATGGGCCCCACCGACGATTTACTGATCGCCGAGGGCACCCACCTGCGGCTGTTCGACAAGCTGGGCGCGCATCTGATTGAGCATCAGGGCGCGAACGGCGTGCACTTTGCCGTCTGGGCACCCAACGCCCGCTTTGTCAGCGTGGTCGGTGATTTCAACGATTGGGACCACCGCCGCCACCTGATGCGCAAGCGGCTGGACATTGGCGTCTGGGAAATCTTCGTCCCCGACATCGGCGAACACCGCGCCTACAAGTACCGCATCGTCGGGCCGGACGGCACTGTCATGCCGCTCAAGGCCGATCCCTATGCCTTCGCGGCAGAACTGCGCCCCAAGACTGCCTCGCTCACGGCGCGCCCAGCCAAGCCCGACTGGGGCGACGCCGCGCACCGCGCACACTGGGCCGCAGCCGATGCCCGGCGCGAGCCGATGTCGATTTACGAGGTCCACCCCGGATCATGGCAGCGCGACGAGAACGGCTGGTTCCAGTCATGGGACACCATGGCCGAAAAGCTGATCCCCTATGCCGCCGATATGGGCTTTACCCACATCGAATTCCTGCCGGTTTCCGAGCACCCCTATGATCCGAGCTGGGGCTATCAGACCACCGGACTTTATGCGCCCTCGGCCCGCTTCGGTGGCCCCGATGGCTTTGCCCGCTTTGTCGATGGCGCGCACCGCGCTGGCATTTCGGTACTGATCGACTGGGTTCCCGCCCACTTCCCCACCGACGAGCACGGCCTCGCCCATTTCGATGGCACCGCGCTCTATGAACACGAAGACCCGCGGCTGGGATTCCATCCGGATTGGAACACCGCGATCTACAACTTCGGGCGGCGCGAGGTGCTGAGCTTCCTCGTCAACAATGCGCTGTTCTGGGCCGAGCATTACCATGTCGACGGCCTGCGCGTCGATGCCGTCGCCTCGATGCTTTATCGCGATTACAGCCGCAAAGAGGGCGAGTGGATCCCCAACGAGCAGGGCGGGCGCGAGAACTGGGAAGCGGTCGAATTCCTCCGCGCGATGAACAAGGCGCTCTATGGCAACCACGCCGGGATCGTGACGATTGCCGAGGAGTCAACATCGTGGCCGGGCGTTTCCAAGCCGGTGCATGAAGGCGGACTGGGCTTTGGCTTCAAGTGGAACATGGGCTTCATGCACGACACGCTGCAATATATGGCGCGTGACCCGATCCACCGGCAATTCCACCACGACGAAATCACCTTCGGGCTGGTCTATGCCTTCAGCGAGAATTTCGTCCTGCCGCTCAGCCACGATGAAGTGGTGCACGGCAAGGGATCGCTGCTGAACAAGATGAGCGGCGATGACTGGCAGAAGTTCGCCAACCTGCGCGCCTATTACGGCCTGATGTGGGGCTATCCGGGCAAAAAGCTGCTGTTCATGGGGCAAGAGTTCGCCCAGCGCCGCGAATGGAGCGAGGAGCGTGCGCTCGATTGGGAACTACTGGGTGCCCCGGCGCACGATGGCGTGCGCCGCCTCGTCCGCGATCTCAACCACATCTACCGCGAAAAGCCGGCGCTCCACGCCCGTGATTGCGAAGCAGAGGGCTTCGAATGGCTGGTGGTCAATGATGCCGCAGCATCCGTCTTCGCATGGCTGCGCAAGGCACCGGGCGAGCGGCCGATCGCGGTGGTCAGCAATATGACGCCCGCGCTGCACGGCCACTATCGCCTGCCGCTGCCGCATGACGGCCTCTGGCGCGAAGTGCTGAACAGCGATGCGGAAATTTATGGCGGCAGCGGCAAGGGCAACCTTGGCGCGGTCGAGGCACAGGGCGGCGCGGCGCAGGTCGTCCTGCCGCCGCTCGCTACGGTAATGTTTGAATTCATGGGTTGAATGCCAAACGGCATCAGAAAGGGGTACTATGGCTGAAAAGAGAATGGCTCCGCTCGCACGTGATGCGATGGCCTATGTCCTTGCGGGCGGGCGCGGCAGCCGCTTGCTGGAGCTGACAGACCGGCGTGCCAAGCCTGCGGTCTATTTCGGCGGCATGTCGCGGATCATCGATTTCGCGCTGTCCAACGCGATCAATTCGGGCATCCGCCGCATCGGTGTGGCGACGCAGTACAAGGCGCACTCGCTGATCCGCCATATGAACCGCGCGTGGAACTTCATGCGGCCAGAGCGTAACGAGAGCTTCGACATCCTGCCCGCCTCGCAGCGCATTTCGGAATCGATGTGGTACGAAGGCACTGCCGATGCGGTGTTCCAGAACATCGACATCATCCAGTCCTACATGCCCAAATACATGGTCATCCTCGCGGGCGACCACATCTACAAGATGGACTATGAGCTGATGCTGCAACAGCACGTCAACTCGGGTGCGGATGTGACCGTGGGCTGCCTCGTCGTGCCGCGGATGGAAGCGACCGGTTTTGGCGTGATGGCAACCGACAAGCACGGCACGATCACCGAATTCGTCGAAAAACCAGCCGACCCGCCGGGCATTCCGGGCGATCCCGACCATGCCCTCGCCTCGATGGGTATCTACGTTTTCGAGACCCAGTTCCTGTTCGACCAGCTTCGCCGCGATGCGATTACGCCGGGATCGAACCGCGATTTCGGCGGCGACATCATCCCCTATATCGTCAAGCACGGCAAAGCCGTGGCCCACCGCTTCACCGACAGCTGCATCCGTGCGGCCGAGCAGATCGAGGAATACTGGCGCGATGTCGGCACCCTCGATGCCTATTTCGAGGCCAACCTCGATCTCACCGACACTGTCCCCAAGCTCAACATGTATGATCGCGACTGGCCGATCTGGACCGACCAGATCGTCGCCGCCCCCGCCAAATTCGTCCACGATGAGGATGGCCGGCGCGGCATGGCGATTTCCTCGCTGATCAGCCAGGATTGCATCGTCTCGGGCGCGGTGGCGAAGCGCAGCCTGTTGTTCACCGGGGTAAAGATGGGCAGCTTTTCCAGCGTCGATGAGGCGGTGATCCTGCCCTATTGCAACATCGGCAGAGGCGCGCGGCTCAGCCGGGTCATCATCGATTCCGGCGTGCGCATTCCCGAAGGCATGGTCGTGGGTGAAGATCCCGATCTCGACGCCAGGCGCTTCCGCCGCAGCGAAAGCGGTGTCTGCCTGATCACCCGCGACATGCTTGAGAAACTGAAAGACTAGGCATGTCGTTGAGCGTCCTTTCCGTAGCCTCTGAAGCCGTGCCGCTGGTCAAGACCGGCGGGCTAGCCGATGTTGTCGGCGCATTGCCCGCTGCGCTTGCCCCGCACGGGGTCGAGTTGACCACGCTATTGCCGGGTTATCCCGCTGTTATGGGCACGTTAAAGCGCGGCAAGGTGCTGCACAGCTATGACAGCCTGCTCGGCCAGCCAGCGCGGCTGGTGGCGGGCAAGCTGGGCGGTGAGCCGCTGATCGTGCTCGATGCCCCGGCCTTCTTTACCCGCGAGGGCAGCCCCTATGCCGATCCGGCGGGCAAGGACTGGAACGACAACTGGCGCCGCTTCGCCGCGCTGGGCCGCGCTGCGGCAGACCTTGCTGGCGGGTTGGTAAGCGCGCGCAAGTTCGATCTGGTCCACGCGCACGATTGGCAGGCAGCCATGGCCCTCGCCTATCTGCGCTTCGCCCCGATCAAGGGCAGTACGCCTCTGCCGAGCGTGATGACCATCCACAACATGGCCTTTCAGGGCTATTACGGGCGTGAGATTTTCAAGGAACTGGGACTGCCCAAATCGGCTTGGTCGATTACCGGGGTGGAGTACCACAAGGGCGTTGGCATGCTCAAAGCCGGGATGGAAGCGGCGAGCGTGATCACCACCGTCAGCCCGACCTATGCGCAGGAAATCCGCGAGGCGGAGTTCGGCATGGGGCTCGAAGGACTGGTGGTCCACCGGGGCGACCGCGTGCGCGGGATCGTCAACGGGATCGATCCGGCGGAATGGAACCCGGAGAACGATTCCCACCTCGCCGCGACCTATTCGGTGCGGACGCTGGCCAAGCGCGCCGCGAACAAACGCAAGCTGGAAGCGGAGTTTGGACTGGAACCTGGCGATGGTCCGCTCTTCGTAGTAATCAGCCGATTGACCTGGCAAAAAGGCATGGATGTGCTGCTCGAGGTGCTTGATCATCTTGTCGGGATCGGCGGACGGTTGGCGCTGCTCGGATCGGGCGACGCGGCGATGGAAGCGGAATTCCGCGCCGCTGCGGCCCGCCATCCGGGGCGGATCGGGGTGCGGATCGGCTATGACGAGGACCTCGCGCACCGCATGCAGGGCGGCGGCGATGCGATCCTTGTGCCGAGCCGGTTCGAGCCTTGCGGGCTGACCCAGCTTTATGGCCTCGCCTATGGCTGCGTGCCGGTGGTGGCGCGCACTGGCGGCCTTGCTGACACAGTGATCGACGCCAACCTCGCCGCCCGCGAAGCAGGAGCCGCAACCGGCGTGCAGTTCTCGGGCATCGATTACAGCACGCTGGCCTCTGCCATCAGCCGGACCGTAGCGCTCTATCACCAGCCAGAGGTGTGGAAGGCAATCCAGCAGAGCGGGATGAAAGCCGATTTCTCATGGAAGAACAGCGGCAAGGCCTATGCCGAGCTGTACCGCGAACTGGTGAGTGCACAATGATGGCTGAACTGCACGCAACCACGCCCTTTGAGGGGCAAAAGCCCGGCACATCGGGCCTGCGCAAGAAAGTGCGGGTATTCCAGCAGCCGAACTATGCCGAGAACTTCATCCAATCGGTGTTCGATGTGGTGGAGCGTCCCGCTGGATCGACTCTGGTGATCGGCGGCGATGGGCGGTTCCACAATCGCACCGTGATACAACAGGCGATCCGCATGGCAGCAGCCAACGGTTATGGCCGGGTGCTGGTTGGCCGAGGCGGCATCCTGTCGACGCCTGCCGCCAGCCACGTGATCCGCAAATACGGCGCGAGCGGCGGGCTGATCCTTTCGGCCAGCCACAACCCCGGCGGTCCGGACGAAGACTTCGGGATCAAGTACAACGTCGCCAATGGCGGCCCGGCGCCCGAGGCGGTGACCGAGGCGATCTATGCCCGCACCCTGACCATCGACCGCTGGCTGGCCGCCGATGCGCCCGACGTCGATCTGGACACAATCGGCACCAGTGATCTGGGCGGCATGGCGGTGCAGGTGATCGATCCCGTGGCTGACTATGCCGCGCTGATGGGAAGCCTGTTCGATTTCCCCGCGATCCGCAGCGCGGTGGCTGGCGGCTTCACCATGGCCTTCGACGCGATGAGCGCGGTGACCGGGCCCTATGCCACCGAAATTCTGGAGCGGCAGCTCGGCTTCCCCGCCGGAACCGTTCGCAACGGCACGCCGCTGGAGGACTTCGGTGGTCATCACCCCGACCCCAATCTGGTTCACGCGCACGAGCTTTACGCGCTGATGATGAGTCCCGATGCCCCCGATTTCGGCGCGGCGTCGGACGGCGACGGGGACCGCAATCTGATCATCGGCAGGCACCGCTTTGTCACGCCGTCGGACTCGCTGGCGATGCTGGCAGCCAATGCCCACCTCGCGCCTGGCTATGCGAGCGGCCTCAAGGGCATTGCCCGCTCGATGCCAAGCAGCGCCGCCGCCGACCGTGTGGCCGCAGCGCTCGGCATCCCCTGCTATGAAACGCCGACCGGCTGGAAGTTCTTCGGCACCCTGCTCGATGCCGGCCTGGCCACCATCTGCGGCGAGGAAAGCGCGGGCACCGGCTCCGACCATGTCCGCGAAAAGGACGGGCTGTGGGCGGTGCTGCTGTGGCTCAACATCCTCGCGGTGCGCGGCATCAGCGTCGATGCGCTGGCGCGCGAGCACTGGGCAAAGTTCGGGCGCAATTACTATGCCCGCCACGATTATGAAGCGATCGAGAGCGACCGCGCCAACGCGTTGATTGCCGCGCTCACAGCATCGCTGCCAGTGCTGCCCGGCAAAGCCTTTGGCCCGCTGACCGTGGCGACTGCTGACAGCTTTTCCTACACCGACCCCGTCGACGGCTCGACCAGCGCCAATCAGGGCCTGAGGGTGCTATTCGAGGGCGGCTCGCGGATCGTTTTCCGCCTGTCCGGCACCGGCACCGAAGGCGCGACCTTGCGGGTCTATCTGGAACGCTATGAGCCGGTTGGCGGTGATCTTGATCGCGAGACACCAGACATGCTGGTCGATCTGATCACGGCGGCCGAGGTTATCGCCGGGATCGAACAGCACACCGGACGCACCCGGCCCGATGTCGTGACGTGACACGCACTTACGGCGCGACAATCAGCCGGGGCAAAACGCGCTTCGCCGTTCGCTCCCCCCTCGCCCGCGCCGTCCAACTATGCCTGTTCGATGGCGAGCACGAGCAGCGCATTGCGATGCGCCGCGAGGGCGACCACTGGCTGGCCGAACTGCCGGGAGACCTGTCCGGCACCCGCTACGGCTACCGCGCAGATGGTCAATGGGCACCGGACAGCGGCCTATGGTTCGATCCCGCCAAACTGCTGGTCGATCCCTATGCGCTTGAGCTTGACCGCCGCTACATTCAGGACCCGCGCCTTGGGCATTACGGTGTGGACACCGCCGCGCTGGTGCCCCGCGCCATCGTTCCCCCGAAGCTGCGGACAGTGCGCCAGACCAAGCCAAAATTCGAACGCGGCGCCCTGATCTACGAGGTCAACGTCCGCGGCCTCACCATGCTCCATCCCGAAGTGCCCCAGCACCAGCGCGGAACTGTCGCGGCGCTCGCCCATCCGGCGATCATCGCCCATCTCAAGAAGCTGCACGTCAGCGCAGTTGAACTGATGCCGGTCACCGCATGGATCGACGAGCGCCACTTGCCGCCGCTGGGGCTGCGCAACGCCTGGGGTTATAATCCGGTGACGCTGATGGCGCTTGATCCCGGCCTCTGCCCGGGCGGCGTGGCGGAGCTGCGCGATACTGTGGCTGCGCTGCACAAGGCGGGGACCGGGGTAATCCTCGATCTGGTGTTCAACCATACCGGCGAGAGCGATGTCCACGGCGGCGTGCTGTCGCTGCGCGGGCTGGACAACGCCGCTTATGCCCATGCGCCAGACGGAAGCCTGATCAACGACACCGGCTGCGGCAATACGCTCGATTTCGCCAATCCGGTGGTGCGCCAAATGACGCTCGATACCTTGCTCCATTTCGTGCGGCATTGCGGCGTAGATGGCTTCCGTTTCGATCTGGCCACGATCATGGCGCGCGGGCCGGGGTTTGATCCACAGGCTCCGATCTTTGGCGAGATTGCATCCGATCCCCTGCTGGCCGAACGGGTGTTGATCGCCGAGCCATGGGACATCGGCCCCGGCGGCTACCAGCTTGGCAGATTCCCACCGAACTGGCTCGAGTGGAACGACCGCTACCGTGACGATGTCCGCCGCTTCTGGCGCGGCGATGGCGGGCTGGGCGCGTTGGCAACGCGGATCGCCGGGTCATCAGACCTGTTCGGCAGCGACTGCCGCAGCGTCAACTTCCTCGCCGCGCACGATGGCTTCACGCTGGCCGATACTGTCGCCTATGCCCAGCGGCACAACCACGCGAATGGCGAAAACAACCGTGACGGCCACGGCGAGAACTATTCGTGGAATTGCGGCGTCGAAGGGCCAAGCAGCGATCCCGCTGTTATCGCGCGCCGCCAGGCTGATCTGAAAGCCCTGCTCGGCACGCTGTTTGCCTCAACCGGCACGATCATGCTGACCGCTGGCGACGAGTTTGGCCGCAGCCAGGGCGGCAATAACAATGCCTATGCTCAGGACAATCCCGTGTGCTGGGTCGACTGGGAAACCCGCGATCTGGCGCTTGAAGATTTCGTCGCCGATCTAGCCCACTCTCGCCAGCAGCGCGGAGCTGCCGCAGCACGTTTTCCCGAACCGGGCCAGTGGCTCAGGCCGGATGGCGATGGGATGGCTGTCGCAGACTGGGAAGACCCGCAAACCGACGGTTTCATCTATCGCCCGAGCAATCCCTCGCCGGATTGCGTACTTGAGGTTTCGCGCCAAGGTAAGTTGGCCAGATTCACATCATGTAAGCCCACTACCAGCCATCGCTTTTAGGGTACCTGCTGGCAGTCACCAGCCACGCAACTGCGGGCCAATTTTCGGATTTCAGATCACAAAAATCGCGCAAGCGAGCGCGACTGCCAGGCTTGTTGCCGTAGCGGCAAACACAGGAACTGCGCCGCGCCAACCGGATTGAAGCAAAAGGTCGAGGCGGGTGCGCATGGCTGTTGCCGTAACCGCGAGCAGCAGCAGGGTTTTCGAGCCGGTCAAGGCGATGTCGGCGACCGGCTTCGGAATGGTCGCCAGCGAGTTGATCGTCATAACCGCGATAAAGGCCACAATGAACCATGGCAGCGTCAGGCGCAGCCACCAGGCACTCGTTGGCCCTTTGGCCGGGGTGATGAACAAGCCGATCAGTGCGACGATGGGCGCAAGCAAGGCCACGCGGGCGAGCTTGACGATGGTCGCGTGGCTCCCGGCGATGTCTGAAAAGGCATAGCCGCCACCGATCGCCTGAGCGACATCATGGATCGAGGCACCGATCAGGAAGCCTGCCTGATTGTCATTGAGGCCAAGCTCTGCCGCAAGCAGTGGATAGGTCGACATGGCAGCCGCGCTCGCCAGTGAAACGCCGACCAGCGTCAGGGCAAACTGCGCCTGGCTCAACCGCTCGCGACCGATCAGGCCGTAGATTGCCAGAGCTGCGCTTGCGCCGCAGATTGCCGTCGCGCCGCCGGCGAGCAGCCCGGCATAGTCGGATTGCCCCGAAAGCCGCGCGCCTACCCAGCCGGCGATCATCGTCAGGGTCATTACCAGCAGCAGGGCGGCAAAAGGCGTCGGCCCCAGCACGATGATCTGGTGGAAGGTTACTTGCAGCCCAAGAACAACGATCCCGGCACGCAGACAGAACTTGCCAACGAAATCGAGCCCCCGGTGCGTGCGCGGGTCTCCGGAAATGAAATTCAGCGCGAGACCGACCAGCAGGCCGAGCAGGATGATCGGGAAGTGATAGTGGTCGGAAAGCCATGCCGCTGCGGCTCCGGCTACACCGCAGGCAGCAAGCCCGGGAAACAAGGGAGGCTTGGCCGCCTGCTCACGCGGCGAAACCTCGGAGAGGTGCATCTCGCCAAACAGGTCACCGCTTTGGGGAAAGGTATCCCAGTCGATCTCCCGCATGCCCGCTCCCGCCATATGTCCTACGGTGTCATAAGTGCTTTTCTTTGCCCGCAGACGCGCTAGTCTGCAACAATAACTCGCTCGTGAAAGCAGCGAACTGGGGAGAAAGCGATGCAAGTGCGCCAACAGGCCGGGCGGGCGGCAATGATCGGGCTCGTGGTGCTGCTGTTTTGCGGCAATGCGCTGAACTATGTTGACCGGCAGGTGCTGGCCTTGCTCAAGCCAACCCTGCAAACCGAATTCAACTGGAGCGACCGCGACTTCGCCCACCTTGGTTCGGCCTTCCAATTCGCTGCCGCCGGAGCCTACCTGCTGGTCGGCTGGTTCATCGACCGGCTGGGTGTGCGTTTCGCCTATGCCATCGGCATCGCTGTCTGGAGCATCGCAGGTATGGGCCATGCGCTCGCGATGACCGTGCAGCAGTTCGTCACCGCGCGCGTCGTGCTCGCATTTGGCGAATCGGTTTCAACCCCGGCGGGGCTCAAGACAGCAGCGATATATCTGCCGCAAAAGCAGCGCAGCATTGCGATTGGCGTGGTCAATGCCTCGTCAAACATCGGGGCGATTGTCACGCCGCTGCTGATCCCGCCCTTTGCCATAGCTTTCGGATGGAAGGCCGCCTTCGTGGTCACCGGCGCGCTGGGATTTGTCTGGCTGGCATTCTGGCTGGCGGGCACGCGCAATCTCACCCCCATCGGCGACGTGCCGGAGCGCTCCAAAGTCTCGTTTGGCGAATTGCTGAGCGACCGGCGCAGCTGGGCCGTCATCGGAGCCAAGATGCTGACTGACAGCGTCTGGTGGTTCGTGCTGTTCTGGATGCCGGACTTCTTCCACCGGGAGTTCAACATGGGCCAGGCGCAGCTGGGCAAGCCGATTGCCATCATCTTCACGCTGGCGGCGCTGGGGGCAGTAACCTCGGGTGCGCTGTTCCCGCTGCTGCTGGCGCGCGGGCTTTCGGTGAATGCCGCGCGCAAGACTTCAATGCTGCTCTATGCGCTTGTCGTTCTGGTCATGCCGCTGGCGATGCTCGCGCAGAGCCCATGGTTGGCAGCGGTGCTGATCGGTCTTGGCCTGTTCGCTCACCAGGGGTTTTCGACCAACATTTTCGGAATGACTGCCGACATCGTCCCCGGCACCCGGGTCGCCAGCGTCGTCGCGCTCGGAGCGGTGGCGGGCAACCTTTCGGGCACCGGCATTATCGAATTTGCCGGTTGGTCGCTGCAGAACGGGCATGGCTATCTGCCGATGTTCGCCTTCTGCGGCAGTGCCTACCTGCTGGCGCTGGGCCTGATCCATTTGATCCTGCCAAGGCTGGTTCCGGCGCTCGACGCCTGACCGTCCACCCAAAAAAAGGGCCTCCCGCCGGTCTGGCGGGAGGCCCCGTAGGGTGGAGGGTTTCTTGGAGGTGTCTTAGAAGTTGACCCGTCCGGTCACGCCCCAATAGCGGGCTGCATCGCGCGGGATCTGGTAAAGGATCGATCCGCCCGGGCCGCCAGTACTGATGGTCGAGGGGAATGCCTTGTCGAACAGGTTCTTGACGATCAGGGCGATACGATAGCGGTTTTCCTTGTCCACCATCGCCACGCTGAGATCGACCTGATCATAGGCCGGAATGGTCACTGCCGACTGCGTCTGGATCTGGGCTACGGTGTTCGTTGCCTGCAACTGGGAAAGCTGCTGGCTGGTGAACGAAGCCTGGCCATTGAACTCAAAGCCGAACGACATGTTGTCTGGCTGGAGCTTATAGGTGACGCCGACTGTTCCCTTCAGCTTCGGTGCGAATGCCAGCGGTGTGCCCGGAGACACCGCGTTGCCTGCCTGCGCGGCTGGCGGATCAAGGAACTTGTCAACGTGGGCATCGGTATAGCTCATGCCGCCGTTAATGCTGAAGCTTGAGGTTGGGCGGAACAGCCAGTCCACTTCAAAGCCGCGGCTGGAAACGTCGCCGGCATTGATGATCGTGGTCGTGACCGCACCGTTGACCGTGGTGGGGAAGTTGGACTGGTAATTATGCACCTTCACATAATAGGCAGCCAGATTGACGATTGCCTTGCCGCCCCAGAAGCTGTTCTTCAGGCCGAACTCATACGAATCCGAAAGCTCGGGCTCGATCGGCTTCACGTTGAAGTACTGCATGTTGAAGAAGGTGTTGAAGGCTGGCCCCTTATAGCCACGCGAATAGCTGATGTAGGCCATGTTGTCTGGCGTGATATTGAATTCGAGTGCGGCCTTGCCCGAGAGGTTGTCGGCGCTGGTCTGGCCCGTCCATGGCTGGCCGTTTGACCCGCCGAAGGTACCGCCGTTGGCAATGGCGAAGTTGTAAACGCCAAGGTCAAAGGCCGGGTTTATGCCCGTCGGAGCGCCGACGCCGGTGAATGTCGTGCCGGTGTAGTTGGTCGTCCGCTTGTGGTCGGTGCTAACCTTGTCATGGGTATACCGCAGACCGGTGACCAGTCGCAGTTGGTCCGAGAAATGCCAGTTGGCCTGACCGAATGCAGCGACGTTTTCGAAAACCGAGCCGAAGTCTGCCGAGCCAATCGGGTTGAGGATGGTTGAGCCGGTCGGGCAAGGCTGGAGGCCGTTTGCCTGCACTGCAGCTGGCGACGCGGTGCAATAGGTATCCGAACGCGTGAAAATGCGGCGCGCAACGGCGCGGTAGTAGAACGCACCCACGACATAGTCGACGAAGCCGCCGGTTGGCGAGGCGAGACGCAATTCCTGCGTGAAAGTGTTCGACCGCTGCGGGCCATCGTCACGCACCAGCGGGAAGCCGACATAGACCTGGTCGATCCACGATCCGTCACGGATCTCGCGATTGTTCCACTTGCGATACGAAGTAATCGAGGTCAGCGTGTGTTCGCCAAGCCCCAGATCGGCCTGAAGCGATACGCCCCAGGTGTCTTCGATGGTGCGGTTGTTGGATTCCGCCACATTCTGGAAGGTGCTCGCTCCCTGCAGCGGTGCAAGGATCGAGAAAATGGCCGGGGTCGTGGTTGCTGTCGGGTTCGGCGTTGCCGGGATGAACGAGCAGCAATCGTCGTTGGACTTGCGATAGTCGGCAATCAGGCGGATTTTGAAGTCCGGCGAGAGTTCGCCAATCAGCTGGCCGCGAACGCCATAATGCTCATAGCCGTTCACCCATTCCTTGCGCGTCAGATTGCGGATGTTGCCATCGTAGCTGCTGTAGAAACCGGTGACGCCTGCCTTCCAGCCTTCGCCGAGCGGGCCGCCGATGCTGGCTTTGGCCTTGTATTCCGAACGGTCGAAGTAACCGACTTCGGCATAGCCGCCAAAGGTGTCACCCGGCTCCTTCGAGACGATGTTGACCACACCAGCTGACGAGTTCTTGCCGAACAACGTGCCCTGCGGGCCGCGCAGAACTTCGATGCGCTCCAGATCGTAGAGGTCACCAAAAGCCTCACCGGCGCGGGCGAGAACAACGCCATCAAGCACGGTGCTGACGCTGGGTTCGGCCGCGATCGAGAAGTTCGTCGTGCCGATGCCGCGCAGAAACAGACCGGAATTGAGGTTGGTCGTGCCCTTGACGAAGGTCAGGGTGGGCACCAGCCGCTGGGTGTCTTCGATGTTATTGGTCGAAAGCTTCTGCAGCGAATCGCCCGTGACAACCGAGACAGCTGCGGGAACGTTCTGCAGCTTTTCCGAACGCTTTTGCGCGGTAACGATGATCTCGGCCGGGCCGGAATCTGCGGCGGCCTCTTGAGCTATTGCCGGTGCAGCAAGCCCGAATGCGGCCAGCGCCGGGACCACAAGAGCAGTCGTGGCGCGAAGAATGGATTTCATGATAAGTCTCCCCTCGTCGAACGCGGGGGCAATCAGGTTCCCCGCAATCAATATCGTGCAGTATGGCAGGGTCGGTTGTCCGGCCCCCTGCATCTCGGCCTTGAACTGCGATGAAAGCATCGATATGTCAAGCGGTGTCATACAGGACAGGGACAAGCTGTGGCATGCTGGCCACAGAGGCCCTTTTGGGGAGAAAAATGACCGAGGATTGGCGCTTTGACGTCGTCGATGACGGGTTTGACCTGCATTTTGCAGGCCGCCTCCTCTTGCGTCATCGCAAATCCTGTCCTGCGGTGGCCATAGCCCGCGGCAATCCCGATGTGACCATGAAGCTCGGCAATTTCCGCATCGATGACGCCCCTGAAAACTTGCGTCAGCCGGGCGATTGGCGGCTTGAAGGCGAGCGGGTTGTGCTAAGCGAGCTGGGCGAAGATCTGGCCGTGATCGGCACGGCCGGCAATCGTATTGCGGTAAGCGCCATTGACCCCGCCTTTGACCGGATCTGGGCGAAGTTCCACGCCGAAGCTGGCGAAACTGCCTGGGGCGGCGGGGAGCAGATGAGCTATCTGGCCCTCAATGGCAGGCGGTTCCCGATGTGGACCAGCGAACCCGGTGTCGGGCGTGACAAATCCACCGAGCTGACCCGCAAGATGGATGCCGAAGGCATGGCGGGGGGCGATTACTGGAACACCAATTACCCGCAGCCGACGTTCCTGACCTCGCGCTGGCTAGCCATACACCTCGGCGCCACGTGCTACAGCGTGCTCGATTTCACCGACCCTGAGTGTCACGTTGTCGAGGCTTGGAGCAGAGCGGTTTCCTTTGAACTGTTCGCTGCCGCAGAACCGAGCGCACTGGTCGGCCAGCTGTCCGAGCGATTTGGCCGCCAGCCCGCACTCCCTGACTGGGCAATCGGCGGCGCGATCGTCGGCCTCAAGGATGGCGCGCGCAGCTTTGAGCGGCTGGAAGCATTTATCGAGGCAGGCGCAGCCGTGTCGGGCCTGTGGTGCGAAGACTGGGCCGGTGTCCGCCAGACCAGCTTCGGCCGCCGCCTGTTCTGGGACTGGCGGCGCGATAACCAGCGCTTCCCCGATCTGCCGCGCCGCATCGCCGATCTGAACGCGCGCGGCATCCGTTTCCTTGCCTATGCCAACCCCTACCTTGCTGCCGATGGCATCCTTTTTGAGGAGGCCAGCGACAAAGGCTACTTTGTCCAGCAGCAGGATTGCGATGCACCCTATCTGGTTGATTTTGGTGGATTCGATTGCGGAATGCTCGATTTCACCAATCAAGACGTTTCCGATTGGTTTGCCGAAAAAGTCCTCTGCCGCGAAATGCTCGATATCGGCATCGACGGCTGGATGGCAGACTTCGGCGAATACCTGCCTACCGATGTGCGCCTGCATGATGGTTCGGACCCGATGGAGGCACACAACCGCTGGCCGGTGCTGTGGGCCAAGGTCAATGCTGCCGCGCTCGCCTCACGCGATAAAACGGGCGAAGCGGTATTCTTCATGCGTGCCGGCTTCTCGGGCGCGCAAGGCCGCTGCCCGCTGCTCTGGGCCGGTGACCAGTCGGTTGATTTCACCCGGCATGACGGCATCGGCACGGTGATAACGGCAGCGCTTTCAGCCGGGCTAGTCGGCAATGCCTACAGCCATTCGGATTGCGGCGGCTACACTTCGCTGCACGGCAATGTCCGCACCGCCGAGCTGATGGAGCGCTGGTGCGAGCTCGCCGCTTTCGCGCCAGTGATGCGCAGCCACGAAGGCAATCGTCCCGACGACAACCTGCAATACGATTCGACGCCCGAATTGCTCGCCTGTTTCGCACGGTGGAGCAGGGTTCATGCGGCGCTCGCGCCCTATGTGCGCCAGCTTTGCGATGAGGCTGTAAGTGCGGGCCTGCCAGCGCAGCGACCGCTGTTCCTTCACTATCCGGACGATACATCGCTCTACGCGGTTCAGGACCAGTTTCTCTATGGCCCCGACCTGCTGGTTGCCCCGGTGATCGAGGAAGGCGCCGCAGCGCGCGAGGTGGTCTTGCCGGGAGAAGGCAGCTGGCGCCATGTCTGGAGCGGCGATGACTACGCGCCGGGTCGCCATACCATTGCATCGCCTGTAGGACAGCCTCCGGTATTCTATCGCCCGGACAGCGCCTTCGCCGGCCTGTTCGCACAACTGCAGGGGGAACTGGCCGAATGAGCGAGAGGGCCAACATCCGCGATGTCGCCGCGAAGGCCGGCGTTGCCGTAAAAACGGTAAGCCGCGTGCTCAACGGCCATCCCTATGTCAGCAACGACATGCGTGACCGGGTTGAGGCAGCGATGCGCGAACTCGATTTCCGCCCCAGCGTTGCCGCGCGCATCCTCTCGGGTGCGAAATCGAACCAGATCGCGCTGATCTATGACAACCACAGCCCCTATTACATGTTCCAGATCCAGAACGGCTGCTGGTCGCGCTGCCAGAAGGATGGAATTCGTCTATTGGCCCAGCCGGTCGATGTAGCCGATCCCCGCGTTGGCGATCAGGTGCGCGGACTGGTTACAGAGACGGCTGTCGACGGAATCATTCTTAGCTCGCCAGTCACTGATTGTGAGCCGGTTCTGCGCGCGCTTGATGCGCTCGATATTCCCTTTGTGCGGATTTCGCCGGGTACAAACCACGCGCTGACCAGTTCGGTGTTCATGGACGATGCCCAGGCGGCTGACGATATGACCACCCATATCATCAACATGGGCCATCGACGGATCGGTTTCATCAAGGGCCACCCCAACCACCATGGTTCTGAAGACCGCCTGTTCGGCTATCGCCGCGCGCTTGACCGGGCGGGTATTGCCTATGAGCCGCAATTGGTCGCCGATGGCGAGTTCGATTTCGATAGCGGCGTGGCGGCAGGCAATTACTTCCTGTCGATGGCCAATCCGCCGACGGCCATCTTCGCCGCCAATGACGATATGGCAGCCGGCGTTCTGGCTGTCGCGCACGATCGCGGGATTGACCTGCCCGGAGCGCTTTCGGTCGCAGGTTTCGATGACACCACACTGGCGCGCACCGTCTGGCCGCCTTTGACCACGATCCATCAGCCTATGTTCGATCTTGCCCATACCGCCACCGAAATTCTCATCGCAGGCGGTGATATCAACCACCGCCGCCTGCCCCACACCCTTGTCGAGCGCGCTTCAGTCGCGCCACCAGTCAGGAAACCTGCATGAGTGAACTTCCCCTGCCGCCAGCCACCCGTACGCTCGGGAGCAGCGGTATTGTCATCTCTTCCATTGCATGGGGTATGTGGCGCCTCGCCGAGGACGGCCGCAGCACGGCTGAGGCAAGCCGCCTTGTTCACGCCGCGCTCGATGCCGGGATCACCCTGCTCGATACCGCTGATATCTATGGCTTTGATGGCAAAGGCGGCTTCGGCGATGCCGAGGCTCTGCTGGGCCAGGTGCTCGCTGCCGAACCCGGCCTACGCAGCCGCATGGTGCTGGCAAGCAAGGGCGGAATACTGCCGCCGCTACCCTATGACCAAAGCCCGGCCTATCTGCGCGCGGCGATCGAGGCGTCACTGAAGCGCCTGAATACCGACGTGATCGATCTGTGGCAGGTCCACCGGCCCGATATCCTTGCCCATCCGCAGGAAGTAGCGCGCGTGCTCGACGATGCAGTGGCCTCGGGCAAGATCCGCACGCTGGGGGTCTCTAACTTCACCCTCCACCAAACTGCGGCGCTGGACCATTTCCTTGGCCATAAGCTGGTTTCCAGCCAGCCAGAGATCAGCCCTCTGCGCATCGATTGTTTCGAGAATGGCGAGCTTGATCAGGCAATGACGATGGGGCTGACCCCGCTGGCATGGTCGCCACTCGGTGGAGGCAAACTGGCCAAACCCGAGGGCGAAAAGGCCAAGGCTGTGGCCGCCGCGCTGGATGCGGTTGGTGCGACGCAGGGCGTATCGCGCTCGGTCGCTGCCTATTCGTGGCTGATGGCCCACCCGGCAGGCATCGTGCCGATCATCGGCTCGCAGCAGGCCGCACGCATCGCCGAAGGTGTTCAGGCATTGAATGTCCGCTGGAACCGGCAGGACTGGTACGCCATGCTCGTCGCGGCGCGGGGAGAGCGGCTGCCCTGAGGTAGCCGCGCAAGACAGGTTGGATGAAGCAACGGCGCTCGCCCCCGAGTTGGTCGGCGGAGGCTTGTGTGCCTAAAAAGGAGTGGATGCCATGAGCAAGCAAGAATGCGAAATCGCCTGGTTCTCGGCGCTGTGCGATGATGACTACGAGTTTCTGGGCGTGCCTGACGCGGCGCTGAAATCAAGCTGGGAGCACTGCCGCAATATCGTGATGCGCGCCGAAGAGGGTGGATTTGACAATATCTTGCTGCCTTCGGGCTATGAACTCGGGCTCGATACCACCGCCTTTGCTGCCGCTGTCGCCACGCAGGTGCGGCGCATCAAGCTGCTCTGGGCTACCCGCATCGGCGAGGACTGGCCGCCGCAACTGGCGCGCCGCATCGCCACGCTCGACCGCATCCTTGGCCCCAATGCGGCGGGCACGGCCGGGCGGCTTAACGTTAACATCATCTCTTCCGACATGCCGGGCGAGAAGCTCGCCAGCGGCCCGCGCTATCGCCGCGCCACTGAGGTGATGAAGATCGTCCGCACCCTGCTGAATGGCGAGCACCTTGATCATCAGGGCGAGTTTTACCAGCTTGAGCTCGATCCGGCGCGGATCAGCACGATCTCGGGCAAGTGCCCCGCCTTTTACTTCGGCGGCCTTTCGGACGAAGCGCGCGAATGTGCGGCGGAAGGTTGCGATGTCTACCTGATGTGGCCCGATGTCATGGGCAACGTCCGCTCGATCATCGCCGACATGAAAGAGCGCGCCGCCCGCCATGGCCGCACCTTGCGCTTTGGCTACCGCGCCCATGTGATCGTGCGCGAGACCGAGGACGAGGCCCGCGAATATGCCGCCCGGCTGCTGTCCAAGCTGGACGATGCCACCGGTCAGGCGATCCGCGAGAAGTCGCTCGATGCCAAGAACTACGGTGTCCAGCGGCAGGCGGAATTGCGCGCTGCGGCATCGGACGACGGCTTCGTCGAAGACAACCTGTGGACCGGCATCGGCCGCGCCCGCTCGGGTTGCGGCGCGGCAATCGTCGGCACGCCGGATCAGGTTCTTGCCAAGCTGCGCGCCTATCAGGCCGAGGGCATCGAGGCCTTCATCCTCTCCGGCTATCCGCACGCGCAAGAAGCAGACCTTTTCGCGCGGCACGTTCTGCCCCATATCGAACACGGACCGTTGGCGATCTGATGACGGGAACTGTGCTCTGTGGCTGATGACCTGTTCGATCTGGCGGTAATTGGCGGCGGCATCAACGGCGCGGGGATTGCGCGCGATGCCGCCGGGCGCGGAGCGAAAGTGCTGCTGCTGGAGGCTGGCGATCTTGCGGGTGGCACCTCCTCGGCCTCGACCAAGCTGATCCACGGGGGCTTGCGCTATCTGGAGCATTACGAGTTCGCTCTGGTGCGCGAGGCGCTGTCCGAGCGCGAGCGGCTGTGGGGTATTGCCCCGCACGTGATCTGGCCGCTCCGCTTTGTCCTGCCGCATGCCCCCGGCCTCCGCCCGCGCTGGCTGCTGCGGCTCGGCCTGTTCCTCTACGACCACATCGGCGGGCGCAAGCGGTTGCCCGCCACGCAATCGATCCGGCTGGTGAACCACCCTGCGGGCGCGCCGCTCAAGCCCGAATTCACCAACGGTTTCGTCTATTCGGATTGCTGGGTCGACGATGCCCGCATGGTTGTGCTCAACGCGCGCGATGCGGCCAACCGGAGCGCTGAAGTGCGCACCCATTGTCCGGCGCAGAAGCTGGTTCGCGAATATGACCACTGGCGCATCGAGACACCGCAAGGCGAATTCCGCGCGAAGGCGGTGGCCAATGCCGCCGGACCTTCGGTGCTCGAACTGCTTGGCCGCGCCGGCGAGGACAGCGAGCGGCGGATGCGGCTGGTGCGCGGATCGCACATCGTCGTGCCCAAGCTGTTCGACCACCCCTTCGCCTATTTCTTCCAACTGGCTGACGGTCGTATCTTCTTCGCCATTCCCTATGAGCAGGACTTCACCCTGATCGGTACAACCGACCGCGATCACCAAGGCCCGCTGACCGATATCCACGCCGATGCCGAAGAGATCGCCTATCTATGCGAGGGCGCGAGCAGCTATTTTCGCAAGCCAATAGCGCCAACTGATGTCGTCTGGTCCTATTCCGGTGTGCGCCCTTTGCTGGATGACGGATCAGGAAAACCGGAAGCGGCAACCCGGGGCTATCGCTTTGAACTGTCGCCTGAAGACGAAGGCGCACCGATCCTCTCGGTGTTCGGCGGCAAGATCACCACCTACCGTCATCTCGCCGAAGAGGCTGTCGACATCATGGCAAGCCGCCTGCCGATACTCGAAGGCAAAGGCTGGACCGGCACCGCCGCTCTACCGGGGGGCGACTTTCCGATTGACGGCGCGGTGGCCCTGCGTGACCGGATTGCCGCGCGCTACCCCTTTCTCGAACCAGGCTGGGCGACGCGGCTGGAGCGCTGCTATGGCACCGACACTTTCACGATTCTGGGCGAGGCAGGCAGACTTGAGGATTGCGGCCGACATTTCGGCCATGGCCTCACCGAGCGCGAAGTGCACCACCTGATGACCCGCGAATGGGCGCAATCAATCGAAGACATTCTGTGGCGGCGCACCAAGCTGGGATTGCGTTTCAGCGCTGCTGAAGCAGGAGCATTAAAAACATGGCTCGCCAATAGCCAGGTCTAGGGTCAGCCGAATTTCTTTGCCAACACGGCGGCTGCCGCGTCAGCGTCGGCGGGCTCGATTGGTGCTTTGTAGACGTTGACCATCTTGGCCACTTCGTCACGCCAGAACTGGGCACCTTTGCGCCGTGGCTGCGTGGCAAGATAGTCAAGCGAATGGCAGGCCGAGCAGTTGCTGACCACGATATCGCTATCGCCCTGCGTAAAGACAGGCGGCACCTTTTCTGCGGGGAGGTTATAGGTAACGGGGCGGGCGGTTGTTGCCACCGCAGGCAAGGCGGTGCAGCACAGGGCTATCGTGATGGTGACTGCGCGCATCACACGGCCTCCAGCGTTACGGCTTCGACTACATTGCGCATGTATCCTGTCGGCTGCCAGCGCTGTTCCAATGGCTGGGTTTCGCCACCGGGAGCATAGGCCCGGACCAGTACTTTGTGTTTGCCTTTCGGTAGTGACAGCCCAAACCGCCATTCGCGAAACGAAAATTTGCCCAGATCCTCGCCCAGGCGCGCTTCCTGCCAGCTAGAGCCGCTATCCGGCGATACCAGCACCCTGTTGATCCCCGTTCCACCGCTGAAGGCAATCCCGCGCAGTTCGACCGCACGGCCCGCCTGAACGCGCGCGCCATCGGTATGGCTGGTCAGGAATGAACGCACATTCAATCGGGCGATCGGTTTGGTCTTGTCCGGTTTCTGGCCGGGCGCAACGCAATTGCAGTCATTGTCCGGAATGCGATAGGCGGTATTCATCCAGTAGCCGTCAAACTGGACATCGACGACGTTGATCTCGCTGAGATGCTTGACCCAATAGGTCCCGTAGTGACCCGGCACCACCAGACGAAGCGGGTAGCCGTTGAGGAAAGGCAGGTCTTTCCCGTTCATGGCAAAGGCAACCATTACCTCTCCGTCCAGAGCATGATCCAGATCGAGCGCTTTGACGAAATCCGGGACAGTATCGATCGGCGGATTGTCGAGACCGTTGAACGTCACCTGCCGCGCGCCGGCACGGAGACCGGCACGATCCAACAGGTCCTTCAGGGCGACGCCGCGCCAACGCGCATTGCCCATCGCGCCGTTGCCAAGCTGACCACCGCCAACTCTTGGCTCGGAAAAGCCCCGGCTGTTTCCCGAGCACTGGTTGACTGCAACAACCTCGTGGACAGGGAAATCCTTTTTCAGTGCCGCGAGCGATAGCTCAAGCGGCTTTTCAACGTGACCGCTAATGGTGAGGCGGAATGTTGCGGGATCAATCACGGTAGGCAGGTTGGACAAATGGTAACGCACGAAAAAGGCGTCATTGGGCGTCACTATGCCCTCATTGAAAACCGGAAATGGCGTCTCGAGCTGAGGCGGCCGTGAAGTCAGCAAGATCATTGGCCGTTTTTGCGGCAAGGTTGCCACGGGGCGTTCACCATTCTCGAATGGCAGAACCACAGTTTTGGCCGCTCCGAAGACCTTGCCGGACAGCAGCGAAATTCCAGCCCCTGTCAGGAAGTTTCGCCGTTCTAATAACTTCATGTCAGATCCTTGGCGATTTCAGTCGAGGACGGCGACAGAGAATGAACGAAGGGCTGGTATCGCTTTCCAATATTGGCGGCACAAATGGCGGCTTTATCAGCACAAACGGTCACCAAGTCCCGGTCCCTCGAATGTAGACTAACTCTCTAGGGCTTGCCGAAGGCTGTCAATCTTCTCGCGGCCAAATCGATAGCAAGTTAACTCGGTGCGGCAGGATGAATCGGCCCTCTGCTCGTAGGGCATGCAAACCGGCGAAACTTGGGGCCGTTCCGGCGAAAGGTTTTCACGGCATGGACGATGGCTCATCCAAACCATTCATGATCGCAACGATCCGGACTTCGGGACAAAAAACTTGGCCGGAGGCGAGTGCCTCCGGCCATGATTTTGCTGACTGCCAGAAATCTGGCCCGGCCTTCGCCGTTCCATTTCTGGCGCGCGTCCAGACTTGCTACTTGGCCGCTTCGCTTGCGGCTGCCGTTGGTACATCGCTAGCCGCTGTCGAAGGCTCTTCTGACTGCGAATTAGGGCAATTCGGCTGGCAGCCTTCAGGCTGAGCAGCATCGTTTTTGCTGCAAGCCGACAGTGTCAGGGCAAGTGTCATAGCTGAAATCAGTGCCAATTTACGCATGGTGTTCCCCTCTGTTGAACAAGCCAAGGCTAATCGAAACCCAGTTGCCTAAGCAATAGCGAAAAATCGGATCTGGTGCGGAGTGGATTAAGCAACGGATCAGTGTTCGCCACAGCCAATCCGTCATCGCCGATTTCCCGGGCAAACTTCAACTTTGCCATTGCCTCATCGAGCCTGCCCCATTGTGCCAAAATCCGGGCAAACTGATAGGTGGCTAGATCGCCCAGCCGGGCTTCCAGGTTGGCATAGGCCTGTTGGGCGGCAGCCTTGTTGCCAAGTCGCCACTCAGCAATGGCAATCCCGGTCAGCCGCAATAATTCAACCGGCTCGGCACCGAAGGCATCGCGCGCCTCGCTGACCCGGCCAAGCTCGAGCAGACAGTCGCCGAAAATCGCATGGGCCATGGAAATGCGGGGATTGAGCGACAGGGCCTTTCGGCAATAGCCCAAGGCGCGATCAAAATCGCGGGTGCTGTAAGCAGAGTATGCAGCAGTTCGATATGCTGCAGGATTGAGCGGGTCGAGTTCGATCAGCCTCGCCGCAGAAGCAACTGCCTCACGTTGCCGCCCCATTTCTGCGTAGTAAAATGTGACATAGATCATGGCGGTCGCGTCGCCCCAGCCAAGCTTGCGTGCCATCGCGAAGGGTTCTGCCGCGCCCTTGAAGTCTTGTCTGGATTGGACATAGGCAAAGCCCAGTACCGCCTGGGCAAATGGCAGCAGTGGGGCAAGCGCTACAGCCTTCTGCGCCGCTTCAAAGGCCTCTTCGTGTGCCACCTTCAGCTCGTTCGCCTTGCCGTATGTGCCTGAAATGTAGATGATCGATTGTGCCCGCGCGGCATGCGCCTCTGCATAGTTGGGATCGGCGGCGATCGCCGCATCGAGTTGTGCAAGAGCCGCCCGTGCCGAGGCTTCACCCGTGCGCAATGCGCCATAGGCTTTGCTGCGCAGAAATGCGTCATAGGCCTGTGCGTTGCGCGTGCTGCCCATGTTCTTGCGCTCGCCCGCATCCACAGTTTGCGCAGCCAATGCGCCGGCGGCAGAGTCTGCAATATCGTCCTGTACGGCGAAGACATCCGATATCTGCCGGTCAAGCTGGTCAGTCCAGGCCACGGTGCCAGCGATTGCGTCCGTAAGCCGGGCGGTGATGCGCATCTGGTCGCCCTCACGGCGCACGCTGCCGTCGAGCAGATAGGCGGCGCCCAGCTTTTGCGCGATGGCGAGGGCCTGTGAGCTTGCCTCCATCGCCGCGGCCACCGAGGTGGGTGCCAGCACGCGCAGGTTCGGATTACGCGAGAGTACAGTGCGGATCTGTTCGGACAGGCCTTCCGAGAAATAGTCCTGGCTCTTGTCACCGGAGAGGTTGCGAAACGGGAGTACCGCTACGGTGTGCGGCCCGGATTGCGCAGGCGAGAGCAGCCCCCCCTTCCAGGCAACCAGCCCGCCACCCAGCAACACCAAACCACCCGTTCCGGCTACCAAGAGCTTACGCCGGGCGAGACCCGATGGTACACCGGCTGATGCGCCGGACGGGATTGTGGGCGATGCATTCACCGGCTCGCTATTGACGACAATCCGGAATCCGACCTTGGCAATCGTCTCGATCCGCACCGCGCCATCGCCAAGCTCGTCGATAGCCTGACGCAGCAGCGAGATGGCGCGGGTAATGGCTTTGTCGCCAACGATCCGGCCATCCCAGCATGAGGCGATGAGATCGTCGCGCGAGAGCACTCTGCCCGGTGTTTCACCCAGAGCCACCAGCACCCGCATCACACGCGGCTCGAGCATTGCGCTGCTAGTACCGCAGCTGATGCGGCGTGAAGGCGGATCGATTACCAGAGGGCCGAGTCCGAACGGCGCGATTCTGGCGAGATCACCGGTTTCCGGACGTGATTGGATCGGCAGTTTCCCCTCCATTGCATCCATCTAGTGAACTTATCGGTTTCAAGCCAGAGCCATATTCTTCGCGCGCGAAACGACCGCGCAGGCGCAATTTCGCGACATCATCGCAACAAAATCGCACTTTCATTACCTTTTGTGGGGCGCGCCAACTGCGAATTGCGGTGATCTTCTGTCCGGCTTCCAGGTGAGCGCATGCAGCCATGTCGCCCACTCCAATAGAGAGCTTTGCAACCGGCCTACGGGGGGACGAAGATGATGCGAATTTTATGGGCGCTGCCAATCTGCCTGGCTGCATCGCAGCCGGCGCAAGCCGATGAGGCCACAACCGGGTTGCTCGGCTTTCTTGCCGGAGGGGCAGGCTCGGGGAAAACCGAACTGGGCGACCATGCCGGCGAAATCGAGGCCTGGGCAATTGCATCGCATTCCGCAATCCAGGCCAGTCAGGCTTTGTGGCACAGGATAGTCGAAAAGGATCCTTCTGCGAAAGTCCTGATCGTCGATACTTCGGCCAAATTCAGCCTGATGCCTTACCTGTTGGTGCGCAATCGCACCAAAACCTTGGGCGAGGAACTGGCCAAAGCGAAAGACAAGGCGTGCAATGCCAACAAGACTTGGCCCAACTTTGAAGCTGACGTGAAATCCGATTCCCCGATCCCTGCGATTGCTGGTCTGGTCCTTTCCGACAGGAAGATCGACGACATTAACATCGAGCCCAGCAATACGTTTTGGCTCAACGCGCTGGCAAGCGAGAGCGGCCGAAAGTCATCCGGTTTCAAAGGAAAGGTCTTCCTGCTTTCGTCGCTCAATTCCGATCCTTTGTCCGAAGTCTCGAGCAATTGGACCAAATTGGTCGATCAGGCGAAACGTGAAATTGCCGACTGCACAGCGGGGGCAAAAAAAGATGATAAACGAGCGGCAGTCCTCACGGCGGTTGGCGATTCAATCAGCGAAACCGACAAGGCATTCAAGGATGCAGAAAAGGATTCGCAAAGCATCCTTGAGCAGGCGTCTCAGCTTGAGCCGCTGTTAACGGGGGGCGAGCTGTTAATCCTGCGAACCAACCTGGAAAAGGTGGGCGCAACCGTCATCACGACCAAGAACCTGCTGACCATGTTCGGATACCCCGCAGTGTCCATGTCAGGCGGCTTGATCGGGACGTTCGCCATCGAGAAGGTCTCTGTTGGCGGGCGCGGACCCAATGAATTTGTCGCCTCGGGCAACATCGCCTGCACCGGACCAAGACGGAGTCTTGGTCAATGGCACGGCGGAACGCCGCAATCCGTAAAATGTTACATCAACGGTGAGTAATTCACTCCCCCGGTAGTCACTACTTCCCAAAAAACACAAAACAGGGGCAGATTGTGGAAACACTTTGCAACAAATTCGACCGGATGAACGAACTGATTTCCGCCGGTCAGGCCGCACAGACTTCAATCCTGTTGATGGGATATCTCGGCGCAATGCGCGAGCGATCCGATATCTGGCCAACTGCGGTTTCGGCTTTGCGCTCGCATCCCTTGCACGAACAGCTGCTTGGCGATCCGTTCAACCGCCGCTGTTTCGAAAAGCCGCGCGGCTATGCCGGCGATGCCAAGATGATCGACCTCATCTATCACCGCGAAGCGCCCGAGGGGACTTCCGGCGTCGGCCAGGATCTGTTTTCGGTCACCCTCGACTTTCAGACAGCCGAAGCCGTCCGCTTGCGGCGCGATCTCGCCGAGAAAGAATTGCTGAATGCCCACAAGGCGGGAAAGCGCATTCTGTCACTCGCCTGCGGCCATTTCCGCGAGGGTGCCCAGCTGACGGGCAAGAATTTGGAGAATATCACGCTGGTCGATCAGGACCCGTTGTCGCTTGCGGTGGTTCGCAAAGAGCATGGTGATAACGTCAACATTGAAGAAGCAAACGTCATCCGCTTCCTCCGTCAGGCGAGCAAGTGCGGCGAGAGGTGGGATTACATCTACACGCTCGGGTTGACCGACTATTTCGACGAACAGGTGATGCGCCTGTTCCACCAGTTGCTCGCCAAAGTGCTCGCGCCGGAGGGCAACATACTGCTGGCAAATTTCGTGCCGGACCACCTCTCGATCGGCTGGATGGAAGCGGTGATGGACTGGCATCTGGTCTATCGCAGCGAGGCCGATCTTGCCCGCCACGCGCGCGCGGCTGGCTTTGCGCCGAAAACGTGGATCGATGAGACCGGCTGCATTGCCTATTGCCGCATGACCCACCGGGAGGCACCTGCCCTATGACCGCCGCAGTTCGTATCGTCGGCGCTGTGTTGGCGCGCTGGCCGTTCGCCCTCGCTGTTCTGCCTGCGGCACAGGCTCAGGCACGCACCCATGACAACGGAGATGGCTGGTCATCGGGAGATGTTGTGGTGCGCGGTGCCGTAGCAGTGATCAAATTCGACGAATCCTCCGAGGTTGCGTTTGGCGGAACCCCGGTCACCGGAGCGGCAGTCGCAGTATCGAATTCAACCACCCTGAGCGCGGAAGCCGAGTTCTTCATCAAGCCGTGGGCCTCGGTCGCAGTGACAGCCGGATTGCCGCCGGCGGCAAAATTGACAGCAATGGGCACGCTGGCAAATGCGGGACAAATCGGTGCGGTCCGATATGGCACCATCAGCGCCTTCGCCCGGTTCCATTTGCAGCCATCAAAGCGCCTTTCGCCGTTTGCCGGCCTTGGCGTCGCCCATTTCTTCCCCATCCGCGTCACCGATGGGGCGGTCAGCAACTTGGCGGTGAAGGCCGATACTGCAGTCGCGCTGCAAGCCGGATTCGACCTGCGTGTCACCAAAAGCGCCGGTCTATTCGCCAGCGCAACCTGGACGCCGCTTCGCACCCGCGCGCGGGGGGCTTTCGGACCAATCCCGGTCGAAGCCGGGATAAGGCTGAACCCCGTAATAGTTCAGGCCGGAATTGCATTTCGTTTTTAGCAGGTTTGATCGGAAATTCCGAACTCCCGGAACAGAAACCCCCGAAAGCCAAAGAGACCGCGTTGGATTTCATTGGGTACGGTCATCGATCTGGATGAGAGCCCCGCCTTTGTGCGGGCCAAAATGGTGGGCGCTGACGGGCTCGAACCGCCGACCCTCTCGGTGTAAACGAGATGCTCTACCAACTGAGCTAAGCGCCCCCGTGTCCGCACAAGTGAAGCGGGGTTTGTTGGCGCGCTATTGCTGCGAAAATTCTCTACGTCAATCGGCAGATGCCACGATGGACTCTGATCCGCAGATTCGCGATGTTGCGCCTTACGAATCATAGTTATTTTCGGGCCTTGGGAGGCAGGGATGCGTTTGGGTTGGAAGCTTGCTCTGCCGTTCGCCCTGCTGGCCTCGCTGGCGGCGCAAGGCGATTCGCCGCCGCAGGTTACCCTCGCCACCCCCGGAAGCGCCGGATCAAACAGCGGCAGTGGCGCGATCGAGCGCTTCACCCTTCGCTTTTCCGAGGCCATGGTGCCGCTCGGCGATCCCCGCGCACAGGCCGCCGCGAGCAGCGACTGCCCGGTGGGGGCAGCGGGGCGCTGGGTTGATCCGCAAACCTTCGTGCTTGATTTCGAACGTGCCCTGCCTGGTGGCACATCGTGCAAGGTAACCCTGCGCGAGGGGCTGACCACGCTGGCGGGTGCCAGGGTGCAGGGGCAGAGCAGCTTTACCATTGATACCGCCGGCCCATCGGTGCGCGCCGTTCTGGCACCGGGTGAAGATGGCGATTCGATTGACGAGGATCAGGTGTTCCTGATCGCCACCAACACCCCGGCCAACCCTGCTTCGGTTGCCGCCAACGCGGCCTGCGCGGTCGATGGCATTGGCGAGACCTCCGCCGTGGATGTTCTGCCTGCTGATACTGCCGACAAAGTGCTGAGTGAACTCGGCAAGGGTTACGACTGGCGGATGACGCAGTTCCTCTCGGAGGCGGAAATCGGCGACAAGCTGCCCGAAGAAGCCTCGGCGCGCAAAGCTGCTCTCGCCAATGTCATCGCGGTGAAATGCCGCCGCCCGCTTCCGCCCGAGCATGCCATGGCGCTGGTCTGGAGCAAGGCAATTGCAGACCGCCACGGCAAACCCGCGGGCCGTGACCAGCGGTTCGATTTCACCGTGCGCAAGGCCTTCTCCGCCAGCTGGGAATGCGGCCGGACCAACGGCAAGGCGGCTTGCAACCCGATCACCGATGCCCACGTCCGCTTCTCCGCGCCGATTGATCGCAAATTGGCCGAACTGGTGCGTCTGCGCTTTGCCGATGGCAGCGAGCGCAAACCGCAGATCGACGAGAACGAAAAGAACAACGCGCAGGTCTCGGACCTTGATTTCAAGGGCCCCTTCCCCGCCGCCAGCGATGCGACAGTCGTTCTGCCCGCCGGGATCAAGGATCTGTCAGGCCGCGTGCTGTCAAATGCCGAGCGCTTCCCGCTGCCGGTTCACTTCGCCGAGGCCCCGCCGCTGGTGAAGTTCGCCGCTGGCTTCGGCATCATCGAGGCCAGCCAGGGTGCCAATCTGCCGGTTACCGTGCGCGCTATCGAGCCCGCGCTGGCGGGCAAGATTACCGGCATCATGGGCCAGTCCAGCCGCATCGCCGATGACGATGCCAAGATCGCCGAATGGCTCCGCAAACTCGATAAGGCCGAGGACGGTGACTATGAGGAGATCGAGCAGAAAGACGGCTCGACCAAATCGATCAACCACACCCGCGAGAAGCCGCTGCTGACGGCGGGCGGCACTCCGCTCAAGCTTGACCTGCCGGGCAAGGGCAAGGATTTCGAGGTTGTCGGCCTGCCACTCTCGGGCAAGGGCTTCCATGTGGTCGAGCTGGCGAGCCCGGCGCTGGGCCGCGCGCTGCTGGGGCGCAATGTGCCGCGCTATGTCGCCTCGGGCGCGCTCGTCACCGATATGGCGGTGCACTTCAAGTGGGGCCGCGAAGGTTCGCTGGTCTGGGTCACCGCGCTCGAAACCGCCGCGCCGGTGGCCCATGCGGCGATCCGCCTTTCGGATAGCTGCACCGGGCAATTGCTTGGCCAAGGCCAGACCAATGCCAATGGCCTGCTGCAAGTCGGCGCGATCCTGCCAACGCCCGATCTGGGCGGCGGCTGCGAGGAAGGCCAGAACCACCCGCTGATGGTCTCCGCCCGCGCGGATGGCGATATGAGCTTTACGCTTTCGAGCTGGGACAAGGGCATTTCGCCCTATGATTTCGACCTCGGCTTTGGCGCCAGCGAAGCCAACGACATCATCCACACCCTGTTTGACCGCACGCTGGTCCGCGTGGGTGAGACGATGCACTTCAAGCACGTGCTGCGCCATCCCGTGGGCAACGGCTTTGACTTTGCCAAGGGCTTCACCGGCAAGCTGATCTTTGCCCACCTCGGCTCTGACACCCAGTTCACCCAAGAGATCACCATCGGCGCGAACGGCTCGGGCGAAGGCGAATGGGCCGTGCCGCAAGGCGCGCCGCTGGGTGACTATGCCCTGCGTTTCGAGGTCGACGGGCGATCGATTTACAGCGACCAGACCGTCCGCGTCGACGAGTACAAGCTGCCCACCATGCGCGCGACGATCACCGGCCCGTCCGAGGCGCTGGTCCAGCCGAGCAATGTGCCGTTGTCGTTGTTTGTCGGCTACCTGTCTGGCGGCGGTGCGGGCAAATTGCCGGTGACGCTGCGCACCGATTTCTCATCATGGTTCGCCACGCCCAAGGGCTGGGAAGGCTTTACCTTCGGGGGCGATGAAGTGGTGGAAGGCACCCGCCCGCTCTCGAGCGAGGGCGAGGCGGCGGTGCCCACCTTGCCCTATGCCCAAACTCTGCCCGCGACGCTCGGCGCCGACGGCACGGCGAAGACCGACGTGGCGGTGAACCAGAAGATCACCCAGCCGGTCAGCCTGACGGTCGAGATGGATTACCCCGATGCCAATGGCGAGACGATGACGGCATCGCGCCATCTCCAGCTTTACCCTTCCGCGCTGCAGGTGGGGATCAAGACCGACGGCTGGCTGATGCGCGATGACGATCTGCGGTTGCAGTTGGCCGTGCTCGATCTGAAGGGCAAGCCGGTTCAGGGCGCGCCGGTGACGGTGCGGGTCTATTCGCGGCAGGTGATCACCGCGCGGCGGCGGCTGATTGGCGGCTTCTATGCCTATGACAATCAGGAGCAGATCACCCAGCTTTCCGGCGGCTGCATCGCCCGCAGCGATGATCTGGGCCGCGCACGCTGCCAACTGGCCCCCGGCGTTTCGGGTGAAGTCACCGTCGTCGCCACTGCCAAGGATGCTGCGGGCCGCGAAAGCCGCGCGGTGCAAACCGTCTGGCTGGCTGGCCAAGACGACTGGTGGTTCGGCGGCGATAACGGCGACCGGATGGACGTGATCCCCGAGGCCACCGAATACAAGGCAGGCGACACCGCCAGGTTCCAGGTCCGCATGCCGTTCCGCGAAGCCACCGCGCTGGTCACGGTCGAGCGCGAAGGCGTGCTGTCCAGCTTCGTCACCCAGCTTTCGGGCAAGGATCCCGAGGTCGAGGTGAAACTGCCCGGCTCCTACGCGCCCAATGTCTATGTCTCGGTCATGGCCGTGCGCGGGCGGGTCGATGGGGCCAAGCTGTGGTTCAATGACTTGGCGCGGCGCTGGAACCTGCCGTTCGGGCAGGGCGAGGCCGCCAATCCCACTGCAACAGTCGATCTCGCCAAGCCCGCCTACCGCATCGGCTATGCCAAGGTGCAGGTCGGCTGGGAGGCGCATAAGCTCGATGTCTCGGTAAAGGCCAACCGCGAGAAGTATGCGGTGCGTGACAAGGCGCAGGTGACGCTCGAGGTGAAAGGCCCCGACGGAAAGCCCGCCCGCTCTGCCGACGTGGCTTTCGTCGCGGTGGACGAGGCGCTGCTGCAACTGATGCCCAACAAGAGCTGGAACTTGCTCGAAGCCATGATGGGCGAACGCAGTCTTGAGGTCGCGACCTCGACCGCGCAGATGCAGGTCGTCGGCAAGCGGCACTTCGGCAAGAAGGCCGTCGCGGCGGGTGGTGGTGGCGGCGATGCCTCGGGCGTCAATCGCGAGAACTTCCAGCCGGTGCTGCTGTGGCAGGGCCATGTGCCGCTCGACGCCAATGGACAGGCCCGCGTAACCGTGCCGCTCTCCGATGCCCTCTCGCGCTTCAGGCTGGTGGCGATTGCCACTGACGGCGCGCAGCTGTTCGGCACCGGCGAGACGTCGGCGCGGACCGCGCAGGACCTTTCGGTCTATCCCGGACTGCCTGCACTGGTGCGGACCGGCGATCACTTCGACGCGGTGTTCACCCTGAAGAACGGCGCGGATCATGCGATGACAGTGACCGCGCAGCCGACGCTGGAAGGGGCGAGTGCAAAATTCCCACCGCTAACCCTCACCATTCCGGCAGGCGCTGCCGGACGGGTCCGCTGGGGCTTTGACGCGCCGCAGCAGCCGGGAACGCTCAAGTGGACGCTGAAAGCCCAGTCGAGCGATGGCAAGGCGATGGATTCGGTTGTCGCCACGCAAGAGGTCGCGCCTGCCGTGCCGGTGGAAGTCTGGGCGGCGAGCCTGCTCCGCGTTGGCGATACCGCACCCATGATCGGCGTGCCGTTTGGTGCGCTGCCGGGCGGCTTTGTCGATGTTGCCTTCAGCGACAGCCTCGCCGCGCCGCTGGGCGGGGTGAAAGCCTATATGACCGACTATCCGTTCAACTGCTTCGAACAGCGGCTGTCGCGGATCATCGTTCAGGGCGATACGGCGGGCTGGAACACGCTGGCCGGCGCTCTGCCGACCTATCTCGATAGCGACGGGCTGGTGCGCTACTGGCCGATGGCCGACATGCGCGGCTCGACCGAGCTGACCGCCTATGTGCTCGCGGCTACATCGGCGGCAGGCCTGCCAATCCCCGAAGGACCAAAGGCCCGCATGGTCGCGGCTCTGCAGGGTGTGGTCGAAGGCCGTGTGACCCGCGACCGGGCCTATCGCGCAGACGAGCGGTTGGTGAAGGTCGCCGCGCTCTCGGCCCTCGCCCGCGCTGGCGCTGCCGATCCCGGCCTCGTCGCGCGGATCGACATGGTTCCCGCCGACATGCCGACATCGGCGCTGGCGCAGTGGATCATCGCGCTTGACCGCCTGCCGAACGCCCCCCGCTCTGCCCAGCTTCGCGCCGCGGCCGAGGGCGAGCTGCGCAAGCGGCTGGTCTATGAGGGCACCCGGCTCGATCTGGCAGACCGTGACTCTGCGCCATGGTGGATGATGACCAGCGCCGACGAAATGGCGATCCTCGCGCTCGATGCGGTGATCGGCAAGCCGGGCTGGTCAGCCGAAGTGCCCAAAATGATGGTCGGCGTCGCCGCCCGCCAGCAGCGCGGACACTGGGATACGACACCAGCCAATGCCTGGGGCGTGCTCGTTTCTCGCCGATTTGATGCGGCCTATCCGGCGAGCGCGGTGGCAGGCACCACCCATGTCTCGCTGGGCTCCGGTTCGGCTGACTTTATCTGGCCGCGCAAGGCCGATGCCATGCCGGTGCACTTGCCGCTGGTGGCGGGGCCAATGAGCCTGTCGCAATCGGGCGGCGCTGGCCCATGGGCGACGGTAACGGTCCACGCCGCCGTTCCGCTCAGCCAGCCGCTGATGGCCGGTTACCGGCTGACGCGCTCTGTTTCGGTGGTTTCGGCCAAGCAGCAGGGCAAACTCAGTCAGGGCGACGTGATCCGCGTGCGGCTCACCATCGAGGCCAGCGCCGAGCGCAACTGGGTGGCGCTTTCCGATCCGCTTCCCCCCGGCGCAGTGGTTATGTCGAGCCTTGGCGGACAATCGGCGATCCTCCAGCAGGGCGAAAAGACCGAAGGCGCCTATCCCGCCTATACCGAGGGCGGGCGCGATTACTGGCGGGCCTATTACGACTGGCTGCCGCGCGGCACTTCGGTGATCGAATATACCCTGCGGCTCAATTCGGCGGGCCGCTTCACCCTGCCCCCGGCGCGGGTTGAGGCGATGTATGCCCCCTCGATCCGGGCCCAGGTGCCAGTGGCGGGAATGACGATCTGGGGGAACTAAAGCGGCCCCGTGCGCAAAATGCGATGAAGCGAGTCGCCATGATTCTCAAGGATTCTTGACGCGGAGTCACGCCTAGGCGCATTATGCCAGACTGAAGCAAGCAGGGGTCAGGATAATGGCAAGCCAGCCAATCGGCGCAAGGCGGGGCGCAGCGGCCGGAACACAGTGGCGCGCGGTGATGCGGCGTGCCCTCAGGCGGGCTGGCGAAATGGCTGCCGCGCTGCTGCTTTTCGGCGCGACCATTTTCCTCGGCGTCGCCTTGGCAACCTATCACCAGACCGATCCTTCGCTTTCCACCGCTTCGGGTGGCCTCGCACAGAACTGGATGGGTGCGCCAGGGGCTTGGGCCGCCGATCTGGCGCTGCTCGGCTTTGGCCCGATCGCAGTCCTGCTGCTGCCGCTGCTGTTCATTTCGGGCCGCCAGATGTGGCGTCTCGCGAGCGATCGCGAAGAAATGGAAGCGCCGCATGGCTGGTGGCACGGGCTGCTGGTCCTGCTGGGCGGCATGGTTCTGCTGTCATCAGTGCTCGGCCTGCTGCCCGATTCATCGGGAACATCTTTTCCGGCATCGCTGGGCGGCCTGACCGGCATCCTCGGCGCCAAGGCGATGCGCGGCGCGGCATCGTTGCTGCCTTTGGGCGGGCAGCCCTGGGCGATCTTCGCCATGGGCATGACCTGCGCCATCGCTGGTGCCGTGCTGGTTGGCCGCGTCTTTGCCATCGACTGGGCCGGTCTATTCGCCATTCCGCGTTCGATCGCCGGTGCCCCGGCCCTGATCCGCGAAGAAGGTCTGTCGCTTCCCAAGCTGAAAAAGGCGCGGGCCGAGAAGGTCACCGCCGAAGCCGAAGCGGCAGCTACCCCCGCCCGCCGCGCGCCGGAAATCAGCGATCCCGCACGCGCGGTTCGCCCGGCCCAGCTTTCGGGTTCAAGCAAGCAGGGCGATCTGTTCGATGCCTGCGAGCTTCCCAGCCTTGATCTGCTCGCCGATCCACCGCCGCAGACTGCGCCCAAGCTCGACAAGCTGGCGCTGGAAAAGAACGCCCGCCTGCTCGAAACCGTGCTCGATGACTTCAACGTCAAGGGCGAGATCACCGCCGTGCGCACCGGCCCGGTCGTCACCATGTACGAACTCGAACCTGCCCCCGGCATCAAGGCCAGCCGCGTGATGGGCCTGTCTGACGATATCGCCCGCAACATGAGCGCGATCTCCGCCCGCGTTTCCGCCATTCCGGGCCGCACGGTGATGGGCATCGAACTGCCCAATGCCGACCGCCAGATGGTCAGCTTCAAGGAAATGGTCGCGAGCGAAGCCTTTGCCGGAGCCAAGGGCCTGCTACCGATCATTCTGGGTAAGGACATCGCTGGCGCGCCGGTTGTCGCCGATCTGGCTGCCATGCCGCACTTGCTGGTCGCCGGTACCACCGGTTCGGGTAAGTCGGTGGGCCTCAACGCCATCCTGCTCTCGCTGCTCTATCGCCTCACCCCGGCGCAGTGCCGGATGATCCTGATCGATCCCAAGGTGCTCGAACTGTCGGTCTATGACGATATCCCCCACCTGCTCTCGCCGGTGGTGACCGAGCCTGCAAAGGCCGTGCGCGCGCTGAAATGGGCGGTCGAGGAAATGGAGCGCCGCTATCGCCAGATGAGCGAGATCGGTGTGCGCAACCTGACCGGCTTCAACGAAAAGGTCGCCACCGCCATCGCCAAGGGCAAGCCGCTGGGCAAGCGCATCGCCATCGGCTTTGATCCCGATACCGGCGAGGAAATCTACGAAGACCAGCAGTACGATTACAAGGTGCTGCCGCAGATCGTCATCATAGTCGATGAGCTTGCCGACCTTATGATCACCGTTGGCAAGGAAATCGAAGTGCTGATCCAGCGGCTCAGCCAGAAGAGCCGCGCCGCCGGTATCCACCTGATCATGGCAACGCAGCGCCCCTCGGTCGACGTCATCACCGGCGTGATCAAGGCCAACTTGCCGACCCGTATCTCCTTCGCCGTGACCAACCGCATCGACAGCCGCACCATTCTGGGCGAACAGGGCGCCGAGCAACTGCTGGGCAAGGGCGATATGCTTTACAAGCCCGCCGCCGATCCACTGAAGCGCGTCCACGGGCCATTCGTTTCGGATGACGAGGTGATGGCCGTGGCTGAATACTGGCGCGGTCAGGGCACGCCCGACTATGTCGATTCGGTCACCGAAGAGCCCGAAGAAGGTGGCTTCGGCTTCGACGATATCGATGCCGCCTCCGACAGCCCCGACGAGCGCAAGTACCGTCAGGTCTGCCAGCTGGTGTTCGAAAGCCAGAAGGCCAGTGCCAGCTGGATCCAGCGCCAGATGGGCGTAGGGTACAACACGGCCAGCAAGTGGATCGAGAGGATGGAGGCCGATGGCTTCGTCGGCCCGGCCAACCACGTTGGGCGGCGCGATATCTACCGCGATAGGGACGGCAATCCGCTTTAGGCGTTAGCACCTCAAGCGAATCGTTGTTTTCTCATCCGAATTCCCGCACCCTTTGCGCAGGCATGAAACCGCCGCTTGGCGGCATGTCGCGGGGGCGCGGGCATGGTTGGGAAAAAACTGGCAGCATTGTGTCTTGGGCTGATCGTTTTCGCCCATGCCCCCGTCGCACTGGCGACTTGCAGCACCATAGCCCAGCCCGAAGCCGTTAACCCGGGGCTCGATCCTGCCTTTGCACGGCGTTTCCAATCGATCATCACGCTCGACAAGTTCGCCGATGCGGCAGAGCGGGCGAAGATGTGGCAGTCGTTCCTCGCCGACGCCAAGGCGGCAGGTTTTGCCGACCCGCTAACCCTCGCCCGCGCCCATGCCTGGCTGGCCTATTCGCTGGAATATTCCGATCAGGCCGATGCAGCCCTGCCCGAAGCTCTGGCGGCCAAAGTGATGGTCGACAAAGGCGGACTGGCGGGAAAGCCGGTCGATGCCGAAGTGCTGGCGATCCTCTCGATGATCGAAACCGATGCAGGCAAGGGCGATGCCGGACGCAAGCACGGTGACGAGGCGCTGGCCCTTGCCCGCAAGCTGTTTGGCGAGGAATCTGCGGAAGCCAGTCTGGCCTATAACGCCACAGGTACTTCCGCCTATGCGCAGGGCCGCTACGCCGATGCCGAACATGCTTTTGGCAGGGCTTCGGACCTCGCTGCCAAGTGCCTGCCGCCGGGCGATCCGTTCATCGTCAATCAGATGGCGAGCCACGCGGGAACGCTCTACATGGTCGGGCAGATCGAGGAGGCGCTGGTGGTAAACCAGCGTGCGGCCAACTGGGCGCTGACCAACCTGCCCGAAGACAACCCGACCATCACATTGGCGCTCGGTAATCTCGGCACCCTGCTCCACGCGGTAGGCCGCGATGCCGAAGCCGAAGTGGCTATGCGCAAGGTCGTTGATCTTGAGGCCCGCTATCAGGCCGAGAGCTGGTTCTACCGCGCCATTTCGCTGTCGAACTTCGCGGCGATTGTCGATGCACAGGGGCGGCATGAAGTGGCTGAAACGCTGTGGTTGCGCAGCATGGAGTTCCACCAGAAGGCCACGATAAAACGCGACCCCATCACGCCGGCCTATCCGTTGCGCTATGCTGCAGATGCCGCCCAGGCACGCGGCGACCTTGGGCTGGCGCTGGCGCGGCGCAAGCAGGCTGCGGCTATGATCGACACGGCCGCTCCGACGGAGAATTCCGAACGCGCCCGCACCCATCTGGAACTGGCCAACACCATGGTGCTTGCCGGGCAAGCCAAGGCCGCATTGCCAATCGCGGAACCGGCGATCAACCTGATCCGATCCAAGCTGGGCGAGGCCGACACCAAACGGATGAGCTCGGAAATTGCCTATGCCCGGATAATCGCCCGCAATGGGCGCAGCGCAGAGGCGTACCAACTGGCGCGCGGCGTGGCCCAGCGGCTGGAAAAAACCCTGCTCGATTCCGCCACCAGCCGCCGTGATCTGGTGCGGTTTGGCCCGGCTTTTTCGGCGAGCTTTTCGGTCGTCACAGAGCTGGCGCTGGCCAATAATCAGCACGAAGACGCATTCCACTACCTCCAGCTCGCCAATCTTTCCGACGTAGTGCTGGTGACCAGCGAGGTTGCCGCTCGCGCCGCCGCCAATAACCCGGCATCATCGGCAATGATCCGCGCCTTTCAGGACCTGCTGCGCCAGCGCCAGTTGCTTGATCGGGAACGCAGCACGGCGCTCGCCTCTGCCGATCCGGCGCAGATCAAGGCCAATGCCGATGCCATCGCCGCCAACGACCTTAAGATAACCGAAATCGGCGCAGAGCTTGACCGGATCGCCCCTGAATTCCGCAGCCTTGGCCGCCCCGCCCCGGTCACTCTGGCGGAATACCGCGCGCGGCTGAAAAAGGGGCAGGTGCTGCTGGCTCCGCTGCCGCTCGATGATGGCACGCTGGCGATAGCCGTGAGCCGCGAGGGGCTGGTCTGGCAAAAGGTGCCCGCCCGGCGTTGGCAGATCGAAAATCTGGTGCAACGCCTGCGCCGCTCGCTCGATCCGCAAGAGGCGGATGCGATCGGCGGCTTTGACTATGCCGCCGCACGCGCGCTCTATCGGGCCATTGCCCCGGCGCGGCTTGCGCCAACTTTGGCAAGCCACCGGGATGTAGTGTGGTACACATCGGGCGCGCTGGCTTCGGTTCCCCCGGCCGTGCTGGTCAGCAGCGCAAAAGGCAAAGCGCCGCGCTGGCTGATCCATGACCATTCAGTAGCGATTGCCGCCTCGTTGCAGGCGCATAGCCCCGGTGAGCCAAACGGCAAGGGCGGTGGGATGTTCCTGGGCGTCGGCGCGCCCGATCTCGATGGACCCGGCCTGCTCCCCGGCCTGCAAGACCTGCCCGACCTTCCCGGAGCCGCGCAAGAGCTGCGCAAGATGGCCGATGCCCTTGGCCCTGGCAGAGCGCGCATCCTCGCGGGATCGGATGCCAACGAACTCACGATCAAGACGGCAAAGCTGGGTGACTATTCGGTGATCGCCTTTGCCACCCACGGGCTTGTGAATGGCGAGATCGCAGGGGTCAGCGAGCCCGCGCTGGTGCTCAGCGCGCCCGGTGCCAATCCGGGTGAAGGTAATGACGGGGTCCTGACCGCCTCCGAAATCGCCCGGCTTTCGCTCAATGCCGATTGGGTGATCCTCTCGGCCTGCAACACCGCGAGCGGCGAGACGCGCGGCGGGGCGAGCTTTGGCGGACTGGCCTCTGCCTTCATCCATGCCGGAGCGCGCGCGCTGCTGGTTTCGCACTGGCCGGTGCGCGACGATGCCGCCGCCTTCCTCTCCACCCGCACGCTGGCGCTGAATGCAAGCGGTCTGTCCCGCGCCGAGGCCCTGCGCCGCGCCATGCTCGAGCTGATGGGCAAGCGCATGGGCCAGAATATGAGAGGGGGCGATCCATCGATCTGGGCACCCTTCGTGGTGATCGAACCATGATTGCGCCGCGCGGCGACACGCGCTAACGGCCCATCCGCAATGCACGCCATCCGCGCCTTCTTCCGTCTGCACCGACATCTGGCCCTCGGGCTGGTGCTGCTGGCGCTGGCGATGAAGGCGCTGACGCCGGTGGGCTTTATGCCAACGGCTTCGGGCAAGACGCTATCGGTGATGATCTGCGATGGCACCGGCATGGTGCAGGACGCCAAGATCGCCGTTCCGGGCGAGGCTCCCGATGGCAAGGCTGGCGGCGCCAAGGCTGACGGCACCTGCCCCTATGCCGGCCTGTCATTTGCTACGCTGGGCGGCGCCGATGCGCTGCTGAGCGCGGCGCTGATCCTGTTCATTCTCGCTCTGGGCTTTGCCCCGGCGACCATTCCGCCGCTGCGCCGCCGGACCCACGTCCAGCCGCCGCAATGCGGCCCTCCGGCACTCGCCTGACATCCAATAAGCGGTCTGCAGCCTTGCCGGCCTGATTGTCAGACTGCCGCCGCGCACATTCGCGGGCGGTGCAAATTGCCGAGATATTTCCATGAAGAGTTCATGCATCGCGCTCGCCGCAGCGCTTGCCTATGCCGCCCCTGCCCTCGCCGAAGAGGCTCAGGCTGACGCTCCGCATCATCCAGAAATCGTAGTCACCGGCCACCACGCCGATGATCGGATCGACCTGCCACCCTCAACCCGCCAGACGGTGACGGCCGAGGACATCGCCACCAAGGTCAACGCGGTGAGCGTGGAAGACACGCTGAAATATGCCCCCAGCCTGATCATCCGCAAGCGCCACATCGGTGACAACTTCGCCCCCATCGCCACCCGCACATCGGGGCTTGGCGCTTCGGCGCGGAGCCTGATCTATGCCGATGGCGTGCTGCTTTCGGCCTTTATCGGCAACAACAACGGCAACGGCTCCCCGCGCTGGACTCTGGTGACGCCCGAGGAAATTGCGCGCGTCGATGTGCTCTATGGGCCGTTCTCGGCCGCCTATCCGGGCAACGCCATCGGCACGACAGTGAACATCACCACCCGCCAGCCTGACAAGCTGGAGGCCAGCCTGCGCGTGGTCAGCAATTTGCAGGTGTTCGATCTCTATGACACCCACCGCACACTGCCGACGCAGCAGTATTCCGCCACCCTGGGCGACAGGATCGGCCCGCTCTCACTATTCGCCGCCTTCACCCGCACCGATGCGGAGAGCCAGCCGGTGAGCGTTAACACCTTCAATGGCACGACGAACCCCAAGGACAGTGCAGGCGTGCTGACCGTTGGCGGCTTTGCCGACGTCAACCGGCTCGGCGCGGCGATCCGGGTGATCGGGGTTGGCGGCCTGGAGCACCACGTGCAGGATACCTGGAAGCTGAAGGCCCGGCTCGACCTCGGCGGCAATGTCCACCTGTCCTACCTGCTCGGCGTCTGGACCGACGATACGCAGGGCACGGTGCAGAGCTATCTGCAGAGCGGCACCACTGGCGCGGTCTCCTACCTCACCGCCAATGGCACCAGCACATCAGGGTTCAATTCGGCGCTCTATTGGCGCGATGCGCGGCATACTGCCCATGCTGTAACGCTCGAGGGATCGGCCAGCCATTTCGACTGGCATATTGTCGGCACAAGCTATCACTATGACCACGATCTGCAGTCCAGCCCCGCCGCATCCGTGGCGCTGCCAGCCGCCCTCAACGGCGGCGCGGGTAGCGTTCAGCGGCAGGACGGCACCGGCTGGGTAACGCTCGATGCCAAGGCAGCGTGGCGGCCGGGTGGTGATAACGCCCATGTCATCAGCTTCGGCGGACACGTCGATCGCTATGTCCTGAGTGCCAACACCTTTGCCGAAACGAGCTGGCTCGATGCGGCGACGCAGGGCACCACTGCCACCGCCACCTCCCGCGGGCGCACCCGCACGGCAGCGATCTGGGCGCAGGACCAGCTGGCGCTGACCCCTGCACTCACCCTCACGCTCGGTGCACGACAGGAATGGTGGCGCGCATGGGACGGGCTGAACGTCACCGCAGCAGGATCGGTGACACAGGCAGAGCGAACGGCGAACGGCCTTTCGCCCAAGGCCTCGCTCGAATGGAAAGCCAACGATCACCTCTCGGCGCGCCTTTCCTTCGGGCAGGCGTGGCGCTTCCCCACTGTCGGCGAGCTCTATCAGGCAACCACCATCGGCACCCAACTCGCCAACCCCAACCCGAACCTGCGTCCCGAGCGCGCGCGCTCGGCGGAGCTGGCGCTGGTCTATGCTGACGCGAAGGGCACGGTCCGCCTCTCGCTGTTCCACGAAGTGATCGACGATGCGCTGATCTCGCAGACCAACATCAATACGCCGGGCATCACCAGCGCCTATGTCCAGAACGTCGACCGCACCCGCGCGCGCGGATTGGAGCTGGCACTGGAGAGGCAGGACGTGCTGCCAAGGCTCGATCTCTCGGCCAGCGTTACCTATGCCGACGCGATCACCAGCAAGAACAGCGGCTTCCCCGGCTCGGTTGGCAAGCTGCTGCCATCTGTGCCGCACTGGAAGGCCAATCTGGTCGCCACCTACCGCGCGACTGACCGCATCGCCCTCACTGCTGCCTACCGCATGACCAGCCGCAATTTCGCAACGCTGGATAACATCGACACAGTCGGGCAAACCTATCAGGGCTTCTGGAAATATTCGGTGATCGATCTGCGCGCGCGCTTTCAGGTTACTGACCGTTTCGAACTGGCGGCGAGCGTCGATAACGTGAACAATAACAAGTACTTCCTGTTCCACCCCTTTCCGCAGCGTAACTTCACCCTGCAGGCGGGGTGGAAGCTGTGAGCGCGCTCTATCGCACGGTCTGGCGCTGGCATTTCTATGCCGGACTGTTCGTCATGCCGATGGTGCTGGTGCTCGCCACCACCGGCATGACCTATCTGTTCAAGCCGCAGGTGGAACGCTGGGAGGAGCGGGCCTTTCAGGACCTGCCGAGCGCGGGTGCGGTAACGCCGGATGCGCAGGTCAGCGCCGCTCTCGCCGCCACGCCGGGGGCAAAGCTGCATTCCTATCGCCTTCCGGAGTTTGAAGGCGACGCGGCGCTGGTCCATGTCGCTCTGCCCGGATCTGGCCAGGCGATGCGCGATGTCTTTGTCTCGCCGCAGGGAAAGGTGCTGGGCAGTTTCGATCCCAAGGCGCGGATCATGGAAGTGGTGCAGCGCATCCACGGACAACTGCTGATCGGGCGGCAGGGCAGCTGGATCGTCGAGCTGGCGGCGAGCTGGGCGATTGTCATGCTGATCACCGGTGTTGCGCTGTGGTGGCCAAGAGGGCGAGGTCTGGCAGGCGTGCTCTGGCCGCGCATGGGCAAGGGTGGGCGAGCATTCCTGCGCGATCTGCACGCGGTTACTGGCTTCTGGGCTGCGGGGCTGGCCATGGTCCTGCTGCTCACCGGCCTGCCCTGGGCCGACGTGTGGGGCTCGGCCTTCAAGGCGGTGCGGGCCGAGATGGGCTGGGTCAAGGGGAAGCAGGACTGGACGATTGGTGGCCGCGCTCCCGATGCAGGTTCGGAACATGCCGACCACGATCACGCGGCGATGACCCATTCGTCCTCGATGGCGGCGATGAGCGGCCACGATCACGGCATGATGCATGTTCCGCTGGGCGCGATTGTCGCGCGGGCCAAGGGTGAGCACCTGCCCTTTCCGGTTCTCGTCTCCCCGCCCGATGCGAAGACGATGGTCTGGACGGTCAAGTCCGACACGCAGAACCGGCCGCAGCGTGTTTCGATCGGCTATGACGCGATGAGCGGCCGTGAGATCAATCGCGATACCTTCGCTGACAAGCACCCGATAGATCGTGTAGTCGGCTATGGCGTGGCATGGCACGAAGGCGCGCTGCTTGGCTGGGTGAACCAGTTGATCGGGGTGCTGACCGGCCTTGCGCTGATCACCCTGTCGGTCTCTGGCTTCCTGATGTGGCGGCGGCGAAAGCCCACTGGCACAATCGGCGCGCCGCCCTTCCCCGAGGAGCGGCCGATTGGATGGGGTGTGAAGCTGACCGGCGCAGCGCTGTTCCTGCTGCTGCCGATGTTTGCTTTATCTGTTCTGGCGCTCTTGGCATTGGACAGGCTGGTGCTGCCACGCACGCCAAGGCTGGCGGCCTGGCTGGGGGCATAGCGATCCTGCTGCCCGGCACATTTCATCTTCGTTGGAAGGGAAAAAGGATATACCCCAAACCGGGCGGCACCCTTCGCAGGTTCAACAACAATCAATCCCTGCTTGCCTGTAACGTGATGCGCGAATTCGCGTCCGCTGCTTGAGCCGATCCTCTCCCGCTGTGCCGATCAGGAGCATGAGGTGTTCCAATAGGATCAATTGCCCGCAATTGACCCCTCTACCATAGTGCTGTTGACTGCCCTGTGTCGCCGTTGTCGACGCGGCACAAATTGGGAGGATTGAGACCTATAAGAGGCTTTTGCTGGCAGTCTTTCACCCGAATTGAATTCCCCTTGCCGCAACCACCTCTTGACAAATCCCGCCTCACCTAATTCACTGCCTGTAATACACATAATAAGAATCATTAAGCTGGAGAGGAACATACATGAAATTGGGACACAATCGCCGCGTCGGCTTGTTCACCTGCACGGCACTCGCATCGACAGCCCTGTTCGCAGGCCCCGCTTTGGCCCAATCGGCCGATCAAAAGGCCAACTCCGGACTGGAAGAAATCATTGTGACCGCGCAGAAGCGCGAGCAGAGTGTTCAGGACGTGCCCATTGCCGTGACTGCTGTCACAGCCGAATCTCTCAAAGCCAACCGCATTTTTACCGTCAATGATCTGGGCAGCATCGCACCTGGCCTGACTGTGCGCCCTTCGGCAGGCGGTGTCGGTGTTCCTTCATTCACGATCCGCGGCCAGAACAGCTTCGGCGTGGTCGCGGGATCGGACAAGCAGGTTTCGATCTATCTCGACGGTGTCTACATCTCCAGTCCGCGTGGCTCGATCTTCGATCTGCCGGATGTTTCGCGTCTTGAGGTGCTGCGCGGCCCGCAGGGTACGCTGTTTGGCCGCAACGCCACAGCCGGCGCGGTCAGTGTCACCACGCGTGACCCGAAGGGCGAATTCGGCGCCAAGCTTACCGGCTCATATGGCAACTATGATGCCTATCGCGTCGCGGCCAGCGTCGATCTGCCGCAAATGGGCGATTTCAGCGCCTATTTCAGCATCATGCGCAACTACAAGCGCGGTGACATCCGCAATGCCGGCGCCGGCGTTGTGTGGGATCGTTCGGTTTCAAACTCCTTCTACAAGAAGACGGCAACTTCTCCCGCCTATCTCGGAACCGCCGATTCCTGGTCCTATTTCGCCGCAGTCAAGTACGAACCCAACGACAACTTCAAGATGGTCTACAAGTTCGATCGCAATGACGACAACGGCACGCCGGAAGGCACGGCGATCACTTACTACAACCCGGCCTTCACCCTGCTGGGGTCGAGCGCAGCCCTTGTCGGGCCGCTCATCAATGCCCTGTACACCAGCCAGAATATCTATCTGAACCCGTCGAACACCCGCCCCGAGGTGGTTACAAATTCCTGGGTCATTCCGCGCGAACAGCGGGTTCAGGGTCACAGCCTGACCACCACATGGCGGGCATCGGATAGCATCACGGTCAAGAACATCGCCGCCTTCCGCAAGTCGCGCGTGTTCGCGGTTTCGGCTATCGACGGAACCAGCTCACTGAACTTTACCCAGGCCGCGGTGCAGCCATTCGCCATTCTGTCGATCACGTCCCAGGTCGCTGCAGCCGTACAGGCATCTGCGGGCTTTGGCTCACTTACACCGGCACAGCAGGGGGCAGCGATTCAGGCTGCTGTTACAGCGGCCATTCCTAGCGCTTTGGGCCCAACGATGACCGCGCTGCAACCCTATGTCGGTGGGCGTATGGTTATCGTCGGGTCACAATCGTCGTCTATCTCAAAGCAGTATAGCGATGAATTGGTGTTGAATTACAGCTCCGAAAAGCTTCAAGCCACGCTGGGTGCCCTCTATTTCCATTCCGAGGACATCGTTGGCCCCGATAACATGCAGAACACGCTGCAGGTAACGCTCCCGCCACTTCCGGCGAGCGGTGCCGTGCCTGCGGGCAACCAGGGCCGGTATTTCAACAAGGCGACCTCGCTCGCAGCCTATGTCCAGCTTGAATACAAGCTTTCCGATCAGCTGACAGCGATTGGCGGTGCGCGTATTACCCACGATAGCAAAGACAACGTGTTCAAGTGGAACAAGGTGGTCAACGGGGTGATCAGTCCACGTCCCGATATTCTGGCACCCTACAGCGGCACCAAGCCCAGCTTCCTGATCGGCCTGAACTGGAAGCCGAATGACGAAACGCTGGTGTATGGCAAGTGGTCAAACAGCTTCGTGTCAGGTGGATCGGTGGCCGGAATTACCTTCGTGCCAGAAACGGCCAGCTCGTTCGAACTTGGCCTGAAGGCCGATTTGCTCGATCGAAAGCTGCGCACCAATCTTGCGCTGTTCTATGTCGACTACAAGAACTACCAGCAGCCAGCCTCGACCACGTCGCCTGAGGCAGTCGCCTTCCTCAACGCGCAATATGGTACGGCATTGGGTACGGAACTGGCAGGCAATCTGAGCACCTTCGTCCAGCAGGCGCATGACGTCCGCGCCAAGGGTTTCGAACTCGAAGTCACCGCCATGCCGGTCAGTCAGGTTACGATGGGCGCCAGCCTGGCCTATACTGACACTGAATTCCGCAACATCCTGCCGTCGTTCCTTGCGGCACAGGGCGGTCAGTATCTTCCGTTCGTCAGACCAAATTGGACTGGAAGTGCCTATTTCTCCTTCGATTCCAAGCCAATTTTCGGCAATGCCTACGTGAATTTCCGTATGGATGCTCTTTATACCTCGAAGACGTGGATCACCGGCAGCCCCGACGTTCGCCGGGCTCAGGGCTTCCCGGAGAACTCACTCGCTACTCCGGCAAACGTAGTGCTCAATGGCCGCATTGCGTTGAAGGAAATCGAACTTGGCGGTGCCAAGGCAGAGTTCTCGGTCTGGGGCCGCAACCTGACCGACCGCAACTATATGAACTCGAACCTGTTCCTGCCATTTGGCACGGCAGTGAATTACATGCCTGCCCGCACATACGGCGCGGAGTTGTCGGTTCAATTCTGACAACTGACGACAGCAGTACCAGCATGCGCCCGGGCCTAACGGCCCGGGCGTTTTGCTATCCGCAGAAATTTCCTTGTCGCAACTGCAGCGTTGCCCTCAACTCGTTTCATCTGTAACGACTGACGCAAAGGAGATTCCCCATGCGTGTCGGCACTGTTCGCGAGATCAAGAACCATGAATACCGGGTCGGCCTGACCCCGGAATCGGTGCGCGAGCTGGTGGCGCACGGGCATGATGTTTGGGTGGAAAGCGGCGCAGGGCTGGGGATCGGCGCGAGCGATGCGGACTATTCCGCCTCTGGTGCGGCGATCAAGGCGGATGCAAAGACCGTGTTCGATGCCTGTGAGATGGTGGTCAAGGTAAAGGAGCCGCAGGCCGGCGAGCGAGCCATGCTGCGTGAGGGGCAGGTGCTTTACACCTACCTCCACCTCGCCCCCGATCCCGAGCAGACCGCCGATCTGGTGAAGTCCGGCGTGACCGCCATCGCCTATGAAACCGTCACCGGTCCGGGGAACTCGCTGCCGCTGTTGAAACCCATGAGCCAGGTCGCGGGCCGCATGTCGATCCAGGCGGGAGCCACCGCGCTGCAGAAGGCCACCGGCGGGCGCGGTGTGTTGCTCGGCGGTGTGCCGGGGGTGCTGCCGGGCAAAGTGCTGATCATCGGCGGCGGCGTGGTGGGCTTCAACGCGGCGCAGATGGCGGTGGGCATGGGGGCCGATGTCACCGTTCTCGACCGCGATCCCGAAGTGCTCGAACGGCTCGACAACCACTTCGAAGGCCGTGCCAAGACGCGCTTCTCCAACCGCGCGACGGTAGCGCAGATGATCACCGAGGCCGAGCTGGTGATCGGCGCGGTGCTGGTTCCCGGGGCCGCCGCCCCCCGGCTGGTAACGCGCGAAATGCTGGGCACGATGAAGCCCGGATCGGTGCTGGTCGACGTTGCCATTGATCAGGGCGGTTGCTTCGAAACAAGCCGTCCGACGACCCATGCCGAGCCGATCTATGTCGTCGATGGCATCGTCCACTATTGCGTCGCCAATATGCCCGGCGCGGTGGCACGGACCAGCACCTATGCGCTCAACAATGTGACTCTGCCGCACGCGCTGCGGATTGCTGATCTGGGCTGGAAAGAGGCTCTCCGCGCCAATCCGCATCTGGCGGCAGGGCTGAATGTGAGCGGTGGCAAGGTGACCTACGAGGCTGTCGCGCGCGAATTGGGCTATGAATTTACGCCCGTCACCGAGGCTCTGAATTAACGGCTTCTAAGCAGATTTCAGGCTAATCCGGCGCGATGTGGCTGCGCCGATCCGGGTATTTTCTGCTGTTCATGGCAGCGCTGCTTGTGCAGCTGTTCATACCCCTGCGCGCCAGCAACGAGGCCGCAATGTGCCACGCTGCGCTGGCCCGGGGCGAAAGCGCCGCCAGTCTGGCACCACAATCGCCACGCTGGGACTGTTCGGGCAAGGACTGGCATGTCGCCAGCAACCGGACTGCGCTGCGCTTTGAGATCAAACCCGGACAAGAACCGCCACGTTGGCTGACGACAAGGGCGAGTGACTTCACCAGAATTACCGTCGTTGCCAAAGACAAGTCGGGAAGCAGCGCGAGCAAGGTCTTTCACCCCGCCGACCTTACCATCGGCGACGGGGTGGCGCGGATGTATGCGCCGATCCCGCAAGTCCCCGCGCTATCGCAGGTCTTCGTCGAGATCGACGACCCGCACTTCGCCGGGATGGTCAAGGGCGCCGAGCTATCGCAAGTCGAGCCGCGCGGCACGGCGGGCGCGATGGAGACCTTCGTCGCCATCCTGTGCGGGTTGCTGCTCGCGCCGATCGTTTTTGACCTGGCCTATTACCGCGTGCTGCGCGAGCGCTTCTTCCTGTGGCACGCCGCCGCCAGCGCCATGATGCTGACCTATACGGCAACGACCGGAGGCGTGCTGACCCACTTCTTCGGCTTTAGCGAAGTCTCGTTCGGCCCCCTGTCAAACTGGAGCTTTGGCATCGCCATAGCCAGCGCGGCGATGTTCTTTGCCAACTTTATCGAACCTGACATGCTCCGCAGGCACGAGCGCCGCGCGATGAAGATCAGCGCCGCCGCCTGTATAGGCATCTCGCTGTTCGAGCAGATCAGTCCGCTACCAACCGGCATGATGCAACAGGTGTTCTACATGCTGTGGATCCCAGTGTTGGCGACTTTCGTCTGGCTGATGCTTGTCGTGCTGCGCCGGGGTAGCCGGGCAGCAAACTATGTCGTTCTCGCCTGGTTGCCGCTGGCGGCCACGGGGCTTTACCGCATCCTCGGGAATGTGGGCATCAACCCGCAGCCGGTCGATGCCTTTGAGGCATTTTACTGCTCGATCATGTTGGAGGTGATGATCTCGTCGCTGGGCGTCGCCGACCGTTTCCTGGCCTTGAGGCGCGAGCGCGACCGGGCCTTGACCGAGGCGCAGCTGCAAAGCGCCATGGCCGGTGTCGATGCCCTGACGGGCCTCGCCAATCGCCGCGCCATCGACGGGCGGTTTGCCGAATTGTTCGCACAAGGTTTCCGCACCATGGCGGTGCTCGATCTCGATCACTTCAAGGCGATCAATGACAGCCACGGCCACACCACCGGTGACAACGTGCTGAAAGCCGTGGCCGCCGCCCTCTCGCCCGATAAGGATACCATGGTACTGCGGCTTGGCGGGGAAGAGTTCATGCTGTTGCTGCGCGGAGCCGATGCCCAGAGCCGCGCCGAATCCCGGAGGCAAGCGATTACCCTGCGCGTCTCCGCGCTGGTGCCGGGGCTAGAACGCCCGGTTACCGCCAGCATGGGCATGCTCGCACTTGACCATGATGGTCCGGTCAACGCCGACTTCAGCTCGCTCTACAGCCACTGCGACCGTCTGCTCTATGAAGCCAAGGCCAATGGCCGCAACCGGACTATGCAGGAACGCTTGCGCGGGTTCGGCAAGGGACGGCAGCGGGCCCTCAAGGCCGGCTGATCAGTTAAAGAACGGCGCGGCGACCTCTGGCGGAACCCGGCACAGTCGCCCGCTGGCCTTGTCGATCATCGCCCATGTTGATCGCGCCGAGACGATCACTTTCCCGGCAGCATTGCGGAACTCGACACAGCGATCAAACCGCGCGCCGGTGGGGCCTTCGGGGATGAAGGTTTCGGCGGTGACGCTTTCGCCCTCGGAGATATTGCCGCGATAGTCGATCTCGTGGCGGGTCACGACCCAGACGTATTTGGCCTGATGCTCGGGGAGCGCGTCGGCTTCCCAATGCGCGGTGGCCATGGCTTCCATCCACTGCACCCACACGGCGTTGTTGACGTGACCGAGCACATCAATGTGTTCGGGCAGCGCGGTGAAGGTTAGGGTGTGGCGGTTACTCATTCGTCAGCCCCAACTGCCACAGCACAAAGGCAAACTCCTCAGCCGTTTCCTTCAGGCTCTCGAACCGTCCCGACTTGCCGCCGTGGCCAGCGCCCATGTTGGTCTTGAGGATCAGCTCGCCCGCATCGGTCTTCAGCTCGCGCAGTTTGGCGACCCATTTGGCGGGCTCCCAATAGGTCACGCGCGGATCGTTGAGGCCGGCGGTGACCATGATCGGCGGATAGGCCTGCGCGCTCACCTGATCGTAGGGCGAATAGGAGCGGATCAGTTCAAACGCCGCCTTGTCCTCGATCGGGTTGCCCCATTCGGGCCACTCGCCGGGGGTGAGCGGCAGGCTCTCATCGAGCATCGTCGCCAGCACATCGACGAAGGGCACATGGGCCACCACCGCGCCCCACAGATCGGGGTCCGAATTGACCACCGCGCCCATCAGCTCGCCGCCCGCCGATCCGCCGGAAATGCTGATCCGGCCGGGAGCGGTGTAGCCGAGCTCGACCAGCCCCTTCGCCACGTCGACGAAATCGTTGAAGGTGTTGGTGCGCCGCTCCAGCTTGCCCGCCTTGTACCACGCCCGGCCGAGGTCATCACCGCCGCGGATGTGGGCGATGGCATAGGCAAAGCCGCGATCAACAAGGCTCAGCCGTGTGGTCGAAAAGCCGGGGTCGATGCTGATGCCGTAAGCGCCGTAGCCATAGAGGTGCAACGGGCCACTTGGCTTCCGGTCCTTGCGCATGACCACACTCACCGGGATCAGAGTGCCATCGCGCGCCGGGATTTCCAGCCGCTCGGTGGCATAGAGCGCTGCGTCATAGCCGGAGGGGATCTCCTGCACCTTCAGCACCTGCATGGTGCGATCCGCAACGCTGTAATCATAGACCGTCGTGGGGCTGACCATCGATTCGTAGGACAGGCGCAGTACCTGCATATCCCACTCGGGATTGTCGCCCAGCCCGGCGCTGTAGCTCGCCTCTGGGAAGACGATCGGCTCAACCCGCGCCGGATCATCGTAATAGCGCACTTCGATCTGATCGAGCCCGGCGCGGCGGCCTTCGATCACGTAGAAGTCCTTGAACAGGTCGACTCCGGTCAGATAGAAGTCGTCCGAACCTGCGATCAGCGTCGTCCACTCGCCCGGATTGGCGAGCGTTGCCATGGCGAGGCGGAAGTTCTCGTGGGTGTCATCGGTGTGGATGAACAGCGTCTCGCCGTTCAGATCGACATCATATTCCACACCCTTCTTGCGCGGCTTGACGAGGATCGGCGCGGCCAGTGGATCGGCTGCAGGCACCAGCCGGACCTCGCTCGTCTCATGGTCGCTGGCCGAGATCACCAGCCATTCCTCATTGGCCGAAAGCCCCGAGCCGACGCGGAAGCCCTCGTCGTCCTCGTGATAGAGCTCGACATCCTGATCGATCGGCTGGCCCAGCCAGTGCAGCCGGGCATTGTCAGTGCGCCATTGCTCGTTGGCGAGGCTGTAGACGATAGCTTTATCATCAGCGCACCAAACCAGCGCCGAGAGCGTGCCCGGGATCTCGTCGGGCAGGTGCTCGCCGGAGGCAAGATCCTTGATCCGCGCGGTGAAGCGTTCCGAGCCGTTGTCATCCACCGCATAGGCAAGCAGCTTGCCGTTCTTGCTGACCGACAGCGCGCCGAGACGGAAGTATTCCAGCCCCTCTGCCAGCGCGACTTCATCGAGGATCAGCTCGTCCGCGCCGCCGCTAACCGGCCTGCGCCACCACTTCTTGTATTCCGCGCCTTCCTCGAACTCGATCCAGTAGAGGAAGTCGCCATCCTTCTGCGGCACAGACTTGTCCGCCTCTTTGATCCGCCCGCGCATTTCGGTGAACAGGCTGTCGATCAAGCCCTGATGCGGCTTCATCCGGCTTTCGAACCAGGCGTTCTCGGCCTCAAGGTGCGCGAGAATCGCCTTGTCGGTCACCTCCGGATAGCCGGGATCGCGCAGCCAGGCGTAGTCGTCTGACACGGCAATTCCGTGATGCGTTTCGACGTGCGGTATTTTTTGGGCGACGGGGGCTGTGGTAAGAGTCATGCGCAGCATCTATGGTGCGCGCAGAAGGACTGCAACCATGCTGATGAATACCCATGAAGCCCGGCTCGAAGCACTGCGCAAGGAATTGCTGGCGCGCGACCTCGATGGCTTTGTCATTCCGATCTCTGACGAGCACATGAGCGAATATGTCGGCCTCTATGCCCAGCGCCTTGCCTGGCTGACCGGCTTTGGCGGATCGGCTGGCACAGCGGTCGTGCTGCAGGACAAGGCGGCGATCTTCGTTGATGGCCGCTACACCCTGCAGGTGCGCGATCAGGTGGATGGCCGCTTCTGGTCTTACGAGTCGGTCCCGCAGACCAGCCCGGCCAAGTGGCTGGGCGAACACGCGCACGAAGGCGCGAAGATCGGCTTCGATCCGTGGCTGCATGGCAAGCCATGGGCAGTGGCAGCCGAAAAGGCGCTGAAGGAGCGCGGGGCCACACTGGTGCCAGTCTCCGGCAATCCCATCGACACGATCTGGGGCGATCAGCCCGCGCCCTCACCCGCCGTGGCAGAGGTGCACACTCTGGCCAATGCCGGCGAGCCGAGCGAAGCCAAACGCGCGGCCGTGGCCGAATGGCTGGCCGAGAAGAAGCTAGACGCCGCCGTGATCACCGCGCTCGATTCAATCGCCTGGCTGCTCAACATCCGCGGCACCGATGTTGAACGCACGCCGGTCGCGCTGTCCTTCGTCATCGCCCACGCCGATGGCACCGCCGAGCTGTTCATCGCCCAGGAAAAGATCACCCCCGAAGTGCAGGCGCACCTCGGCAACGCCGTGACCATTCGCCCGCGTGAGGCCTTTGTGCCGGGGCTGGAAGGGCTGAAGGGCAAAAAGGTTGCCGTCGATCCCGAGCGCGCCGTGCAGGCGGTATTCGGCGCACTGGCAGGGGCCGGGGCCGAGATCGTCGAGCTGCGCGATCCCACCGTGCTGCCCAAGGCAATCAAGAACCCGGTCGAGCAGGTCGGCCACCGCGCCGCGCAGGCCCGCGATGGCGCTGCCGTCAGCCAATTCCTGCACTGGCTCTCGCAAGAAGCCCCCAAGGGCGAGGTTACCGAGATTATCGCCGCTGAAAGGCTCCACCAGTTCCGGCGCGACTGCGGCGATCTGCGCGATCTTTCGTTCGATACCATCTCGGGCGCGGGGCCAAACGGCGCTGTCGTCCACTACCGGGTCAGCGAGGAAACCAACCGCGCACTGGAACCCTCTAGCGTCTATCTGGTCGATTCCGGCGGACAGTATCCCGATGGCACCACCGACATCACCCGCACCGTCTGGGTGGGGCCCAAAGATGGACAAGGGGGCGAGCCATCGGCGGAAGTTAAAGACCGCTTCACCCGCGTGCTCAAGGGCCACATCGCTCTCGCCCGCGTGGTGTTCCCCAAGGGCACTGCGGGCAGCCAGCTGGATGTGCTGGCGCGCTATCATCTGTGGCAGGCAGGCGTCGACTATGCCCACGGCACCGGCCACGGTGTCGGCTCTTACCTCTCGGTCCACGAAGGCCCGCAGCGCATCGCCAAGAGCGCGGGTGGACAGGCCGGGACCGATCAGGAACTGCTCGCCGGCATGTTCCTTTCCAACGAGCCCGGCTATTACAAGACCGGCGAATTCGGCATCCGTATCGAAAACCTCGTGCTGGTGGAGCCGCGCGCAATCCCCGGCGCAGAGGGTGAATACTTCGGCTTTGAAACGCTCACCCACGTGCCAATCGAGCGCGCGCTGGTTGATTGCAGCCTGTTGACCCGCGACGAGGTGGAATGGTGGAATGCCTACCACGCGCGGGTGCTGGACATTGTCGGCCCACAACTGGAAGGCGCAGCGCGCGAATGGCTCGAGGCGCAGTGCGCGGCGTTTTAGTTTGCTGATCCGAAATTGCATTTCGGATAGAACGGCACCGGCCCGCTCCCCCGCCCGGCCACCCACAGGGTAACCTAGTATTGGGTGGTCGGGCGGGGGAGCGGGCCGGTGCCGTGCCGAAATTCGCTCTTCCGCGAATTTCGAAAAAGGAAATCTGAGAGGATAAGAAGAATGATCATCAACATCTGCTTCGGCACGCGTGACCTGGAACGCGCGGGCCAGTTCTATGATGCCGTTCTGGGCGAAATGGGCGTAGCCCGCACCGGGCAGACCGAGCGTTCGATCTACTATGGCTCCGGCAGTGGCGCTGGCTTTGCCGTGACCTTGCCCTTCGATGGCAAGGACGCGACAAATGGCAACGGCACGATGGCGACGGTCGGCGCGCCAAGCCGCGATGTGGTGGACAAGATGCACGTCGCAGCCCTCGCCCAAGGCGGCACCTGCGAGGGCCCTCCCGGCGAGCGGGCCAATGGCTATTACGTCGCCTATTGGCGCGATCATGACGGCAACAAGATGAACGCCGTCGCGCTGGGATAGTGCCATTGCGGTAGCGATATTGTTCCTATAATGTTCCAACACGACTCGGAGAGTTGAGGAGCAGGAACGATGATCGGTTACGTAACCTTGGGAACCAATGACCTCGCCCGCGGGGTGAAGTTCTATGATGCCGTCTGCGGCGAATTCGGCGTGAAGCGGATGATGGACGATGATACGTTCATCGCCTGGGGTGAACCCGGCGGCGCACCCGGCGTTGGCCTGACCAAGCCGTTCGACGGCAATCCGGCGACCGTTGGCAACGGTGTAATGGTCGCGCTGGAGGCCAAGGACGAGGCGCAGGTCCAGCGCGTCTATGAAATCGCGCTGGCCAATGGCGGCACTTGCGAAGGCCCTCCCGGAGAGCGTTTTCCCGGTTTCTACGCCGCCTACTTCCGCGACCCTGATGGTAACAAGCTCAACGCCTATGTCATGAGCATGGGTTAATCTGCGAGACATGCTGGCGCGACAAAATGCGACAAAAATGCGCGCCTTGGGCATAAGCTTGCGACACTTGCGGCCTAAACAGAAACCAAGGAAGCTGCGCAGCTGCCGGAAACCCCACCCCCTTCCCGTCCGGCGCTGCGCAGTTTCCAAAACACAAGGGATAGCTCATGAAAGCTCTATCAATCGCCATTTCCGCAATTGCTCTGGCCGGCGCCGGAATTGCAGTGGCTGCTGCTGAATCTCCAGACTCGCACAGGATGATGATGGGTGACCCGATGGGTGACAAGACCGTCACCCGCGCCGAAGCCGAGGCCAAGGCCCGTGAAGTTTTCGCCAGACTTGATGTCAACCACGATGGCAAGATCGACAAGGCGGACCGCGAAGCCAAGATGGCCGAGCACTTCAAGATGATCGACACCGACGGCAATGGCTCGATTTCGCAAGCCGAGTTCATGGCATCACACGAGCGCAAGCCGCGCGGCGGCAAGGGCATGGATCACAAGATGGGCGGCCCCGAAGGCGGCATGCACGAAGGTATGCACGAAGGCATGGGCGGCGGAAAGCGCGGAGCCATGATGGGCTATGTCATGCTGCGCATGGCCGACGCCAACAAGGACGGTGCGGTTTCGCGTGACGAATTCGTCGCTGCCGCTCTCGCCCACTTCGACAAGGCCGATGCCAACCATGATGGCAAGGTAACACCCGAAGAGCGCAAGGCCGCGATGAAAGCCATGCATGAAAGAATGGGGCACGACCGTATGGGCGGCATGAAGGGCAAAGGCGGAATGCGCGGGATGCACGGCCCGATGGGCGATGGTCCACCACCGCCGCCTCCCGGCAACTGACAAGCGCTGCGGAACCTGCCATGAATGTGGCTATGGCCAACGACATCACACCGCAAAAGCTGCTTATCGTCGATGACGAGGCCTCCCTTCGCGAACCCTTGGCGGACTATCTGTCCCGTCAGGGGTTCGTGGTGAGCCAAGCCGCCAGTGCTGCCGATGCGCGCAATTTCTTGCGCGATCACAAGCCCGATCTGGTCCTCCTTGACGTGATGATGCCGGGTGAAGACGGGCTGTCGCTCTGTCGCCACCTCACCGAAACGCAGGCTTTGCCGACGATCTTCCTCACCGCCCGCGGCGAAGCGACCGATCGTATCGTCGGACTGGAAATCGGCGCGGATGACTATGTGGTCAAACCCTTCGAGCCGCGCGAACTGGTGGCCCGCATCCGCTCGGTTTTGCGCCGTTCAGCGCGCGGCGGCGGCGAGGCTCCGGAAAACGAGGTCTTCGAATTCGAAGGCTGGATGCTCGATCCGCTCAAGCGCCGCCTAGTCGATCCTGAAGGCGCGGTTGTCGCAATCTCTTCGGCCGAATTCCGCCTGCTCGTCGCGTTCCTCGAACATCCGCGCCAGGTGCTTGACCGTGATCGCCTGCTCGACATGGTTCAGGGCCGCGAGGCGCACCTGTTTGATCGCGCCGTCGATAATCAGGTCTCGCGCCTGCGCCGCAAGATCGAGGCAGACAGCCGCAATCCGCAGATGATCCAGACTGTCTGGGGCGGCGGCTATATGCTCGCTGCCGAAGTGCATCGCCGTCCGGCAGCGGCAGATTGATGGCACAATCCCCAATGGCACCGGTCAAGCGTTCCGGACCGCTGATGCGGCTCTGGCCCAAGAGCCTGAAGGGGCAGATGCTGCTGGCTATCGCGCTGGCCCTGCTACTGGTCCAGGCATTTGGCGCAATCTTGCTCTACCGGGCCCAGCATGACCGGCGCGAGGCAGGGCTGGTCCATTCCGTCGCCATGCGGCTGTTTACCGCGACGCGCGAATATCCGCCGACCGAGGCGCAGGAAGGCCCTGATGCCAAGCCGCCCGAAGCCGGAGAGCACGGTCATGGGCCGCCGCCGCCCGAACTGTTCGGCGGCCCGCGAACCTTCCGCATCGAGCACAGCCCCCAAAGCCCGGTCCGGACTGGCGAAGCACGGCTGACCGATGCCGAAAACGAACTGCGCGAAATCCTGAAGGATCAGGATATCGCTGTCGAAGACATCGTGGTGATCCGCCGCCCCGTGCGCGAAGATCCGCAAACGCTCAAGCGGCTAACGCGCCGCGCCGCGCTTCTGGGTCAGCCAATCAGTGCGATTGCAGAAAAGGTCATGATCGCCGCCATTCGCAGAACTGGCAGCAGCGAATGGCTGATCGTTCGCACGCCCATTCCGGCTTACGAACGCGCGTTGCTCACCACCCTGATCGCCCAGACACTGCTCATCTATGCCGTGCTGTTCGGGGTGATTGCGCTGGTTCTACGCCAGTTGACCCGTCCGCTGGCAGCCTTGACCAACCGCCTCGAACTGTTTGCCGAAACCCGCAATCTTGACGGCCAGATCGCGCCTGAAGGTCCCGATGACGTCCGCCGCCTGATCTCGGCACACAATGTGATGGAAGGCCGCATAGCCGGGCTGCTGGACGAAAAGGATGTCATGCTCGGCGCCATCGGTCACGATCTCAAGACGCCACTCGCTGCGTTGCGGGTTCGAATCGAAAGCGTGGAAGATGAAAACGAGCGACAGAAGATGGCGGCGACCATCGAAGACATCACCCGGACTCTCGACGATATCCTGAGCCTGGCCCGTGTCGGTCGCCCGAGTGACCGCGCAGAACCCAGCGAGCTATCCGCGCTCGTTGGCTCGGTGGTTGAAGAATACGAGGATATGGGCGAGCCGGTCGAGCTGCTCGCGACCGAGCGGCTGGTGCTTCAGGTGCGCCCCACCTGGATGCGGCGGGCGCTGCGCAATCTGATCGGCAATGCCCTGCGCTATGGCAAGACGGCCAGAGTATCGTTGACGCGTGAAGGCGCTGAAGCGGTGATCACAATCGCCGATCAGGGACCGGGCATTGCCGCCGACCAGATCGACCGGATGCTCGAACCCTTCACCCGCGGCGATCCTTCGCGCAACAGCGAAACCGGCGGCGCAGGGCTTGGGCTGACTCTGGCACGAGCGATTGCCGAGCAGCACGGCGGCAGGCTGATACTTTCCAACCTGCACGATGGCGAGGGTGCTATTACCGGACTTTCGGCCATGTTGAGGCTGCCCCTGGCATAAGCGCTGTCCGGAACGCCGCTTTGGCGTTGCGGTCTAGGTAGTCCTCCCTAGCTTCGATCAGATTGGCAGATTTCAGCCGGTTTTCAGGTCAATTTGGAGCCAGTTCGCCTCCGGAATGGATGCGACTCCGGCTTATCCCCTAGGCGGATTCCTGTAAGAATTTGCCCTATGACAACACGCACATCCATCCTCCTCGTCGATGGCAGCTCGCGCCGCCGCGCTGCCATATCGCACAGCCTTTCGGGCTCGACCCTGCATGTCGAACCTTTCGAGGACGTGGCCGAACTGATCGCTCGAAAACCTGACGAAGGCGTGCTGCTCGTCCATGATGAAGGCGATGCGATCGGCCCCTTGCTCGAGGCAATGAGCCAGAGCGGCAACTGGCTGCCGATCATCGCCTATGCGGAAAGCGTCGATCCCGGCCGGATCGTCGAAGCCATCCTGCGCGGCGCAGTTGATTACCTGACCTTCCCGTTCGAAGCCGTCACCGTCAGCGAAAGCGCCGACCGCGCGGTCGAGCGGTCGAACGCCATGTCAGGCAGCCGCCTGCGCGAAGCCGTTGCCCGCAGCCGCATCGAACGGCTCACCCGCAGAGAGCGCGAAGTGCTCGCCGGCGTCGCCGATGGCCTGTCAAACCGCAAGATTGGTGAACGGCTCGATATCAGCCCGCGAACTGTCGAAATTCACCGCGCCAATATGCTCGGCAAAATGGGGGCCAATCACACGTCAGAGGCAATCCGCATCGCCATCGAGGCAGCTCTGATCAATTAAGGCCGACCGGATCAATTAAACCGCAGCGCCGGACTATGCTCGGCCTGCCTGCCTGATGCCGGCACCTGACAGGTTTCGCTGAGTGCCTGCGCCAATGCCGCGGCAATCGCCAGCGCCAAGGTATCGCCATTGGCGGTGCACTCGTTGGTTGACCCCGGCAGCACGATAGTCGCCAATGCTTCGCCCATTGGTCCGCGCGAGAGCATATAGCCGCAGCGATCACCCAGCAGCGCGAGCGCAGCGGATTCGGCTGCGCCAGCCTGCAGCAGCGCTTCAATGCGATCAAGCTTTGGCAATGCGTCTACCCACGGCAACACCGATGCAGGCGCGGATTGCAGCAGGGCATGGCACGCGCGCAGATGTCGCGCTTCCTCGCAGGCAAAAGCACCCGAACAGGCCAGCGCCATTTCGGACATGCTGAGCACCCAGCTTTGAGCGCTCGACAGGATCAGATCATTCTCTTCCACGTTCGGGGCCTTTCGCAGCGCTAAATGCACCTTAGCCGCGCGATACTGGCCCCCCAAGCATCGCTGTCAATGCTGGCTATCTTAGAATCGCGCCGGTTTGTCTTGCGTCTGCGCCAGCCTAGGTGCTGGTGCCTAGGTATAGCTGCGGAGTGCGCCCCGTTGCGGGACGTTTGCCGCCGATGCTGTTACTCGCGCCAGGCGCGATAGGGATGGCCCGCATCGCAATGCATCACCTCGGCCGTAATGAACCGCGCATCGTCCGAACCGAGGAACAGGCCGAGGTTGACGATGTCCTCTGGCTCGCCATGCGCGTCGAGCATCTGCAAAGCGCGGATTTTCGCCTGATGCTCTGCGCCAAGCGACGCAGCGCTGGCAGGCGTCTCCATCAGCCCGGGCGCCACCGCATTCACCCGGATCCCGTCTGCGCCGAACATGCGGGCCATGCCCCAGGTCAGCTGGTTGAGCGCCGACTTCGTCACCCCGTAAACGACAGCGGGCTGGTAGGCCGCCATCGAGCTCTGGTTGATCACGCATCCTTTCGCCGCAGCCAGCGCCGGGCGCAGTGCGCGGGCGAGGTACAGCGGGGCAAGCGTATTGAGCGAAAGGAAGAACTGGAACTGGCTCCATTCAACCCGGTCGATCGGCGTATTGACTGCGCCGTAGGCCGCGCCGGCATTATTGTAGAGCACGTCGATCTTGGGGAAAGCCGCCAGCACCGCAGCGCCAACCTCCGCTACCCCGGCTTCATTCGAAAGATCAGCCACAAAAGTCGTCGCCTTGGCGCCCAGCGCCTCGACCATGCCCCTGGTCTCTTCCAGCCCTTTGGGTTCGATGTCGATCAGCACCAGTTCGCCGCCTTCGCGCGCATAGCCCAGCGACAGCGCCCGCCCAAGGCCAGCCGCCGCGCCTGTGACGACGACGACCTTGTTTTCGTAACGCTTGCCCATGATCCACTCCCGATAATTGCTGCCCGGTTGATTGCCTTGCGCGGGAATGGGCGCAAGGCGCAGGGGCAATCTATCGCTCGCGCGGTGGCTTGAATCACGCCATCGCGGCAGCAACATCCTCCAGCCGGGCAGCGGTCCATTCGGGTTCGGTAATCATCAGGTCATGACCGGTATCGATGTCCCAGACGCGGCCCTCAGAGCGGGCGAGCAGCAGGTCCATATCGCGGCCGGGGATGGTCGAGGTGCAAATGATGTGGCTTTCCGGGATCGCCCGCGCTGCCGCCTCGTTGGTCAGAACCAAGGGCTGGGTATAGCAGGCCCAAGGCTGCGGGCCGAGGCGGGCGGCGGTGAAGGCGGCATCTTCGGGATCGGTAATGCCGAAGAAATGCGGCGGCATATGCTCGGGAAAGCCGACCAGTTCGACGCCGTCGATCACCCGCATCGTTGCTTCCAGCGGTGCGATGTTCGCACCGGCGTGAACCAGCAGCGACTCGCCATTCTTGGGATAGGCGGCATCGAGATAGACGCGGTGGCCCACTCTGTCGGTTGCGCGGTCCGCCACCCCGGTGATGATCATCCCGCCATAGGAATGGCCGACAAGAATGGCATCGGTCAGATCGTCCACCTCAAGAATTCGGACGATATCGGTGATGTGGGTATCGAGGTTCATGCCGGGAAAGCGCAGGTGCTCGCGCTCGCCCATCCCGGTCATCGAAGGCGCATAGACGATGTGCCCCTTGGCCTGCAGCAGGCGCGCCACTTTCTTGTAGCACCAGCCGCCATGATGCCCGCCGTGAACCAGAACGAATGTCGCCACTTTACTCTCCCTGACCGACCCGCGCGGCAAACCACGGGATCATTCTCGCGATCGCCTCTTCAATCAACGGTGTCGAAACCGCAAAGCTGAAGCGCATGAAGCGGTGGCCTTCGACCGGATCGAAGTCGATGCCCGGTGCGGTGGCGACGCCTGTCTCTCGCAGCAGGGCTTCACAAAGTTCATAACTGTCATTGGTCAGGTGGCCGACATCGGCCCAGATGTAGAAGGCCCCGTCGGGCGGAGCGATGCGGCCAAGGCCCATCGCCGGCAGCGCGGCGAGCAGCAGCTCGCGGTTGCGGGTATAGGTGGCGACGTGGCCCTGCAGCTCGTCACGGCAATCGAAAGCCACCAGCGCGGCGTGCTGGGCCAGCGAAGGCGGGGTTAGGAACAGGTTGCCCATGCGCGCCCGCGCTGCCGGGATCAGCGCCTCGGGCACCACCAGCCAGCCCAGCCGCCAACCGGCCATCGAATAGTATTTGGAGAAGGAATCGACGACCAACGCCTCTGGCAGGTGTTGCAGTATGGTGTGGGCAGAGGTGCCATAGGTGATGCCGTGATAGATCTCGTCGGCGATCACCCGAATGCCCTTGCGGCGGCAGACCTCGGCAATCGCCTCCATCTCTTCGGGGGTGATAATCGTGCCGGTGGGGTTGGCCGGGCTGGCGACGATCAGCCCGTCCGGTGCGGGATCGAGCGCATCGAGTGCAGCAGCCGTCACCTGATATCGCTCCGCCGCACCGCAGGCCATCTCGACCGGCTCAAGATAGAGCGATTTCAGCGTGTTGCGATAGGCAACATAGCCCGGCCGGGCCAGTGCCACCCGCGCGCCGGGGGCGAACAGGCAGGACAGCGCCATCACCAGCGCGGGCGAGGCACCGCAGGTCAGCATAACCTGCTCGGGATCGATCTCGGCCCCATAGTCTTCGCGATAGGCACGGGCGATCCGCTCTTTCAGGCCAGTCGATTCCCAATAGCCCATCGGGTCGGCATCGAGCACGCGGTGCGCCTCGGCAATCGCCGCAGCCGGAGCGCCGGTGCTTGGCTGGCCGAACTCCATGTGGATGATGTCCTGCCCCTGCGCCTTCAGATCATGCGCGATGCGGGAAAGGGCAATGGCGTGGAACGGTTCTACTTCTGCGATCGTTTGGGTAGTCATGTCCGCATGAGCTAAACCATGATCCGATAGGGTCAAGGATAGTGGCGAAAATCCGGTTAGCATGTCAGGGTTCGGCCCTGCCCTGCGTCAAAGGATTCGCCATGCCACTAGACCACTATCACCTGCTCGGCCGCTCGGGCCTGCGCGTTTCGCCGATGGCGCTGGGCGCGATGACCTTTCGGGCTGCCGGCTGGGGATCGAGCGATGAAGAGGCGGCGCAGATGGTCGATATCTATATCGATCGCGGCGGAAACTTCATCGATACGGCCAATTTCTACGGGGGAATGGGCGGGTCGGAAGAACTGCTCGGCACACTGGTGAAAGGCCGCCGGCATCCACTGGTGCTCTCAACCAAATATTCGCTCACCACCCGGCCCGGCGACCCCAACAATGCCGGCAATCACCGCAAGTCTATGGTGCAAGCGGTTGAGGACAGCCTGCGCCGCCTGCAGACCGACTATATCGACCTGCTCTACCTCCACATGTGGGACTATCGCACCCCGGTGGAAGAGATCCTGCGCGCCTTTGATGATCTGGTCCGCTCGGGCAAGGTGCTCTATGCCGGGCTTTCCGATGTGCCCGCGTGGCAGGCGAGCCGGATGCAGGCGATTGCCGATCTGCGCGGCTGGAGTCCCTTTTGCGCGCTGCAAATCTCCTATAGCCTGATCGAGCGAACGGTGGAGCGCGAACTGATCCCGATGGCGCGGGAGATGGGCATGGGCGTATCGCCATGGTCGCCGCTTGGCGGCGGAGTGCTCAGCGGCAAATATGGCCGGGGGGAAGCCAGCCCGCGCAAGGATATGAACACCGCGACAGGCCGCTTGTCCGAGCGTTCGCTGGAGATTGCCGCAGTGGTTTGCGCGGTAGCGGATGATATCGGCTGCACCCCGGCACAGGTCGCACTGGCCTGGACGATGCAGGACAGCGTGGTCACTTCGCCGGTACTGGGTGTGCGCACGCCGACCCAACTCGAAGACAACCTTGGCGCACTGGACGTTACGCTCGGCGCAGATCATCTGTGCCGGCTCGATGCAGTGAGCAAAGTGCCGCTCGGCTTCCCGCACGAAACCTTGCAAGGGCCATTCATGGCCACGGCATTCGGCGGTGTTGAGGTTGAAAAGCGGGGTTAAGCTGCCTTGTCAGCTGGCGATGCCGTAACCAGCATCCGCTGGCGGAACACCGCGTGCTGGGGCTCGTCATCGCGCTGAAGCTCAACCGCCAGCGAAACGTGCGCGAATGACAGCAGCAGATCGAGCAGGCGCTTCTCGCTGGCATCAAGGCTGGCGAGCGGTTTGCCATCAAGTTCGGACAGCGCCTGCGCAGCAACTGGCATAACGGCAGCATAGAGCGCCTGCCGCTCCGCCTCGGTGCTGGATCCGCGCTTGGCGGCGCGTTCGGCTGTAGTGTGCAGGGCCCAATCAGTGGCAAAGGGCTCAAGCGCAGCATAGGCAGACGGCAACAGTGACATGGTGGCGAACTCTCCCTCGCCACCATTCAACACCAAAGCACGATAAATTACAACAGATCTGTCGTAATTTTAGTGCATCAGTCCTTCCTTGGCCAGCTGCCGCTGGGCTTCGGCAATGAAGCGCCGGCTTACTTCATCGGCATCGGACTGCGGCGAGACTGACAGGTGGAAAACGCGAGGGCCGATGATCGCGCCGGTGAGCAGCATCAGGGCATAGACCTCTCCATCGCCGCCCTGCCCCCTTTGCAAATCGCGCGAGAGGCCAGCAACCAGATCATCCCAGCGCGGATAGCGGTCACGGATATCGCCGGGCGAAATGAAGTCTTCGATCCACAGCTTGATCAACTGGGGGTTTTCAAGAACAAAGCGCGTGATGTGCGCCATGCGGTCCAGTTGCGGCGCTTCGACATCCATGCCGAGCGCCAGTTGCTGCGCCGACCATTCCTTGACCGCGCACAGCATCGCCTCGCGATTGGGGAAATGGTAATAGATCGTCGTGCGGTTCAGCCCGGCTTCACGGGCAAGACCGGATACCGACAGGGCATCAACCCCGCTCTCCGAAAGCAGGCGCACCGCCGTTTCGATCAGCTCGCGGTGCGTTTCCTCATAACCGCGGTTGCGTTTGCGGTGGGCGGTTCGTGCCTTGAGCATGAGCGAGGGCGTCTCCTGACGGATAACAATATCCAGTCACCCTCAAGACGCGAGAAAGTTGCCACAGTATTGGACGAAATCGACAAAATTAGGGTCAGAACCAGCTATCTGCACCTTCGAGGCGTCAAAATGGCAAAGATATCGGAGCAAAATGGCCGCAGGCAGGCAGTTGTTCTGCCTGCAAGGTCATTTTGCTCCTAGATCGAAGCCATTTTGACGTCCTACGGATTTGATCAATTTCGCCCAGTGCTTCGTCGGCAAGCCTTGAGATATCGACATATCCCTGCGTCTTGCCTTCTCGCACTGAACGAAATTGATTCAAACCTCGATGGCGCAGATAGCTGGTTCTGACCCTAAAGATTCTCTGGTTCTGCGGTAGTTAACCCCGGCCTTTCGGCCCCCATGCCGGAAAATCCGATCGAATAGCCACCATCAACCGGCAGAATTGTGCCCGTCACATAATTGGCCTCGTCACTGGCGAAATAGAGCGCCGCATTGGCAATATCCATCGCCGAACCCCAGCGCCCCATCGGAATTCCGGCCAGCATCGGGAAGCCTTCGGGCGGTGTTTCGTGCGTTTTCGAAGCTGCCACCAGCCCGGTCCACATCGTGCCCGGCGCAATCGCGTTCACCCGGATGTTCTTGTCCGAATAGTCGAGCGCGGCGATCTTGGTCATGTGGTGCACGCCAGCCTTGGCAGCGGCATAGACCGAGTGGTGCTTCCAACCGACCACGGCCGAAGCCGAACCGGTGTTGACGATCGACCCGCCGCCGGTCTCCAGCATCGCGGTGATGCCGTACTTCATGCAAAGGAACACCCCGCGCACGTTGACCGCGTGGATGCGGTCCCAATGCTCGGCAGTCTGTTTGTGGAGGGGAGCCATGCCGCCGCCGAAGCCGGCATTGTTGCACAACACATCGAGCCGGCCGTACTTGTCCAACGCGGTCTGGATCAGCGCCTTGACCGGATCTTCCTGGGCAACATCACAGTGCACGCCAATCGCGCCATTGCCGACCGCGGCTGCCACTTCGTCCTGCTTGCCGCTGATATCGGCGAGGATAACCTTGGCGCCTTCAGCCACGAAGCGGTGCGCCATGGCCTTGCCCATGCCTGAACCTGCGCCGGTGATGATGCAGATCTTGTCCTGCAGCCTGCCTGCCATTGTCTTGTTCTCCCGTAATTTGTTCTTGTTCAGGCGGTCGTGTCGATGGTCGGACGAACGCAGATTTCCGAGATGTTCACGTGGCGCGGCATGGCCAGCATGAAGACCAGCGTGTCGGCGATCTCGCTCGGCTCCACTGCGCCTTCCTTGGCGACGTGCGCCTGAATCGCCTTGCGCCAGTTGGGATCGGTGATGCTGTCGCCCACTTCGGTGCGGGTCGCGCCCGGCATCAGGATCGAGACGCGAATGTTGCGGTCACCCAGTTCCTGCCGCATCGCGTCGGTCATCGAATTGACCGCGTGCTTACTGGCGGAATAAGCGTTGGTCATTGGCCCGCCCTTGCGCCCCGCTAGGCTCGATATGGTGATCATGTCACCCACGCCCTGTTTGATCATATGCGGGATCGCGGCCTGGCAGGTATAGACCGTGCCCATCAGGTTGATGTCCATCACCTTGCGATAGAGATCGAGGTTCGCGCCTTCGATGCCGCCCGATTCCATGATGCCGGCCGAATTGATCAGGATGTCGATGCGGCCGAGTTTGGCGACGGTATCTTCCACCGCTTTTGCCGCGTCGGCCTCAATCGACATGTCACCGGCGAGCGCCAGCGCCTTGCCGCCAGCAGCTTCGATTTTCGCCACCAGCCCCGCCAGCCGGTCCACCCGGCGCGCCGCCACGGCGACCGTCGCCCCGGCAGCAGCAAGCGCCACGGCGGTTGCCTCACCGATCCCCGATGATGCACCGGTTACCAGCGCGACTTTTCCTGCGAGCGGCTTTGTCATGGCTCTCCCTTTCGACCGGTTGTTCGTTGGCTGCCGGTTTGACGCCTACCTGTCCAAGGCGGCAGACACTGTCAACGAAAATTTGAACACATGTTCAGCGCTTGGGTGGTCAACGAGTCCCGGGGCCTAGCTGACCACTCGTCCGCCGTTTACACCAATCGTCTGGCCGGTGACATAGCCCGAATCCTCGTGACACAGCCAGGCGCAGGCATTGGCGATGTCGTTTGGTTCGCCCATACGGCGCACCGGGATTGCCTGTAGCAATAGCTCGGCAGGAATCTGGAACTTGTCGCGATTGGCCTCGGACATGATCGTGCCCATTACCGAACCCGGCGGGATATTGTTCACCGTGATGCCCAGCGGACCCAGTTCCTGCGCCATCGAGCGGGTGAGCGTGATGATGGCACCCTTCGAGCTGGAATAGGTGCACATGCCCACCGCGCCGGTCTGTCCAGATGACGACGAGATGTTGACGATGCGCCCCCAGTGCCTGGCCTTCATATCGGCCAGCACTTCCTGCGCGCAGATGATCTGGCCGAGCACGTTGATCTTGTAGACCACCTCCCAGCGCGCTTCGGTAATCTCTTCGAAGGGCACGAAGTCGGTAACCCCGGCATTGTTCACGAGGATAGTTATGGGGCCGAACGTCTCGCGCAATTTCGCCACGGCTGCCCGCACCTGCGCGCGGTCAGTAATGTCGGCCCCCAGCGCAATCGCCTCGCCGCCAGCGTCCTGAATGGCCTTTACGGTAACAGCGCAAAGCTCTTCCTTCAGATCGAGCACGCCGATGGCCACCCCGTCACGCGCCAGCCGCTTGGCACAGGCTGCGCCGATGCCTGCCTGCCCGCCTGTTACGAGTGCTACCTTGTTTGCCATTCCATGCTCTCCGGACCTGTGTTTCAGGAGCTAGCTAAGCACGACAGGGCAATCCGGCAAAGCACCCGAAGTGATCACCGGCAAGGCATCCCGGGCGCGATGAGCCCAAGCCGCTGCAATCAGGTGCGCACCAATTCATAGTCGCCCGCCGCATCGACCTGCGCCTGCCAGCCGGGATAGACGACGATGGTGGTGAACACCTCCTCGATGATCGCGGGGGATTGCACCAAATGGCCGGGTGCAAGCTGGCTGCCGAGATAGACCGGAGTGTTGGCAAAGCCCTGCCCCAGATTGGCGCGGCGCGTCTTGGCCGGGGCGGGCGGCGTGGATGGCGTGACCGCTCCGCCTGTTGCGCTCGGCGAAGGCGTGGGCACCCGGCTGGCGAGCCGCACGCCAGTTACCTCGGGCACCTCGTGGTCGCGGATGTGGTTGTATTCGGCCATGTGGCGCGCGTTGAACGCGGCAATCGCGCGTGCACCCAGACCATCTTTGACGAACGACAGGTCGCCCAGCTTGCCCTCGGGCGCGATGTCAAAGGTGAGCGAGAAGTTCTGCCCGGCATAGCGCATGTTGACACGGTAGGAGGCGATAACCGCATCCTTGGCAAAACCGGCAGCGGTGAAATAGCGTGTCGCGCGGTCGCAGAGTTCGCTCCACAGGTCGCGCAACTTGGGCAGATCGAGCGCATTGGCCTTGGCAATCAGCGAGCGTTCCTCGTCAATCGCCGGATCGGCCACCAGCGTGCCAAGCGCCGAGAATGTCGGTGATGCCTTGGGAACGAGTACCTTGGAAATCCCCAGATCCTCGGCCTGAATTGCCGCAAAGGCCGGGCCGTTGCCGCCATAGGCGAGCATGACCAGATCCTTGGGATCAACCCCCTTGCCCGCCGTGGTGCGGCGAACGCCCTGGCTCATGTTGGCATTGACCACGCGCCAGCAGTCGAAGGCAGCTTGCTCTGCAGACGTGCCCATCTCGGCACCAATCGCGGCAAAAGCTTCTTCCACGCCCGCGCGGGTCAGGCGGAACGAACCACCGGCAAAGCCTTCCTCGGTCGAGAGGATGCCGAGCATGACCAGCGCATCGGTAACCGTCGGCTCAGTGCCGCCGCGGCCATAGGCAATCGGGCCGGGCTCCGAACCCGCCGAGCGCGGGCCGACCTGCAAAGCTCCGGCATTGACGTGACAGATCGAGCCGCCGCCTGCGCCCAGCGTTTCCACTTTCACCATCGGCACGCCGATCAGATAACGGTGGTGCATGTTCCACCCCGCCTCGGCCGGGGCCGCGCCACCAAGAACGAGGCTCATGTCATAGGAGGTGCCGCCCATATCGACGCAGAGCAGGTTCGGATGGCCCTTGGCCGTGCCGACATGCGCCGAGCCGATCACGCCACCAGCAGGACCAGAGGCCAGCACGCGGATGGGGGAGCCTTCGATATAGTTGACGCTCATCACCCCGCCGGATGCCTGCATCACCATCAGCTGGCCGGGATAGCCACCATCGCGCAGCCGGGTGACCAGCCGCTCGAGATAGTTCGTCACGCGCGGCGCAACGAAGGCGTTGACCACGGTGGTACTGGTCCGGTCATATTCCGGCGCGCGCGGCAGCACTTCGTGACTGAGCGATACGGCAACCCCGGGCAGTTCCTCGGCGGCGATTTCGGACACGCGCCTTTCGTGGGCCGAATTGACATGGGCAAACAGCAGCGAAACCGCGAGCGATTCCACCCCCTGCTTCTTCAGCTGGCGGCAGGCATGGCGCACACTGTCTTCGTCTAGAGCCTTGTGCACCGAGCCATCATGCAGCACCCGCTCGGCCACCGTCAGGCGGCGGCGGCGCGGGGTGATCTGCTTGGGCGGGGCGAGGCGGACATCCCAGATATCCTCCTTATAGCCGCGCCGGTATTCGATCTCGTCGCGAAAGCCCTCGGTGGTGATGAGGCCGGTGAGCGCGCCGTTCATCTCGATCAGCGTGTTGTCGGCCACCGTGGTCCCATGGACCACGGCATCGCAGCGCGAGAGGAAGGTGGTGAGATCCAGCCCCTCCTTCTCGGCCAGCTTGCCCAGCCCTTCCATCACGCCGAGCGAGCGATCTTCAGGGGTCGAAAGGTTCTTGTGCAGCACCACCTGCCCGTCCTTGAGCAGGGCGAAGTCGGTAAAGGTGCCGCCGATATCGATGCCAACCCGGTAGGTCATGCGAATTCCCCGTCTGAAGCGCCAATGATCCCCCTACCGCTTGCGGGAGGGGTTAGGGGTGGGTGTGTCAGGGCAAGCGCGGTGCCAGTTGCGGCAAACTGGCCCACCCCCGGCCCCTCCCGCAAGCGGTAGGGGGGAAAAAGGTCGATCATGCCGCTGCTCCCATCTGCTGACGGAGCGCCTCGGTGGCGGCGTGATCCACTTCCAGCGTGTAGTCTTCAAGGCTGCCAGTCAGCACCACGCCATACTTGCTGCGCGCCGCATCAAGGCTGACATATTCGTCGAGCACATCCTCCTTCACCGCCTTCGGATCACGCTTCAGCGCCGGACCGAAGCCCGCGCCGCCGCCGTGCTGGTAGGCGATGACTGCGTCCTGCGGCAGCTGGGCCTGTGCGGTGCGTTCGATCTTGTATTGGCCGGGTGAGCCCCACTCGAAATGGTTGGAATAGGGAATGGCATCATCGCCGCCGCACATGCCGCGCAAGGGGTGATCGGCACTGACCATCCAGGCCATCGCCATAGTGGGGCTGAGCACCTGCTTGACGTTCAGGCTGCCGGGCGAGCCGCGCCACTGCCCCGCACCGCCGCCATCGGTGGTCATCTCGCGGCTGATGTTGAGGATCGGAAAGCGGGCCTCTGCATCCTCGGCTTCGGACAGCAACAGGTTGCCAAGGCTGGCCGGGCAGGAACCCCAGCCGTCGATGCCCTGCACGGCGGAACTATCCATCGAGCGGCAATCGACGCCTTGGTCCATCCACATACCGTTCGCATCAAAGCCGATCACCGCATTGGGCATACCGATCTTGTAAAGCTGGGGTTGGGCGCGCTCTGGCACGACAGCACTGAGCGCAAGGCACACCGCCTCGGTAATTTCGCAGGCCGGGTGGAAACTGCCAAGCGCCGCAGGCTTGTTCGGCGGCGGCTGGGCGATGCAGCCTTCAGGAATGATGATCTCGACCGCGTTGAACACGCCCTCGTTCTTGACAATGGTCGGATCGACCATGGCGACGACCTGCGTCATCACATAGGAGCGCGAATTGGCGAAGGTGTTCCACACGCCGACCAGTTCCTGCCGATCATCGGTGCCGGTGAGGTCGACTGTCAGGCGATCACCCTGCACCGTGCAGGCAACGTGGACCTTTACGTCCTTGGTACCCATCGTATCGGCATCGATCAGCACGGTGCCTTCGTAAGTGCCATCCGGCCAAGCGGAGAACTCTTCCTTCATGCGCCGTTCGGTGTGTGAGATGGAGTGGTTGATCGCGGCCTTGATCACATCGGCGCCATGATGCGCAGTGAGCGCAGACAGGCGCTGAGCCGCGATCTCCACGCCGCCGATCATCGCGGCAAGGTCACCGGCGATAGTGGCGAAGCGGTTATTCCGCACCACCATGTCAAACACGTCCTTGCGCCGCGCGCCGCGGTGGACGAGCTTGAGGCAAGGGAAGGTTACACCCTCGGTGAAGATGTCGGTGGCCTCCAGCGTGAAACCGCCGGGATCCTTGCCGCCGGTATCGCCCTGATGCGCCTGCAGCGAGACGAAGACGATCAGCTCGCCGTCCGCCGAATAGACCGGGGCATAGACGCAATAGTCGGGCAGGTGGCCGCCGCCGTGATCGGGATCGTTCGACAGCAGCACGTCACCCGGGCCGATATCGTATTCCGCCATGTTCATCAGCGCCCAACGCACCATCATCTGGTTGACGAAGGTCAGCTGAGGCGTGCCGATTGCGCCCATGGCTAAGCGGCCATTGGCATCGACAATCGCAGCATTGCGCTCGTTCGAGCTGTTGATGATCGGCGATGAGGCCGCGCGGCCCAGATGGGTCGCGGCTTCAAAGCAAACCGTCTCGAAAGCGCCGCGGATGATGTCGGCGGTCACCGGATCGATATTCGCCGCCGTCGGCAGCGGCGCGCGCGGCGCGGCAAGCTTGCGGTTCAGTTCGAAGGACATAGGCCTTCCTCTCCCATATTTGACATGGGGAATAGAAAGAGCTGCCCCGGCCCGCTCGACAGTGGGCGCGGCGCGGTCTGCAGCAGGCGAAAGCTGTCCAAGACCTTTGGGCAGTGTCATCGAATTGACCCGAATTCGTCACAGCGGCGCAAAGTGCTGGAGCTATCGGAAGAGGGGCATTTTGAGGGATTAAAAGATGTTCCAAGCCCCGCAAGACCTGCTCGACCGGCATGAGCAAGCACTGATTGCCCGGCCCGGCTTGCCCGAATGGCTCAACCTGCCAGAACCGCGCTCATTCCGCCCCAAGCGCAAGCTGCGCACCGTGTGGATCTCTGACATTCACCTCGGCACACGCGGCTGCAACGCGGCGATGCTGGTTGATTTCCTGCGCGCGGTCGAATGCGAGACGATCTACCTCGTCGGCGATATCGTCGATGGCTGGCGGCTGAAAAAGGGCTGGTACTGGCCCGATGCGCACAATGAAGTGGTCCGCCGCCTGCTCAAGATGGCGCATCGCGGCACCCGCGTGGTCTTCGTTGCCGGCAATCATGACGAGGTTCTGCGCCAGTTCGCTGGCCTGACCTTCGGCGGGGTCGAGCTGGTGCTCGAGGCGATCCACGAAACCGCCGATGGCCGCAAGCTGCTGGTCCAGCACGGCGATGCCTTTGACGGGGTGGTCCTCTACGCCCGCTGGCTCGCCTTCCTGGGTGATCAGGCATACGGCATGTTGATTCGCTTCAACATCGTTGTGAACGCTGTGCGCCGCCGGTTCCGCCTGCCCTATTGGTCGCTGTCGAACTACATGAAGAAGCGCGTCAAGAACGCGGTCCAGTATGTTGGCAACTTCGAACAGGCGGTCGCGCAGGAAGCGGCATCGCGCGGAGTCGATGGCGTGGTCTGCGGCCACATCCACTGCGCCGAGATCCGCCAGTTCGGCGACATTACCTATTACAATGATGGCGACTGGGTGGAGAGCTGCACGGCGCTGGTCGAGGAATTCGACGGTGCGATGCACATCATCGACTGGATCGCCGAGAGCAAGTCCAACAATCCCGTTGCTGCCGAAATGGAGGCCGTAGCATGAAGATCGCGCCCCTGAAGATTGCTTTGGTAACCGATGCCTGGTTCCCGCAGGTCAACGGCGTGGTCCGCACCCTTGCCGCCACCGTCGCAGAGCTGGATCGCCGCGGCTATGAGGTAGAGCTGATCACCCCGCAGCGCTTTACCACTGTGCCGATGCCCGGCTACAGCCAGATCCGGCTCGCGCTCGCCCCGCGCTTTTCGGCGCGGCGGATGCTTGACGCTTTTGTTCCGGACATCGTCCACATCGCCACCGAAGGACCTATCGGCTGGTCGGCACGCAGCTGGTGCAAGGCGCGGGGCGTTCCCTTTACCAGCGCTTTCCACACCCGCTTCCCGGACTATCTCGCCGTACGGACCGGTATTGATGCCGAGCATTTCTGGCCGCTGATGCGCCGCTTCCACGCGCCGAGCCGCGCCGTGCTGGTTTCCACCCCGACGCTCGCTGCCGAGCTGGAACAGCGCAAGCTGCCTCGCACTGCGCTGTGGGGCCGCGGGATCGATCACTGGACTTTCCGCCCTGACCACGAACCGCACGCCGCGCTGAAAGACCTGCCGCGCCCGATCATGCTGAATGTTGGCCGCGTGGCTTCGGAAAAGAACCTTGAGGCTTTCCTTGATGCCGACGTTCCCGGCACCAGGGTGGTGGTCGGCGATGGTCCAGCGCTCGAAAGCCTGCGCGCGCGGTACCCTGGGGTCGTGTTCACCGGTTCACTTTCCGGCGAAGAACTGGCCGCAGCCTATTGCGCGGCTGATTGCTTCGTCTTCCCGAGCCTGACCGATACCTTCGGCCTGGTGCTGATCGAAGCGCTCGCCTGCGGCCTGCCGGTTGCCGCCTTCCCGGTGCCCGGCCCGCTCGATATTGTCGGTCCAGAAGGCCGCGGCGCGGACGGCGACATGCCTATGACTGTTGCCTCATTGGACCACGATCTGGCCGTAGCAATCCGCAAAGCGCTGCGGCTCGACCGACAGGGCGCAGCGGCTTTTGGCGCCCGCTTCAGCTGGGAACGCGCGACTGACCAGTTCGTCGCGGCACTGGAAAGCGCAGTCGCCAAGCGTCGCGAGCTGGAAGCGGCCTAGATCCCGAACCGTTCGCGATAAAAGGCAAACCGCGCGCGCAGGGCATCCTTGTCCAGACCATAGTCGGCGGGATCGATGGTGCGGGAACCGTGCTTGTCGCGCGGGGTTTCGGCACGCCAGCGTTCCATCCCGGCGCGGGCCTCGGGGGTGAGGTCTTCGCCCAGCCAGCGATAGAGCGCCTCGATCGAGGGCCAGGGATCGCGCTGGAATTCGGCGAATTTCACATCGAAGAAGGCGGCGTCATGCCCGGCCTCGCGGAAGGCGATCACCCGGCGCATGCCCTCTTCGCAATATTCGATATTCACCGCGCCCAGCCATGCCTTGTCGACACTATCGGTGAAGGGCTTGGTATATTCGTAATAGAGATCGGCGACCGAGGTGATGACATCTCCGGGATCGCGGTGGGTCATCCAGAAGCGGGCATCGGGGAATACGGAGGCAAGATCATCGATCCACAGGATGTGGCTGGGGTTCTTCAGCCGCCAATGGGTATGCGGCCCAAGGTCTGAGGGGCAGCGCCATTGCAGCAGCTTGAACACGCGCTTCAGCCAGCGATAGGTGCTCTTGAGGTCCGCCTCAAAGTGCAGCCACTGCACATAGCTTTTCACCTGATGCATCGCCTGAAAAATCTGCGCCTTGAAATCCATGCCCATCAGCAACTGGCATTCGGTGGGCGAAGTCGCGGTGGAGGGCAGCATCTGCTTGGCGCGCGGGAAGCGCTCGTCGCGGACTTTCATCGATGCCTCGGCCAAGGCAATGCGCGGGTCGTTATCGTAGGTCGCTTTTTCGGGCGGCGGGCAGACTTTCATCGGCTCCCATGTGCGTAGCGTGCGGACATGGGGATCCTCGCCGAGCATACAGGAAAACGCTGTAGAGCCGGTGCGCGGCAGGCCCAGACCAATCAGCGGGGCGACGATCTGTTCGTCATCAATCTCGGGATAACGGGCATACCAGCTCTCGATTTCCAGCCGTTGCTTGAGCAAATCGACGACCATGCCATCGAACACCGCCGCGCCCATCTGGGTGTGATGCGCCTCGCGTTCCGCCGAATGGACGAGGCGTTCCAACCCCTCCTGCCAGCCATCGGCGCCGAAATTATCAAACCCCGCCTCTGTCTTGGCGCGCTCGATCAGTGATGCAACGCGGTCCATGGCCCCCTCCCGGCTTGCCGTTTCGCGCAGCATAGCCCATTCCCTTGCGGAAGATGAGCCGCCCCGCCGATATCCTCACCGCTGATACCCTTGTCGCCATTCTCGGCGCCGGACGCGCCAGCCGCTTTGGCACGGACAAGCTGGCCCAGCCTTGTGCCGGAAAGCCGCTTGGGCTCTGGGCGCTGGAAGCCGCACAGGCGAGTGGGTTGCCGGTAGTTTGGATAGCGGGCGAGCAGACCCCGTCCTTTCTCGACGGCATCGAGGTGATCGTGAACCCCCGCGCCTCTGAGGGGATCAGCACCTCGGTCGCTCTGGCTGCGCAAATTGCCCAAACGCGCGGAGCCAAAACGTTGCTGATCATGCTGGCCGATATGCCGCTGGTCACGTCCGCGCTGCTCTCCCGCCTCATCGCTACAGGCGTACCCGCCGCCTGCCGCCACGCCGATGGCCGCCCCGGGGTTCCGGCTTTGCTGCCTGCAAGCGCCTATCCGGCCCTGATGGCCCTGACCGGCGATCGCGGCGCGGGCGCGGTGCTGGCCAAACTGGACGGGCTGACCTTGCTGGACTGCGCGGGCAGCGAACTATTCGATGTCGATAGTCCCGAGGGCCTTGCCGAAGCCCAAAGACTTCTGTTCCGGCCCTAGTCCTCGAACAGATGAACCGGCGCGCCACGTCCGCCCATCATCCGCGCCAGATTGCGGTGCAGGTTGATCACCTTCTGCTCCTGATGCGGATTGGGCATGGCGCCGCGGAAACCCGAACTCTTCATGCCCTTGTGGACGAACTCCATGTTATTGAAGTCCTGCATCAATACCGGGCCCCAGTTTTCCTCGGTCTTTGCGCATTCAAGCCATTCAGTAACCGGTTCCTGTCCCTCCGGGTAGAGTTCGAGGGCATAGGTTTCGAAGATGCACATGTTCGGATCGTCGCCATAGGGGCGAACCCGATAGGCCGGGCTGGCAAATGTGGCACCGTGCAGGATGTTCTGGTTGGGGAATATGCCCCAGGCGAGGCCCGATTCCGCCTGAACTTCCGGCGGAATGTCGGGCCAGATCACCCCGCGTGCAGCATCGTCTGCCTTGGCGCTTTTCAGCCAGTGGGCAATGCATTCTGCCGGCGAGGAGCCTTCGGGCAATTCATCGACCAGCCGCTTTGCCGCCTTGACCAGCGTTTCGGTGGAGGCGGTGTAGTTCACCGTTTCATAGTTTTCGCGGATCAGTTCATAGGTCGAGATGCGGGCATCATCGCCTTTGCCCGCGCGGACAGTTCCTGACGACTGCGCCATCTTGAACTTGTCGTCCCGCGTGTCGTATTTCGAGACCGAGTGCCAGCCATACTGCTGGGACGCTGCGTAGTAATCGCCATAGGCCAGCAACTGGGTATGCGTTCCAGCCACGTGGTAAGGCTCAAGAAAAGCTTCGATGGCGACCTTCCAGTTGCACGGATAGATCGCCCATTGCCGCCACTTGTAGCGCATCCGTTCAAACTGGAAATGTGACAGCAACTCACCGCAGCGGCCCATCCATTCCTTCAGCGAACCGCTTTCGGGGTCCATATTGATGTAGATGAAACCGCCCCAGAGATCGAGCTTGACTGTGCTCAGGCAGGTCAATTCAGGCGTCAGCCGGTGCTTCCAGTCCTGTGGATCGAGCAGGTAGGTGTTCTCGCCCTCGGCATTGAAGGTCCAGCCGTGGAAGCCGCAGATGAAGTTCTTGCGCCCCTTGCCGCGCACGTCGTGGACACCGTCCGGCACCGAAACCAGCTGGCGGCCACGATGCGGGCAGACATTGTGATAGGCGCGGAATGCTTCGGCATTATCCCCTTCTGCCACGCGCATGACGATCACCGATTCATCGGCAACGTTATAGGTAATCCAATCGCCGACGTCGGGGAAATCTTCGACCCTTTCGACCATCTGCCAGACCTTGGGCCAGAGCAGCTTCTTTTCCGCCTCAAGGTATTCGCGGCTTAGAAATGCTTCTTTGCCGTAAGTCGCGAGGACCTCGGCATCCATGTCTTCGGCGGTGAGCACTTGCTTGGTCACTTGTATTCTCCCGATGCCCGGCAAAGTTATTCGCTGAGCGCCATGCCTTCAAACTTGCCCGCTTCGCGCCAGCCGGCAACCAGAGCCTTCCAGGCATCCCAGCCATGGCCATAGGCGCGGAACAGCGACCATGGGGCGTTCTTCTGCCCTTCGTTCGAGAAATAGCTCGGCGTGCATTCCGCCTGAAAGGCAGACACGTCGATCTCGATCTCGGCGAAGTGCTTGCAATAGGCCTCTTCGCCTTCCTTCGTGGTCTCGGCCACCTTCACGCCGCGGCGCAGCGTTTCGGCGATGATCCAAGCGGAATGCTCACCCTGACGGCCGAACTGTTCGGTGACCGAGCCATTGAGCCCGCCCTGAATGTAGCCGATGAAGTACATGTTCGGAAAACCGTGCGTGGTAGTGCCGTGCATGGTCTTCGCGCCCTGACGCCAGTGGTCATAGAGCGAGGCGCCGTTGCGGCCATCGATCGCATCAAAGCCCCAACGGCGCTCCAGCTCGCTCGAAACCTCAAAGCCCGAGGCGAAGATGATGCAGTCAACTTCGTATTCGACGCCGTTCTGGATGAAGCCCTTCTCGGTGATCTGCTCGAGCCCCTGCGTTTCCGAAGTGTCGATCAGGGTCACGTTCGGCTTGTTGAAGGCCGGATAGAACGTGTCGCTGGACAGCGGACGTTTGCACAGGAAGCGGTAATAGGCCTTCAGCTTTTCCGAGAGTTCCGGATCGGTGATCGTTTCGTCCACCCGGCGGCGGAAGCGTTCCATGATCTGGTAATCTACCACTTCGCGCTTGGCCATGAACTCTTCGGGAGTCAGTTCAGGCCAGCCTTCGGCAGCCATCTGGGCGAAGAGGTTGCGGTTCAGCTCGGTCCAGAAATCGCAGACCAGATCTGGCTCGCCGGGCTTGGGCATTTCCATCGCGTGGCGCTGGAAATTGGCAATGCGTTCCTGCTGCCAGCCGGGCTCCAGCGTCTTGAGCCATTCGGGATCGGTCAGCGGATTGGGACGCGTATCGACGCATGAAGGCGTACGTTGCACGACATAGAGATGCTTGGCCGATTCAGCGAGGAACGGCACAGCCTGAATGGCGGTCGCGCCGGTGCCAACGATGGCGACCCGCTTGTCCTTCAGCTTGTCGAGCACGGGGTTTTCGCACGAGCCGCCGGTGTAATCATATTCCCAGCGGCTGGTGTGGAACATCTTGCCCTTGAACTTGGCGATGCCGTTGATGCCGGGAAGCTTGGGCATATTGAGCACGCCGCAGCCCATGATCACGTGGCGGGCAAGCAACTCGTCACCGCGATCGGTGCTGATCCGCCAGCGCTGGATGCTTTCATCCCAGACCAGCGAAGTGATCAGCGTGTGGAACAGCGCCTTGTCGGCAAAACCGTTCTTTTCGGCGATCAGGCGGATATAGCCCATGATCTCCGGCCCGGGCGCAAAGCGGCGCGAGGGCATGAAGCCGGTTTCTTCCAACAGCGGCAGATAGCAATAGCTTTCGTTATCGCACTGGATGCCGGGATAGCGGTTCCAGTACCACACCCCGCCGAAATCGCCGGCGTGATCGATGTTGCGAAAATTGGTCACGCCCTGCTGCGCCAGATGGTAACCGGCCATCACGCCGCCGAAACCGGCACCCAGAATCGCGACGTCGAGCTCTTCCACCAGCGGCTCACGCGGGGTTACCGGCATATGCGGATCGGTGTTGTAGAGATCGTGCAATTGGCCCGGGCCATCGTGGATGTACTGCGCGCCCTGCTTCGGGTTCAGGCGCTTGTCCCGCTCGGCATAATACTTCGCACGCAGCGCCGGAATATCGAGTTCTTCAGCCGCTGGAACGGCGGTTGGCTGGCAAGTCATGCATTCTCCCGTGGGCCCGTTCGTGCGGACCGGTACGATTTGCTTTTGGAATCTTGAACCTCTGCCGGATTCGCGATTGCTGCATGATTTGCCGCCTTGGCAGCACAACGTAAATCCCCACCCCTGCGCCGGGGCGATGCCTTCTTGCGCACTTGCGTCAATCCGGTGTTGAAGAAAGCAATGGCGGCGCGCATGTCGCGCAATCGTTTGGCAGCAATACAGGCAGCAAAGTGAACCTACCCCCAGAACGCCCCGGCTATCCCGCCCCCGCCGAGGTTGCGGCGCGCCGGGATGGTATGAAGCAGGCGCTGGATGCGGGGATCTGGGCGACCGAGCCTCCTGCAACGGTTGAAACCATCGGCGGCGTGCGTGTTTTGCGCTGGCCCCCGCAGGGCGCTCCACGGGCGCGGGTGCTGCACTTCCACGGCGGCGGCTACCGCATGGGCTGCCCGGAAATGGAAGGCCCCTATGCGTTGGCTCTGGCCCGCGACACCGGGGTTGAAGTCATCTCCCCGCAATATCGCCTCGCGCCGGAGGCCCCGTTTCCTGCCGCGTTGAATGATGCCTGGGCGGTGTTGCAAAGCACTGGTGATGACCTGCCCCTGATCATTTCCGGCGGATCGGCGGGCGGCGGCGTTGCGGCGGGCCTCAGCTTGCTGGCGCGCGATGCCGGGCGTCAAATTGCCGGCCTGATCCTCCATTCCGCATGGCTCGATCTGACCGTCAGCGCCGCCAGCTATACGGCAAATGGCGCGAGCGACCCGCTGTTCTCCCGCGAGGCTGCCGAACAGGGGGCGGAGCTATATCTGCAAGGTCATTCCCCCCGCGATCCCCATGCCTCGCCGGGCCTTGCCCAGCTTGCTGGCCTGCCTCCGGTGCTGATCACGGTGGGAACGGGCGAAGTGCTTTATGACGATGCGACCGCCTTTGCGGCAGCATTGACGGCGCAAGGCTTGCCAAACCGCCTTCTCGCGCTGGAGGGAATGGAGCACGTCGCCGTTACCAGAAATCCCGATGCCACGGGTTCCGCCGAAACCTATGCGGCAGTGCTCGCTTTCATCGAAACCTGCCTAGCGTGAAACCAGCCAGCGCGGCCTGAACCGCGCGACCAGCATGAGCAGCGTAGGCAGCGCGATGGTGAGCAGGATGTCTTTCATCCCCTCGCCATATTGCTCGGCCGGAACCGGCCAGCGCTCTATGGCGAGATCAACCCATTCGTTGCCCAACTCCAGCGCCAGCACGATCAGCCACGGCCAGACCGACCTCAGCGATCGCCTGAGCAGTGCGGCAATGCCCAGCTGGATCACCACCCCGACAAAGACATGCAGCGCATCGTGCGAAAAGCCGATGGCGTGTTCGATAAAGGTTTTGGCCTGATACCAGTCGCCAGCCAGCGCGGGAGTAAGCCTACTTGCCAAATGGCTTACTCATTCCTGCCCCAATTGAGCGTGACATACGTCTTTCCGTTTTCGCCAGCCGCAGGCATGACCATCATCGAGCGTTTGCCGCCATCGACCGCTGAAAAGGCACCCGGCGCATTTATCCCCTTGTGCAGCCCCGCCAGACTGACCTTGTCCTTGTAAAACGCGATCACCGCATCAGGTGCCATGCCGGTGGAATAGGTCACTGTACCCGAGACATGCCCGGGCCGCGTCTGGCCGCTCGTACACAGGCTGATCACCGCATCGTTGGGCAGCGGCGCATAGGCCGGCAGATCCTTGCAATCGAACGACCGGGCTGCCGCCACAGAAGCCGATTTGTCTCCGTTTGGCGTTGCCGCCTTGTCGCCACCGCCGCTGCAGGCAGCAAGGAAAGTCAGAGCACAAAGGGCGGCTGGATGCAGAGGTTTCATGGGTAACTCCTGATGGCAGACGCGCAGATTGCCGCGCCGCTACCGAATTGCAAGCCTTGACCCCGCCTCCATCGCGCCTACATGCCATTGGCTATGTACATCGAGACCGAAACCACGCCGAACCCTGCGGTTCTGAAATTCCTTCCCGGCCGCGAGGTGATGCCTGCTGGAACCCGCGAATTCGCCCATGAAGAAGATGCCGCCGCATCGCCACTGGCCGAAGCGCTGTTCAGTCTCGGTGATGTTTCGGGCGTTTTTTATGGCCGCGATTTCATCTCGGTAACGGCAGGTGAAGGCGTTTCGTGGAACGATCTGAAACCGCAGGTCGTCGCCATGCTGCTCGATCACTTCGTCTCTGGCGCGCCGTTGTTTAACGGTCCCGATGCCAGCGGGATTGTCGTTCCGGCTGATGACGAGGCCAATGATGATGATCCGGCCGATGCCGACATTGTCGCGCAGATCAAGGAACTGATCGAAACCCGCGTCCGCCCGGCTGTGGCGAACGATGGCGGCGACATCATCTATCGCAGCTTCCGCGATGGGATCGTGACTCTGACCATGCAGGGCGCCTGCGCCGGCTGCCCCAGTTCTACCGCTACGTTGAAGAACGGGATCGAGAGCCTGCTCAAGCACTATGTCCCCGAAGTTACCGAGGTGCGCGCAGCATGAATGAAGTGCTTTCCGACGCCGCGCTCGACCAGTTGTTCCGTCAGGCCCGCACCTATAACGGCTATCTCGACAAACCCGTCAGCACCGAACAGCTCCATGCCATCTGGGACCTGATGAAATTCGGTCCGACTTCCGCCAATTCGTTACCCGCACGGATCGTGTGGTGCGCCAGCGACGAGGCCAGGGGAAAGCTCGCTGCCTGTGCCGGCGGCAACAACGGCGACAAGATCCGCAATGCTCCGGTCAGCGTGATCATCGGCATGGACGTGAACTTTCACGAAGCCCTGCCCGAACTGTTCCCCCATGCTCCCGCCATGAAAGACATCTTCGGCGGCATGCCCGAAGCTGTTCGTGAGACGATGGCGCTGCGCAATTCTTCGTTGCAGGGGGCCTATTTCATTATGGCCGCCCGCGCGGTGGGGCTTGATACCGGCCCGATGTCAGGCTTTGACAATGCAGCCGTCGATGCCGCTTTCTTCGCCGAACAGCCGGGGGTGAAATCGAATTTCATCTCGACACTGGGCTATGGCGATCCGGCAACGATTTTCGGCCGCAGCCCGCGCCCCGATTTTGAACGGTTCAATTCGATAGCCTGATGCGGACTCTCGTAATCGACAGCGCGACAGAGGCCTGTTCGGTGGCGCTGTTCGAGGATGGTGCCCTGATCGGCGGTGACTATCGCGTGTTGGGGCGCGGACATGCCGAGCTGTTGATCCCGATGGTCGCAGGCCTGCCCGGTAAGGGCAAGGCAGATCGCATCGTTGTATCGCTTGGACCCGGCAGCTTCACCGGCGTGCGGGTTGGTCTCGCCGCGGCGCGCGGGCTGGCCCTGGCGTGGAAAGTTGAGGCGCTGGGCTACCCGACGCTCGCCCTGATCGCCGCAATGGCGCAGGCGGAGCGCGGCTCCGAAAACGTCACTGTCGTGATGACCGGCGGGCACGGCGAATGGTTTGTCCAGCCATTCGATGCCGAGGGTTCGGCTATCGCGGAACTGGAATCGCTGTCTCCCGATGATGCGGCCCGGCAGGTTACCGCACAGTTGGTCGCAGGCACGCAGGCTGCAGCGCTGGTTGCCGCGCGCGGCAGTGGTGAGGCGCTTTCGCTGCTGCCCGACGCGCGGCAATTCACCTTGCTGCCTGAGCAATTCCTCTCCCCGGACCTGACCCCGCTCTATGGCCGCCCGCCCGATGCCCGCCTTCCCGGTGCCAGTCTGCCGGGTGCGAGGTTGGCCGAAGGCGCTGCCTGATGCCCGAGCTTGATGATGTCGACCGGATCATGGCCGTGATGCAAGCCGCCTTTGATCCCGCTTTCGGCGAGGCTTGGAACCGCCGTCAGGTGGAAGACGCGCTGCTGCTGGGCAATTGCAACTATCTGCTGGCCGATGCAGCCGGGCTGGAACCCGCAGAGGACAGCGCGATTGCCGGCTTCTCGCTTTCCCGCAAGGGCTATGAGGAAGAAGAACTGCTGCTCTTCGCCATCGCCCCCCAGTTCCGCCGTCGCGGCGCCGGTGCGACGTTACTCTCGCGCTTTGCCGATGCGGCAAAAGCGCGCGGAGCCAAGCGGCTCCTGCTTGAAATGCGGCGCGGAAATCCTGCCGAATTCCTGTACCGCGCGCATGGCTTTGAACAGATCGGCCTGCGCCCTAACTATTACCGCACACCTTCAGGCGCGCGGATTGATGCGATTACCTTTGCCTGCAATTGCGACCAGTAAATACTTGGCGACTTGTAAAAACTGACAACAGGCTGACGATATTCACCGAATAGTGTCAATCCTGATCTTGCATTGCAAATAGGCCGCGTTAAAGGCCGAGTCATCCGATGCAAGCGAGCCAGCGGGATCGCTTAGTAAAAAATAAAAATCGGTCGCAAGCAAAAGGAACTAACCATGGAAAATCCTCAGGGTGACATGAACGAAACCCTCATCACGCTGACTTCAGACATTGTTGCTGCACATGTAAGCAACAATAATGTTACTGTTGAAGAAGTTACTGCACTTATCAGCAATGTTTACGCATCGCTCGCCGCGCTTGGTGCGCCTGCCGCTCCTGAAGCTGCGCCGCTCAAGCCTGCCGTCACGGCCCGCGCTTCTGTCAAGCCGGACAAGGTTGTCTGCATGGACTGCGGCATGGAACTGCAGATGCTCAAGCGCCACCTGACCACGCACCACGGCATGACCGTTGATGAATATCGCGCCAAGTGGAACCTGGCTGCCGATCACCCGGTGGTCGCGCCGAACTATGCCGACCGTCGCCGTGATCTGGCGAAGAAGATCGGTCTGGGCCGCAAGCCCGGCACTAAGATGCCCAAGAAGGTTGTCCCCGCCAAGGCTCCCGCAAAGCGCGGCCGCCCGCCCAAGGCGAAGTAAGCCAGCCTTACTAGCAAGACTGTTTGCAGAATTGCCTGACGGGACTAATATCCTGTCAGGCTTTTCATTTGTGGCGAACCTAAGTGCATCAAACCATCGATATCGAGGCCCTTTGCGCAGAACGCGGTCTGCGGATTACCGAGCAGCGCCGGGTGATCGCCCGCGTCCTGTCCGACAGCACCGATCACCCGGATGTCGATAAGCTGCACGAGCGGGCGAGCGCCATCGATTCCGGCATTTCCATCGCGACGGTCTATCGCACCGTCCGTCTGTTCGAAGAGGCCGGTATCCTTGATCGCCATGATTTCGGCGATGGCCGCGCGCGCTATGAAGCCAGCCCGGAGGCGCATCACGATCACATGATCGATGTCGAAACCGGCAAGGTCATCGAATTCGTCGATCCTGAATTGGAGGCCCTGCAGCGCCAGATCGCCGAGAAGCTCGGCTACCGGCTCGTCGACCATCGCATGGAACTGTTCGGGGTCAAGCTGGTGCGCGATGTGCCAGCCGGGGGTAAAGGCACCGAATAATGGCCGTGCTGGCGGTCGATAAGCCCCAGCGCTTTGGCCTGATTGGCGGCCTGCGTATTGTCCTGCGCATTTCCGCCCTGCTGGCGTCGCTGATCGCTTGCGTGCCGCTCTATTATCTCTGGCACCTGCTGCGCATGCCCAACCCCTGGCCGCGCGTATTCCTGTGGAGTGTGACCTGGTTTGCCGGGGTGGAGCTGACCGTTGAGGGTGAGCGTCCGCGCGGCAATGCCTTCCTGATCGCCAACCACGTCAGCTGGATCGACATTCCCGCTATCGCCACCGCCTGCGGCTCCGCTTTCGTCGGGCATGACGGACTGAGCGCAATTCCGCTGATCAAGCATCTTTGTGCGATGAACGACACGGTGTTTATCGCCCGGCATGACCGCACCAGTGTTACCGCACAGATCGAAGCGGTGCGGCTTGCCGTGCAGGATACCGGCGCGCTGACCATCTTTCCCGAAGGCACCACCAGCGACGGCACTGGCCTGTTGCCCTTCAAGAGCTCGCTGCTCTCGGCGCTCGAGCCGGTGCCTGCTGATGTCCGCGTGATCCCGGTGCTGCTCGACTATGGCAGCGAGGCCGCAGAAATTGCCTGGATCGGAACCGAACACGGCGTGACGAACTTCCTGCGCATACTTGCCCGGGGCCGTGCGGTGAAAGTGACCGTGCGGTTTCTTGCACCTCTGGAAGGCCCGGCGCTGGCGGATCGCAAAGCAATGGCAGGCTCTGCGCGCGGGGCATTGCTGGCGGAGTTGACCTAGCGCGGCTACCGCCTGGCCGGGCACCTCGGCGCGTCCAGTTGCGGATCGCGGATGACTTCCATTGATCGTGCCGAAAGATCGTCCCCGCTCGCCGAAGGCTTGGCGAGGCTATCGGCAAGCGACTTGAACAGCTTGCAGCTGCTCACATCGGTGCGGCCCGTGCCATAGAGATTGCCCAGCCGGGTCATGTAAACGTTATAGTCGCTGCGCCCGGCCTTGCTGGCGTCGGCGCCAAAGTGCAGGCGGATTGCCTTGTCTGCCTCGGTCAGCGCCTTGCTTTGCGCCACTTCGAAATTCTCGTAGCTGGCGCGAATGTCCATTCCCGCCGCCTTGCAGCGCAGGCCGACAGTCATCAGCATAACCTGCAATTCGTGGACCCGCGCGCCGTTGATGGCCTGAGCCGTCCAGCAGGGTGCGGCATAGGCCTGGTTGCTGGCCGATAGAACCAGCGCAGGCGCAGCTATCCAGCCGGCAGCACGCATGGCCCGCCTCAACATTTGACGATTGGCACGGCCATCAGCCGCGGAAAAATCGAATCCATCGATGTGCGGGCGGAAAAAGCGTCTGCGGCAATCGGCTTATAGGCTTTGGCTTCGGCAGAAAGCAGGTTCATCAGATCAAAATCGGATGTCTTGCCTGCCGCATCATAAAGCGACTGCACTTCATTGAGATAGGCAATCGCCATCTGGTTGTTGCCGTCGGCAAGGTCGATGGCAGACTTGTAGGTGGTGTCATAAAACGCGTTGCGCTCAACCGCCGAGCAGAACTGCGCTGGCAGGGCCACGGCGGGCACCGCTGCCATGTCGGGGCGCTTGGGCAGCTTTGGCGCGGGCACCGGCTTGTCGCTGCGCAGACCCTGCGTCTGGCCGAGATCGTGCAGCTGCTGGTAATTCGGCAAGGCATCGGCTTCAGCCTCGGCCGGTTTGGCTGGCGCAACGGCGGCCGGAGCAGTGGCCACCGGTGCTGTCGCAACGGCTGCGGACTGGGCAGGTAATGTGACGCTGATCTGGGGCGCAGGCTGAGCGGCCGGAGCCGGTGCAGGCGATGCCGCAGTCTGCGGGACTGCCTGCACCACCGCCACAGCCGGCGGCGAAGGATTGGCGCGCCGGTCAATCGCGGCGATCTTCAGCCGGGCGATCGGGGCAAAGGTGCCATTGGGGAATTGCGCCAGATAGGCTTCATACTGGGCGCGATCATCGCTGCCCATCACGGACTGCCAGAACGCCAGCTCAAGCTGGCTCGCTATCCCGCCCTGTGCCTGCTGCGCAATCGCAGGAGCATTGCCCACTGCCGCACCCAGAGGCACGGCAAAGGCCAAGGCCAGAAATAGTGATCTCCCCTGTTTCATTTTCGAATTGCCGCCAATTTGCCCCGGTTTACTTGCGATTCGGCAAGAATCATAAATACCTAACATGAATCATTTGCCTATACAGCCACCTACGTCTGGCGCTTTGCATCCGGCGCGGATTGGCCTAAGCGCTCGCGCAACATGCGCCCCTCGACTCCTCCTTCAACTTACCGGGTCAAAAGCTTCGGCTGCCAGATGAACGTCTATGATGGCGAGCGGATGGCCGAGCTGCTCGCCGCGCAGGGCATCACCCCCGCGCCGGAGGGAGAGGATGCCGATCTGGTGGTGCTCAATACCTGCCACATCCGCGAAAAGGCCGTGGACCGGATCTATTCGGACATCGGCAGGCTCTCCAAGAACAAGTCGCCGCTGATCGCTGTTGCGGGCTGTGTCGCGCAGGCCGAGGGCGAAGAGATCATGCGCCGCGCGCCGGAAGTCTCCATGGTCGTCGGCCCGCAGGCCTATCACCGGCTGCCGGCGATGATCGAGGAAGCCGTCGCGGGCCGCCGCTCGGTCGATACCGACATGCCCGCCGAGACCAAGTTCGACAAACTGCCGGCGCGGCGCAAGGTTGGTCCATCCGCCTTCCTCACCGTGCAGGAAGGCTGCGACAAGTTCTGCACCTATTGCGTGGTACCCTATACCCGCGGCGCTGAAGTATCGCGCCCCTATGCCGATCTGCTCGCCGAGGCACAGCGGCTGACTGATGCCGGGGCGATGGAGATCACCCTGGTCGGGCAGAATGTGAATGCGTGGACTGGCGAGGATGCCAAGGGGCGCAGTGTGGGCCTCGACGGCCTGATCCGCGATCTCGCGGAAATTCCCGCCCTGAAGCGCATCCGCTATACCACCAGCCACCCCAATGACATGACCGAAGGCCTGATCGCGGCGCACGGCGAGATCGAAAAGCTGATGCCCTTCCTCCACCTGCCAGTGCAGTCGGGCAGTGACCGGGTGCTGAAGGCGATGAACCGCAGCCACTCGGTGGAAAGCTACCTCAAGGTGCTCGATCGCGCTCGCACAGTGCGGAGCGACATTGCGCTATCGGGCGATTTCATCGTCGGCTTCCCGGGCGAGAGCGATGCCGAGTTCGAAGAGACGCTCAGCCTTGTCGCCCATGTCGGCTATGCCCAGTGCTTCAGCTTCAAATACTCCCCCCGCCCCGGCACCCCCGCCGCGACGATGGACGACCAGATCGCGCCTGAAGTGATGGACGAGCGGCTCCAGCGCCTGCAGGCGGCGCTTCAGGTCAGCAGTCTGGCCTTCAATCAGGCCTCGGTGGGCCGCAAATGTCAGGTGCTGATTGACCGCACCGGGCGGCACGAAGGGCAGTGGCTGGGCAAGTCACCTTGGCTGCAATCGGTCTATTTTGAGGGCGATGTGAAGATCGGTGATCTGGTTGAGGTGGAGTTGGTGGAAGCCGGACCGAATTCGCTGCGTGGGCGTTTGTTGGCGGTGTGACGTTGAATTGACTCACGCGAAGGCGCGAAGGCGCAAAGAAGAGCTTAGGCGAAGCCTCTATCAATCACTTCGCCCCGCAATTTGGCTCACAGTTATAACGACAATGCCTGCGGCGCGGCCTGGCCTCTTTGCGCCTTCGCGCCTTCGCGCCTTCGCGTGAACAAAAATGTTGCACCCAGCCCACAATCAAAAACATTCCACAGCCAAGCACCAACCGTCGCTTGCCTGTAACACTATCGCGCCTATCTTGAACTCGGTGGCTGCGCCGCTCGCAGCCCCTCTCGAAAGGAGCGCATGACCCGCAAGACCGCTCGCGCACAGAATGTGACGCATCTCAAGCCCGAACCGCCAAAGCGTGCACGGGCAGAACTGGAATTCGATGAGCCTGCCGTCCTCGGCGCGCTGTTCGGACAGTTTGATGCCAATCTGGTCCAGCTGGAGAACCGGCTAGGCGTCTATATCGCGGCTCGCGGGAACAAGATCCAGATAGAGGGCGCGCCGGATTCGGTCGCCCGCGCGCGTGAGGTGCTGAAAGCCATGCACCAGCGGCTGCTTTCGGGCCACGAGCTCGATGCCGGCGCAGTCGAATCGCTGATCGCCATGTCGAACGAGCCCACGCTGGAAGGCATCGTCACGGGCGACATGGGCAGCCCATCGGTGATGATCCGCACCCGCAAGAAGGTGATCCTGCCGCGCTCGGCCACGCAGGTCGAATATATGAAGGCGCTCAGCTGCAACGACATGATCTTCGCGCTCGGGCCAGCGGGCACCGGCAAGACCTATGTCGCGGTGGCGCAGGCCGTCTCGCAGCTGATGAACGGTTCGATCCAGCGCCTGATCCTCAGCCGCCCCGCAGTTGAAGCGGGCGAGCGGCTCGGCTTTCTGCCGGGTGACATGAAGGAAAAGGTCGATCCCTATCTGCGCCCGCTTTACGACGCTCTCAACGATTGCATGCCGCCCGAACAGGTCGAGCGCCGCATCGCCAGCGGCGAGATCGAGATTGCCCCCATCGCCTTCATGCGCGGCCGCACGCTGGCCGATGCCTTCGTCATCCTCGACGAGGCGCAGAACACCACGCCGGCGCAGATGAAGATGTTCCTCACCCGCTTCGGCCAGAACAGCCGCATGGTGATCTGCGGCGACCCCCGGCAGGTCGACATCCCCGGCGGCGACGCGATGAGCGGCCTCGCCGACGCGGTGCGCAGGCTGGAAGGCATCGAGGGGATTGCTGTAACCCGCTTCACCTCAAGCGATGTTGTGCGGCATCCGATTGTTGGCCGGATTGTCGAGGCTTATGAGGGGAAGGATGGGTAGGCTGGAGGGAGGTGTTTTGGGCTGAATGGTCCATTGGCTTGGGGATTAATTCATTCCCGACTCAAGCGTCACTCTAAGTTGTTCAGGCGCCTTGCTTCCGCCATTCGCATCGTGGTTCTTTCATCGTCTGATAGAAGACCAACGATAACGGGCGCAATGTCCACAGCCATGCGTTGTTGCTGCGGAATCGCTTGCTCCGTCGAAATGAAGCCAGGCGGGTCCTCGCCCATTCGCAAAGAGATAATCTTGGTGCCTCGCCCCAAGGCGAAGCCGATCTCCTGATTTGTCCAAACGCTATCCCGGAAACCGGGGGTTAAGATGGCGACCAGCGCATCCATAGTCGCAAGTCCGCGCTCAATCTCGGTTTGCCATCGGGCAGTAGGGTGGATGTCTTCGTGGGCGACAAACCCTGCCACCGCGAACGGGCTCAAAGCATCTCTGAGTCTCGTCGCGACCTTCTTGTGTTTCGAAATATGCGATATGAATAGACGAAACTTGGTCGTGTTCTTCCAGTTTCGCGGCGGCAACGACTCGGTCGCAATATTCGCCCGCTCAATTGCGCCCAAGCCGCCTAAACCAAGATCGTCAGCAAGCTGTAGAAGGTCAGTATCGCTCACCGGCGCGAGGCGATTCCTCGCGTAGACCCGCTTGCTTCCGTAACAATTGCTTCGATCGCCCGGCGCAAGATCGGCAAGCCTAGCGGCGCTTAGATACAAATCGAGTTCGTCAAATGTGAATTGCTTTTGAAGCTCAGCGCCCAGCGCTTCCAGCAGTTTCATTCGATCTGATGGTCTCACACTTGAATTGTAGCAGTAGTTTGAATGTCTGCAATGTTGTCGTGACCTGACAATCAAACGTCCACCCCAATCCCCCACCCGCTCAGCCTGAGCTTGTCGAAGGCCTCGCCCTGCCCTAGCCCCACCCCATGCTCTCGCTCGAAATCGACATCGAATCCCCCTGGCCCCCCGCGCATGACTGGGCTGACCTCGCCCTCGCTGCCTCCGAGGCGGCGGCGGAGGTCGCGCCGGAGCTGGCCAATCCGCGCCTCACCGCCAGCCTGCTGTTCACCTCCGATGCCGAGGTTCACTCGCTCAACCGCGAGTGGCGGGCGAAGGACAAGCCGACCAATGTGCTCTCCTTCCCGATGCTCGAGCGCGATGATCTGCTCGGCCTCAGCGCTGATGGTCCGCCCGAAATGCTGGGCGACATCGCGCTCGCTTTCGAAACTTGCAACCGCGAGGCGGCGGATAAGGGCGTCAGCCTTGAACACCATGCCAGCCACCTGATCGTGCACGGCCTGCTCCACCTTGCCGGCTATGATCATGAAATATCGCCGCAAGACGCCGCCGAAATGGAAGCTTTGGAGATAAAGGCCCTTGCCAGCATGGGCATCGCCAATCCATATTGCGATTGAGGCGTTTGCAACTGTGCGCGCCGGAATCGGGGATTTGTTTCCATAATGGCCGATAACTCCACCGGAGAAGGCGACAGTAGGCGCTCGCTGGGCGACATGATCCGCGGCCTGCTGGGGATCAACCACGACCAGAGCCTGCGCGCCCAGCTTGAAGAAGCCATCGACGAGCATGAGGAAGATCACGGGCGCGGCCCCGCCGGTGACCTTTCGCCGATCGAGCGGCAGATGCTGCGCAACCTGCTCCATTTCAGCGAAAACGATGCCGATGACGTCGCCATTCCGCGCCGCGAGATCGTTGCCGTGCCGACCAGCCTTTCCTGGGACGAACTGGTCAGCGCCTTCGCCGAACACGGCCACAGCCGCATGCCCGTCTATGCCGACAGCCTCGACGAGGTGAAGGGCATGATCCACATCAAGGACGTGTTCCCCTACCTCGCCGGATCGAAAGCCCCGCCGAAGGACTGGACCAGCCTGATGCGCCAGCCGCTGTTCGTGCCGCAATCGCGCGGGGCACTGGATGTGCTCGCCGATATGCGCGCCAGCCGCGTGCACCTCGCGGTGGTGTTCAACGAATATTCGGGCACCGAAGGCCTCGTCACCATCGAGGATCTGGTCGAGGAAATCGTCGGCAATATTGAAGACGAGCACGACGATGCCCCCACCGATCTGCTGATCCCGCTCGAGGCCGGCATGTGGGATGCCGATGCCGGGGTGGAACTGGAAGAGGTCGGCGCCCGCATCGACCCCCGCCTCGCGCAGGTTGAGGAAGATATTGATACGCTGGGCGGCCTCGCCTTCCTGCTCGCCGAACAGGTGCCGGACGTGGGCACCATGCTGGAACATGACAGCGGTTGGCGGCTGGAGGTGACCGCTGGTGACGAGCGCCACGTCACCCGCATCCGCCTGCACCCGCCGCATACCCCTGATGAAACCGAAAGCTGAAACCTGATGCGCCGCCTTCCCCCCCTCCGCGCGCTGGAAGCCTTTGTCCGCGTCGTCCGCCTCGGTTCGGCCAAGGCTGCGGCGAGCGAACTGGGGCTCAGCCCCTCGGCACTCTCGCGGCGTCTGCAGAACCTTGAGGATTTCCTCGGCAAGAAGCTGTTTCTGCGCCAGCATCAGGCGCTGAAGCTGACCGATGACGGCCAGTCATTCTATGACGCGGTCAGCCCCAAGCTGGAAGAACTGGCAGAGGTTGTTGAAGGCCTGATCGAAACCGGAGCCGTGCTGCGCCTCCATCTTGGCGTGCCCAGCCTGTTCGCTGAACAGCGCCTGTTCCCGCGCCTGCTCGAACTGCGCAAGCTGCACCCGCGGCTGCACATCGACGTCGACACCGGCCCGCACCTTGATGTGCGACTGGGCGATACGCTCGATGCCGCGATCGTGCTGACCAACAAGCCCGACGATTCGCTGCACGCCGTGCGGCTCGATCACAACTTCGTGCACGCCTTCACCTCGACAACGCTCGCCGCAGAGTTGGGCCCCAATCCTGATGTCAAAACGCTCTCGCGCCAGACCTTCCTCGTCCACAACGAGCTGCCGGCAACATTCGAGGCATGGAAAGCCGCGATGGGCTTCAAGAATTTCGAGCCCGCCGCGATTGACCATTTCGATTCCGGCCAGCTGATCCTCGAGGCTGCCGCGCAGGGCCTTGGCATTGCCATCATGCACGACGATCACCTCAAGCGCTCGGGCGACAAACGCCTCGCCGCGCTTTATGATATCGAAGTGGAAAGCCCCTATTCCTACTGGTTCGTCTGCCGCCCCCGCGTGCTGCAATCGCGGCCGGTGAAGCTGTTTCACGATTGGCTGGTGAAGGCGGGGGTTTGACGCAAAAAGGGGCGGAAAATCCGCCCCTTTCCTATTCGCTATGTAAGCCGATCCGCCTTAGCTCAGCGTCGCCTTCACGATCGAACCCGGCTCGCGCGGGGGTTCGCCCTTGGGCAGCGCGTCGACGTGTTCCATGCCTTCGACGACTTCGCCCCAGACGGTGTACTGGTTGTCGAGGAAGCGGGCATCATCGAAGCAGATGAAGAACTGGCTGTTGGCAGAATGCGGCGCGCTGGTGCGGGCCATCGAGCAGACGCCGCGCACATGCGGCTGGTTGTTGAATTCAGCCTTGAGGTCGGGCTTGCTCGAACCGCCCATGCCGGTGCCGTTGGGGCAGCCGCCCTGCGCCATGAAGCCGGGGATCACGCGGTGGAACTTGATGCCGTCATAGAAGCCTTCGCTGACCAGCTCCTTGATCCGGGCAACGTGGCCGGGGGCGAGATCGGGGCGCAGCTTGATCTTGGCATCGCCGCCAGAGCTAAGCGAAAGGGTAAGGAACTCATCGGCCATCGGGATTCTCCTGAAATTTCGCGCCCGATATAGGCACAGAAAAAAGAAAGTCACGCCTGCGCGATTGCCCCGGTTGCAATTGCATTCGACTTGCCTAGACCGCTGCCCATGACTCCCGAGGAATTTGATCCGACTCTGCTGGAAGAAGCCGCCGATCTGGCGGTGGATTCGCACGAGTCCGAAAGCCTCGACGAGGAGAACCGGCTGAAGCCCGAATTCGTCCGCAAGGTGCGCGATGCGCTGGAAGACGGCGAGCGCGACGCGGTCTACGATCTGGTCGAACCGCTCCACCCCGCCGACATCGCCGACCTGTTCGAGCTGCTGCCGGGCGACGAACGCCCCGAATTCGCCCGCGCCATCACCGACCTGATGGGGCCGGAAGTTTTCGCCGAGCTCAACGATCACGTCCGCGAGTTGATGATCGAGGCGCTGCCCGCCGATATCGTCGCCGACATCGCCGAGCAGCTCGATACCGACGATGCCGTCGCCATGATCGAGGATCTCGACGAGGAGGACCAGAAGGCCGTCCTCGCCGAGATGGAGCCCGAAGACCGCGCGGCAATCGAAACCGCGCTGTCCTTCCCCGAAGAGTCCGCCGGCCGCTTGATGAGCCGCGACTTCATCGCGGTTCCCGAACATATGAGCGTGGGCGATCTGATCGATTACCTGCGCGAAAACCACTCTCTGGCGACCGAGTTCTGGGAAGTGTTCATTGTCGATGCCCGGCACCACCCGCTGGGCACCTGTGCGCTGAGCTGGATCCTGCGCACTCCGCGCAATGTTGCCCTCGCCGATGTGATGAAGCGCGACCAGACGCTGATCCCGGTCGAGATGGATCAGGAAGAGGTGGCCCTCCGCTTCCAGAAATACGCGCTGATTTCCGCCGCGGTGGTTGACGAATCCGGGCGGCTGGTTGGCCAGATCACCGTCGATGACGTGGTCCACATCATTCAGGAAGAAGCCGGCGAGGACGCTCTGGCGCTGTCCGGCGTTGGCGATGGCGACATCAACGAGCCGCTGCGCCTCACCATCCGCAGCCGCATGTGGTGGCTGTTCATCAACCTGCTGACTGCCCTGCTGGCAAGCGGCGTTGTTGCCTATTTCCAAGGCGCGATTGAAAGGCTGGTGGTTCTGGCGGTGATCATGCCGATCATCACCGGCATGGGCGGCAATGCCGCGACCCAGACCATGGCGGTAACCGTGCGGGCGCTTGCCACCAACCAGCTGACCAGTTCGAATACCTGGCGGATGATCGCGCGCGAGTGGTGGATTGCCAGCGCCAATGGCATCGGTCTGGGTCTGGTGATGGCAGTCGGCTGCCTGCTGATCTATCACGATGTCAAACTCAGTCTCGTGGTGATCGCCGCGATGCTGCTCAATTCGCTGAATGCCGGGCTTTCGGGTGTGTTGATCCCGGTCGGTCTGGAAAAGCTCAAGATCGATCCCGCTGTGGTCTCGACCGTGTTCGTGACGACGATGACCGATACCTTCGGCTTCTTCTTTTTCCTTGGCCTTGCCAGCCTGTTCCTGATGTAGGGCCGTGCCGCTGCATCTGACCAAAGTTGCCTATGGCGCGCAATCGCTGGAAGACATGCGCGGCTGGTTCGCGACGCGCGGGGACGAGGCATTCCTGACCACCCGCTATCTGCCCAAACGCCACGCCGAAATCGTTCCTGCAAATGGCGAGGCGGGCGGCTCGCTGTTCTGGATATACAAACACCAGCTGGTGATGCGCAGCCCGATCCTGCGCTTTGAAGAGGCGGAGGGCGGCAAGACCCACATCGTCATCGCCACGCGTCTGATCGACGTCCACCCCCGCCCCAAGCGCGCGCATCAGGGCTGGCGCTATCTGGATGAGGCCGATGCGCCGATTGATCTGGGTGAAGCCGAAATTGCCGATGAAGCGATCCCGGCAAAACTGGCCGGAGAGCTGGCGAGACTGGGGCTGGTTTGACCAGTTGTACAGCAATCGCTGCGGCGATGTAGGGCCAATGCAACCGGATCAGGCATAACCCCTCACCCAGCGGGCTCCTGCTTCCCACAGTTTATTGTTTATTATCAATGATAAAATGATCAGATCTTGCAAGATTCCGCGATCATTTTTGCCAAGATGAGCCTGTCTCTCTTATGCAACAGCGCGAAGCCGTTCAGCACCATCCCCCCTTTTCGCGGCCCATCTTTGCAGTAAGGTCTGACGCGCAATGACCGGAGCACTCCGGCATTTGCCCGGGTCAAATTGGCCCTCTGGGAGGATGACTAAATGCGAATTTCCACAAAGCTTGCGCTGGCAAGCGTCAGCCTTATTTCGATGGCCTCACCCGTCTATGCAGCCGAAACAGCAGCCGCTGCCGCTGATTCAGCAAGCAAGAATGATGATGCACCGATCGTCGTCACCGGCACCAACATCCGCGGCACGCAGGCCGTCGGCTCGCAGACGGTTTCTGTCGACGCCAAGGCGATCGAGCAGATTGCCTCGTCTTCGACCAACGAACTGCTGACCAACATTCCGCAGGTCGGTTCGTTCAACACCCGTCCTGAAGGTGATCCGCGCGGCCTGACCGCCGTTTCGACGATTGTCCGCCCCAACCTGCGCGACTTCCCTTCGACCAACTCCACCTCGGGCGCTCTGACGCTGATCCTGGTAGACGGCCTGCGCATCACACCGGTGGGTTCAAACGCTTCGTCGCCCGACGTTGACATCGTTCCTGCTGCAGTCCTGCAGGGCGTCGACATCGTGACCGACGGCGGCTCCTCGCTTTACGGCGCGGACGCCGTATCCGGCGTGATGAACTTCCGCACCATGCGTAAGTTCGATGGCATCAAACTGGATGGCAACTATGGCTTTGGTGACCGGATCAAGGGTTACCACACCTGGGACGGCTCGATCACGGCCGGCCACTCCTGGTCAACCGGTAATGCCTATATCTCGGTCAGCCGCAGCCAGCGTGATGCTGTGATCGGCAGCCAGACCCCCTGGTGGAATGGCGTACAGTACACCGCAGCAGGCGTGGCCAAGACGGTTAGCACCCAGTGCAACGCCCCGCAGGCAACCGTGACCAACTGGTTCCGCTTTGGCACCGGCGCAGGCAATTTCACGAACAACCCGGCCGCTCCGGGCGCCGGTCCGGCCGCACTGGGCACAGGCTGCGATCAGACCGTTTCGCAAACCTATCTTCCCGGTCTGAAGCGCACCAACGTTTACGGATCGATCACCAATGAATTCTCGGATTCGGTCGATTTCCGTATGACCGGCTACTGGATGAAGCGCGACATCAGCCTTCCGCAGTATCCGCTGGGCTTTACCTCGGCTGGTAGCGGCATCACTACCGCCGGAGCGCTGACCGCGGCCTATCCGGCAGCATTGTTGATCAATCCCGGCCAGCTGTTTGCAGTTCCCGAAGGCGTCGGCTTCACGGTTGGCCCCAATGCGAACTACAAGAACACGCCGCAGACTATCGGAATCGAGACCTGGGGCGTCAGCCCTGAGCTGACCTTCAAGCTGGGCAGCAACTGGGGCCTTCGTACCTCTGCGCACTATGGCCGCTCGCACAACTATATGAATGTGCCTGGGCTCAACACCACCGCGATGAACACCTATATCGCCGGTGGCCAGATCGTACCGGGCAACATCGCTGCCGCAAGCGCGACCGTGATCGCCGACGTTACGAACTTCGCGAACCGTCAGGAAACCAACCACGAAATGTGGATGTTCAAGGCGGTAGCCGACGGCACGCTGTTCTCGATGCCGTCAGGCGACGTGAAGGCGGCTATTGGTGCCGAATATGACAGCAACAAGGACGGCACCCGCATCAGCCAGGGCCAGATCGGATCGATCAATGCGCTGCCTTATGCCAGTGCAACGAGCAACGTCTATTCGGTGTTCACCGAAGTCCACGTGCCGGTCGCCAGCTTCCTCGATCTGGCCGGTTCGGTCCGTTATGACCACTACAACACCTTTGGCGGCACGACCAATCCCAACATCGGCTTCACAATGAAGCCAACTTCGTGGCTGAAGGTCTATGGCCACTGGGGCACCTCGTACAACGCACCTACCGCCTTCGATAAGCTGGGTATCGGCGTTGGTCGCGTTGCTGTTCCGTTCAGCACCACAGTCCGTCCGAATATCGCAACAGGCAAGTCGGATAACGGAGCTGGAACAACTGCAGTCATTTTGACCGGCGCTTCGCCTGCCGGCCTGAAGCCGCAGACATCGAATGGTTGGGCACTTGGCTTTGATGCCACACCGTTCAGCGGGTTCACCTTTGGTGCCGAGTTCTACTCGATCCACCTCAAGAACGCGCTGGGCAGCGTCAACCCTGCCAACAACGCAACCTACCAGACCAACCCGGGTTCCTACTTCTACAACAACGAGCTGACGGCCAACGGCAATGCCTTGTTCAACAAGCTGTTCGGCCCTGGCGGTGAGATCAGCAATGGTGCGGCTGTCATCACGCAGGTTGGTTCTGTTGCCAACGTCGCGCTGGTGGTCGACACCCGCATTTCAAACATCAACGACGCCAAGGTCGAAGGTCTCGACATGCACCTGAACTACGAGACCGATACCGATATCGGCCACGTATCGTTCACCAACAGCGCCGTTTATCGTACCCGTGCCCGCATCACCCAGAGTGGCGCGGTAACCGACGAGCGGGGCCATGGCGGACCGCGCTTTACCTGGTCATCCGCACTGGGACTGCGCACCGAAGGTGGCTTCTCGACCAAGCTGACCATGAACTTCTCGGGCGTCTATCACGACCAGAATAACAGCCTTGGTGGTATCGAAGAAGACGTAAACCCCTTCACCGTTACCAATCTGGCGATCGGTTATGACTTCAAGAACTCCGACAGCGTGCTGAAGGGTCTGTCGCTGCGTGCGAACGTTGACAACCTGTTCAACGTTTCACCAACGATGATCCAGCGCGGGCTCGGCAGCAACGGCCTGTCCTACGTCAACTGGACCATGGGCCGCGTGTTCAAGGTTGGTGGCAGCTTCAAGTTCTGATCATCTGATCATTGCTGAATGCAACGGGGCATCGTCATTGGCGGTGCCCCGTTTTTTTGACCAAAATCCGTGTACGAAGTTCAGGAGCGCATCATGCCACCAGTCGCAATCGTTACGGGCGCCAGCCGCGGCGCGGGGCGCGGGATTGCCATTGCGCTGGGGGCGCACGGCTGCACCGTCTATGTGACAGGCCGCACACTCAATCCGGGCGACCACGCGCTTTCCGGCACGATTGGCGAAACTGCCGCCGCCGTTACCGCTGCGGGCGGCAAGGGCATCGCGGTGCGCTGCGATTCCGCCGATGACGCTGCGGTCGCCGCGCTGTTCGAACAGGTCATGGCCGAACAGGGCCGGATCGACATTCTGGTGAACAACGCCGCCGCCATTTACGACGAGCTCAACGCTCCCGGCAATTTCTGGGAAAAGTCGCTCGCCATGGCCGACATCATCACCGTCGGCATCCGCAGCACCTATGTCGCCAGCTGGCATGCGGCAAAGCTGATGGTGGCTGAGGGCAATGGCCTGATCGTCAACACATCGGGATCAGGCGCGGTGCACTATGTCTATGGCCCGGGTTATGGCGCGCACAAGGCGAGCCAGGACAAGATGGCCGCCGATATGGCGGTTGACCTGAAGGGCACCGGCGTATCTGCGCTGTCGATCTGGATGGGCGCGCTGCTGACCGACCGGCTGCAGGCGATCATCGATTCCGATCCGAAGAAGTGGGGCTATCTCACCGACCGAATCGAAACACCCGAATTCACCGGCCACGTGATCTGGGCGCTGTGGAACGATCCCGCGCTCGAGAGCCTTTCCGGCCAGACCGTGATCGGTGCCGAGATGGCGGTGAAATACGGCATCACCGACGCTGGCGGCAGGCAGCCGCCCAGCTATCGCGACACCCACAAGCTCGAGCCGCGCGTGCAATATCCCAATGTGATCCGTTAGGGCCTGAGCACCCAGCCGCCGTCGACGTGGATCGTCTGTCCGGTGATCCATGCCCCGGCTTCCGAACAGAGCAGCAGCGCCGTGCCGACCAGCTCATCCGGCGCGCCGCGTGCGCGCAGGGCGCAGGTCATGTTGAGGAACTGGATGAACGGGCTGTCATCCGGCACCAGCATCTTGCCCGCGTCTGACGTCACATTGCCCGGCGCGATAGCATTGCAGGTGATGCCGTCCTTGCCGAACTGCTGGGCGATGCTCGTGGTGAGGCCAACCAGCGCCAGCTTGGTGATCCCGTAGAGCCCCTGGGCCGGAAATGCCCCGCCCGAGGTCTGGTTGACGATCCGCCCGCCGCCGCGGGCGCGCATTGAAGGGATCACAGCCCGGCTGCACAGCAGCGCGCCTTCAAGGTTCACGGCAAAAGCCTTGTGCCAGGCGTCCATCGAGACCGTCTCGAAATTGTCATAGCTGATATCCACCATCAGCGCGGCGTTGTTGATCAGGATATCGACCCCGCCAAAGGCAGCATTGGCGGCATCGGCCATGGCGATTGTCGAGGCCTCGTCAGCCACATCGACCGCCACGCCGACAGCCTTGCCGCCCGCCGCAACGATCTCGGCCGCTACGGCCTGCGCGCCCTCTCCGTTCAAATCGGCGACCACGACCGAAGCTCCGGCGTTGGAAAGACCCTTGGCATAGGCCGCGCCGATCGAATTGCCGCGCCCGCCGGCGCCGGTGACAATCGCGACTTTGCCATCAAGGCGGAACTGGTCGAGGGTAAAGGCCATGGTTGAAACTCCGGTATCAGGTCAGCCGCGCGTCGCGGCAGAGAGGAAGGGATCGGCGGCAAGGCGCAGAGCCTCTGCGCCATCGTTTTCGGGCAGGGTCGCTTTGAGCAGGCCAACATCTTTCACCAAGAGCGGCGCGCCGTGCGCGAATGCAGCAGGCGTTGGCAGGCGGGCATAGACCTCGAACCCGAAGCTGCGCCCGCTGCTTTCCTTGATGAGGCTGGCAAGCGCAGTGCGATCCATGCCCAGCGCTTCGCCCGCAGCCAGCGCGGCATGGGCCAGCCCCATGTTCGCCGCCATCAGCGAATTGTTGACGATCTTGGCCCGCTGCCCGGAACCAGCTGGCCCGAGCAGGACGATCATCTTGCCGAAAGTCTCGAACACCGGAAGCGCGGCCTCGAATGCTTCCGCCTCGCCGCCGCACATCACAGTGAGCGTGCCCGCCGCAGCAGCCGGGCCGCCGCCGCTGACGGGCGCATCGATGAACGCTAGCCCACGCGCAGCACAGCGCTCTGCCAAAGCGGCGCAGGTTTCGGGCAGGATGGTCGAGTGGATCACCAGACGGCTGCCCGGCTGCATTGCCGGGATCAGCTCGTCACAGATGCCGATCACGCCCGTATCGTCGATCACGCAGACGCCGACTTGCATGCAAGACGCGCCAAGCTCTGCCACTGATGCCGCCGCGCTCGCCCCTTTGGCGATGAATGGCTCCATCGCTTCGACTCTGCGAGCCCAGACCACCAGCGGCATTCCGGCCAGCGCGATACGCTCTGCCATTGGGCCACCCTGGCTGCCAAGGCCGATAAAGCCGATCTTGCCCGTGGCGCTCACCCTGCCGTGATCCCGGCATCAAGGTTTATGCAGGCCCCGTGGTAGCCGCGCCCGGCATCGGAAGACAGCAGCGCGATCATATCGGCCACATCATCCACCTCCACTGTGCCGCGCATGCCCGAGAAGCGCTTGATCAGCTCGAAATCACAATCCTCTGGCGGCTGGAAGTTCACGGAAATATTGGTCATCATGCCGCCCGGAGCCACCGCGTTGATGCGGATCGGCTTCTTGGTATATTCCATCGCCATCGCCTTGGTCATGCCGAGCACGCCCCACTTGCTGGCGCAATAGGCGGCGGCATAGGCCTCACCGATGAAAGCCGCCGAACTGGCGACATTGACGATGGTGCCGTTCGCCTCAAGCAAGTGCGGGATCGCCGCCTGGCTGAGCATGAAGGCAGCAGAAAGGTTCACCGCGATGGTTCGGTTCCACTGCTCCTCGGGCATCTCGTGCGAATTGGCGAAGTAGATCAGGCCCGCAACATTGCACAGGGCATCGAGCCGGCCAAATTGCGCCACCGCCGCCGCCACCGCACCTTTGCAGGCGGCAGAGCCGGATAGATCGGCCGGGTGGACCAGTACGTCAGCGCCAGACATCTGCGCGGCCGTCTCTGCCAGCCCATCGGCGTTGACGTCCACAATGCAGACACGCGCGCCCGCCTCGGCAAGCTTCAACGCCGTCGCGCGGCCCAGCCCCGATGCCGCGCCTGTTACCAGCGCCGCTTTGCCCGTCATGGATATTTCGATGCTCACTGCTGCTTTCCCTTCCGTTCAGGCATTCCAGGGCAGACCCTGCTCAAACTTGGCCGCCATTTCCAGCACCACCGCCTGGATGACCGATCCCCGCGGCCAGCCTGCATGGACGGCATAGTGCAGGACAAATTCGTGCAGTTCCGCCGCGGTGCAATTGCCGCTGGCCATTGCCGCATGGAAGTGGCTGCGGATTGGAATATCAGCACCGGAATCGGCAACCCCCACAAGGGTCAGGAACCGCCGCGAACGCTGGTCGAGCCCCGGCCGGCACCACATCTCGCCAAATACGAAGTTAAGGATGCCATCCTGAAGATAGGGCAGGCCATTGCCTACGGGTGGCCCGTCGTAGGTCATGACATTGTTGAACTCGGCAAAGCCCTGTTCCATCCGCACCTGCGGATCCCACGGCGCAGCGCGAATTGAGGCGTAACCAACCGGCGCGAGCCCCAATTCGGCCTCGGCGCGGGTAATTGCTGCATCGACTTTTTCTGCGCGCTCCCAGCCGCAGTAAACCGCGAGATGCAGCGCCGCTTCGCGCAGTTCGGCCTGGGTCAGCTGGCTGGTTGCCAGCGCGCCATAGACGAAGAGGTCGAGTGAATTGCTCAGCCCGCTGCTGACCGCCGAAGCGGCAATCGAGACCAGAAACCGCTCGCGCCTGCCAAGCCCCGGCCGCGACCAGACTTCGGAATAGACGAAATCGCGCCAGCTTTCCTGCAATGGTGTTTGCGGATCGGCGGCGGGCTTGCCGGCCACTTCGGACTGGAGCGCAAGGCCCCGTTCGCTGCGCTCGCGCGGATCGAGCAAAGTCACTGACCTGCACCGGGTTCGGACAGTCCGATCCACACGTTCCTGGGCTGGAGAAACTCATGCAGCCCTTCGACCCCGCCAAGCCGCCCGTGGCCGCTCTTCTTGAAACCGCCAAACGGAGCATTCGGCTGCATCGCTTCGCCAGCGCCGTTGACGTGGATCATGCCGGCCTGCAGCTCCCCGGTCACATAGTGTGCACGGCGCAGGTTCTGGGTATGGACATAGGCGCCGAGCCCGTATTCGGTGTCATTGGCCAGCGCGATAGCCTCGTCCTCGGTATCGAAGGGGGTGACGCAGAGAACCGGACCAAAAACCTCATTCTGGGCGATCTCGCTGGCATTGCTGACATCCGCAACCACGGTGACCGGCAGGAAGAACCCTTGCGCAAAATCGCCGTCCAGCCGCGCGCCGCCGCAGGCGATGCGCCCGCCCTCGGCGACCCCGCGCTCCACCAGGCCCATAATACGGTTGAGCGAAGTCTCGGTGATCACCGGCCCCAGCGTGGTTGAGGGATCAAACGGATCGCCCGGTTTGATGTGCCCGGCCATAGCGGTGAGCGTGGCAAGATACTGGTCATAGATCCCGCGCTGCACCAGCAATCGGGTGCCGTTAACGCAGCCCTGGCCATTGGCGGCAATCGCCCCGCTCAGGCCCTTTTGCGCCGCCTGCATCAAGTCCGCATCGTCGAACACGATGACGGCGGACTTGCCGCCGAGTTCCAGACCGACCGGTTTCAGGCTCTGCGCTGCACTGGTCAAAACCTGCGTCGCCGTGCGGCCCGAGCCGATGAATTCGATCTTGCCGATGCCCGGGTGCGAAACCATCGCCGCGCCAATATCTGCCCCGCCGGTGACGAGGTTGACCACGCCATCGGGGATGCCTGCCTCTTGCAGCAGCTCGACCAGCTTCATCGCTGAATAGGGCGCGAGATCGGGCGATTTCAGCACGATGCAATTGCCCGCTGCCAAAGCTGGCGCCATCACCATGGTCGCGGCGAACAGCGGCCCGTTCCACGGAATGATAATGCCAACCACGCCATAGGGCTCATACGACACATGATCGTGCGCGGGCGCGCCCCACATCGGGATAGTGCGGCCGTGGATCTTGTCAGACCAGCCACCGAAATAGCGAAACTTTTGCGCGGCATCATAGCCCATGAACGGCGCGACCATGGCGATCGAACCGTTTTCCGAGATGAAGCTGGGAGCAAATTCGGCCGAGCGTGCCTCCATCGCCGCAGCCAGGCGGAACATCAGGTCGCGGCGCTTGTCACCCGGCATCGCGCGCCAGGCCGGGAAGGCTGCCTGCGCTGCGGCAACGGCGCGATCAACATCGCCTGTCGAGGCCATGCGGAATTCGCGGGTGACCGTGCCGGTGCCGGGATAGACATGGGCCAGCAGATCGCCGCCGCCCTGCTCCTCACGAACGCCGCCGATGATGTTGACCGAACGCGGCAACGCCTCAGCGTCGGGGGTGATGAATGCCATGTGTCCACTCCTTGGATGAGAGCGCTTTGCGCGCCTCTGCGATTCGTTACAGTTACATAAATCGGCCTATATAAGTCTGGCAAGCGCAAATTTTTGCCATAAGGCTCTTGTCAATCGCCATTAACATGCACATTATTGCAAAATGGCAGGCGCAACCCAATCCAAAACCCCCGGTCGCAAGCAGATCGTGCAGGTCACTGCCGAGCGCCTGCGTGAGCGGATCTACAAATTGGAGCCGGACCAGCAGATCGGCTCGCTGCCCGACATCGCCCGCGATCTTGGTGTTGGCATCGTCACCGTGCAGCAGGCAGCGCGAATCCTTGAACATGAAGGCGTACTGGAAGTGCGGCGCGGGCCCGGTGGCGGCTATTACGGGCGCCGTCCCGATATGGCCGATCTGGAGCGGGTGCTCAGCGCCTTCATGCGCAGCGAGCCGGCATCGTGGCGCGAAGTACTGGATATCACCTCGCTGCTGTTCAACCGGCTTTGCGCCGCGGCGGCGCGCTGCGATGATGCCGGTTTTCGCGATACCCTGCGCGCGGTCGCGGTCAAAATATCTAGCTGTGAGGACAGCAGTCTGATCGGCCCGCTCGAGAGCGAGCTACAGGAAGTCCTGTTCAGAATGGTCGAACGCCCACTGTTTGAACTGCTGACCCGCGTTGCTCTGGGTGCCAGCAGTCCTTCGCCCGCTGACAATGCAATGGCAGAACCATTTGGACTCGATCGCTGGAAAGACGGCCGCCGCCGGATCATCGACGCGATCCTGCGGCAAGACCCTGAATTGGCGCACTTCGAGGCCAACCGGCTCAACCGCCAGCATCTCGTCGAAACCTATGGCTTGGAAAACTACTAGGCCTGAAGCAGTTTCGGCAGCGTTCCCGACATTCCCCGCGCCTCTTCCATGAAGAACTTCTTGAGCGGCGAAATGCGCTGCACCGGGCCCATGCCAAGGCGGCGGATGGCCGAGGGAATGCGCCCCGGAATGCCGAACAGGCGGGTCAGCGCGTCGGTGGCAGCCATGGCGGTGAAGGCATCGACCGAGCGCCAGCGCTCATATCGGGCGAGCACTTGCGCGTCACCCGGCTCCAGCCCCAGCCGCATGCCGTCGGCCAGCACTTCCACCAGCGCGCCAACATCGCGCAAGCCCAAGTTCAGTCCCTGCCCGGCAATCGGGTGCATGCCATGCGCCGCATCGCCGACCAGCGCCAGCCGGTGATCGACGATGTGGCGCGAATGGTGGAAGTTGAGCGGATAGGACATGCGCGGCGCGGCCAGTTCAACCTTGCCGAGGATCTCACCCACGCGGGCTTGCACCTCGGCGAGGAAGGCTGTGTCAGACAGTCCCGTCCAACCCGCCGCATCCTTTTCCGCCACGGTCCAGACCAGCGCCGAGCGGTGCCGTCCGTTCAGATCGAGCAGCGGCAGCAGCGCGAATGGTCCGGCGGGGTAGAAAATTTCCCAAGCCACGCCTTCGTGGCTCTTCTCGTGATACAGCGCCGTCACCTGCGCGCGATGTTTGTAATCCCACTTGGCGAGGCTGAAGCCGACTTCATCGCGGGTGGGCGACTGGCGGCCCTCGGCGGCGACCATCAGGTTGGCGCTCAGCTTGCGTCCGTCTTTCAGCGTTACCGATACGCCGTGCGGGCCCCGATCACGCTCCACCGCTTCGGCCGCCATGTGCCAGGCAATGGCAGGCTCGTGCTTCGCGGCTTCGAACAGGGCGATGCGGATATCGCGGTTGGCATACATCCGGCCCAGCGAGCCTTCGTCCGGCCCCGGACGGAAATCGATGCGGCCGGGCTTCATCTCGTCAGTAACTGCAATCGCCTCGATCGGACAGCCAAGCGGGGCGAGCGCATCACCTAGACCGATATTGCAAAACAGGTTCCAGCTCGCCGTCGAAATCGCCGAAGCGCGGCCATCGACGCCCTCCGCCGTCAGCTCCTCGGGCGTGGCGCGGTCGACCACGTGGGAGGTTAACCCTTCCTTCGCCGCAGCCAAGGCCAGCGTCATGCCGACAAGGCCGCCGCCGAGGATGATGAGGTCGCGATGGTTTGACATGCTTTAGGCTCTACTGCTGCGCGGGGGCTTCGACAAGCTCAGCCTGAGCGGGACTTTTTGCTGGGTTGCAAAACAACATCCGCTCATCCTGAGCCTGTCGAAGGATGCTGGCGCAACCCTCGATCCATTTACTTGCACGTATTCCCCGCTCCACCATCCAGATCGAGGCAGCGTCCGTCAAAGCTGCCCGCCGGAACCGGCACATGCAGCAGCGCTGCCAGCGTTGGCGCGATGTCCACTGTCTCCACCGGCGCGGGCTGTTCAAAGCCCTTGATCCCCTTGCGCCAGAACATCAGCGGCACGCGGCGGTCATAATCCCAAGCCGAACCGTGGGTGGCGGTATAGCCCTTCGCCGCCTCGGGGATCGGTACCACGGCGCGGTCGAGCAGGACCACGACATCGCCCGAACGCAGCGGATCAAAGCTCGCCCTTGCCCGCTCACGCAGGGTCCAGTCTTGCGGATTACCCGTCGGCAGCGGCGAAGCGGAAAGCTCGCCCGCGCCATAGGCCGCGGCAACCTGCGGGTGGGCACGCAGGCGGGCGATCACGGCATCCAATGCCAGTCCGCGCTGCTGCTCAGTCAGCTTTTTCGAGAGGTAGTAGTCACCAAACGGCGCATCGCCATAGAGCAGCGGGCCGTCGATGGTCAGCTTCAGGCTGGCCGCAATTTCCTTGCCCAGAGCAGCAGGGGCCAGCGCCGGATCGACCCGCACCGCGCGCGGCAGCGCCTGCTGGTCAAGCCGCTCGGGCAGATCGAGCCCGCCATGATCGGCGCTCAGCACCACGGCATAGTCGATCCCGGCCTTGTCCAGCTTGTTGAAGAACAGCCCGAGATTGCGATCCAGCTCGGCCATCTGGACGCACATTTCGACGCCCTCGGTGCCGACCGAATGGCCGATGTAATCGGTGGCCGAAAGGCTGACCGAGAGAATATCCGGGACCTGCCCCTTACCCAGCTTCAGGCTATCCACCAACCGCCCGGCAAGATCGAGCGTAGCCGCATCCATGCGCGGCGAAACACGGAAGCCGGTGTCGTCCTTCGGCGTCAGGGCGAAGCGCCCCTGCCCGACATCGCCCGCCTTGCCCGCTGCGACCGCGACATCGCGGGGGGCGCACCATGCGGGGGCGGCAAAGGGCTTGGCACCCTTGGCGATTACCGCGCCCATTGCCTTGTTCTCGGCCTCGGCAGCAGCGGAAAGCGCGGTGCCCTTGAAGGTGACGAAAGCGCCGCTCTTGTACCAATAGGCCTCATCAATCCGGTGCCCGCCCATCATGACAACCGCGCGGTCCTTGGCCGATACGGCGACATTGCGCGAAAGCGGCCATGCGGCTTTCATGTATTCGCCCAGCGTCGGCACTTTCAGGTGCCGCGCCGAAACCACCGGATCGCGTGGCGTAGAGGCGGGATCGTTCTCGTCCTCGGCGCAATAGACGCGCTTGTCGGCGCGGGTGAGCGAAAGGTCGAACCAGTTGTTGGCAATGATCCCGCTGCGCGCCGGGTGGACGCCGGTGAGCAGGGTGGAGTGGCCGGGGCAGGTCTCGGTCGCCGCGTGGCTCTGGAAGGCCGAGGGGAACACCGCGCCGGTGGTCAGCCGCGCCATACCGCCGGTGTAGCGCTGGCGGTACTGGGCGAAGAGATCGGCGCTGAACTGGTCAATCGACACCGCAACAATCAGCTTCGGCGGTGCGGGCGCTTCATCGGCGAAAGCAGGTGCTGCGCAGAGGGCAAAAGCGAAAGAGGCAAGAGTGGCAATACGAGCCAGGCGCATAAGGCTTCCTTGAATTGATCCGCCTTTAAGGGCAGGACCGTGCTTATCCGGTTGATGGCGCTGCCATGCGATTGGTGCAAGTGTTGATAGACGAAAGTAGCAAAGCAAATGCCAGCCTATCGCCGCCTTATTGCAGTGCTGTTGCAGGTTCTGGCGCTGATGCTGGCGGTGCCTGCACAGGCCGGGCAAACCCACATCGCCGCATCACTGGTGGCAGAAGACCCCGCCACCCCCGGCGGCACAACGACGCTTGCCTTTGTAATGAAGCCCGAGGCAGGCTGGCATGGCTATTGGCTCAATCCGGGCGATGCCGGGCTTGGCGTGCGGCTCGAATGGTCGCTTCCTTCTGGCACCATTCCCGGCACCTTGCGCTATCCGGTGCCGCAGACTCTGCTGATCTCGGGTCTGATGAACCATGTGTTCGAACATGACTATGCCCTGTTGGCGGGGCTGACTCTCTCGCCCGATGCCACACCGGGCAGCCGGGTGCCGGTCCGCGTCAAGGCCAGCTGGCTCGCCTGCACCGAGCAGATCTGCGTGCCCGAAAGTGCTGGACTGGAAACCACCGTGCTGGTCGGCAGTGGCCCGCGCGATCCCCGTTTCGATGCATGGCGCGCCGCGCTCCCCGCGCCGCTGGGGGCCAAGGCGAGCTTTGCCTTCGACGCCAAAACCATCCGCATCGGCATTCCCCTGCCGCGCAGCCTTGCGCTTTCGGGTGCGCATCTCTTCCCCGAGACCGACCACCTGATCGCCTACGCCGCGCCCCAGGAGTTCCGCCGCAAGGACGATATGCTGGTCGTCACGCTCAAGCGCCCCGACCTCGCTGCCGCCGATCCCACCGAGATCAAAGGCGTGCTCCGGCTGAACGGCGCGGGCGACGGTGTGGAATTCACCGCCGCGCCCGGCCCCGTACCCACCGGCGGCGAGTTGATCGCCGATCCTGCCGCCAAGCCGCAGCTCTCGCTGCCCATGCTGCTGCTTGCGGCGCTGCTCGGCGGGCTGATCCTCAACGTGATGCCCTGCGTCTTCCCGATCCTGTCCCTCAAAGCGCTCAGCCTCGCCCGCGCTGGCGAGAGCGAGGCTGAGGCGCGGGCCGAGGGGCTGGCCTATACCGCCGGCGTCGTGCTCGCCTGCGCCATTCTCGGCGCGGTGCTGCTGGCGCTGAGGGCTGCGGGGCAAGAGGTCGGCTGGGCCTTCCAGTTGCAGGAGCCGGGCGTAGTCGTTGCGCTGCTGCTGCTGGCAGTCGCGATCACCGCCAACCTTGCCGGGCTGTTCGAGTTCGCCATCCCGGGCTTTGCCGGGGCGGCCAATCCCAAGAGCGCTTTTGCCACTGGCCTCCTCGCCGCCTTCGTCGCCACCCCCTGCACCGGCCCGTTCATGGCCGCCGCGATGGGCGCGGCGCTGTTGCTGCCGGTAGCCGAGGGCATGGCGCTGTTCGTCGCGCTGGGCCTCGGCATCGCCCTGCCCTTCCTCGCAGTGGCCTATGTGCCCTCGCTGCGCCGCCTGCTGCCAAGGCCCGGGGCATGGATGGTGTGGTTCAAGAAGCTGATGGCCGTGCCGATGGCGCTCACCGCGCTCGCGCTGCTGTGGCTGTGCTGGCGGCTGGGGGGCACGTGGTTCGGCGCTATGTGCGCCTTCTTCGCCCTCGCGCTGGTGATCGCGCTGGCCGCAACCGGAAGGCGCCAGCGCGCAGGCAAAGCGGCAGGCTGGATGCTTGCCGGGCTATTGCTGCTGATCGCGCTGGTCGCTGCCGAGAAGTTGTCCAAGCTCTACAACCCGCCCAAGCCGGGCATCGAATCCATCCTCCCCTCACAGCCCTTCTCCGAAGCGGCGCTGGCCAAAGCGCGCGCCAGCGGCAAGCCGGTCTTCGTCTACTTCACCGCCGACTGGTGTTTGACATGCAAGGTCAACGAAAGCGCCGCCATCGAGCGCGAGGAAACCAAGGCGGCATTCGAGAAAGCAGGCGCGCAAGTGCTGGTCGGCGACTGGACGAGGCGCGATCCGGCAATCACGCGGTTCCTGACGGCGCAGGGGGCGGCGGGTGTGCCGCTCTACCTTTGGTACGCGCCGGGCAAAGATGCGGAGCAATTGCCGCAGGTGCTGTCGAGCGGGTTGTTGGCCGGGAAGGCTGGGGGGGTGAGGTGAAAAATTAGCAATAATGCATATTTTCAATTACATATTGTCAACACTATCTCCATGGATAATGAATTGACCAGAACCTGATGCTCCTGCTCCGGAATCGGTTGCAACGTCATACAGGACTTCGCGCTGGAGTGGACTTGGAGGGATTTGTTTTGGGTCAGACTGAAGTCTGCCCTTCAATGCCATCCCGTATTGTACGGGAAGCTGGTTGGCACAATCTTCGTTTGATCGTTCACTCCAGACAGCATGCCAAGATTGGTCGGTCGCAGCAGAGCTTGGTTCATGCTCAACCGAGCCATTGGATGCCAAAACCTCAATTGCCCGGAAACAGTCCTTGTCAGAGGGTCCTGAATCGGCCCGAAACCAGATCTGACCATTTTCGAGATCAGCGATAACCCGATATCGAAATGAGCAGCTTCCCAAAGATGCCAACAAGAGAAGGGCTGTGATCGGCCGCTAGAACATTCAGCAATGCTGGACTGAAGCACCCGCCAACTCAAACAAATTTTTGTATTACGTCATGCTGAACTTGTTTCAGCATCCATCGTGCCCGAGAGCTCAGTTCTCTCAAGGGCGAGCAACTGCGCCGTTCCGCGCTTTTTCACACACCTAAGTGCGGGGAGAAATGGATCCTGAAACGAGTTCAGGATGACGGGGAATGGGGTGGCGGGATGCTAAATCCTCCCTGCAGGGGAGGGGGACCGCGACGCGAAGCGGCGGAGTGGAGGGGTACGGGCGAGTGATCCCGCCATCGAAGGTCAGGACCACTCGCCTGTGCCCCTCCACCCCCCTACGCCTTCGGCTCCGGGCGGTCCCCCTCCCCTGCAGGGAGGATTTAGATAACCTCAGCCACCCCGCCCATCGCCTCTTTCAGCTTGGCCAGTGCCTGTGCCTTCAGCTGGTGGACCCGCGGGATCGAGACATCGAGAACCCCGGCGATTTCGGCGAGGTTCATTTCCTCGACGAAGTAGAGCTGGACGATCAGCTTTAGCCGCTCCGGCAAGTCCGCAATCGCCCCGGCCAGCGCATCGCGCAGTTCCTCGTCTGCCAGCAGGTTGAAGGCGTCGGGCGTATCATCCGCAAAGGCCATTGAGCTGTCGGAATAGGATTCGTCGATCGATTCAAAGCGCAGCGGCTCGCTGTTGGCGCGCAGGTCCGCCAGCTCTGCCTCGGTGATGCCCAAGGCTTCGGCGAGTTCCGCATCATGGGGCGCGCGGCCCAGCGTTACCCGCAGCGCTTCCTCCTTTTCGCGCACCATGCGGCGGCGCTCGGTGGCCCCACGTGACAGCGGCAAGGTGCGGCGGATCAGGTCGACCATCGCCCCGCGCACCCGCAGCTTGGCATAGGCGGCGAAGCCGTCCTCGCCTGGGCCGCTGTGTTTCTGCGCGCATTCGGTGAGCGCAACGAGGCCGGCCTGGACCAGATCCTCGAGCTCGATCCCCGGACGGCCCGAGCCGTGGACATGCCAGGCGAGGCGTTTGACCATCGGCAGAAACCGCCGCACCCGGTCGGCTACTGGCCCGCGATAGGCGGAAATCGCGGCGGTGAATGGCTTGTGATCGTGCTTCATGCGGCAAGCTCTTCGGTTAGGGTTTCTGGGTTCGGTAAGGCCGGGATTGGCGCGGCAGGCTGTTCGCCGCCGATCACCTCAATCACTTCAATCGGTTGGGCAGGCGGCAGTTCGTTGATTGAAAGAACCGTGCAGACCGGCGCACGCTGGCGCAGGAGCGCCGCAAGGGCGCGGCGGGCGCGGGGCTGGACGATCAGCGCGGGCGGGATCGCGCCTGCTGGCCGCTCGGCAATGATCGCCGCGACCCGCTCGCCGATGCCGCGGGCGAGATCTGGCTCGATCACCGGCTGGCCAGTGACGGGGTCCTGCAGCCCCTGCACGATCATCTGCTCAAGGCCAGCGTCGAGGGTCAGCACCGGCAGCCGCTCGTGCGGTCCGCAGATGCGGCCAACGATCAGCGAGCCGAGATCGGCGCGGACCATGTCGATCAACCGGTCATGTTCGAGCGTGACCTGCACGGCTTGGCTGAGGCTGGAGAGAATCGGTAGCGGGTGGCCGATCGGCACGCCGTCTTCGAGCAGGTTGCGCAGCACGCGGGTCAGCGCGGCGAGGCTGAGCGGCGAAGGCGTGACGGTTTCGACGAGGCCGGCGGCGCGTTCCTTCACCCCGTCCAGAATGGCGCGGACCTCATCTGGCCCGAGCAAGGCCTGTGGGCAGGCACCGAGCAGCTGGTTGAGATGCGTGGCGATGACCGTGCTCGGATCCACGGTGAGGAAGCCCTCGGCCACGGCAGTATCGCGCAGGGATGCCTCGATCCACAGCGCGGGGCAGCCGAAGCTGGGGTCGATAGTCGCCTCGCCGGTCAGCTGGTGGCCTTCACGGACCTCACCCGCATCGATGGCGAGCACCTTGTCCGAGCGGACGGTCGCGCTGCCCAGCGGTACCCCGCCGAGCATCACGCGGTATTCATGCGGCGGCAGCTCGAGCGCATCGCGCAGCCGGAACTGCGGCACGACAAAGCCGAACGACTGGCTCAGCTGTTTGCGCACCCCGGTGATCCGCGCGACCAGCGGTGATCCGCGCTTGTCATCGACCAGCGGCACGAGGCCATAGCCGAATTCGAGCGTGACGAGCGTATGGTCAGACACTTCATCGAGCGTGATCCGGCCGGGCTCAACCGCGGGCGGTTCGACCACCGGCAGCGGCCGGTCGGCCTTGGCCTTGAGCTTGCGGTAGAGCATAAAAGCTCCCCCGGCAGCGGGAATGAACACAGACTGCGGCATGGCCGGGATGCAACCGATGGCAAACAGGATCACCGCCACCGGCAGCCAGGTGCTCGGACTGGCGAACTGCCCGCCAATCTGCCCCGCCAGATCGCGGCTATCCGAAACGCGGGTAACGATGGCGGCGGCGGCAATCGAGAGCAGCAGCCCGGGCACCTGCGCCACCAGCGCATCGCCGACAGCCAGCGTGATATAGCGTTGCGCAGCCTCGCCAGCGGTCAGCCCGTGGCTCACCATGCCGAGCACGAAGCCCGCGATGATGTTGACGGCAAGGATCAGCAGCGCAGCAACCGCATCGCCCTTCACGAACTTGGACGAACCATCCATCGCGCCATAGAAATCGGCTTCGGTCGCCACTTCCTTGCGCCGCGCCTTGGCTTCTTCGGCAGTCATCAGACCGGCGGCGAGATCGGCATCGATGGCCATCTGCTTGCCGGGCAGGGCATCGAGGGTAAAGCGCGCGGAAACTTCCGAAACGCGCCCCGCGCCCTTGGTCACCACCACCATGTTGATGATCACGAGGATCATGAAAACGAACAGGCCAACCGCGAAGTTACCGCCGACGAGGAACTCGCCGAAGGCCTCGATCACTTTGCCCGCCGCCGCCCCGCCCTCATGCCCGCCGACCAGCACGACGCGGGTGGAGGCGACGTTAAGCGACAGGCGGAACAGGGTGGCGAACAGCAGGACCGATGGGAAGGCCGAGAAATCGAGCGGCTTTTCGGCATTGAGCGCGGCCATCAGCACCGCGACCGACAGCGCGATATTGATCACGAAGCAGACGTCGAGCAGCGCCTTTGGCACCGGCACGATCATCAGCAAGATCAGGCTGAGGATCGCTGCGGGAAGCGCGAGAGTTGCAGGACTGCCGATGCCGAGCTTCATGCCTTAAAGCCCCATCGCGCTGAGTTTGGCATAGGCCGAACGGACATTGTCCGGTGCGGCATGGGCGGCGGGAGTGCCGAGCGCGAAGGTCTGCTGGAGGACTTGCGCCATCGATGAGCGGGCGGGTGCGGGTGCTTGCGCCGCAGCGGCGTGGAATGCCTGTGCAATGGGTCCGCCAGTGGGTGGTGCGGCTGCTGCGAGTGGCAGACCATCGGGCGACAGCGCTGCCATCGTGCTGGCCCAGTCCGTGCCTCCCTCGCCCGCCCCGGACATCGCCGCGTCCATCTTGGCGCGGATCAGGCCCATCACTTCGCTGACCGAACGCACCGTGCCATCAGGCCGGTTGAAGATCCCCCGGTTCGATGCGGCGGCAGCAGGCAGCAAAGCGGCGGCAGACTGCGAGGGATCGCTCGCCAGCCCGTTGAGGAACTTGACCGCCCCTTCCGCACCGAGGAAATGCGCGAGGTAGAGTTCGGACGCATCGGGCGAGTGGCCCAGCGCAGAGGTCAGCGCCGCCTTGTTGTCGCTTGCCAAGCCCGCCGCCATCAGCGCGGAAGCCTGCGGATCAAAGCGCAGCGCCATCGCGGCCTCGCGGCTCGCAGGATCAGCAATTCCGAACTCGGCCCCGTGCCGCGCCAGCGTCTGCATCCAGGTGGCGTTGGTGAACTGGTAAAGCCCGCTGGCCGAACTGGCGCCGGAGCGGGCCTGCGGATCGAGATTGGATTCGATCTTGGCCTGAGCGAGCAGGTAATCGAAATCGACGCCGCTGGCAGAGGCCGCCCGGGCAATCGCCGCGCGGACCTGTGTTTGGCTACCAATAGACTGAACCTGACTCAAACCTGCTCCCCTTGCGGTGGCTTCGGGGAGGTTTCAGCAAGAGGTGTGCCAAATGGTTAGGCGCGCGCTCCGGCATAGGCATAGCCGGGCCTTGCGCGGTAGAGCGCCGGAGAGCCGGTCAGCACATCGAGCCGGGCGGAAACATTGGCCGCGATCAGGTTGCGAACCTGCCGGTTTACCTCGTTCAAGCGCCGTGCGGCGTCGAGAAGACCGCGGCATTCCTCGTCCACTTGGGTGGCGTCAGCTTCGGCCAGAGTGCCGCACAGGCTCTCTTTGGCGACCGCTGCGCCCATGATGCCATCAAGGTCGATACCGGCAAGCGCCTGCCGCTCGTCTTCAAGAACGGCAACCATCTGCCGAAGCTGGTTGCGCAAAGCTTGAGCGGGTGTGGGGTTTGGGCTCATTTCGGATTCCTCAAGAGCAGGCCGGCAGCGATGATTGCGTCGGCCACTTTGGCTGGCAGCAGCGGATAGGTTCCGTTTTCCACCGCCTTGCGAACCTCGGCGACGCGTTCACCGTCGACCGGGATCGGGCCGGGATCGAGGGCATCGCTGGTGGCGACCAGCTGCGGAGTTGGCGTCTCGGCGCGCTCGCCGGCAGACCTGCGTACAAGACGGGCATCCAACGCACCAACGGCGCGAATGGCTCCGACATTCTGGGTTGGCTCGATAGGCATATTGCCGCTCCGTGTTTATCCGGATGGGAGAACGGCAGTGCGGCAACATGTTTAAGCCTGAAGGCAAAAATTTGCCGCATGTCACTGCAAACCCCTGCCAGAGCTCGTCGAGCCGAGATCGAGCGCAACCAGCCCGGGGCGCACAATGCGGGCGCGAAACGGCTGGGCATTGTCATTGCCGCTGCGCACGCGGATCCACGATCCCACGGCCCCGGCATCAAGCGCCTCACCCGCCTGGGCTACAGAGAAGCCATCGCCCTCAACCGAGATCGTTACCGCTTCACCGCGCAAAACAGCGGGCTGCGCTGTGGCACTGCTCGCCGCAGCGGCCAGCGGTACAAAAATGCGCCATGATCCGGCATCGGGACAACGGATCAGCAACGTATCGCGGCCCGTGCCATACCATGACAGCGCTGGAGGGGCATCGCAGCGGGCGAGGTGGAGTCGCCGGTCAACCGGCTGGTTGGCCCCGCCCGGCTGGCCGATTGCCGCCCCGGTGAACTGCTCTACCGCGCGATCGAGCGCAGCGAGATCGGTGAGGGTTTGGGCCTGAGCTGTCGCAGGCAGCGCCAGCGCGGCGAGCAGCAGTTTATGCTTCATCATGCAATTCCTCATGTTCCGGCATCCCATGTCAGCGCGGCGGAAAGATCATCGCTCGCGGCGGGTTCGATAACGATGCGCACCGGACCGGCGGATGGTCCGGCGCTGGTCAGCAGTCCGGCCGCCCGGCCTGAGGCGGCGTTCACGTCATTGCCAACATAGCGGGCGATGATCGTCAGGCGCTGGCGGCTGTCGCGCGGCTGGCTGGCGAGCCATTCGCCCAGCGTCGGCATGTCCGCTCCGGGACGCCAGACGGCAACCGGATCGGCAACCAGCGGCGGAGATGGCTTTGGCACCTGCGCGGCGACCGGCTTGGGCCTGGACAGCCCAGATGCCGCGATCAGGAACAGGATCAGGGCCAGATCGGCGATGGCATATTGCCAGCCGACGCCAGTGCGCATCTGCATTACGCGGCCTCCCGGTGAGCGGGCCTGCTGACAGTATCAGCGAGCTGCTCCGCCAGCCAATCGACCAGCCGCTGCCGCTCGTTCTCCTCGGCGCGGGCGCGGCGTTCGATCAGGCGGGAGATTGGCGCGAAGAACAGATTGGCCGCGAGCAGGCCATAGAGCGTGGTCTGCACCGCCATGGCAATCGCCCCGGTAAAGTCACTGCCGCCCGAAACGCCGCCCGGCAGGCGGCTGAGTGCGACCAGCGTGCCGACCATGCCGAACACCGGTGCCAGCTCGGCAGCCTGGGCGAACAGGCGCACGGCAACCGAGCTCATCGCGCCGCGCCGGGACTTGTGCTTTTCATGCGCGGCGATCAGCGATCCGATCGAGCGGGTGCGGATCATCGCGTCGGTGCCTTCATCGAATTCGGCATCGCCAGTGAAATGCGGGGTTGCCCGCAGGATTCCGTCGCGCCGGATTTCCTGAACCTGCACGGCAAGCTCTGCCCGCGCTTGTTCGGCATCGAAGCGTTCGCCCCACAGCTGGCCGATCTCGGTGATCGTTGTGACGCATTCGCGCCAGCCGCAGCGCAGCACGGTGGCAGCAGTGGTGCCGCCAAAGACGATGGCGAGCGATGTCGTGTCGATCAGGCTGGTCGTGCTCATGTGAAGCGCTTTTCCGTTTTGGCCCGAATTGGCTTGTCACCAGTCAGAACGGCAATCGGCCGAGACATTCAGGGGCTGGCCGAACTTTGCCGGTTGGCGGCAAGAGCTTGCCGGTTCCCCGCAGGCGAAACCGCAGAAATGCGTGCGTTCACAAACTGGCACGCTGTTTGCTCCAAGCGTTCAGCGCAGATGGAAACTTCTCGCGCACAGATGCGAAAGGCAAACGGCCATGAGCGACAACGGGATAAGTTCAGGACTATTCGGCATTCATGCCACGGCGCTGGAACTGCGTTCGCAGCGCATGGGGCTCATCACCTCGAACATCGCCAATGCCGCCACCCCGGGATACAAGGCACGCGACATTGATTTTGCCGCCGCGCTGAACGCCCGCATGGGCGGCGCGAGCAATGACAAGGCAATCACTTCCGCCACCCGCTATCGCGTGCCGGTGATGCCCAGCATGGACGGCAACACGGTCGAAATGGCGACCGAGCAGCTGGCCTTCTCCGAAAACGCGGTCGGCTATTCGGCGACGCTCTCATTTATCCGTGGCCGGGTCGATACGATCACCCGCGCGCTGAAGGGAGACTGATCGCCATGCCCGCACCTAACCCCATGACCCTGTTCTCCCTCGCCCAGCACGGCATGTCGGCCCAGCTGGTGCGGATGAACGCGGCGGCATCGAACCTTGCCAATGCCGGCTCGATCTCGGGCAGCGAGGAAGGGACATACCGCCCCTTGCGCCCGGTCTTCGCCACCGAGCTGGATCAGGCCAGCGGCCTCGCCAGCGTCAACGTCACCTCCGTGATCCGCTCGGACACCGCGCCGGTGAAGGAACACATGCCCGACAACCCGCTGGCTGATGCCGACGGCAATGTCTGGTCCGCGCCGGTCGATGAGAATGCCGAGATGATCGAAATGCTCGATGCCTCGCGCCAGTACCAGAACCTGGTCGAGGCCATGTCCACCGCCAAGCAATTGATGCTCGACACTATGAGGATGAAGTGATGACAACAGTTACAGGCACGAGTGCAGCTAGCACCACCACCCAGCCCAAAACCGGCTTTGCCGCTCTGGGTAGCGGCGATTTCATCAAGCTGCTCACCGCGCAGCTCAGCCAGCAGGATCCGACCGATCCGGTCGATAACAAGGCGATGCTGGCACAGATGGCGCAGTTCTCGTCGCTGTCCGCCGCCAATGAGGGCAACGCCACGCTGAAAACCATCGCCGACAAGCTCGACGCGGTGATCGCTGCCCAGCAGGCGGCAGCCACCAGCCTGATCGCCGCGCCCGCTGCGGCCGCAACCCCAACCACCCCCACCGCCTGAACCTAACCCACAGGGAGACAATCGATGTCCTTCTACACTTCACTCACCGGGCTGAAGAACGCCCAGACCGACCTCAACGTCATCAGCCACAACCTTGCCAACTCGGAAACTTCCGGCTTCAAGAAGAGCCGCACCAACTTTTCCGATATTGTTGCGGTTTCAGTGCTGACCGATCCCAGCCTGACCCAGGGCATCGGCGCGCGGGTCAGCTCGATCAGCCAGGAATTCTCGCTCGGCCCGATCGAGCAGACCGGCAATTCGCTTGATCTCGCGATCAATGGCGATGGCTTCTTCGCCACCAAGGCGCCGCTTTCGGGCAGCACCCAGTTCACCCGCGCCGGATCGTTCACCATCGACGGCACCGGCCTCGTCAAATCGACCTCGGGCAATGTGCTCCAGCTCTTCCCGGTCGACGCCACCGGCGCGATCACTTCCACCACCACGACGATCAACGCGCAGGTTCCCGCCACCAATGCGGCAGGCGCCGGTTTTGCAGGAGTGACAGTCAGCCCCGAGGGCAAGCTCGTCGCCTCTTATGCGGACGGAACGAACACCACGATCGGCGTGGTCGCTCTCGCCAATTTCATCTCGCCAACCGGGCTCAAGCAGCTCGGTTCGTCGAACTGGGCACAGTCGGGCCTGTCCGGCGCGCCAAGCTATGGCCAGCCGAGCACCGGCCAGTTCGGCCCGCTGCTGTCTGGCGCGATCGAGCGCTCGAACGTCGATATCGCCGAGGAACTTGTGGGCCTGATCACCGCCCAGCGCAATTTTCAGGCCAATGCCAAGGCCATCGATACCGCGAGCCAGATCTCGCAGACCATTATCAACCTGCGCACCTGATCCTGACCACCGGAGCTGAGCCATGGACCGCCTGATCTTCACCGCCTTTTCCGGCCTGAGCAGCTCGATGCTGCGCCAGCGGGTGATCGCGGCCAACATGGCGAATGCCCAGACCATCGGCTACCGCGCCGATACCGTTTCCTTCACCCCGATGACACTGAAGGGCCCGAGCCTCGAAGTGCGCGCGATGAACGAGACCGAAGTGCGCGGTGCTTCGATGAGCGCCGGCTCGATCACCCAGACCGGCAAGCCGCTCGACATTGCCATGCAGGGCGATGCCATGCTCGCCGTGCAGGGCGCAGACGGCGGCGAAGCCTATACCCGGCGCGGCGATCTGGGCCTGTCGCCCTCCGGCCTGCTGACCAATGGCGATGGCGCGCCGGTGATCGGCGAAAACGGCCCGATCACCATACCACCGGGCCGCGAAGTGATCATCGGGCCAGACGGGCAAGTACTGCTGCGCGATCCCGCCAGCCCCGACACGCCGCCAGCCCGGGTCGACAGGATCAAGCTCGCCAGCCCCGCAGGATCCCGGATCGAGAAAGGCCTTGATGGCCTGTTCCGCGTCTATGGCGGCGGCGTGCTGCCGAACGATGTCGAGGCCAAGGCCCTGCCCGGCAGCCTTGAACAGTCCAACGTCAATCCAAGCGATGTCCTCGTCCAGATGGTCGAGGCGCAGCGCTTGTTCGATATCCGCACCAAGCTCGTCGCCACCGCGCGTGAGATTGACGAGGGCGGCGCATCTTTGATGAAAATGTCCTGATCCCTGAAAGGTTTGATCCATGCCTAGTTCCGCCCTTCACGTCGCCCGCACCGGTCTGGAAGCTCAGGACCAACGGATGCGCGTAATCGCCAACAACCTCGCGAACGTGGGCACCACGGCCTACAAACGCGACCGCGCGAACTTCGCCACGCTGGCCTATCAGGACGCCCGCGTCGCCGGGCAGCAGAGCTCGAGCGAAACTGCCTATGCCACCGGGCTCAACCTCGGCACCGGTGTAGGTGTGCAATCGACCACGCGGATCGAAACGCAGGGCGAGATGCAGACCACCGGCAATGCGCTCGATGTGGGTATCGAGGGCGACGGATACTTTCAGGTTCAGATGCCGGGAGGCCAGATTGGCTATACCCGCGCCGGCAACTTCACCCGCTCGGCCGAGGGCAACCTTGTTACCGCTCAGGGCTATGCCGTGCAGCCCGCGATCACCATTCCGGAAGGGGCCAGCGGGATCTCGATCTCTGCTGACGGCACCGTCTCGGCCAATATCGCCGGGCAAACCGAAGCCACCACGCTCGGGCAGATCACCATCGCCAGCTTCTCCAATCCGGGCGGTCTGAAGGCGATCGGCGACAACTTCCTCGTCGAAACCGGAGCGAGCGGACAGGCGCAGGTCGGCGCGGCTGGCGAGGCCGGTCGCGGCCATCTGCGGCAGGGTTCGCTGGAGGCGAGCAACGTCAATGTCGTGCAGGAACTGGTCGACATGATCGAATGCCAGCGCGCCTATGAGATCAACTCGAAGATGATCTCTGCCGTCGATGAAATGCTCAAGAACGCGAACCAGACGCTGTGAGGATGATCGTGAACCGCCTTTTCGCAAGCGGCTGCATAGCCGCGCTGGTCGCAATGGCGCAGCCCGCCCACGCCAAGAAGCCGCCCGAAGGCTTCGCCCCGGCCCTGCCCGCACCCATCGCGGCGCCGGTCATGCATCCCGCCGACGGCTCGATCTTTTCGGTCAGCGCCGGTTATGCCCCGCTGGTTTCGGGCACCCGCGCGCACGGGGTTGGCGATCCGCTGACCATCGCGCTGGTTGAAAACACCACAACCAGCAAGACCGCCGGGTCCAAGACCGGGCGCAGCGGAGGCTTCTCGATCACCCCGCCGACCGCGGGGCCACTGTCGTTCCTCAACCCCGATGCCCTTAAAGCCAGCGGCCAATCGTCGTTCAAGGGAGACGGTAGCGCCGCGCAGACCAGCAGCATTTCGGGGACCGTCGCGGTCACAATTGCCGAAGTGCGCCCCAACGGCACCGCGCTGGTCAAAGGAGAAAAGCGCATGTTGCTCAGCCAGGGACAGGAATGGATCCAGTTCTCGGGCATCGTGCGCCTTGCCGATATCGATGCCGACAACACCGTGCGCTCGCCGCAGGTGGCCGATGCGCGGATAGAATATTCGGGCAACGGCTCGATCCAGCGCGCCGGCCGCGAGGGCTGGCTGAGCCGGTTCTTCAACATGATTTCACCGTTTTGAGCGGGGTGGGCATCATGTCTCTTTTAACCAGACCCTTGCGGCGATGCTTCGACAGGCTCAGCATGAGCGGGTCTTGTGTAGTGCGGCAAATAAATGGCCCGCTCAGCCTGAGCCTGTCGAAGGCCGCTCGCTACGCCAGCCTAATGCTTCTCGCCCTCGCCACTCCAGCCCATGCCGAACGCATGCGCGATCTCGGCGCGTTTCAGGGCGTCCGCTCGAACCAGCTGACCGGTTACGGCATTGTCGTGGGTCTGGAAGGCACCGGCGATGACAATCTCGAATACCTCACCCAGGCCATGCGTGGCACCGCAGGACGGATGGGCGTGCAGCTGCCGCCGGGCGTTTCGCCAGGGCTGAAAAATGCCGCCGCGGTGATGATCACCGCGACGCTTCCCGCTTTCGCCAAGCCCGGCCAGCACATCGATGTTACCGTCTCCGCCATCGGCAAGGCCAAGTCTTTGCGCGGCGGAGCGCTGGTGCTCACCCCGCTCTACGGCGCGGACGGGCAGATCTATGGCATGGCCCAAGGCAATCTTGCCGTCGGTGGCCTTGGCGTTTCGGGCAAGGATGGCTCGAAGCTCTCGGTCAACGTGCCGACTGTTGGCCGCATTCCCGAAGGTGCCTCTGTCGAGCGCGCTGTTGCGACCGGCTTTGACAGCGATCCTGTGCTGCGCTGGAACCTGTTCCAGTCCGATTTCCTCACCGCCGCGCGGGTGCGCGATGCGGTGAACGCGCGCTTCCCGGGCACGGCCACGGTGGAGGACGGCGTAACGCTCGCGCTGCGCCTGCCCGCCGGAGCCGATCAGCGCTCGTCAATGATGGCCGCAATCGAGATGCTGAGCGTCACCCCCGCTGAAACCCCGGCCAAGGTCATCGTCAACAGCCGTACCGGCACCGTGGTGATCAACAGCGCGGTGCGCCTTTCGCCCGCCGCGATCAGCCACGGCAAGCTGACCGTGCGGATCGATGAAAAGCCCACCGTAGTCCAGCCCGGAGCCTTCAGCAAAGGCGAGACTGCAACCCAGGAATCGAGCAAGATCTCGGTCGAGGAAGAAGGCGGCCATGTCATCTCGATGAAAGGCGGCGCGAGCCTCGCCCGCGTCGTCGATGCACTGAACCTGCTCGGTGTCGGCCCGTCCGATCTGGTCGAGATCCTGCAGGCACTGAAAGAAGCTGGCGCACTCAAGGCCGAGATGGTGGTGCTATGACCACGATCAGCCCCACTTCCATCACGCAGCAGGCCCCCGCAGACCGCACGCAGCTGCGCAAGGCGGCGCAGGCTTTCGAGGCGATCCTCGTCAAGCAGATGCTCACCGCCGCCCATGCCGCCAGCTTTGGCGACAAGCTGTTCGACAGTCAGGGGCTGCAAACCTTCAACACCATGCAGGACGAACGCTACGCCCAGATCACCGCCGAGAGCGGCACGCTGGGCTTTGCCAAGATGATCGAAGCGCAGATGGCGAAGCGGATCACCGGGCCGATCAATCCGGCGGGAGGGCAATAACCCATGGCCTCTGACCTCCTTTCCATCGCCCTGTCCGGTGCCAAGGCCGCGCGCACCGCGCTCGACGTTACCGCGCAGAACATCGCCAATGCCGGAAGCGCGGGCTATGTCCGACGCTCAGTCAGCCTTGCCGAAGTCAGCTCGACCAGCGCTTCGGGCCGCTTGTCAGACGTATCGCTTTCGGGCGTGCGGCTCGATCATGTCGTGCGCAACGCCGATCTGTTCCGGCAGGCCGAGGTGCGCCGCACCGGGTCTGATGCGGCCCGCGCCAATGCCGAAGTTGGCGGGCTTGAGAACATCGAAGCCGCAATCGAACAGAGCCGCGTCTATCCCTCGATGGTCGATTTCGAAGGTTCGCTGCAGCGCCTCGCGGGTGATCCCACCGATCCGAGCCTGCGTGCGGGCGTGATCGAAGCGGCGCGGACCATGGTCGGCACGTTCAACATCGCCTCGAACGGGCTCGATGGTGTGGCCGCCGGGCTGCATTTCAATGCGCAGGCCGGGGTCGATCAGGTCAATACGCTGGCGGGAGAGCTGGCGCGGGTAAACCTGCGCCTGTCTCGCGCCGCAGATGCCTCAAGCGACCAGACCACCCTGCTCGACCAGCGCGATAACCTGCTCCAGCAGATCAGCGCCTATGGCGATGTCGCCGCGACCTTTAATGCCGATGGTACCGCCGAAGTGCGGATCGGCGGCACGGCCGGTCCGATCTTGGTGCAAGGCGGCACAGCAAATGCACTTTCGATGGCAACCGCGCCTGACGGCACCATTACATTTGCGGTAGGCGCCAACACCGCTTCGCTGACCGGCGGATCGCTCGCCGGGCAGTCGCTCGGCCTGACCAAGCTGGCATCGGCCCGCAACGATCTGAAAGTCGTGGCGACGACGCTGATGAGCACGGTCAACGCCGCACAAGCTTCCGGGGCAGCGCTCGATGGCTCGGCCGGCGTGGCGATGTTCACCGGAACCGACGCTTCCAACATCGCGCTCGCTTTCACCGACGGCGCCAAGCTGGCGACAGCCCCCGCCACTGCTGGCGCTGGCAGCCGCGATCCGGGCAACCTTGATGCCCTGCGCACCGCGCTTTCCAGCGCCGATCCATCGGGCAAGATGGACGCGCTGATCTTTGACATCTCCTCCACCGTCGCCAGCCGCAAGATCACCCAAGGCGCGCTGACCGCCATCGCCGGGAACGCCCGCGTCGCGCTTGAAGCCCAGGCCGGGGTCGATCTCGACCAGGAGGCGGTGAACCTGATGCGCTACCAGCAGGCCTTTCAGGCCTCAGGCAAGGCGATGCAGGTCGCCGGAACCATTTTCGACACGCTTTTGAGCATCAAGTGAGCCCCATGCCATGACCCTGATCAGCACCAGCACCAGCGCCTTTTACGATCGCTCGCTCATCGGCCTCACCGATCTGCGCGCGCAGGCGGAAGGCCTGCAGGCCAGCCTTTCCAGCGGCAACAAGCTGAGCGCGGCTTCCGACGATCCGGTCGCCGCAGCGCGGCTGCGCCAGCTTTCGCGCTCGGACAGCCTGTCGACGATCGATACCGCGAACGCCCAGCGTGCAACCAGCGATCTGCAACTGGCGGACGGTGCGCTCTCAAGCTTTGCCGACTATGTCACCCGCGCCAAGGAACTGGCCGCGCAGGCCGCCACCGGCACGCTGACCGACGGCCAGCGGCAGGGCATCGGCGCGGAAATCAGCGCGATCCGGCAGAACGTGCTGGGCCTTGCCAACAGCCGCGATTCGAACGGTCACGCCCTGTTCGGCGGCGAGACGGCGGGGGCTGCCTATACGCTCGATGGCGCGGGCAATGCGCTCTATTCGGGGACCACATCGGCGGGGCAGTTGCCGCTGGGGGATGGCCAAGTGGTGACCCGCGGGATTACCGGGCCGGAATTCCTGAACTTCACCGTCGGCGGCAGCCCAAGCGATCTGCTCGCCACGCTCAAGACGCTGGGCGATGCCCTGCAGGCGGGCGGCGCGGCCGCGCAGACGGCGGCGCACGATGCGCTCGATCCGCTCAACGCCGCTGTCGATACGATCACCACCGCGCAGACCGTCGTCGGCTCGCGCATGGCGTGGATCGATCTCACCACTTCGCGCCGTAGCGACATGGGTGAGATGCGCGCCAGTGAGGAGGCAGACATCGGCGGAACCGACATCGCCGCCACCGTCGCGCACCTGCAGCAGACCATGACCGTGCTCGAAGCCAGCCAGGCAAGCTTTGCCAAGCTGGCCCAGCTTTCACTGTTTGATGTGCTGCACTGAGCAGCGTCGTTTTTGATTTTCGGGGGGCAAATCCATGTACGCTATCATCGGCGTCGTCATTCTCATCGTCATGGTGTTCGGCGGCTTTGCCATTACCGGCGGCGCGCTGGGTCCGGTTATGGAGGCGATCCCGCACGAGATGCTGATCATCGGCGGCGCGGCGATTGGCGCGACGGTGGCGGGCAATTCGCTGCATGAGCTGAAGCTGATCGGCGGTGCCTTCGGCAAGATCTTCAAGGGGCCGAAGCACAACAAGCAGGATCACATCGATGCGATCATCCTGACCTCGCGCCTGATGAAGCTGCTGCGCAGCGAAGGCCCGGTGGCGCTGGAAAGCCATGTGACCGAGCCCAAGAATTCCGCCCTGTTCGCCGAATTCCCGCGCCTGCTCGCCAACCATGCGCTGGTCGATCTCATCGCCGACACGCTGACGCTGATCGTCGTGTCCTCGGGCACGCTTGAGGTACACGCGGTGGAAGAGGTGATGGACAATGCGATGAAAACGCACTTCCACGAGATGCACGAACCGCAGCATGCGCTGCAGACGCTGGCTGATGCCCTGCCCGCGCTCGGCATCGTCGCCGCCGTTCTGGGCGTGGTGAAAACCATGGGATCGATCGACAAGCCGCCTTCGATCCTGGGCGCGATGATCGGCTCGGCGCTGGTCGGCACTTTCATGGGCGTGTTGCTCGCCTATGGCATCGTTGCGCCGATGGCCGGTAGGCTGAAACAGGTGATCGAGGCCGACGAGCAGATCTTCCATGCGGTAAAGCAGATGATCATCGCCAGCCTGCACGGCTATCCGCAGCCGCTGGTGGTCGAGTCCGCCCGCTCTGGCCTTGGCCATGCCAACCGGCCGGGCCTATCGGAACTGCTCGACAGCCTGCGGGGTCGCTAAGCGATGGCAAAGGCTCCCGCCCACGGCAAGAACGCCCCGCCCGCGCCGATCATCGTCAAGAAGATCACCGTTGTCGCGGGCGGTCATCACGGCGGCGCGTGGAAGGTGGCCTATGCCGACTTCGTTACCGCGATGATGGCCTTCTTCCTGCTGATGTGGCTGCTGGGCGCGACCACCGAAAAGCAGCGCAAGGGCATTGCCGATTACTTCACCCCCACCTTGGTGAAGATGCGGCAGGAAAGCGCGGGCGCGAACGGCTTGTTGCACGGCTCCTCGATCGTCGATGCCGACAACTACCCCCACCGCGCCGGACAGACCGGCACCAAGGCGCTGACGATCCCGCGCGATACGGTCGGCGGGCCAAAGGATGGCGCGGGCAAGCTGCAGAAGATGAACCACATGAAGGACGTGCTGGCGCAAAAACTCGACAAGAGCGAGGCGACCCGCAAACTCGCCCGCCAGGTCAAGATGGTCGACACTGCCGAAGGCATCCGCATCGACCTGATCGACGACGCGCAGTTCGCCATGTTCCAGCTCGGCACCACCGTGCTCACTCCTCAAGCGCGCGAGTTAGTTAAGGCGTTATCCGAAACGCTGAACCCGGAAGCGGGATCGCTGTCGGTGCGCGGTCACACAGACTCGCTGCCGTGGAAGGCGGGTATGGTCTCGAACAACTGGTCGCTCTCCGCCGGACGCGCCGAGGCGACGCGGCAGGCGCTGATGCTGGGAGGGATCGGGCAGGACCGGTTCAAGCGCATCGAAGGCGTCGCCGATCGCGAGCCGCTGATCGAGGCCAACCCGCAGGACCCGCGCAACCGCAGAATTTCGATCACGCTGGCGAACTAGGCCAACCGCCCCCGGCCTTAACCCTGCTGCAATCACAGCGGGTTATGGTCTGAATCCATGAAGGACTATTTCCTCTATGCCGGCATGGCGCTGGCCCTGTTCGCGCTGTGGGTAATGGCCCGGCGTGACTGGGTGCGGGTGACTTCGCCGAGCTGCAAGGTGACTGCCGAGGTGATCGACCACCGCCAGTCCTACAGCGATGGCACGCGCTGCTTTGCTGCAATCTATCGCTTTGCGGCTGACGGCACGGAGCATCATGTAACCGATCAGGTCTATGGCTCGACGCGCAGTCCGCCGGTCGGCAGCGTGGTAATGCTGGCCTATCCCGCCGGCCGACCGGACATGGCGAGGCCGCCGCGATTGCTGATGTGGACCCTCGCCTATGCGGTGATCCTGTTCATGCTCGGCGTGCTGGTTGCAAGCAAGCTGGGTTACCTTCCCAAGACCGGCACTTTTTAGCGCCAAAGCACCGCGCGCGAATCAGTCCAATTCGGAAGCAGTTCCGCTTTGCCGCAGCGAATCACCATGAGACCATCGCCAGACGCACAACCCTGATGGGGAGCGACAGCGATGCATAATTCGCGTAACCGACTGGCCTTGAACAGCGTTTCACCCGGGCATCCCGGACATCGAGCAGCGAAAGGTTGGGAGCCTCCACTCGCCCCCCCGGTCACAGCCCCCAGCCCCTTCATGCTCCGCGGAAAGGGGGAGCCGGGTTTTCCCGAAGATGTGCTGATTGCCCGGCCCCAGCTGCCCGGCGCGCGGATTATCGCCCTGCCCGATGAGCCTGAACCGAAGGCACCCGTCAAAAAGAAGGCGACAAAGACCAAAGCCAAGCGAAAGCCCGCGAAGCGCAAGGCCGCCAGCAAGGTCAAAGCCGCAAGACCCAAGAAGACACCGGCAAAAAAGGCAAAGTCCGTTGCCAAGGTGAAGGCAAAGACCGCAAAAAGCGCCAAACCAGTCGTGCAGGAATTGCCCGCCCCGCCCGTTCAGCTGTTGGCCGCCGCGCCGATCACTGTTCCGGAGCCTCGGCCGGTTCCCCAGCCATCACTCGGTCTACTTTTCGCCGGAGGAATGGCCAAGGTTCCGGCATCCGAAAGCGTCGCCGCTGAACACCGCGTCCCGATCCTGATCCTGCCGAAGAACCGCTCGCTGACTGCACCCGGACAAGGCGCAATCGCGCGCCTCGTCAGCTGGCTCGGCAAGCTCTTGCCGCGAAAACGCCGCCGCGCCAGCCTGCCCGTCGCAAGGCAAGCGCTGAGGCAGGCGAATTTGCATCGGTAAACCTGCGTAACCTTATGCAAATTCACGAGGGGGATGCATTGCGCGCGCCAGTCCATGGCGCAAACCTGAGGCAATTCCAGTTTGCTTCAGGAGAAGACCATGAAAACCCGGGCAGCCAAGATTGTCATTGCCAGCGTCCTCCTGTCAGGCCTCGCCGCCTGCGCCGGAGGTGATCCCCATGCCGAGGCCGGCTTTCGCGCCTTGCAGAAAGCGGATTACGCCACTGCCGAACCAGAGCTGAAACAGGCGCTCGCCGCCCACCCCGGCGATCCCTATGCCACGCTGAACCTTGGCGCTGTCTACCAGAACACCGGACGCGCCGATCAGGCCGTGCCGCTCTACCGCGAAGTGCTGAAGAGCGGCACAAACCTCTACCCCAACCGCACCGCCGGCAGCGCAACCAAGCAGCAATCGCTCGCGGATATCGCGCGGGCCAATCTGGCGCTGATACCGGGGGCTCAGTAACAGATCAAATCCGCGGGAATGCCTGAAGATCAATGATCATTGGCATGTGATCGCTTGATTGAATCCATTCCGACGGATCAACGGGGACATGCTATTGCGTGTCCCCGCTTGAGGTAGCCTTTATCGGTGCCCGTTGTTGACACGGGCGCGACTTGGTTGATTTGTTTGGGGGGTAGCAAAGCGTCACGGTTATTCCAAAGCGCTTTCAAAAGATACTTATTAATCCCCATTCTAACCCTTGTGAGGAGCTGGCATTTGCATTAGTCTTACCCACACTCGTTACCTCAAATTTGGGGATCCCTGTGGCAAGTCTGAGCTATCTGTCTAAAATGATTTTTGTCGCTATTTTGGCGGCAATTGGCAGTTTCTATGCCGGTTTTCATGTGGGATCAGAAAAGGTTGTTCAACTCGAACTGCACATTGAAAGCATGAATGCAGCCAGTGTGGCGAAGAATGACTTGATTGTTTCAATGAGTGAAGTCCTCCGCGATCTTATGATTGATCTGACGTACGGAGACTTTTCGAGCGAAATGAAACAGGAATTGATTAAATCAATTCACGACATTTCATCAGCCTTTGGCGAGCTTGGGTAAGACAACTGGCTAATTGGCAAAAATCTTGCCTGTCACAATACTATCTTCGCTTCTGAACCGCATTGGGTATTTTCAGAATCTAATTTTCTTTTGACAAGGTCAAGGGCGGTTGCAATGTGCGCAGCAGCAATTGGCAGATCAGACTTGTCCAGACCCTTCATCAATACTTCCAATTGGTTTGCGTATTGAAGCAGTTCCTTGGTCACTGTGCGCTCCCGGTCAATGGCGAATCAGCCATCAATTCCACCTATCTTGACCTCATTACAGTTATTGACTTGCTTTGGCTAAGCTTATCTAAACATAAGCTGAATCTGAACAGCCTATGCTATGGATAAGACTGAATTTGGAATATTTTTGATCCATTTTGGATGCATTCTTCAGAAGTCTAGTGTGTGGGTTCGAGCGGTTGCGCTATGCTGCGATTCTCAATCTGGAAAGGGTTCATGATTTGGCTCGCGATGAGCATCTAGTGATTGCAAATACACCCTCGCCTGCGATCAATGATGATTCTGACTTGTTTATCGATAGTCGATTGCGAGAGTTGCAATCCCTTTGTGTTATTGCGCAAGCTGAATATAGAACGAGACGAAGCCGCGATGCTCTCTTCAAAACAGAAGGTCTCTTTTCGGAACCGGCTTGGGACATCCTCTTGGATTTATTTATCGCTTACGTAGGCGGAAAAACCATTTCGATTTCCTCCGCATGCATTGCTTCATGTGTACCACAAACTACCGCGTTACGCTGGATCGATGCATTGGAATCCGCAGGTTTTGTAGGCAGATATGCCGATCCAAAAGACCGCAGACGTTCGCTCTTGAAGCTGACACCAGTCGGTTTGAATCTCATGCTTCAGTATTTGCAGTCAAAATTCGAAAGACAATGATCTTGAATGACCTGAATGCTGCAATTACGGCGCAACTACGGTAACACTTTGACACTACCCCAAAACTCCACACTCAACCAACTATCAAATAGCCACTGCAAAGCCTCGCCATCGGACGGTGACAGGCAATAGCATGCCCCCGGGAACATCCATTTTCCTACATGCACGCGCGCTGCTAAACCTTGCTGTATGAGCACGCACCTCTCCTTGCGCTGTTGTCAGGCCATCACCCGGTCTGCTGGCGTGTGCCCGGGGGACGAGGTTTTTAATATTTCCCCTGACGACCTCAACGGCGAAAAGGCCGAGAAAATGGCGGAGCACTGCGGGATTCAGGTCCGGACGCGAGGTTGACAAGGTGTCAACTGTGTCAACCTCGCCCCGCTGGAGGGGGACACCCAATAGGGTGTCCCCGGGTTCGCGCCTGCTTCACACGCCAAAAAGCCCGGCAGTCGGGGGGCGACTGCCGGGCCAGAGGCTGTCCCGGAGGACAGGTGGTTTGCACCCTAAGGGGGCGGGTGCAGGTGGGTTCGTCTTAACGCAGCAGCGAGAGGACGTTCTGCTGGCTCTGGTTGGCCTGGGCGATCATCGCGGTCGAAGCCTGCGACAGGATCTGGGCCTTGGCCATCGCCGTGGTTTCGGTCGAATAGTCGGCATCGGTGATGCGGCTGCGGGCGTCTGCGAGGTTCGTCGCGTTCGAGGTCAGGTTGTTCACCGCCGAGGAAAGCTGCGATTCACCTGCACCGAACCCGGCATTGGTCGCCGAGACCTGGGCCAGCGCCGTATCGACGTTGCCGAGCGTGGTCGTCGCCAGCGCCGAAGTCGTGACGTCGAGTGCCGTCGCGTTGATCTTGGTGCCGTCGATTGCCGTGCTGGTCAGCGTTACCGTGTCAGTGCTGTTGGCACCGGCCTGGATCGCGAAGGTCTTGTTCGTACCCGCCGTGGTCGAGAACAGCGCGTTGCCGTTGAACGAGGTGCTGGAAAGAACCGAGCCGATCTGGTTGGTCAGCGAGGTGACTTCCGACTGCATGTTGGTGCGGTCAGCCGCCTGATAGGTGCCCGAAGCCGACTGGACAGCCAGTTCACGAACGCGCTGCAGCATGTTGGTGACTTCGTTGAGCGCGCCTTCTGCCGTCTGGGCAAGGCTGATGCCGTCGTTGGCGTTGCGGACGCCCTGGTTCATGCCGTTGATCTGCGATGTCATCGAAGTGGAGATGGCAAGGCCGGCGGCGTCGTCCTTGGCGGTGTTGATACGCTTGCCGGTGGACAGGCGCAGCTGGGCCTGACCCAGCATGTTAGAAGCATTGGTCGAAGCATTGGCAGCGCGCATGGCGCCGATGTTGGTGTTGATAACCGACATGATTAACTCCCGTATTGAGTCCCGAGTGACGCCAGGTCAGACCATCCGGCCCGGCTGCCACAGCAAAGACCGGCAATGCGGCGGCAAGTTTAAGCCGGGGTCGGCAGGATTTTGCCGGAACTCTTGCCGGAACCCCGTCGAACTAGGTGCGAACCCCTAAGTATATGTTCCAGGACTTAAATTACCGATCCCTTTGCCGTTCACGCGGCAGATAGTGCTCCACACGATGGTTAACCCAAGGGGCACAATTGCAATGACCGCACTGGAATTCAGCGAAGCGACAAACAGGGCCCACAGCCCCCTGCTCGCCCGCGCTCGGGCCGTGTTCGGGGTAATGGGCAGCCGGGGCGAGGCCGTGATTGTCGCTGATGCGGATGAAAAGGCTGCATTGCCCGCCGGCACCGCGGCGATCACCATTGCCCGCGCGGCCCACCCATCGGTCACCCGGCGCGAGGGGCGCGGCCGTCATGTGCTGGCCTATTGCGATCCCGTCAGAGAGGCGAGCCTTGCCGCACTGGTCGCCTGCGCGACGAGCGAAGGCATGCCGATTGCCGTCGATCCGGAGAGCCTCTCGATCATCGCGCTGGCCGAACGCCTCGCCGCCAGCGAAATCCCCGTGCTGATCAATGGCCCCACCGGCACCGGCAAGGAAGTGCTCAGCCGCTTCATCCACCAGCACTCGCCGCGCCGCGATGGGCCGTTCGTTGCGGTCAACTGCGCCGCAATGCCTGAAACCATGCTCGAGGCGATGCTGTTCGGACACCAGAAGGGCTCCTTCACCGGCGCCACCGGCAGCAACGAGGGCTTCTTTCGCGCGGCAGACGGCGGCACCCTGCTGCTCGACGAAATCGCCGAGATGCCACTCGCGCTCCAGGCCAAGCTGCTGCGCACCCTGCAGGAAGGCGAGGTTGTGCCGATCGGCGGGACCAAGCCGATCAAGATCGACGTGCGGGTGATCGCCTGCGCCAACCGCGATCTGCCGCTCGAAGTGCAGGAAGGCCGCTTCCGCGCCGACCTCTACTACCGCCTCAACGTCTTTCCCCTCGCCCTCGCTCCCTTGCGTGAGCGGGCCGAAGACATTGCCCCGCTCGCCTTCGCCCTGCTGCTGCGCCACGCGCCGAAGGGTGTGCCCGCGCCGTGGATCAATGATGCAGCGCTCGCCATGTTGAAGAGCCACGGCTGGCCCGGCAATGTCCGCGAGCTGGAAAACGTGGTTCGGCGAGCACTGCTGCTCAGCCAGGGCTGCGCCAGCATCGGCCCCGAACACATCCATTTCGACAGCCCCGCACGCCTGGTCGAGGCAGCGCCGTCCGCCATTGGCGGGGAGACCGTCCCCGTCCCCATTCCCGTCTCTGGCGGACGCAAGTTGTCCAACATCGTCCAGATTCACGAGGCGCGGACGATCATGGCAACGCTGGCCAATTGCGGCGGCAGCCGGGTGGAGGCCGCGCGCCAGCTGGGCATCAGCGAGCGCACCCTGCGCTATCGCCTCGCCTCGTTCCGTGAGGCAGGGATTGCCAGCGTCGCCAATGTTGCCGGAGCACGGGCATGAGCGGGGTATCCGGTGTCGGAGGGGGCGCCGCCGGGCTCCAGCAGATCATGGCCATGCGCCAGCAGATCATCGACCGCTCAAACCTGCTCCAGCAGGTAAAGGCCAACGCGCCCGAGGCACCTGCCACCCAGTCCGGTCCGGCCGAAGGCTTCACGGGCGCACTCAAACATGCGCTTGATGCGGTAAACTCCAGCCAGCAGAAGGCCGAGGACATTTCCGGCGCCTATGAGCGCGGCGAGGTGACCGATGTCGCCAAGGTGATGCTCGCCCGTCAGGAAGCCGGGGTTGCCTTTGAAGCCACGCTGCAGACCCGCAACCGCCTGCTATCCGCCTATCAAGACATCATGCGGATGGGAGTGTGATGGCGATGGGTCAATTTTTCCCACTTAACTCAACTTCGTCATCCCCGCGAAAGCGGGGACCCATCTCGGACTCTCTCGCCAAATGTGAACTTCGGAGATGGGCCCCCGCTTTCGCGGGGGTGACGACGCTTGGTTGGGCTGCACCAATGGATGAATGCCATGAGTGATCTCGTACAATCCGCGCCCTCGATCATCGCGCCGCTGACCGATCCTTCGGGCGGCCCCGCGCTGACCCGACTGAAAAGCTTTACCGCGCAAGGGGCGGTGCGGCGAATGCTGCCGTGGTTTGGCGGCCTTGCCGGGATCGGCCTGATGGCGCTGGCCTGGGCAACGCTCGCCCCGCAGGCGCAGCGCACGCTCTATTCCGAGCTCGACGATGGCGAACGCGCCAAGGTCACCACGGCGCTCGACAAATCGGGCATCCGCTATCACATCGATAACCAGACCGGCGCGCTCACCGTGGGTGAGGACGATCTCTACAAGGCGCGGATGCTGGTGGCGCAGGATGGTGCACTGGCCGCTCCCGGCGATACCGGAACCGCCGAAGCCCTGCCGATGGGTGCCAGCCGCGCGATGGAAAACGACCACCTGCGCGCGGCCCGTGAGCACGATCTCACCCTGTCGATCATGGAAATCGATGGAGTAGAGGCCGTGCGCGTCCACCTGGCCGAAGCCGAAAAGTCTGTATTTGTTCGCGACAACGTCGCCCCCTCCGCCTCGGTCATGGTGCGCCTCGCGCGCGGGCGCACCATGAGCGACAGCCAGGTCGCGGCCATCGTCAACCTTGTCGCGGGATCGGTTCCCGGCCTCTCACCCGATGCCGTGCGCGTGGTTGACCAGCATGGACGGCTGCTTACCGCGAAGGATTCAGGCGGCAACCAGCGGCTCGAAATGCAGGGCCAGCTTGAGGACAAGCTGCGCAACCAGGTCGATGCCCTGCTGCTGCCGATGCTGGGCGAGGGCAATTATTCGAGCGAGGTGCAGGTCGATCTCGACATGGATCAGGTCACCTCCGCGCGCGAGTCCTATGACAAGCAGGGCGTGCTGCGCAGCGAAACGCAGGCGGCATCGCAAACCAGCTCGGCAGGTAGCGGCGGCGTTCCCGGCGTGCTCTCCAACACTCCGCCGCCGCAGACCACGGCCAGCCCCGGACCGCCAAAGGGATCGGCGAACACTGCGCCTGCCGCACCTGCGCAGGCCAATGGCGAAAGCTCGGCCAGTCGCACTTATGAACTGGGGCGCGAGGTTTCGGTAGCCAATGGCACTCCGGGCAAAATTCACCGCGTTTCGGTCGCCGTCGCGCTTTCGGGCGCGGCGATGAAGAAGGCCAAGCCGCAGGATATCGAGCAGATCAAACAACTGGTCTCCGCCGCCGTCGGGGCCGATGCTGCGCGCGGTGATCAGGTAACGGTGATGGTCCGCAATTTCGATGCCGTGCCGGTAGAGGCGATGCCGTTCTACCAGACGCCGTGGTTCCTCAGCCTTGTGCGCTATGGCGCGGCGCTGATTGGCGTTCTGCTTGTGCTCTTGCTGGGCGTGCGCCCCCTGATCCGCGCGCTGAAGCGGGAGCCGGGCGCGGAGGCCAGCCTGCCAGCGTCCGATCATATGAGCGTCGAAGAACAGGCCGATGTCGCCGCCGCGCAGGTCAAGGACCCGGTGACCGGCGCGATCGACGCGGCCTTGCTCGGGCGGCAGGTCTCGATGGCGCAGGCGATCGTTACCGAGCAGCCTGACAGCGCCGTCCAGGCCCTGCGCGAAATGCTCGCTCCCCCGGCGGAGGCCGCAGCATGAACGCCGTGACCGCTATCGATCCCCACAGCCTCGCCGATTCAGACCGCGCCGCGGTGATGGTTATGCTGCTCGATGATGAGGCCGCTGCCGGGCTGCTCGCTCAGCTTGAGCCAGCCGAACTGCGCCTGCTCGGCGAAAAGATGTGCGCGCTGGGCGAGATTGGCCCGGACGTGATCGCCCATGCCATCACCACCTTTGTCGGCAAGACCGAGAAGCTGGGCCTCACTGCGCATGACCGGCTCGGCCAGGTCAAATCGCTGATGACCCGCGCCGTGGGCGAGGTGAAGGCCGACAACCTGATGGAGCGCATCGCGCCCGACATGAAGCCGCCCAGCCCGCTCGAGCTCGCCAAGTGGCTCACCCCGGCGGCAATCCGTCCGCTGATCCGCGACGAGCACCCGCAGGCAATTGCCGTGCTGCTGATCCAGCTCGATCCCGAAGTCGCCGCCGAAGTGCTCGCCGATCTGCCGCTGAAAGTGCAGCCCGAAGTCGTCCACCGCATTGCCACGCTCGGTCCGGTTCAGGCCGAAGCCCTGCAGATGCTGGAAGACATGCTGCGCCAGAAGATCACCGAACGCCACGGCAATGCTCCGCTTGCCATGGGCGGCCCGCGCGAAGCGGCCGAGCTGATCAACGGCGCCGGCAAGGCTGTCGAAAAGCGCGTAATGCCCGAAATCAACCGCATGGACAAAGCGCTCGCCAAGGAAATCGAGAGCGAGATGTTCAAGTTCGAGCACCTTTTCGTGCTCGACCCGCAATCGATGGGCGCGCTGCTGCGCGATGTCGAAAGCGATCTGCTGATCGACGCGCTGAAGGGCATCGAGGAAGACCAGCGGAATGTATTCTTCCGCGCGATGTCGAGCCGCGCTGCCGACGGCGTGAAAGACGAAATCTCCGCTCGCGGCCGTCTGAAGATGGCCGAAGTCATCGCTGCGCAAAAGGCTATCGTTGCGGTCGCCCGCAAGCTTGCTGCCGAAGGCACGATCGTCTTCGGATCGGGCGGGGGCGACGACGAATATGTCTAGTTTGGCCGCACTAACGGGGCGCGGCGAGGCAGGCGGGTTCCGGCAAGACCTGCGCTTCGCTGATGCCTCGCCCGGCAGCGCCGAGGCCGCGCCGCCGCGCGAACCTGAGCCTGAACCCGCCGATCCGCTCGCCCTCGCCTATGCCGAGGGCTATGCCGCCGGCGTGGAACAGGCCGCCAATGAGGCTGCCGAAGTGATGGCGGCAGAGGCAGAGGCGCGCGCCGCGCTGGGCCTGTCGCTCAGCCGCCTCGATGCCGAAATGGCCGAGACCTTGCGCCGCCGCCTGACGGAAACGGTGATGGCGCTCTGCGATGCAACGCTGCTGCCCTATGCGCTCGATGCCGAAGCGCTCGCCACCCGGGTCGAGCGCGCGGTCGCCATGCTTGCCCGCGCCGATGATGAACGCGTGATCCGCCTGCATCCCGATGACCTGAAACTGGTCGCGCCAAAGCTGCCGCAGGACTGGGCCTTCGCCGAAGATCCAGCGATGCAACGCGGCCACTTGCGCGTAGAAACCGCAAACGGCGGGGTCGAAGACGGACCTATTCAATGGCGGCAGGCTCTGGCCGAGGCGCTACAATCGTGCTGAAATACAGGAACTTCGGAGAAGGAAAGCATCCTTCCCCCCTCCCGCTCGCGGGAGGGTTCGGGGGTGGGCCAGTCACCACCCAAACCGCCATTTCTAAGACTCACCCACCCCTAACCCCTCCCGCAAGCGGGAGGGGAACATGCTGAATCTGTTTGATCCGATCCTTGAGGATATGGGTGCCGCCCAGCCGGATTTCACTCCGCACCGCTATGGCCTTGTCGCCGCCTGCGATGGCGGACTGATCGAGGTTTCGGGCCTGTCGGTGCCGGTCGGCGCGCTGTGCCGGGTTACCCATGGCAGGGGCGAGCCGCTCGCCGAGGTGATCGGCTTTCGCAATGGGTGCACCCTGATGATGTTGCTCGGCGACACAGTCATGCTGCGCCCCGGCGCGCGCGTCCGGGCTGAAGGGCGGCCGGGAATGCTCCAAGTGGGAGAGGCCTATCTCGGCCGCGCGGTGGATGGCGAGGGGCATCCGATTGACGGCCTAGGCCCGATTCATGCCCGCGAGGAATGGCCCGCAGGCGGCATCCGCACCTCTGCGCTTGACCGTTCACCCGTGCGCGAGCCGCTCGATACCGGCGTACGCGCGCTCAATGCGCTGACCACTTTCGGCATCGGCCAACGCGTCGGCATCATGGCAGGATCGGGCGTCGGCAAGTCCGTCCTGCTTGATATGATCGCCCATGGCGCGGACGCTGACGTGGTCGTCGTCGGCCTGATCGGCGAGCGCGCCCGCGAGGTTTCCGATTTCGTCGCGCGGCACATGGCCGGCGAAAAGAAGGCGCGAACCGCTGTCGTCGCCGTGCCTGCCGACCACGCACCAAACCTGCGCCTGCGCGGAGCCATGCTCGCCACGAGCCTCGCCGAACACTTCCGCGCGCAGGGCAAACGCGTGCTGCTGATCATGGACAGCCTGACCCGCGTAGCGCATGCCGCCCGTGAAATCGCCCTGCTGCTGGGCGAACCCGGCGCGGCGCGCGGCTATCCGCCCTCGGCGCTGGCGACGATCACCAAGCTGGTCGAACGCGCCGGGAATTCGGCAGCGAGCGGGGGCGCGATTACAGGCATCTACACGGTGCTGGCGGACGGCGATAATCAGGACGATCCGGTGGTCGATACCGCCCGCTCGATCCTCGACGGCCATATCGTGCTCAGCCGCGATCTCGCCCAGCGCGGGCAGTATCCAGCCATTGACATAGCCGCATCGCTGAGCCGGGTGATGACCGACATTACCTCGCCCGAACACCAGAGTGCCGCCCGGACCTTCCGCGCGTTGACCGCGAGCTATGAGGCGAACCGCGATCTCGTGCTGATGGGCGCCTATCGCGCCGGGGCCGACGCGCAGCTCGATCGCGCCATTGCCATGCATGGAGATCTCAGCCAGTTCCTCAGCCAGCCGCAGAGCCAGCTGGTGCCGCTGGCAGACTCCGTTGCCACCCTGTGTGCGCTGATCGGCGATGGCCGCTAAGCATCGCCTCCAGCGTTTGCAGCGCCTCGAAAAGGTGCGGGCAATCGCCAAACAGAACGCCGCACGCGAGGCAGCAGCGGCGGAATCGACTCTGTCGCAGCTGGAAATGCTGGCAGCGCGGACCGGGCAGTTGATGGCCGATTATTCGGCCCGTCGCGGAGCCAGCGATGGCGCTGAACTGCGGCAGTTCGGTGCCTTTCGGGCCGGGCTTCAGGGCGTCTCGGAAGCGACCAGCGCCGATGCCCTGCGCGCCCGCCATCTGGCCGACCACAAGCTCCTAGCCCTCGCCGCCGCCGAGCGTGCCCGGCAAGCGGTGGAAGACCGCGCCATGCGAGAGACGGAATCGATCGCCCGAGGCAGCGTCGAACCGGTGCTGGCCGGACGCCGAACGGCAATTGGCACGCCTCTTGAATAGTTAATGGCATGTTCGAAATGCCAGCCAGCTCGCTTCCGTCTTTCCTCTCTGTCGCACCAGCAGGTGGCGGAGCCATGCTGACGGCAGCGCCCGCTGGTAGCGGCGCAGAACAGAGCAAGAGTGGCGGATTTGCGCAGGTTTTGGCCTTGCTGCCAGCCGCTTCGACCAAGCCGGCTCCGGCCATGGATCCGGCCATGCCAGCGCCAGTTGGCGAAGCGATGCTGCCTGCCGCCAACCCGGTCTTGCCGGAAAGCGGCAAGATCTTGCCGGGTGCCTTGCCGCACATTTCCGCTCCCCAATTGCCGAGTGCAATTCCTGCCGGGATCATGGCAATTCTGCCCTCGCCGCCGGAGCGGCCGGTATCGCCCGCCCCGGCTTCAGTGCCGACGCAGCCAGTCGCCGCCGTAGTGCAGCTAAAATCAGCCCTTACAAAGGCTCCGCAGGCTGAACCCGTTCAGGAGCAGGAAGAGCCTGTGCCTGCGACGGGTGAGAGCAAAGCCCAACTGGTTCGTCATGCCGATACCAATACCGATCGCGTGGCTCTGTCGCGCAGTGCTGTTGCCCCGTCGGCGCGCAAAGCACCAGCCACGGTAGCCGCAATCGAAGCTCCGTTGCGCAAGGAGCGGGCGAGCGAACAGGTCCTACGCGTCAGTGTCAACGCCCAGCACGAGCAACCTATTGTGCTTGAAGCCGAAGCGCTCGTTTCGCTGCCGGTTGTGCCACCCCAGGCTTCTGAGCCTTCTGCACCAGTCGAAGCGCCTGATGCACCGGCACCAAGCGTTGTGACCGCCCCAACAGCAACACCAATCAGTCAGGCAAAGGCGCAACTGCCTGACGGCCCGCTTCGCCAGCAATCCCGCACCGATCAGCAAATCAGCGCTCCGGCTGAACCCGCCCGCGCCTATCCGCAACCGGCCGCCAACACGCTGAAAGTTGAACTGCCGGTTGCCAGCCTGACCCCGCTCCGCGCGTCGCCAGTTCCGGCGGCAGCGCTGGTGATCGTGCCTGATGCCGCGATTCCGGCGGACCTGACCATCGCCATGCCGCTCCGCGCAGCCTTTCCGCGCCGCGCCGCAGTGGTTCCCATCGAGCACGCTGGTTCGCCCACCGCGCTCACGAACTTCAGCGCGCCATCAGAGCCATTGCCGCACACCTCGCCCGTCGCCGTTCAGCGCCAGACAGATGAAAGTGCCACCGCGCCAGCGCAGATGCTTTCCACACCCGCCGCACCGCCATCAATCACTGCGCCAGACATCTCCAACATCACCGCCAGCGCCGCTGAACGCCCGGCCGACTTCACCCAGATTGTCGACCGCCTGATCGCCGCCCGTGATGCGGCAGGCTCGGGCACGGCGCAGCCGGTCCATGTCAGCCTGAGCCACGCCGAGTTCGGCAAGGTATCGCTGCGTTTCAGCCACGATGACGGCGCGCTGTCGGTCGCCATGTCGAGCGCCGATCCCGCCTTCGCCCGCGCCGCGCAAATAGCTGCGCCAAGCCAGCCAGCCGCTGCTGATGCGAATACCGGTGGTTCCAGCAACCAGCCGCAATCGCGCGCCGGTGACGGCCCGGCCCTCACCTCAAACGGACAATCGCAAGCTGGCTCCAGTGGAAGCTCCGGCCAGCGCCAGTCGGCTCCGGAATTCCGCCCCGCCCGCGGCGAACCAGCGCGCCAGCCCGCCAACTCTGACAACGAACCTGCGGCAGACCGTCGCCACCGCTTTGCCTGAACCCTGCCAAAGAAGGACCTGAACCATGACCGCCGAAGCCCAAGCTGAAGCCCCGCCGAAAAAAAAATCCGGACTGGTCAAGAAACTGATCCTGCCGCTTGTCCTGCTCGGCGCAGGCGGCGGCGGGGTCTATGGCGCGGTGATGGCCGGTCTGATCGGGCATCACGAGGAGAAGAAGGAAGATAATTCACCCAAGCTCGTCAAGAAGGGCGAGGAAGATCCTTTCGCGCCAAAAAAGGAGGGCGGCAAGGAAGGCGAAGGTGCCGCGGCGGAAGTTGAGGGCGATGGCGGAAGTGCCTATCGCACCAGCTATTATACATTCACCGAAGATTTCACCTCGAACCTGCGGCAGTCTGATGCCCTGGTGCAGATCAGCCTGGCCTGCTCGACCCGCCGCGATGGCCGGGTGCTGCTTTGGCTCAAGAAGCACGAACTGGCGATCCGCTCGGAATTGCTAGCTGTACTGGCGGACACCCCGGAAGAGGACGTCGCCTCGATCGAGGGCAAGGACCGGCTGCAAAAGCGCCTTACCGCCGCAATCAACAAGGTTTTGACCCAGACCGAAGGCTTCGGCGGGGTTGATGCTGTCTATTTCCGCTCGTTCCTCGTCCAGTAATGAAGCCGCAACGCGCCTTTGTTGCTGAACGGGCAGTGGCCCAGCACTGCAGCGAGCTGCTCGGCAAGTCTGTGCCGACGGCTGGCGAGCTGCTGCCGCGCCTGAGCCTGGCGGGTGAGCGCTTTGCCAAGGCGCTCGCGCCCCTGCTCAGCCCCTTCGTCGCCGGTGAGGCCCCGCAGGCCAAAGCGGGTACCGCGCGGCAAGACGATGATCTGATGCTCGGCGCCGAGATCGGCCCGCTGGCGGCCAATTGCCTGCTCGCTGTGGGACCGCAAGCCGCGCCGCTGCTGGTTTCCGTCCACGCCGGTGCTGTGCTCGGCATGGTTGATCGCACTTTTGGCGGACGCGGGCTGGCTCCCGAAGTCATGCCCCAGCGCCTGCCTCTCTCGGCCGACCTGATGGTCACCCGGCTCGAACAGATTGTCATTGGCTGCCTTGCCGAAGCACTGGGCCTGCCGGAAACGGCGTCAATCGAACCGGTCCGCCGCGATGGCTCGTTCACGGCGCTGGCCGCCTTCCCGGAAGGCACGCCGCTGGCTGTCATGCGGATCGACATCACCGAAGACAGCCGCGAGCCCTGGCCGATCTTTCTCGTCACCAGCGAAGCGGCACTGCCCGCGCTGCTCGCCGATGGCGCTGCCGCCCCCAAGCGCATCAAGGGCCGCGCCGATCCGGCGAGCGAACCCTTCGCCTCGATGCCGCTCGAACTCACCGCCATGCTGGTCGACATGCGCATTTCGATGGCGACTGTCGCCGCGCTCGAACCCGGCAAGGTGATCCCCGTTTCCGTCGCCCGCAACGTGCCGCTGAAGATCGACGGCCGCGTCATCGCCACCGGTTCGGTGGGTGCGGCGGACGATTCCGTTGCCATCCGCATTACCCAAGCTTTTACATAAGGAACGCATAGCATGAATGCCCAGACCCGCAGTTTCGACCTGCTCAAGGACGTCAACGTCCGCCTGTCGGTCGAGCTTGGCCGCACCGAAATGAAGCTGAAAGACGTGCTGGGCCTTGGCGAGGAAAGCGTCGTCATGCTTGAGCGGCTGACCGATGAGCTGCTCGATGTGATGGTCAACGACAAGCTGATCGCCAAGGGCGAGATTGTTGCCGAGGGCGGCCGGTTTGGCTTGCGGATCGTCGAAATGGCGGATGCCCCTGCCCCCGGCTCGGAAGGCTGAGCGGCGATGATCTGGTATATAATCAAACTGGTGATCCTGCTGCCGCTGATCGGTGCGCTGATCTGGGGCAGCCTGAAGCTGATGCAGAAGATGCAGGCCAAATATGGCGCGGCACCGGGCAGCAGCAAAGCGGTTCGCGTGGTGGAAACCACCATGCTTTCGCCAACGCTGAAGCTGGCGGTGATCGAATTCCACGGGCGCGAGATCCTTGTCTCGGCTTCGCGCAACGGGCTGGTGCGACTGGCCGAAGCGCCGGCACGGGAGTCAGGCGAATGAGCGCGTTTTCCCTGCTCTCCGCCGCCTCAACCGCGCAGTCGGCCATTCCGGGCGCGCTGGATCGCGCTTTTTCCACCATGAACGGCGGACAGGCGAGCGGCATGTCGCTGTCGCTCCAGCTGCTGATGATCATGGGGCTGCTGACCATTCTGCCCAGCCTTGTGCTGATGATGACCAGCTTTACCCGCATCCTCGTGGTGATGGGCATCCTGCGGCAAGCCCTGGGCCTGCAACAGAGCCCGCCCAATCAGGTGCTGATCGGCCTCTCGCTGTTCCTCTCGCTGTTCATCATGGCGCCCACGCTCGAGCGGGTGAACGCCAGCGCAATCACCCCCTACGGCGCGGGCACGATCAATGCCGAGCAGGCGATCAGCGCAGCTGGCGGAGAATTCCGCACCTTCATGCTGCGCCAGACGCGCGAGCACGACCTTTCGATGTTCGCCGACATGGCCAAGGCCCCGCATTTCAATTCACCCCAGGACGTGCCCTTCTCGATCCTGTTACCCGCTTTCGTCACCAGTGAGCTCAAAACCGCCTTCCAGATCGGCTTCATGCTGTTCCTGCCCTTCCTGATCATCGATCTTGTCGTCTCGTCAGTGCTGATGAGTCTGGGCATGATGATGATGAGCCCGACCATCGTCTCGCTGCCATTCAAACTGCTGCTTTTCGTGCTGGTTGACGGCTGGGCGCTGCTGATGGGCAGCCTTGCCGCGAGTTTTGGCTAATGGACACCGCATCCCTCCTCTCCCTCGCTGACCGGATGCTTTGGGTGACCGCGCTGGTCGCTGCGCCAGTGCTGCTCGCCAGCCTTGCTGTCGGCCTCGTCATCGGCATCGTTCAGGCCGCGACTTCGGTTTCCGAGCAGACGCTGACCTTCGTGCCCAAACTGGCGATCATCGCGCTGGTGCTGGTGGTGATGGGGGCATCAATGATGGGGCTGGTCGCCGATTTCGCCACTGACATCTTCGACGAGATTGCGCGGATCGGAAAATGATCCACCTGAACTTCGGTCTTGGCCCGGTTGAGGCCGAATTCTGGCGCTGGCTGTTCGTGATGACGCGGATCGGCGCGGCGCTGCTCGCTGCCCCCTTCTTCGGCGCGAATGGCGTGCCGATGCAGGTACGGGTGATCGTTACCGGGGCCGTCGCCGTGCTGGTCTGCGGCTGGAGCAACGTTACCGCGCCCGAAGCGCTGCTCTCCGCGCCCGGACTGCTGGCGATTGGCGGCGAGGTGCTGGTCGGCCTTGCGCTGGGGTTTGTCCTGCAGATCGCCTTTGCCGCCCCGGTTGTCGCCGCCGAAGTGATCGGTGCAGGCATGGGCATGTCAATCGCGACTGCCGCCGATCCCAATACCGGTGCGCACAGCCCGGCGCTGGGCCAATATTACACGGTGGTGCTGACGCTGGTGTTCCTAGGGCTTGGCGGCCACCTGTTGTTTCTCGATCTGGTGGTAAAGAGCTACGCCACTTTCCCGCCCGGCCATACCTGGCTGGGGCCGGAGCGACTTGGCATGATTGCAGGATATGGCAGTGAGATGCTGCTCACCGCCGTCGCCATTGCCCTGCCGGTAACGCTGATTTTGCTGCTGGTGCAGCTGGCCGCAGGCATGCTGAGCCGCACGGCTCCGGCGCTCAACCTGTTCTCGCTCGGCCTGCCTGCGGGCGTACTTGCCGGGATCGCGGCGCTGATTGTTTCGGCTCCGCTGCTGCCCGATGTCATGGCTGAACTGACCGCGACTGCGCTGCATCAGGCCGAAGCGGTGATCGCGCGATGAGCGAGGAGACCTCGGGCGAGAAGAGCTTTGCCCCAACCCAGAAACGCAAGCAGGACGCCGCGAAAAAGGGCGATGTCCTGCGCAGCCGCGACCTTGCCACTGCCATGGCCGCGCTGGCCGGAGCGGCCTGGCTGAAGTTCGCCGGGCCTTGGCTGTTTGGCGTGCTGGCGGGAGACCTGCAAAGCGGCTTTACCTTTGACCGCGCGGCTATCGATGACTTTGCTCCCGGGCACATGCTGATCGGCGCGCTGGCCCCGGTGTTGCCGCCGGTTCTGCTGCTCGGCGTGCTGGTGATCGCCGCTTCGATCGGCTCGCAGCTTGGCTTTGGCGAGGGGCGCTGGATGATGGGCAACCTTGCCCCCAAGGCTTCTCGGATCAATCCCGCAAGCGGCCTGAAACGCATCTTTGGCCCCCAAGGTCTGGTGGAACTTGGCAAGGGATTGCTCAAAGCCACCCTGCTCGGCGTGATCGCGTGGGTTTGGGCGCGCAAGCATGGTGATCTGCTCCCCACTCTCTCCTCCGCCAGCCTTGCCGGCAAGATCAGCCTTGGCTGGGCATCGCTTACCTCGCTGCTGTTCGCGCTTTCGGCGGGGCTGGTGCTGATCGCGCTGATCGACTTCCCGATCCAGTGGGTCCGCCGCTTCATGCGCCTGAGAATGAGCCATCAGGACCTGCGCGACGAAAACAAGGAGGCAGAAGGCAGCCCGGAAAAGAAGCAGGCCATCCGCCAGCGCCAGCGCCAGATCGCCAAGGGCGGCCTGCACCGCGCGATGCGTGAGGCGCAGTTTGTCGTGACCAACCCGACGCACTTCTCGGTTGCCATGGCCTATGACCCGCTGAAGGCCTCGGCCCCGATCGTGCTGGCCAAGGGGCGCGGGGAAAAAGCGCTGGCGATGCGCGAACTGGCTGCCGAAATGGCAGTGCCCTGCCTTGAAATCCCGGCACTGGCCCGCTCGGTCTATTACACCACCCGCGAAAATCAGATGATCCGCGAGGAACTCTACAGCGCAGTGGCCGGTGTTCTGGCCTTCGTTTTCGCCCTGAAGCGTGGCGAGACGCCCGGCCTTCCGACTATCGAAGTGCCGGTGGCCTTGCGGTTCGATGCCGAGGGGCGGCTCGAAACCTAGCCCAGCGGCGATGGGCATTGGCACTTAACTGCAGGGCCAAAATTCCGTCCTGAAAGGCATGACCACCGCATCGACCTCATCCGCCACCAGCAAGCTCGTCACCGCACTGGGCGGGGGGACCGGGATTGATATGGTCGCGTTGGCGGAGAACCTTGCCGCTGCGCAGTTCGCGGCCAAGACAGATCGCCTCGCCAGCCAGTCCGACAAGCTCGACAAGGAAATCTCATCGGCCAGCTCGATCAAATCGATGCTGGTCAACCTCTCGGCCTCGCTCGGCAGCCGGGTGCGGACGGGCGACCTTTCGCCGCAGCCTTCGCTCGCCAATGGTTCCGTCGCCACGCCATCGCTTTCCGGAACGGCGCGGCCAAAGGGGACCTACAGCCTTGAGGTAACCGCGCTGGCACAGGCGCAAACGCTCGCCAGCCAGGGTTATGCCGCCTCGACCAGCACGGTGGGATCGGGAACCCTGACCCTGCGCTTCGGCACTGTCGCAGGCACCGGCTTCACCCAGGATACGGCCCACGCCGCCGTTCCCATCACCATCGCCGCCGGGGCCACGCTGGCCGATGTGGCCGCTGCGATCAACGGCGCCAATGCCGGGGTCACGGCCTACCTCGCACAGACAACTTCGGGCACCCAACTGGTGCTCAAAGGGCAGACCGGAGCCGCCAACGGCTTCGTGCTCGATGCCAGCGAAACTGTCGGCGATCCTGGCCTCGCAAATCTCGCATGGCGCCCGACCGGTGATGCCACCCGGCTGAAAGCCAGCGCGGGAGACGCCGCTTACAAGATCGACGGTCTGTCGATGACCTCTGCCAGCAATAGCATCACCGATGCCATCCCCGGCCTCAACCTCGCACTGAAAGCAACCAACACCGGCGCGCCAACACAGATTTCATTCGGCGATCCCGGCACAGCGATCACCGGGGCCATGCAGGAAATGGTTTCCGCCTTCAACGAGGTGGCGACCGCACTGCGCGATGCGACCGATCCCAAGTCTGGCGATCTCGCGCAGGATCCCGGCGCGCGCGCGCTGCTGCGGGCGCTATCGCAGTTCGGCAGCCAGATCATCATGCCAAATGCCACCGGCACCGAGCCCAAAACGCTCGCCGAGATCGGGCTGGGCACCCAGCGTGACGGCTCGTTCAAACTCGATGGTGCGCGGCTTACTGCGGCGCTAAAGGCTGATCCCGCCGGGGCCGCTGCGATGTTCACCAACGGGCTTTATGGCGTTTTCGCCAGCTTCGATGCGATCACCCGCGATGCCACGACGGTGACCAACCCCAGCTCGCTCGGCGGTTCGATTTCGAAATACACCAAGATGAAGACCAAGGTCGGCGAGGATCAGACCGCGCTCTCGGCCAAGCAGGATGCGCTGCGCACGCAATTGGTTGCGCGCTTTGCCAAGCTGAATGCCGGGGTTGGCCAGTCGAAATCGACGCTCAGCTTCCTGCAGAACCAGATCGCGGCGTGGAATGCGAGCAAGAACTGATGACACTCCTGGCCCGCCACACCCCGCAGGACGCCTATCGCCGCGTCGAGATTGATGCCCGCGTTGGCGGATCAGACCCGCGCCAGCTGGTAACGCTGTGCTATGAACAGCTGATCGGCGCGCTGGGATCGGCGCTGCACGCGGCGCAGGCCGGTGACAATCGCGGCAAGAGCCAGGCGATCACCAAGGCGCTGTCCGCGCTCACCGCGCTGCAGATCGGCGTTACCGGTGACGAGCAGGTAGCATGGGCCCTGCGGCACCTCTATGAGGCGACGCGCAAGGCCTTGCTCGATAACGTGCTGGCTTTCGATGAGGTCACTATCGCGACGATCCGCGGCGATTACATCGACATCTTGAAGGCGATGACTTCGGCCTGACTGGAAACAAAAAGGGCCAGCCCTGCGGCTGACCCTTTTGCGCTAGAACATGTGAGCGCTGGTCTCAGAATGCCCCGGTGATCGTATAGACCACGGCACCAACCGCAGCACTGATCGGAATGGTGATGAACCATGCCGTGATCACGCGTCCGGCAACGCCCCAGCGTACCGAATTTGCCTTGCGGGCGGCCCCGGTGCCGATCACGCTACCGGTGATGACATGGGTGGTTGAGACAGGGATACCGATCGCGGTCGCCCCGAACACCACAATCGAACCGGCGGTTGAAGCGCAGAAGCCGGTATGGTGGTTGAGCTTCGTGATCTTGCTGCCCATCGTCTTGATGATGCGCCATCCGCCAGACATCGTGCCCATTGCCATCGCCGTGTAGCAGGCGATGATCACCCACTGCGGTGTCTTGAAGTCACCAACCATGTGTCCGGTCGAATAGAGCAGAACAGTGATGATACCCATCGTCTTCTGCGCGTCGTTAGCGCCGTGGCTGACCGAATAGGCCGCGCTCGAAAACAGATGCATTACCTTGAACACACCCTCTGCCCGCTTGGGCTGAAAACCCCGGAACAGCCAGCTGGTGAGCAGCACCAGAAGCATCGCGAGAACGAAACCGATCGTTGGCGAAAGGAAGATCGCGTAGATCGTTTCGATGGTCTTTTTGGTTTCGATGACGCCAAACCCGCCATGGGCAATGCCCGCGCCAAGCAGGCCGCCGATCAGGGCGTGGCTGGAAGACGAAGGAATGCCGCGCAGCCAGGTGACGATGTTCCAGAACATCGCTCCGGCCAAGGCGCCAAACACAACGCCCGGTGTCACGATGTCCTTGTTGATGATGCCCTTGCCGATGGTGTCGGCAACCTTGAGCCCCATGAACCAATAGGCCGAGAAGTTGCAGAATGCAGCGAAAGCCACGGCCCAGACAGGCGAGAGAAGCCGGGTTGTCACGACTGTGGCAATCGAATTTGCCGCGTCATGCAACCCGTTGAGAAAATCGAATGCCAAAGCGACCATGATCAGGCCGATTAGCAAGGGAAGGGCAAGCTGATGCATTGCCTGGGTTCCTTGTACTTGAGGCCGATCAGGCGTGATCGATGACGAGCGAATCGATTTCGTTGGCGACGTCTTCAAAGGCGTCGGCAATGCGCTCGAGATGCTTGTAGATTTCGCGCGTGACGATGAAGTCCAGCGTCTTGGCACCATCGCGGGTGGCCTGGAAGTGGCTCTTCATGCCCGAGGTATAGAGCGTGTCTACCTTGCCTTCGAGCGCGACCAGCTGGCCGGTCAGTTCGTGCAGGCGGTGGCCGTTGCGGGCAACGTCGCGCAGCAGCGGCAGGGCTTCGACGATCAGGCGCGAGGCCTCGAGCGTGATCGCTGCGATTTCCTGCATCTGCGGATCGAAGGCCTTCACGTCATACATTTCGACGGCGTTGGCGGCCGACTGCATCTCATCGATGACATCGTCCATGGCATTGATCAGCGAGGTAATGGCGCCGCGATCAAAGGGTGTCAGGAAGGTCTGGCGGACAGCATGGAGCACGTCGCGGATCACTTCGTCGGCATCATGCTCACGATCACGGATGGTGCGGACGGCGGTTGCGGTATCAACCGATCCGCGAGCCATGGCATCAAGCGCCTCGGCAGCGGCAATCGTCGCAGAGCCATGACGCTCAAACATTGCGTAGAAGTCACCCGAGTGGGGAAGCAAACGCTGGAACCATGCAAACATCGAATCAAACCCTCCAAAATCCATCTCAATACGAATCACTGGCAGCCTAATGGCCAAGTTATGTGACAGTTTGACGACAATTATGTGCTGGCACGATCAGCGCAGAGCCGGTGGATCACTTGGCATCGTTGGGGTCCGACGGCCTGACATAGATCCGGGCGATCATCGGGAAGGCAGCCGAGACGTTCTTTTCAATCGAGAAAACAATGCGTTCGACATCGCGCGCGCTCAACGCGTCATCAAAATCGGCGCTGATGATGCAGGTGACCATCTCTGGCGACGAGTGCAGGGTCAGCACTTCATCCACCCGTTCGATCCCGTCATGGCTAAGCGCGGCTGCGCGGATCGCCTCAACCACCTCTTCGTCTGCCGCTTCGCCGATCAGCAGGCTCTTCGCCTCATACAACAGCAGAATGGCGAGCGCACCGAGCACCAGTCCGATCAGCACCGAGGCCAGCCCGTCCCAGAACGGATTGCCGGTAATCAGGCTGAGCGCGAGGCCCATTCCGGCGAACAGCAGGCCGAACATCGCGCCGGTGTTTTCGAGCAGGACCACCAGCGTCGGCGCGTCTTTTGAATGGCGCACTTCCTGCCAGATCGTCCGCTTGCCGCGTGCCCGGTCGAAATCCTTTTTCGCTTCGAGCGTCGACCAGCCCTCCAGCGCGCCGGAAACGCCAAGCACGATAAAGGCGATCAAGGGGCTGACAGCCGGTTCGGGATGGCGGATGTGCTGCACCCCTTCGTAAACCGAAACCCCCGCACCCAGCGCGAAGACCAGAATAGCGACGATGAAGCTCCAGAAATAAAGCTCGCGCCCATAGCCGAAGGGATGCAGCGCATCGGCCGGCTTCTGCGCCTGCTTGCGGCCGTGGAGCAGCATTACCTGATTGGTCGAATCGACAAGGCTGTGCACGCCCTCGGTAAGCATCGCCGATGATCCCGTCACCGCCGCCGCGCCGAATTTGGCGACCGCGATGCCAAGGTTGGCGACCAGCGCGATAACGATTGTGCGTGGGCTTCCGCCAGCCATCAATAATTCCCCTAAATCCAGCCGAGCTTGCGGAACCGCCAAAGCAGGTAGCTGCAGCTGCCGAAGATCAGCGCCAGCACGCCGAAATAGCCATATCGCCACTCCAGCTCGGGCATGAAGCGAAAGTTCATGCCATAGATGCCCGCGATCGCCGTCGGCACGGCAAGGATCGCTGCCCAGGCCGCCAGCTTGCGGGTCATTTCGCCCTGCCGGTGCTGTTCAAGCAAGCCGGCGGTTTCAACGATGCTCGCCAGCGTTTCCTTCAGACCCCGCACCCGCACCAGCGCGCGGCGAACGTGATCGAGCACGTCGCGGAACCAGATGTGGGCGGAGGTATCGATGCCCGGCAGGTCGGTGGTCGCCAACCGCTCGCAGACCTCTTCCATGGGGCCGATGATCCGTTCGAACCGCCGCATCTGGCGGCGAAGACGGAAGATGCGGCGGATGGTCGATTGTTCGGGGAAGGCAAAGATCGCCTTGTCTTCCATCGCCTGCACCGCTTCCTCGATATGGTCGATCAGCGGCTGGTAGCCGTCGACAATGAAATCGAGGATGGCGTGGGCGACAAAATCCGGGCCCTCGGCCAGATTCTCGGAATGCGTTTCCAGTCGTTCGCGCAGTGAGGAATGCGCCCGCGACGAACCAAAGCGGACCGTGATGAGAAAATCATGCCCCAGAAACAGCGCTGTCTGCCCATAGCCAATGGCATCGCCATCTTCGATCGCCGCCGTGCGGGCGACGATGAACAGGTGGCGCCCATAGATATCGACTTTGGGCATTTGTTGCGGATTAAGTGCGTCCTCCACCGCCAGCGGGTGCAGGCCGAACTGCGAGGCCACTGTCGCCATTTCCTCAGCCCCTGGCTCGGCGAGGCCCACCCAGTCAAACTGGCGTGGCTCCAGATCGCCACGCAGACCACCATCGATCTTGATGGCATGCTCACCGGGCTTCCCGGAGGTATATCGTCTTGCGGCTATGATCGGCATGCGATCTTGTTACAGCGTCGGGCGGCGCTGGCAATCGGGCAATGTTTTGCTAACAGTGATGTCAACAGATGAGAGGCAAGCGATGGCGAAGAGCGAAACATTCGACGTAGTGATTGTCGGCGCAGGGATTTCCGGGATCGGCATGGCAGCGCATATGGCGATGCAGTGCCCCGGCAAGAGCTATGTGATGCTCGACCGGCGCGAGCAGCTGGGCGGCACATGGGACCTGTTCCGCTATCCCGGCATCCGCTCCGACAGCGACATGTACACCTTCTCCTATGCGTTCGAGCCGTGGCAGGACGATGAAACCGTCGCTTCGGCCGACAAGATCAAGGCCTATCTGGACAAGGTCGTCAGCAAGTATGGCGTGGCGGAGCACATGCGCTTTTCGGAACATGTGCAGTCTGCCGACTGGGACAGCAAGACCGGTCTGTGGGCGGTGAAGTCCAAGGGTGCCGACGGTAAGACAAGCACTATCCATGCCCACTTCCTGTTCATGGGCACCGGCTATTACGATTACGACAACCCGCACGATGCCGATATTCCGAGCCTTTCGGCCTTCAAGGGCAAGCTGATCCACCCGCAGTTCTGGCCGGAAGACTATGACTACACCGGCAAGAAGGTTGTGGTGATCGGATCGGGAGCGACTGCGGTTACGGTAGTGTCTTCGATGGCGGGCCGTGCCGCGCACGTCACCATGCTCCAGCGCACCCCAACATGGTACGGCGTGCGCCCGCGGCATGACAAATGGTCCAATCGCCTGCGCCGGGTGCTGCCCGCCAGATGGGCGCACTGGATCAACCGCGAGAAGGCGCAGCGGCTGCACGAATTCCTGTTCCACCGCGCCCGCTCGCGCCCCGAGGGCGTGGCGAACGTGCTTACCAGGATGACCAAGGCGGAGCTTGGCGACAAATGGAACGAGGCCGATTTCACCCCACCCTATGGCCCGTGGGAGCAGCGGCTGTGCCTAGTTCCCGATGGCGATATGTTCAAATCGATCCGCGAGGGACAGGCCTCTGTCGTCACCGGCAATATCGCACATGTGGTGAAGGACGGCATCGAGCTGACCGATGGCCGCAAGCTGGAGGCAGATGTGATCGTTACCGCCACCGGCCTGCGCCTCTCAACGCTCGGCAAGGTCAAGATCAGCCTTGATGGCGTGCCCGTCGAACCATCGCAGCATTTCTGGTACCGCAATTGCATGTTCTCGAACGTGCCGAATTTTGCGGTGCTGTTCGGCTATCTCAACTCGGGCTGGACGCTGCGTGTCGATATCGTTGCCGACTGGCTGTGCCGCCTGTTCAACCACATGGACAAGTGGAAGGTGGATGTCGCAACGCCAGTACTGCCCGATGACAGCCAGATCGAAGCGTGGCAGCCGTTTGACCTGTTCTCCTCCGGCTATCTCCAGCGCGGCAAGCATCTGATCCCCAAGAGCGCGACCAGCGCGCCGTGGCGGATCCACATGTACTACCGGCAGGACAAGGCCGAGATGAAGGACGCGCAGATCGACGATGGCTGGATGCAGTTTGACAGGCTTGCCGATGGTCGCCGCCTGACCTAACGAACGGCCATGCCAGAATCCCGCATCTATACCGCCGCGCTGATAGTTATTGGCGACGAGATTCTCTCGGGTCGCACGCATGACAAGAACATCGCCCAGATCGCCACCTGGCTGGGGGTTCAGGGCATCCGGCTGAAAGAAGTGCGGGTGGTGGCGGATGATACCCCGGCGATTGTCGAAGCGGTAAACACACTGCGGGTAAAGCACGACTATCTGTTCACCACCGGCGGCATCGGCCCGACGCATGATGACATTACAGTGGACGCCATTGCCGAGGCGCTGGGCGTCGGGGTTGTGGTCCACCCCGAGGCGCGGACAATCCTTGAAGGATATTACGAGAGCCGTGGCGGCCTCAACGAAGCACGGCTGCGCATGGCAAGGGTGCCCGAAGGCGCCGATCTGATCCCCAACCGTTACACTGGCGCGCCGGGCATCCGGCACGGCAACGTGTTCATCATGGCCGGGGTGCCGCAGATCACTGCCGGAATGCTCGATGCGCTGTCCGGCACACTCGAAGGCGGCGCGCTGATGCTATCGGAAACGCTCGGCTGCTGGTGCGCCGAGAGTGAAGTCGCCGAACTGCTGCGACTGACCGAAAAAGATCACGTCACCTGCCAGATCGGCTCCTATCCTTTCTGGAAAGAAGGGCGCGGCGGGGCGAACTTTGTCATCCGCTCGGTCGACGCCGATGATCTCGCCGCCTGCTCGCGCGCTTTGGCTGCCGGACTGGAAGCGATGGCACGCCCGGTGATTCCCGGTGGCATTTAGTTCTGCCCTGATCTTGCTGGCTGCGGCGGCCCGCGAGCCTGCCACTTTGGCAGACTTCGAAGCCAAACTTTCCAAGAATGACAGCGCAACCAAGGCGCTCGGCGAATGGTGCGAGGCGCGCCATCTCGCCGATCCGGCGGTGATCCGGGCGCAGCTGAAGGCCAAGGGGCGCTCCCCTCTCTCGCCACCAACCGTTCGGCGCATGCTGACTATCAACCGGGGTCAGGCCTTCGCCCTCAGGCATGTCGATCTCGTCTGCGGCACGAAGGTGCTGTCCGAGGCGTGGAACTGGTACGTCCCCGCCCGGCTCACCCCGGAGATGAACACCGCCTTGGCCGAAACGGACGTGCCCTTCGGCAAGGTTGCCGCCCCGCTGAAATTTCGCCGCGCGCCGCTGAAAACCGTCAGGGGCAGGATTGCCCCCTGCCCGGCAAAGACCATTTCAACCCACCGCGCCCTGCTCGTTCTGCCCGATGGCAATACGCTGGCCTACGTCATCGAATGCTACACGGCGGCGAACATCAAACCCTGAGTTTACTGCCCCGCCGCGTTATCCGTCCGGCTGACAAAGTCCGCCACGGTATCGTGAATGCCCTTCAGCGAGCTTTCGATGGCATAGACCATGTGGCCCGAGGGGAAGTACTTGTACTCGATATTCTTCTGCAGCGAATCCGGGATCGGCAGGTGGTGCATCTCGTAGACGCCCTGATAATAGGGCGTGGCGAGATCGTAGTAACCACCGGTGACGAGCACCTTCAGGTTGGGGTTCTGCTTCATCGCCTTGGCCAGATCGGGCATGACGTTGGTCGCCCCGCGGAAGGGATTGGAGCCGCCGGGTTGGCGGTGGCCAAAGTCCCAGCGCCCGTTGATCTCGGCAAACAGCTTGAAGCCCTGATCATCGCCGTACTTCAGCTCGGTGCGGGCATAGTTGTTGAACGCCGAGACATAGGCAGAGCTCAGCGCCGAGCTCTGCGGATCATAGTCCGCTTCCTTTTCGAGCACGTCCATCGCCGGGCCAGAGAAGCGCGTATCGAGCCGCCCGGTGGTCAACTCGCTGCCTATCTGCAACTGCTGCTCAAACTGCCCGCCGTTGATCCGCAGGTTCGATTTGAGGATGTAGTCCGCAGGCAGGCCGATGTAGCCAGACAGCTTTTCAGCCATGGCCTTCTTCTTCGCTGGTTCGAGCAGCGATCCCTGCTGCAACGCTGTCGCATAGTCAGTCAGGGCAAAGTTTTCGGCATCCTTAAGGAAAGTCTCAAGGTCTGCCGGGCGCTGGCCCGCCAGCCGGTTATGGTACCAGGCGGTCGCCGCCATGGTCGGCAGACCGGCGATATAGGCGCCGTCGGTTCCCGGATTGAAATCGGGCGTATCGATCGACAGGTCGAAGTTGAGGATCTGCGAGAGCATCACCACGCCGTTGAAATCAACGCCGCTGTTGTCCTGCAGCCGGTTGACCAGCACGGCGGCGCGCGGCGTGCCATAGCTTTCGCCGAACAGGTACTTGGGCGAATTCCAGCGGCTGTACTTGGTCAGGAACTGCTTGATGAAGCTTTCAAAGGCAGCGGCATCGTTATCGACGCCCCAGAAGGCCTTTTCCTTGTCCCTGCCCGCGATCCGGCTGAAGCCTGCGCCGGGCGCATCGATGAACACCAGGTCGGCAACGTCGAGCAGGCTGTAGGCATTGTTGACGAGGCTATAGGGCGCAGCGGCGGTGTGCGAATTTTCCGCCGTCACCACCCGCTTCGGCCCGAATGCGCCCATGTGCAGCCAGACAGTTGCCGAGCCCGGGCCGCCGTTGAACAGGAACATGATCGGGCGGCCAGCCGATGGTGCACCCTTCTTGAAATAGGCGGCATAGAACATCGAGGCTTCGGCCGGCGGCACTTCCTTGCTGTCTGCGCCGCTCGCCGCCGCTTCGCGCCAGGCGGTGTCATCCCAGCCCGGACCGTGGACGACGAGGTTGCCTGCGACGGCATCATAGGCAATCGGCTTGCCGCCCACTGTCACTGTGCCGCTGGTGGTAACCGCTTGCGGCTGAAACAGCCGGTCGGGCGCGGGCTTCTTGTCTGGCGCAGTAGCAGCGGGTGCTGGCGCGGCGGTTGCGGGAGCAGGGGCCGCCAGCGCTGGCGAGGCCAGCAGTGCGAGTGTGGAGACAGCAGCAAGGGCGAGTTTCATCGGCTTTACTCCGAATGCGGAAATGACCCGCAGAAACTGCCCGATTGCGCCGTTATGGCAAGCGCGCTTTGCCCGCCAATCGACAAACGACTTGGGGCTCCGACAAAGGGATCAGGCTACGCTCTCGTGCCCGTGGATCGAGGTGCGGTGCATCATGCGGCCTGAATTGCGGTCATAGGGGATCACCCGGTGCATGGCGCCGGTGTTGTCCCAGACGACAAAGTCGCCTTCCTGCCATTCGTGGCGATAGGAATAGTCGGGCTGGGCGGCCCATTCCTGCAGCCGCACCAGAGTTGCGCGGCCTTCGGGGACCGACTGGCCGACGATGTGGTCCGCCGTGGTGCCAACCACCATCGATTTGCGACCCGACTGGTGCGTCCAGACGATCGGGTGTTCCTTGACCAACCCGATCTTGGTCACCGCGTCATAGTCGCGCTGCGGAATGGCATCGGCGATATGGCTGAGGCTGGCCTTGACCGAATGGACCGCGCGCAGCCCTTCAAGCTCGGCCTTCTCGGCCTCGGGCAGGCCCTCATAGGCGGCATAGGTGCTGGCGAATTCGGTCTGCCCGCCCTTTGGGGCCTTGCGGCGGCAGGAAAGCAGCGTGGCAAAGCTGGGCGGCGCATCAACCGTGATGCCGTCCATGTGCCAGAAGAAGGTGCCAAGCACATATTCGGGCTGCGGGTTGATCTTGGCGTCGAGCGTCACCTGATAGATGTCGAGCACCTCGCCGGTGGTCTTGTCGACGTGCATCCGCTGGCGCGGGCCGATCAGCTCGGTCAGCTGCACCTGCTCTTCGTCGGAGAGGTTCAGTTGAGGAAACACAAGCACGGTGCGCTCTTCCACCTTGGCCCGGATCACCGCCGCAGCCTCTTCCGTGAACAGGTCTTCGCGCTTGTCCCAGACAACGCGGGCGCCGATCTTCGGTTTCACGTCTTCAAAGCGGATGGCCATGGCGGAAAGTCTCCCAAACAGAATCGGGGCCATGAAGGCCCTCGCTGAACATGTGTTCAACATAGTTGCGAATGAATGTCAACAGAGGCATCGAGGTTGACACAGTTGACACAGTGTAAACCTCAGTTTCACCTCAATAAGTCAGTATTCCCGCGCCTTTGCAGGGTAGATTGACACTTTGGCAAATGCGCGAAAAACGCCTCATCCGTGATCATCATGTGCCAATCATGACAGATCGGCAGCCTGTAGGACAGACGCGCCACAACGAAAAAGGCCGGGAAGGTTTCCCCTCCCGGCCCTTTCGGATCACGTAAAGTGCTGGCGAATTAAGCGCCGGCGACTTCGGTGAGGTCAATCTTCAGGCCCGGGCCCATCGACGACGAAACGCCGACCTTGCGGACATACTTGCCCTTCGATCCAGCAGGCTTCGCCTTGACGATGGCATCGACGAATGCGTCGAAGTTGGCCTTCAGCGCTTCGTTCGAGAAGCTCAGCTTGCCGATGCCGCCGTGGATGATACCGGCCTTTTCGACGCGGAATTCGATCTGGCCGCCCTTGGCAGCCTTCACGGCTTCAGCAACGTTCGGGGTAACCGTGCCCAGCTTCGGGTTCGGCATCAGGCCCTTGGGGCCCAGCACCTTACCGAGACGGCCAACAACGCCCATCATGTCCGGCGTGGCGATCACGCGGCCATAGTCGAGGTTACCAGCCTGCATGTCTTCGAGCAGGTCTTCCGCGCCAACCTTGTCAGCGCCGGCAGCGAGAGCGGCTTCGGCCTTGTCGCCGCGTGCGAACACGGCAACCTTCACGTCCTTGCCGGTGCCCGAAGGCAGCACGACCATGCCGCGGACCATCTGGTCAGCGTGACGCGGATCGACGCCCAGGTTCAGCGCGACTTCGAGAGTCTCGTCGAACTTGGTGGTCTTGAGGTCCTTCAGCAGCTGGATGGCTTCTTCAACGCCATAGAGCTTGGTGTTGTCGCCCAGCTTGGTGGAGAGGCTCTTGGCCTTCTTGGTCAGCTTTGCCATGTCCTTAGCCCTCCACAACCTGCAGGCCCATCGAGCGGGCGCTGCCTTCAATGATCTTCGTCGCCGCTTCGATATCGTTGGCGTTGAGATCCTTCATCTTGGCGGTCGCGATTTCGGCGAGGGCCGAACGCTTGATCGTGCCAGCCGAAATCTTGCCCGGCTCCTTCGAACCCGACTTCAGGTTCGCAGCCTTCTTGATGAGGAACGAAGCCGGCGGGGTCTTGGTCACGAAAGTGAACGAGCGGTCCGCATAGACGGTAATGATGGTCGGAATCGGCATGGAAGCTTCAAGGTCCTGCGTCGCGGCGTTGAACGCCTTGCAGAATTCCATGATGTTTACGCCGCGCTGACCCAGAGCAGGGCCGATTGGCGGGGACGGAGTTGCCTTGCCCGCGGGCACCTGCAACTTGATATAGCCTTCAATCTTCTTGGCCACAGCATGGCCTCCTTTCTTCCTGTTGGCGCACCCGCATTTAAGGGAACGCCGCAGAGTGAGCGGTCAAACAGGTCCCGAAGCCTAGGCGTAGGGACCCTTCCGCAGGGAATCACGAAGGATTGCTCCTATCGCGAAGTGCGCGCGCCTAGACTAACAGCGGCGAAAAGCCAAGGGATTTCCTGTCAGACAGGTGCCAGATGCGGCGAGCGCTGCACCCAGGCCGCGCGGATCGCCCGCCGCGCCGGGGCTTCAACCCAGTGGAATGCGAGCTCTGACAGCAGCAGGATCAGGCCGATAAAGCCCAGCGATGCCGCGATGATCGCCAACGGACTGCCGCCCAAAGGCGCGTGCCATTGCAGAAACAGGTCGAGCAGCGGCATGTGGATCAGGTAGATCGCATAGGACCGGTCACCCAGCCAGACCAGCGGGCGACTCTCGAGGATCGGCAGCCGCAGGCCCAGCAGCAGCGCGGCAGGAAAGCTGACCAGCGCCAGCGGCAGGATCACGCCAATGGTCTCGGGCGGGATCAGGGCGCCTACGACGATCAGGGCGGCGAAGACCCAGCCCGGTACCCGCGCCAAAGGCTCGCGCAGCTGCCACAGCGCTTGGCCCAGAAAGAAGCCGAGCAGCCCGCGCGGGAAATTGTCACGGCCATAGGGCCCGTCGGGCGCGGCGTGGCTGAGCAGCGAAACGAAGGACAGCGCAATGGCCACGGCAATTGCCAGCCGCAGCCCGCGCTTGCCTGCTGCCGCGCCAACGCCAAACAGCGCATAGCAGACCATCTCGACCGAGAGCGACCAGCTTGGTCCGTCAAAATTATGCGCCAGCGGTGTCGCGAAGACCTGCAACATGCCGAGATTAAGCGCGAAGTTGAGCGCGGTGTTTTCCGGCTTGGCCCAGAACAGCAGCGCCGTGACCAGCAGCATCAGCAGATGCAGTGGATAGAGCCGGGCAATCCGCGCCACGGCAAAATCGGCGAGACTGCGCCCGTCCTTCAGCAGTTCCCGCCCGACATAGACGTGGGCGAAGATATAGCCCGACAGCACGAAGAACATATCGACGAACAGCCAGCCCGAGCGGTGCAGCCAGTCGATGGGCGCAATGCCGGTGTCGAAAGCCCCGGGGGCAAACAGCAGCTGCATGTGATAGCCAAAGGCCACCCCGCAGGCGGCTATGCCGCGCAGGCCATCCAGCCGCGCAAGGCGGGCAGGAGCGGTGCTGATTGCTGCTTGCGCCAAGGCATCCCCCGTCAACTCGGGGAAATGCCTAGGCTATCATGCTGTGGATTTGGTTAACCGGGCAGCGCCAGAGCGCGACCGGAACCAGCCTTACTTGACCAGTTCGACTTCTTCGAAGCCCAGTTCCACCGGCGTCGCGCGGCCGAAGATCGAAACGGCAACCTTGACGCGGTGCTTTTCGAAATCGAGCTCTTCGACGATGCCGTTGAAGCTGGCGAAGGGACCGGCGTTTACCTTTACCGAATCGCCGATCTCGTAATCGACATGCACTTCGCGGCGCGGTTCGGCAGCGGCGGCATCGCGGGCGCCGAAATAGCGGGCGGCCTCACGGTCGGAAATCGGCTGCGGCTTGCTGTTGTTGCCAAGGAAGCCGGTGACCTTCGGGGTGTTCTTGATCAGGTGATAGACATCATCGTTCATCGCCAGCTTGGCGAGAACATAGCCCGGCATGGTCTTGCGTTCGGTCTGAACCTTTTTGCCGCGCTTGACCTCGGTCACCGTCTCGGTCGGCACTTCGACCGCTTCGACGAGAGCTGCGAGGCCTTTGCGCTCAGCCTCGGACAGGATCGCATCGCGAACCTTGCCTTCAAAACCGGAGTAGGCGTGAATGATGTACCAGCGGGCCATAGCGTCCTCTTGAGGTCTTATTTAGCGAGCGAGAGCAGCATCTGGACGACCTTGCCGAAGATCGAATCGACGCCAAGGAAGAACACCGCAAGGATGGTCATCATGATCGCGACGAAGATCGCGGTCGTGACGGTTTCCTGACGCGTCGGCCATGTGACCTTCGAGCCTTCTGCGCGGACCTGGCGGATGAATTCGCCGGGATTGAACTTAGCCATGGCCGGTTGCCCTTGCTGCTACTGTAAACGTTTCTTCCGCCTAGGGGACATCGCCGCCCCGGCGCAATTACCGGGAGGGGCTGATTATCTCCATATGTCGGGAGTGATGCGCAGTTAGCGACTGCTTAGGGGATTTGCAAGTCGCAGAAGTACACTGCGGCGATTGCGGAACACGACCACAGCGCCGGGTGGGACAGCCCAATCAGGGCCGATGCCAACAGACCACAGAAACTGTGCCTTGCGTGCCGGATAAAAGCTCGCAAGGCTTGGCGCGAAATCGCCGTCAACCAGAATGCGTTGCGAAGGATCAGCGAAGCCCGGGTCAGGATCTTTATGACGCAGCATATGCACACCGGAAATGGCGAAATCGCTGTTGGTCAGCGCGTCCTTTCGCACCGTGGCATAGGCGTACACATGTCCAAACGGTGGCTGCCTCCAGCCGAAGGATGTCTCAGCATAGGCCCCAGCAATCACGGCCCCTTGCGGCACGTGATCCAGCGCTTGGAGCATTTCGGCAGTGGCCAGCGAATCCTCGTGCCATGCCACCGTTGTAACTCCCAGCCGCAGCAGGAACGGCAGCGCTGCCAATCCCAGCCAAAGACGCGGCAGCTGCCAGTCTATCGCCAGCACCCCGCAGGCCAGCGCCACGGGCACCAGCCGGTAATCGGCAAAGTCCCCGCCGCCGAGGAAGCGCGGCAGCACGAAGGTCAGCGCGGCAAAGATCAGCGCGGCGCGGCCGATCCGTCCGTCCACCCTGCCCCGCCCCCAGGCGATCAACGGCAGCGCGATCAGCAGCGCGACAGTCGCGAGATCGAGCATGGCGGATTGATCGCGCAGGCCCATGATCCAGTTGCTCAGCTTGTCGATCAGCACGCCATCGCCATAGGTCGTCGCGCCTTTGGTTCCGGCACCAGACAGCAGCGTCAACAGCGCGGGCGGCCAGAGCGGCCATGTCGCAGGCACAGCGCGCAGCAGGCCGCGCTTCTGCCACTCATAGCCATAGACCAGCACGCCGAGCACGCCCCAGCCCGTCAGGTGGCAGAGCCAGACCAGCGGTGCGAGGCCAAGGAACAGCCAATTGCGCCAAACCTTGCCCTCGCTGTGCACCCACAGGGCAAAGAGCAGGAAGGCCAGCGCCAGCCCCAGCGCGAAATTGAGAAAGCCCATCAGCAGCGCGGGCGACCAGACCGTTGCCAGCGCCAGCAGGCTCCCCACCCCGATCCGCCGCCGCAGCGCCCATTCGGTAGCGACAAACGACAGCGCGCAGAGCACCGGGGCTAGGGCGGCTATCACCCGGCCCGCGCTCTCCAGCCCGAACAGCGCCGCCAGAGGCCGCACCAGCAGTTCGGAACCGAGATTGGGGATCCAGTGCCAGTCAATCGCATAGGCCCGGTCAATCGCCGCATTGCGCCCGGCCTCTATCCACACGTGCCACGTCGCGAGGTGCGCGGGATAATCGGTCATCTGCGGATAGCGCGCGACCAGGACCGGCAGGGCAGAAATCAGGGCGAGGGCAAAGGCCCAAAGCGGAAAGCGACCTGCGCCAGCTTGCGCCTTCACTTGGCGGCCACCGCTGCTGCGGGAGCAGCTGGCACCACGGGCGCTGGCGGATGGCTCAGCCGGGCGATGAACGAATGCTTGGTGCTGTAGAGCACCTGCGCGCCATCGGGCAGTTTCACCGGCGGCCGCTCGCCGTAATACCACAGGAAATCCGCTGCTTTGGCTGGGGCAAAGGTGCTCAGATCAACCCGCTTGCTGCCCCTGATGAGATAGCGCTGCGAGGGATCAACCCAGGTCCAGCCCGGTTCCTTCACCTGCAGCATATGCACGCCGGGAATAGCGAAGTGGCAGTTGACCAAGGCATCACGCCGCACCGTCGCCCAGGCGCCGATGTGGCCATAGGCCGGCGTCGGCCAAAGCCCCACCACCTCTTCAAAGGCATAGGCCACCTTGGCCCCGCGCGGCACATTGTTCAGCGCGCGCAGCATCGCGGATACTTCTGCCGAAGTGCCCTGCCAGGCCAGCGCAGTCACCCAGATGCGGACCAGAAACGGCAGGCTGGCCAGCGCCATCACCCAGTTCGGCGCGCGCCAGTCTATCGACAGCGAGCCGAGCATCAGCGCCACGCCGATCAGCCGGTAATCGGCATAGTCGCCCCCGCCCAAGTGGCGCGGCACGACGAGCGCGAGGAATACCATGATGAAAGCCGCCCGGCCAAGGCTGCCGTCAAACTTGCGGAAGGCGATCGCGATGAATGGCAGGGCGCAGAACAGAATGGTCGAGGCGATATCGAGATAGCCCTCGCGATCGCGCATCGCGGTTTTCCATTCGACCCACTTCACCCACAGCGGGTTGAGGCCATAGGACATCGAACCGCTCGCCTGATGACCGGCCAGCACGGTGGGCAGAATCGGCAGCCACAACGGGAACGTAGCCAGCGCAGCAGGGATCAGCTTTTTCTGCCGGTGCCATTCATAGCCGAAGACCATCACTCCGAACACACCCCAGCCCGATTGATGGCACAGCCAGACAATCAGGCCGATCGGCACAAACACCGCCTGGCGCCATTTCTTCCCCGCCGACTTGATCCAGAAGGCAAAGGCAAACAGTGTCAACGCAAGGCTGAGGTTGAAGTTGAGGAAGCCCATGATCAGCGAGGGTGACCAGATCGTCGCCATCGCTAGCAACGAGCCAACCCCGATGCGACCGCGCAGCGTGCGCTCGACAGTAATGATGCTGAGGCCCGTGAGCACCGGGGTCATGATCACGATGATCCGCCCGCCGGCCTCGATGCCGAACAGGCTGGCGAGCGGGAAGATCAGCAGATCGGCACCAAGGTTGCCCGACCATGCCCAGCGAAAGCCGTAATAGCGATCAATCACCGGATTATCGCCGTGCGCCAGCATCACGTACCAGCGCGCAAGGTGCGCCGGGTAATCGGTCATCTGCGGATAGCGGGCAAGAATCGGCGGCAGGGCAGCCATCAGCGCAAGCAAAAGCGCGAACCATGCCCAGCGATCACGCAAGAACCAGTCGCGAATCCCCAGCTTGCTGGCGGAACCGGCCTCGGGAACTGGGAGGGCGGTTTCGGCCATCAGGCTATGGGACCTTTTCCGATTCAGACGAAAAACCTGGCAGGAGCGGAGGGACTCGAACCCACGGCCCTCGGTTTTGGAGACCGATGCTCTACCAACTGAGCTACGCTCCTGCAGGTTGGGCGGCCTCTAGTATCCACTATCCGACTTGGCAAGCGCGGTGTTGCCGGGGCGGCACAGTCAATCCCGGTTTGTCACCCGCGCATAGACCCGCGTCATCTTGCGCCGCACCTGATCGGTGTTCCATTCGGTGACCAGCGAGAAGCCGAAGGCGGCGACAAAACAGGCGATGCTGATCGCGCAGGTCATGAGAATTCCGGCTCCGCCCGCGGCATAGCGCGCACTGCCAACCGCCAGCCCGCCGAGCAGGATCACGATGGGGAAATGGATAGCGTAAAGGCTGTAGCTCGATTTGCGCCCATAGAGCGCCATCCATTCAAGGCACCGGGGAAACGGCGCCGATGATGCGCGCAAGGCAATCACAAAAGCCGAAAAAAACACGCCCATCACAATGTCCGGAACGCTGTCCTTGATCACCGAATTCAGGGCAAAGGCAGCCATCAGCACGGCAAGCGACAGCCACAAGGCCAGCCGGCTGGCAAAGATCCGCTCCCCGGCCCAATGGCTCCGGTGGATGATCTGCAGCGCATAACCCAAGAGCCAGACGAAAAAACCGAACAGGATCTGCTGATTGACCAGCGACACTGCGATGCAGGCCAGCAGCACCAGCCAGGGAACCCGGCGTGTGCGGGTGGCCATGATCATGATCGTGGGGAAGAACAGATAATACCAGAATTCCGCCGCGAGGCTCCACAGCGGCCCGTTCGATCCCCAGACCGGGGCGGCGATTGTCTGGAGGAAAAAGGCGTTGGAAAGGAATGTCGGCATATTCAACCGCGCCGCAACATCGCCCGTCAGGCTATGGCTGCCGATGACATTCTGGTAGGCCGGCAGGTGCGCTATCTGGTCGCCAAAGAAATCCAGCAGGCCGCCCAGAATCAGCGCGGGGATCAGAACGACCCACAGCCGCGACAGCCGCGCGATAAGGTATTCGGGCCAGAACGATTTTCCGGCGACCCGCGATTCCACCGAGGCGGAAATCCAGTAGCCCGACATGACGAAAAACAGCACCACGCCGGTGTGGCCCAAAGATGCCGCGAAATAGACCGGCATGGTCCAGGCCACACCGCCATAATCCTGCATGACAATGTCGCGCGTATGGCTGAACAGGACCATGACTGCGGCAATCGTGCGGAAGGCATCCATCCACAGATGAAAGCTCCTGGTGTCTTTGCCGCTATCGGTTGATGCACTCGCCCTGGAGCTTGCCGGATCATTCGCCATAGGCCTGTGGCTTACCTGCCGTTCACCGCTCCGTCGACCTGAAATCGTTGACGCTGCGCGCCGCATTGAAGCTATCACACCCCGGCAAATTCCATGCTATCAGACCGCAAATGCACGCCCCGGTCGGCCCGATAGATCCTGAACTCCTGCTGCTCGCCTATCGCAGCGGGATCTTTCCGATGGCCGATGCCCGCGACGATCCAGAGGTATTCTGGGTCGAGCCAAGGCGGCGGGCGGTGCTGCCGCTCGATAAATTCCACCTGTCGCATTCGCTCGCCAAAACCCTGCGGCAGGGCAAGTTTTCGGTCACCTGCAACGCTGCCTTTGGCGATGTCCTGCGCGCCTGCGCCGGGCCAAGGCGCAGCGAGAGCAAGGAGGCGGACGGCGGAGGAACCTGGATCAGCAACCGGATCGAGGCGAGCTATGTGAAAATGCACGAGCTCGGTTTCGCCCACTCGATCGAGTGCTGGCATCAGGGGGAACTGGTCGGCGGGCTCTATGGCGTCGGCTTTGACGCGGCGTTCTGCGGCGAATCGATGTTCAGCCGGATGACCGATGCATCAAAGGTCGCGCTGGCCTGGCTGGTCGCGGCGTTGAGGGCCGGCGGCACGCAATTGCTCGATTGCCAGTTCATCACTCCGCACCTCGCCTCGATGGGGGCGGTGGAGATAACGCAAGCGCGCTATCTCAAACTACTCAAAGCCGCTCAGCGGCCGGTTGGCGATGCGCTGGGCTTGGCGGCTGGCTTGGCGGACGGCTTGGCCGAAGGCGAAGCGGTGGGGCTTGGCGAAGGTGCGGGCGTTGCGCTCGCACTGCCCGAAGGCTTTGGCGCGCTGCTCGCTGCGGCGACCGGCTCTTCTTCCTCGCCGGGGAACTTCATAGCGCAGTCTTTGACCCAGACGTCATAGATCGGATGCTCGACGACATTGAGTGACGGCGAATTCTTGAACAGCCAGCCGGAAAACACCTTGTTCCAGACAAAGGGTTTGCTGGCATCGGCGCGTTCTTCAACGAAGACCTGAACGAAAGCGCCGGTTTCGGGCGGCTGCTCCCACGGCGCGGTTTTCTCGCAAGTGCCGAGCTTCACGAAGACATTGCCGATACGGCGCGATTCGCCGCTCTTGAGCACGATGTCCTGTTCGATATTGTTGCGCTTGTTGAGCAGGCCGAGCGTCGCCACGCGGTCTTTCACCGGGGTGCCGAACTGGTTTTCCACCACCGGGCCGCCGTTAGCGCTGGAAGCCAGCGCCTTTGGCACTTCGGTTGCCTGCGCTTCGATAACGTCTTCAGACTGGCGGTTGCAGCCGGTAAGTGCGAGCGACGAAGCCGCAGCAAGGGCCAGCGCCCGACGCATCATTCAGGCTTCCGGTGTCCAGGATTCGTAATCGCCGGTAGCCGCAGCCCGGTGGCCGCCCTTTTCCAGCGCGCCCTGCGGACGATAGGCAGCGACAGTACCGGTGGCATTGGGGGTGTAATCCACCTCCCAGATGCGCGCGGGCGGCAGGTGGCTTTCGGGCACGCCATCATAGGAATTGTGCAGCCAGCCGTGCCATTCCGCCGGAACCCGGCTGGCATCGTTGGCGCCATTGTAGATCACCCGGCGCACTTCGGTGCCGTCCGAACGGCGCTTTTTCGCGCGGTAATAGCGATTACCCTGCGCGTCGGTGCCGACGTGTTCGCCAGAAAAGGCATTGACGAGCAGGGTGCTGATCGTCGCACCGTCCCACCAGGTGAATATCTTGCCGAGGATTCCCATGCCCAGCCGCCTAGCGGAATTGGGGGGGGGTCGGCAAGAGGGGATGGGGCAAGATGGCCAGGCGGGAAAATGTGAGCCAGCCTGCGCCCGGTGCCACTGTGCAAAAAGGCGGCACCGGATTTGCCAAGTCACTGTTCGCATGAAATGATTTGATCATGAACGCCCAAAGCCCACGCAGTTTCCTTGGCAAGGCGCTGGCAGCCGACTGGCTGGCCATACTTGCTGCGCTGTTCTGTTTTGGTTTCGGGGCGGTCTCGCTGGCTTATGTGCTGGGCCCGGCCGACGGAACATGGATGCTCTATTCGCAAGAGCTGATGGCCGGGAAGCGGCTCTATTCCGATCTGGATTTCAACCAGCAGCCGCTGTTTCCGCTGCTGGCGCTGCTCTCGCTCAAACTGTCGGCGGGCGGGATAATCAGCAGCCGCTGGCTGTTCCTGCTGATCATGGCCGGTTTCGTTACGGCGGTGGTCCGGCTGTGCCGCCTTGCCAGAGTGAATCCGCTGATCCGGGCGGTGTTGATCATCGCTGTGTTCTTCACCTCGATCCGCTTTGAAGCCTTTCGTTTTGACGACTATCACGGCCTCTCGGCCCTGCTCTATTTTTCCTCGCTGCTTGTCGCGATAGCGCTGCAGCAGGGGAGCCTTTCGGTCCGCCGCTATGCCCTGCTGCAAGCGGTGATCTGCACCGCGACCGTGCTGACCCGGCCCAATGACGGCGCGGCGATCATTCTGGCTGCCTGTTTTGTCGCGGTTCTCAGGAAGGGGCTGACCCGTGAGGTTCTGCTCGCCGCGCTCTGGGCGGCAGCAGCAGCCGTGGCGCTGCTGCTGCTGACCCTGCTTTGCCTGCGCGAAACGCCGCAAGTGTGGTTTGTGGAATCGGTGGTTGAAGCATCGGGAGCCAAGGGCGGCGGGGGCTCGCTTCTGGGCTATCCGCTCCAGCTCTATCTGAATTCGTTCCATGATATGCTGGCCAAATTTGCCCTTCCCTTCAGGTGGCTCATCGTCGCCAGCCTGATTTCGGGCGGGTTTGCCGCTCACCTCGCCCGCCGGGGTTCGCAGTGGTCGCGGATCGTGACTGTGTTCGCCTGCGTGGTGTTTGCCGTGCTGATCCTGCTCTCGGGCTGGCAGGTATCGATCGAGCACATCACGCCGATCACGCTCCTTGGGGCAACCGCAGCCTGCCTGACCGCCCTGATCCTCGCCATCTTCAGGGCGGCAAGGTCTGCTGGGGCCGCCCCGCAGCGACTCGATTTCGCTTTGCTGGTCTATCCGGTCATGCTGTTCATTTTCGGATCGTTGAGTTCTGGCGGCACCTATTATTCGCTCTATCCGCCAGCCGCCATGACGCTCGCCCTGTTTACCGTGATCGCCACGCAAGGCGGATCACCAGCCAAGGGCAACCTGCTCGCCAGCGGCCTGCTGCTGATCCTGTTTTCCGCGATTGCCTGCGAGGGCGTAAGCTATCGCACCGCCAACCCCTATCGCTGGCTGGACTACCGGGTACCGGCGCTGGGCGGCGACTATCTGCTACGCGATGACCGCAATGGGCTGCACTACATTCCCGCCGAACTCGCCGCGATGATCGATCCGGTCTGCGCGCGGATCAGGCCCGGGCAATCGCTGCTTTCCGCCCCATGGCCCTTTGCCAATTCCTATTGCCGGATCGCGCCATGGCACGGTTATGTGCAAACCTTCTTCGACACGACCACCGCCCCGCACGTTGAGGCGCTGATCAGCGACCTGCAAAAGGCACCGCCGGATTTCATCTATTACCAGCAGCAATCGATCGTCATGCGCAACCACGAGGTGATCTATCACCACGGCGCCCCCGTGGCGCAGCGGCGGCTTGAAGAGCTGATCCTGGGCAATGTGGCGGCGGGCAAGTGGCGGATCGTCGCCGAATCGCACACCTACGCGCCTTCGGTGTTCTATCTGATCGAGACCCGGCCGCAGTGATTGGCGGACCCAGCGCCGTCACTACCAGCTGACCAGATCGCCCTTGCCGATCCCCAGCTGCGCCGCTCTGCCGCCGTTCAGTTCCAGCACGCCGGCCGCGCGGCCTTCTGAATAGAGCGGCGTTTCGGAATAGGGCACGGCATTGGCGGCTACATTCAGGATGCGGTGGTCGGCGCCGATATAGATGATGTCGAGCGGGATCACCGTGTTCTTCATCCAGAACGAAGCATAGCGTACCGGGTTCATCGGGAAGATCATGCCCTCGTCCGCGCCCATCGAAGTGCGGAACATCAAGCCCTTTTCCTGCTCGGGCTCGCTGCGGGCGACTTCCACCTGGAACACATGCTTCCGCCCGGCGTGGATGACGGTGAGCGGCACCACCGGCAGGCCGGATACGGCATGGCGCGGCGCATCCTCGATGGCCATGGGGGCACTCTGCGCGCCTTGCGACTTGCCGGGCGAGCAGGCGGCCAGCACCGCAACAAGAACCGAGGTAAGCACTGGTGCACGCATCGCTATTCGTCTCCTGCAGCCCAGAGCTCGGCTGCCTCAATGCTGCTCGAATTGACCAATTCGCGCGCCATGTCCAGCCGGTGCCCCGCCCGCAGCATCGCAGCGAGCTGCTTTTCGCTGAGCGCCCTGTCCTGCTTGGCTTTGCCGAAAGGCCCGAACCGGCGCTTGCGGGCCAGCGCCAGAGCGGCGCGGCGCAGATCGCCCTCGCCCGCCGCCACTGCCTCACGCACTTCCACAGCAATGCCCGCCGCACCCAGCGTCTGGTCGATCCGCCGCTTGCCATAGCCGCGGCGCAGCAGGCTGCCGGTTTTGCTGCGGGCATAGACCTCGTCATCGACATAGCCTGCCGCCACGAAGCGCTCGACCAGGGCGGAAACCGGCGCATGGCCATCCCCTTCCCAGCCCCGCTCGCGAATCTTGCGCAGCAAATAGGCCTCAAGTTTGGCCGCGCTGGTGGCAAAGCGCGCGACATAGCGCAGCGCCATATCGTTCAACGCCGCGGTTGTGAGCGGTTTCGGCGTGCGATCTTGGCGGGGGTTTTGCCTCATTTGGCCATAATCGTGCCACAGTCTCGCCCGAATGGGGAGACCCGCTTGCATTTTAGGGGATTTGCAACCATGCGCGTTTCGATTCAGTCGCGGCTCGCTAAGGTTCTGGCCAAGGTTCTTGAATGCAAAACAGAGAAACAACAAACGGGTTTATGCTGATGAACGACACCGTGCTGGTGCCGACACCCAACGACGATGATCTGCCACGTCGTAACGCCGATTTCCGCACCTTTGGTGAAGCGCTGGACTATGCCGCGCGTGGGCTGAAAGGCCTGAACTTCCATGATGCCCGCGGCAATTTGGCCCGCGTCTATCCTTTTTCCGAGCTGCGCGATGATGCGCTGGTTACCGCACGCCGCCTGATCGGCCTTGGCATCAAGCCCGGGGACCGCGTTGCCCTGATCGCCGAGACTGGCCCCGATTTCGCCGCACTGTTTTGCGCCACGGTCTATGCCGGCGCATGGCCGGTGCCGCTGCCGCTGCCCACCAGCTTTGGCGGCAAGGACAATTATATCGATCAGCTGTCCGTCCAGCTGCAAAGCTCTGATCCCGAAGTGCTGTTCTTCCCTGAAGAACTGGCAGAAATGTGCGGCACCGCTGCCGCACGGCAAGGTTGCAAGGGTATTTCGTGGCAGGACTTTGCTACTGCTCCCGCCCCCGATTGCGCGCTGCCCGAGGCCAAGGGCGATGATATCTGCTATCTGCAGTACTCGTCAGGCTCGACCCGCTTCCCGCATGGCGTTGCGGTGACCCATGAGGCTTTGCTCAACAATCTCGCCGGCCATTCGCACGGCATGCACCTGGGACCGGGTGACCGCTGCATCTCCTGGCTGCCCTGGTATCACGACATGGGCCTCGTCGGCTGCTTCCTGTCGATGATCGCCAACCAGATCTCGACGGACTATCTCAAGACCGAGGATTTCGCCCGCCGCCCGCTGGCATGGCTCGATATGATCAGCCGCAATCCGGGCAATTCGTGCTCCTATTCGCCCACTTTCGGCTACGACATCTGCGCCCGCCGCATTTCGAGCCAGACCCACGTTTCCGAGCGCTTTGACCTGTCGCGCTGGCGCATCGCCGGCAACGGCGCTGACATGATCCGGCCCGACGTGATGCAGGGCTTCGTCAACGCCTTTGCGCCTGCCGGCTTCAAGGCCAGCGCTTTCCTGCCGAGCTATGGCCTTGCCGAAGCAACGCTCGCCGTCACCCTCATGCCGCCGGGCGAAGGCATCCGCGTCGAACTCGTCGAGGAAGAGCGTCTTTCCGGCACCAAGCGCGATCTCAGCCGTCCGGCTCGCTACCGCGCCATCGTCAACTGCGGCAAGGCCGTGCGCGACATGGACCTCGAAATCCGCGGCGAGAAGGGCCAGAGCCTGCCCGATCACCACATCGGCAAGGTCTGGTGCCGTGGCCCGTCGGTGATGCACTCCTATTTCCGCGATCCCGAAGCGACGGCGGAATGCCTCGTCCCAAGTGAAGATGGCAAGGGGGCCTGGCTCGATACCGGTGACATGGGCTATATGGTCGATGGCTACCTGTTCATCGTCGGCCGGGCGAAGGACATGATCATCATCAACGGCAAGAACCACTGGCCGCAGGATATCGAATGGGCGGTTGAACAGCTCCCTGGCTTCAACCACGGCGACATCGCTGCCTTCTCGGTCGAGAGCGAAAACGGCGAGGAAGTCCCCGCCGTGCTGGTCCACTGCCGCGTTTCCGATCCCGAAGAGCGGGTGAAACTCCACACCCAGATCCGCGACAAGGTCCGCTCGATCACCGGCATGAACTGTGTTGTGGAACTGGTCCCGCCCCGCACCCTGCCGCGCACCAGCTCGGGCAAGCTGAGCCGGGCCAAGGCGAAGAAGCTGTACCTTTCGGGCGAGATAGAGCCGTTCAAGCTGCTTGAGGCGGCTTGAAGTCCTGATCAGGTAACTGCTTGACGTAAAGGCTCTTTTCAGGATTATTACGTCAATGAACCCGTCCACCGCCCCCACCCCTTACGAGAAGGCGCTGGCCTATCTCACCATTCTGCTGACCGTGATGGCGCTGGTCGCGGTGGCCAAGGGGCGGGCGGAGTGGGCGCAGATTCCGCTGGCGATCTGGCTCCATTTTGGCAGCCTGCTGGTCGCACTGGTGCTGACCCCGGTCCTGCTGTTGCGGCGGCGCGGTAACAGGCTCCACCGGCAACTCGGCTGGATCTGGGCAATCGCCATGATGGTGACGGCGCTGGCCTCGCTGCGGGTGCGGATTCTGAACCACGGCCATTTCAGTCCGATCCATCTGCTCTCGGTTCTGGTGATCGTTTCGGTCCCGCTCTTGGTCTGGCGCGCGCGGACGCATCGGGTGGAGGCTCACCGCAGGAGCATTCGCGGGATTGTCACCGGCGGAATCATCGTCGCCGGGTTCCTGACCTTCCCCTTCGGTCGCCTGCTGGGCCACTGGCTGTTCGGATAGGGCGCCGGTTTGGCTGAAGCGAACCCGCTTGCCCGTTCCCGCTTGCCCCTTGTGTCTTATATCGCTAATACAGCTTGACTGTTCCCGCCGCGCCCCCATGTTGCGGAAACAGACTTTCAGGAAGACGCGAAAATCATGGCCACGACACCTGTAGCAACCGCCGAGCCCGCCATCACGCTCACCCCGCCCGATCCGGTGCCGGTGATCGCCCCCGCGCAGGCCGTGGGGCTGGTCCCCGTTGCCGATGACGCCAAGGCAAAGCTTGATGCCAAGGTTGATGCCTTTATCAACGATCTGGTTTCCAAGGATGCCGCCAGCCCCGAATTCGGCAAGCTGGTCGATCAGCTGACCAATATGGGTCGCAAGGAAATCGTGCAGGCGGCGGGAATGTCAAACCGCTTCCTCGATCGCCCGGTGCGCGCGATGGACAAGGATTCGGGCGTCGGCGCCAATCTCGCAGAGCTGCGCAAGACGGTGGAGAGCCTTGATCCCGGCAAGAAGGGTGCGCTGGCCCCCAGCCGCAAGATCCTCGGCATCATCCCTTTCGGCAACCCGCTGAAGCGCTATTTCCAGTCGTATCAGTCGGCGCAGGGGCACATCCAGTCGATCCTCGATCACCTCGCATCGGGCAAGGACGAGTTGTTGATGGACAATGCCGCGATCGACGTGGAGCGCACCAAGCTGTGGGAGGCCATGGGCAACCTTGAACAGATGATCCACATTTCGCGCACGCTCGATGCCAGGCTGGAAGACAAGGCCGCCGATCTCGACATCACCGAGCCGGCCAAGGCCAAGGCGCTGCGCGAGTCCGCGCTGTTCTATACCCGCCAGCGCACGCAGGATCTGATGACGCAGATGGCGGTGACGGTGCAGGGCTACCTCGCGCTCGATCTGGTCAAGAAGAACAATGTCGAGCTGGTCAAAGGTGTCGATCGCGCCAGCACCACCACCGTCGGCGCGCTGCGCACGGCGGTGACCGTGGCTCAGGCAATGACGAACCAGCGGCTGGTGCTGCAGCAGATCACCGCGCTCAACGAAACCACCGCGGGCATCATTGATTCCACCGGCAAGCTGCTGAAGGAGCAGACCGCGAAGATCCACGAACAGGCAGCTTCAAGCACCATTCCGCTCGAAACGCTGCAACTCGCCTTCCAGAACATCTATGACACGATGGACAACATCGACACCTTCAAGCTGAAGGCGCTGGAATCGATGAAGCAGACAGTGACGACGCTGGGCGGCGAGATCGAGAAATCGAAAGCCTATATCGCCCGGGCCGAGGGCGCAGCGCAGGGCGCAATCACCCACGATGCCCCCAGCCTGCTGAGCCTGGAGGGCTAAGCACTTGGCCAGCCCCGCGCAGGAAAGCGACCGTATCCTTACCGCTGCCCGCCAGACACTCGCCGTACAGCGCGGCGGCGGGCGGCGTTTCGGTTCGATTGGTGTGCAATCGGCCAAGCTCAAACGCGGCCATGCGCTGAAGAAGCTGGGGCGGGTGCTGCTGGCGATTGGCGGAATCTGGCTGGCGGCGAGCATTGCCGGGCTGGTGATCAACGGCATCGGCTGGACCGGCATCATCCTTGCGGTGCTGGCGAGCGTGGTCGCGCTGGGCCTGTTCACCCGCTATCCCAAGCTCGAAATGCCGAGCCTCAGCAACATCGCCACAGGTGACGTCAAATCACTGGTCGGCCGCACCGAGCTGTGGCTGGAGGGCCAGCGCCGCGCCCTGCCGCCGCCAGCGGTCAAGCTGGTCGATCACATCGGCTTGCAGCTTGATGCGCTGGGCCTGCAGCTGAAAGACGTCGATCCGCTCCACCCCGCCGTCGCCGAAGTGCGCAAGCTGGTGGGCGAGCACCTGCCCGGCGTGGTCGACGGCTACCGCAAGATCCCCGAGCACCTGCGCTACGAGGATCGCGGCGGCAGCAATCCCAACAAGCAGTTCATGGAATCGCTCGGCCTGATCAGCGGCGAAATCGACTCCGTCACGCGGCAACTGGCCAGCGGGGCAATCGACGATCTGGCGATCAAGACGCGGTATTTGGATTACAAATACGGTGATGCAATGGATGGGGTGGATAAGCCTGCGGCTTAGCTCTCCAGAAACTCCTTGGGAATCCGCAGCATCTGCGCCGCCACCTGGGTCTCGCGCAGGAAGAGCACCAGCGCAGCCATCAGCAGGCCGATCGCCAGCAGGAAGAATGCCGCCGCGACACGTTCGAGGGGCACGCTGTCCATCTCTTCAAGGAACAGGATCGCCACGGTAACCCCGATCGAAAGCCCGCTCAACACCAGCAGGCGGATCGCCGTGGTGGTGAGGCCGATGCGTTTGTCGATAGCGCGGATTTCGGCGACGAGCTGATCGTGCTCCATGCCCTCGGTCTCGCCATGCCGCCCCTGCAGGAACCGCGCCCGGTCCACCACCCGCCCCAGCCGCGTCGACATCAGGTTGAGGATGTTACCAATCGCCACCAGCACAAAGACGGGAGCGAGCGCGAGCTGGATGGTGTGGGCGATCATGGGGCGGAGGTTAGGCCTGCGCTCTGCTCAGGGGAAGGCGGAATAGCTATTCAGTTGTAAGACAGCCTGATGCTGCCACAAGGGGCCGATGAACAAGAAGCCCTTCCTCGCCCTCGCCGCCCTGCTCGCCGCAGGAGCCGTGCTTTCCGGCTGCGCCGCGCTGGGGCCAAAGCACGCGGTGGGTAACGCTGCCGTGCCGCAGCCCGCCAAGCCGGTTGACCTGCAACGCTACCTCGGCCGCTGGTACGAGATCGCCCGCTATGAACAGGGCTTCCAGAAAGACTGCGACGCAGTGACCGCCGACTATGCCCTGCGCAGCGACGGCAAGATTTCGGTGCTCAACAAATGCGTGAAGCCAAATGGCAAGGCCACCCAGGCCGAGGGCCGCGCCAAGATTGTGCCCGACGCCGGCAACGCCAAGCTGAAGGTCAGCTTCTTCGGCCCGTTCTTCGGCGACTACTGGGTGCTGGACCATGCCGGGGACTATTCTTGGTCCATCGTGGGTGAGCCATCCGGCCGCTACCTGTGGCTGCTCTCGCGTGAAGCAAAGCCGGACAAGGCGGCGGTGGATGCGCTGGTCGGCCGCGCCAAGGCGCTGGGTTATGATGTGGCGATGCTGCGGATGACCAGGCAGCCCTGATCAGTCGCGACCACCTGTCAGCAAGCTATCCACAACCCCCGGATCAGCCAGCGTCGAGGTATCGCCAAGGCTCGACGTATCCCCCTCGGCGATCTTGCGCAGGATCCGGCGCATGATCTTGCCGCTCCGTGTCTTGGGCAGAGCAGGTGCAAAGTGGATCACATCCGGTGTCGCAATCGGGCCGATTTCCTTCCTCACCCATTTGACCAGTTCGGCGCGCATTTCGGGGCTTTCGGCCTCGCCCGCGTTGAGCGTGACATAGGCGTAGATGCCCTGCCCCTTGATGTCGTGCGGGAAGCCGACCACGGCTGACTCGGCAACCGCGTGGTGCGCCACCAGTGCAGACTCCACCTCGGCGGTGCCCATGCGGTGGCCGGAGACGTTGATCACGTCGTCAACCCGGCCGGTGATCCAGTAGTAATCGTCCTCGTCGCGGCGGCAGCCGTCGCCGGTGAAGTATTTGCCGGGGTAGGTGGAGAAATAGGTCTGGAAGAAGCGCGCGTGGTCGCCCCAGACGGTGCGCATCTGGCCGGGCCAGCTTTGCGTGATGCACAGGTTGCCGTCGGTCGCTCCGTGCAGTTCCTGCCCTTCCGCATCGACCAGCTGCGGCACCACGCCGAACATCGGCTTGCTGGCGGATCCGGGCTTCATGTCGATGGCCCCGGGCATGCCGGTGATCATCGCCGCGCCGGTTTCGGTCTGCCACCAGGTGTCGACGATGGGGCAGCGCTCGTCACCGACAACGCGCCAGTACCATTCCCATGCCTCGGGATTGATCGGCTCACCCACGCTGCCCAGCAGGCGCAGGCTGGAGCGGCTGGTTTTCTTCACCCATTCGTCGCCTTCGCGCATCAGGGCGCGCAGAGCAGTCGGCGCGCCGTAGAAGATGTTGACCTGATGGCGGTCGACAATTTCCCAGAAGCGGCTGTGGGTGGGATAGTTGGGCACGCCCTCGAACATGACCACGGTCGCGCCGTTGGTCAGCGGGCCGTAGACGACGTAGCTGTGGCCGGTCACCCAGCCGATATCGGCGGCGCACCAGTACACCTCTCCGGGGCGGTAATCGAAGACGTAGTGGTGGGTCATCGCCGCCCAGGTGAGGTAACCGCCTGATGTGTGCAGCACGCCCTTGGGCTTGCCGGTGGAGCCGGAGGTGTAGAGGATGAACAGCGGATCTTCCGCGCCCATTTCCTCGGGCGGGCAGTCAACAGATGCGCCTTCGCGAAGTTCGTCCCAGAACCGGTCACGGCCCGCCTGCATGGTAACTTCGCTGCCAGTGTGGCGCACGACGAGGACGTTTTCTACCCAGTCGCATTCGGCCAGCGCGGCATCGACATTCGCCTTCAGCGGAACCAGCTTGCCCCCGCGCCAGCCGCCATCGGCGGTGATGATCAGCTTGGAATCGCAGTCCGAAATGCGGCCCGCGAGCGCCTCCGGGCTGAACCCGCCGAAGACGATCGAATGGATCGCGCCGATCCGCGCGCAGGCGAGCATGGCCATCGCCGCCTCGGGGATCATCGGCATGTAGATCGTCACGCGGTCGCCGCGGCTCGCGCCCATGCCCTTCAGCACGTTGGCCATGCGGCAGACTTCGGCGTGGAGTTCGCGGTAGGTGATCTTGCGCTGCTGGGCGGCGTCATCGCCTTCCCAGATGATCGCGACGGTATCACCGTTTTCGGCAAGGTGGCGGTCAAGGCAGTTGGCGCTGACGTTCAGCGTGCCATCGGCAAACCATTCGATGCCGAAGTCAGCCTCGTTGTACGAGCACTTGGAGAGCTGGGTCCATGGCTTGATCCAGTCCAGCCGCGCGGTCTCTTCGCGCCAGAATGCCTCGGGCTCTTCGATCGAGCGGCGATACTTCTCGGCATAGCCTGCTGCATCGACATAGGCGCGCGCCGCCCATTCGGCGGGGACGGGATGATTGGTGGCCAAGTGAACTCTCCTTCGCCCGCCGGATTAGCGCGGGTGGAGGAGTGAGGGCAACATCAATCCGGATCAACCGAGGCGGCAAATTCCAATCCGCCCTAACAAATTTTCGTCATCCCCGCGAAAGCGGGGACCCATCTCCGACGATTCGTAAAACGCGAACTCACGAGATGGGTTCCCGCTTTCGCGGGAATGACGAGGTTATTTTTGGGACCGCAATCCAGCGATCAATAGCGGTAATGATCCGGCTTGAACGGGCCAGACTGCGGCACGCCGATGTAATCCGCCTGCTTCTGGCTGAGCTGGGTCAGCTTCACGCCCAGCTTTTCCAGATGCAGCGCCGCGACCTTTTCGTCGAGGTGCTTGGGCAGGACATAGACTTCGTTCTTGTACTGCGACGACTTGGTGAACAGTTCGATCTGCGCCAGCGTCTGGTTGGTAAAGCTGGCGGACATGACGAAGCTGGGGTGGCCGGTGGCGCAGCCGAGGTTCACCAGACGGCCCTTGGCGAGGATGATGATCTGCTTGCCATCGGGGAATTCAACCAGATCGGTTCCGGCCTTGACCTCGGTCCACTTGTAGTTGTCGAGCGCGGCGATCTGGATCTCGCTGTCGAAGTGGCCGATGTTGCAGACAATCGCCATGTTCTTCATCGCCTTCATGTGCTCGGCGGTGATCACGGCTTCGTTGCCGGTGGCGGTGACGAAGATATCGGCGCGGGTGACGGCTTCTTCCATCGTCACGACTTCATAGCCTTCCATCGCCGCCTGCAGCGCGCAGATCGGATCGACTTCGGTGACCATCACGCGGGCGCCGCCATTGCGCAGCGATGCAGCGCTGCCCTTGCCGACATCGCCGAACCCGGCAACGCAAGCCACCTTGCCGGCGAGCATTACGTCAGTGGCGCGGCGGATCGCGTCAACCAGTGATTCCTTGCAGCCATAGAGGTTGTCGAACTTCGACTTGGTGACCGAATCGTTCACGTTGATCGCCGGGAAAGGCAGCTTGCCGTCCTTGGCGATCTGGTAAAGGCGGTGGACGCCGGTGGTGGTCTCTTCCGAAACGCCCTTGATGTGGGCAACCGACATGGTGAGGTAGCCGGGCTTAGCCTTGAGGAAAGCCTTCAGCGCGCGGCAGAATTCGATTTCTTCGGCATTGCTGGGTTCGAACAGGTCTTCGCCAGCTTCGACGCGCGCGCCCCACAGCGCGAACATGGTGGCATCGCCGCCATCGTCAAGGATCATGTTGGCGGTGCGGCCGGTGCCGTCATCCCAATCGAAGATCGAACCAACGTAGTCCCAGTATTCGGCAAGGCTCTCGCCCTTGATCGCGAAGACCGGGATACCGGCTGCAGCAATGGCAGCAGCGGCGTGGTCCTGCGTCGAGAAGATGTTGCAGGTGGCCCAGCGGACCTCTGCGCCCAGTGCGACCAGCGTTTCGATCAGCACAGCGGTCTGGATCGTCATGTGCAGCGAGCCGGTGATGCGCGCGCCCTTGAGCGGCTGCGCAGCCCCGAACTCCTTGCGCAGCGCCATCAGGCCCGGCATTTCGATTTCGGCAATATTGATTTCGGCGCGGCCATATTCGGCAAGGCCGATATCGGCGATCACATAGTCGTTCTTGGCTTCGAGCACGGCGGACACGGGGCAATTCTCCTGCTGGGAGGTGCCGCATGACCAAACAAGACCAAGGGCGGCACCACGTCAATGGCACCGCCCTTAGCCGTTCTTGCCGGGAATATAAAGATATCTTTATGTGTCTCTATACGAACCTTTGGTGCGACCCGAAGGGTTCCGGCCCTGGACTTGAGTTAGCGGCGGACGAACGCGAGTTCCGGCCCGGAACCTTCGCTGGAAAGCAGCTGGTCAGCCGCTTCTTCCAGCGCTGCGGGCCCGCGCATCAGGGCGAGGCTCTTGGTTACCGACTTCAGATCGGCGCAGCCCAGCCAGGGGTGGCCCTGACCATACTGGTTGGCCATGCCGGTGCTCAGCCGGTCGAGCGCGCGGTTGGCTCCTGCTGCGCCATATTGGCCGATCAGGCCGCGCTTCAGTTCGTTTGAAGCGCCGTTCAGTTCGAGCAGGTGCGCCTTTTCAAAGGCGGCAAAATCCGGCTGGAAGTTGTCCGCCGTGGTGCGGCAGCGCAGCGCCGTTACCATCAGCATGATATCAAGACGGCGAAGCTTCTCTGCCGTTCCCGGTCCGGCGGCCTGCGCTGGCACGGACAAAAGCAATCCTGCTGCGGCCAAACCTGCCGCCGCTGACTTCAAAAATTTTTGCATGACCCGGTACTCCCAATTCAACCCAAAGCAGTGTCCCTCCGCAGTGCCAATTTGCGGGATCAGGTTTACTTTGGGTTGAAGGAGCGCAGTAAAGTGAAATTAACCAGTTCTTGCCTGTTGCGATCCAATCGCAAAAGGCCATATGGCTGTCTGCAACAGATTCCCCTCAAGTAAAGAAGGACCCCACGCCATGACTATCGCCAAGGGAGACGCACTGCCCGACGTCAAGCTGACCAAGGTTGGCCCGGACGGCAACGAACCGGTCCAGACCGGTGACTATTTCAAGGGCCGCAAGGTTGCCGTGTTCTCGGTACCCGGCGCTTTTACCCCCACCTGCTCGGCCAAGCACCTGCCAGGCTATGTCGCCAAGGCCGCTGAGCTGAAGGCCAAGGGCATCGACGAAATCGCCTGCACCGCGGTCAACGATCCTTTCGTCATGGGCGCATGGGCTACGCGTGACGGCGATCCGGCCGTGACCATGCTGGCAGACGGCAACGGCGACTTTGCCAAGGCTGTGGGCCTGGAGCTTGACCTGACCGGCGGCGGCCTTGGCCATCGCGGCCAGCGCTTTTCGATGGTGATCAACGACGGCGTTGTCGAAGAACTCAACATCGAAGCACCCGGCGAGTTCAAGGTGAGCGCCGCCGAATATATGCTCGACCAGATCTGAGCCGAGCTGATGCTCTGGGGGCAACTGGCGATCAAGGCGGCCGTGTCCGGCCTGCTGATCGCCGTTGCCTCCGAGCTTGCCCGGCGCAATCCGGGCTGGGGCGCGCTGGTCGCCTCGCTGCCATTGACGACAATGATCGCGCTGGTCTGGTTGTGGCGTGATACCAGTGATCCCTTGCGCGCCGCCGATTTCGTCGCCGGCACCGCGCTTTATGTGATCGCCGCCCTGCCCGCCTTTGCCGTTATGGCGCTGCTGTTGCGGCGCGGATTCGGCATCGCACCGGCGCTTCTTGGCGGCGCCCTGCTTGCCATCGCAGGCTACCTGCTGCTCTTGACACTCGGTCGCCGTTTCGGCTGGCCGGTGTGAGGATATGGCAGAAGTAAAGACTTATCCTGACAGTCGCACGCAACTGCTGATCACGATTTCCGCGCTGACTGCGGTGATTCTGGTGACGCTGGACAGCACGATTGCGACCATCGCGCTTACCCGCATCCAGTCGACCCTTGCCGCTTCGCCAGAGCAGATCACCTGGGTGCTGACCAGTTACCTGATCGCTGCCGCCGTGATGACGCCGCTGGCCGGCTGGCTGGCAGACCGCTTTGGCCGCATCCGGGTGATGGAAGCATCGGTGTTCTTCTTCACCGTTAGCTCGCTGGGCTGCGGGCTGGCGCCCAATCTTGAGCTGCTGGTGCTGTTCCGCTTCATCCAGGGGGCGGCAGGAGCGGGACTGGTGCCGCTCAGCCAGATCCTGCTGATCGATATCTATCCGCCCGAAAAGCACGGGCCTGCGATTGCCGCCTTCGGGATCGGCGCGCTGGTCGGCCCGATGCTCGGGCCCACAGTCGGCGCATGGCTGATCGAGTACATCTCGTGGCGATGGATCTTCCTGATCAACGTGCCGATCGGCGCGCTGTCGTTGATCGGCTTTGCCCTGTTCGCCCGTGATCACATAAAGAATATTGCCCACCGCTTTGACCTGAAGGGCTTCTTCCTGATTTCGACCACGCTGACAGCCGGACAGCTGGCGCTGGACCGGGGGCAACTGCTCGACTGGTTTTCATCAACCGAGGTTTCGATCGAGGTCGGTCTGTCTTTCCTGTTCCTCTACCTTTCGCTGGTCCACGTTTTCACAACCGAAAACCCCTTCATCAAACCCGAGATCTTCCGTGACCGCAATTTTGCGCTGGGCACGGCAATCAGCGCGCTGGTGGGGATCTTTCTGGTCGGGGCCATGCCGATCATCACCAATTTCATGCAGCAATTGCTGGGCTTTCCCGTGCTGACGACCGGGTTCGTTTCTCTGCCGCGCGCCGCTGGCAATATCGTTACGGTTTTGATCGCCGGCCAGATCGCCGGCAGGGTCGATCCGCGTGTGCCGATTGTCGTTGGCATGAGCCTGATGCTCTCGGGCTTCTGGATGCTTTCGCAGGCGGACCTCAACACCAGCCAGACAACCATCGCGCTGGTATCGCTGGTTCAGGGGCTGGGTTCGGGATTGATATTCCTGCCGCTGATGCTGCTGGTGTTCACCACCCTGCCGGAGCAGTTCAAGAACGAAGGCGCCGCGCTGTTTTCATTGATGCGCAATGTCGGCGGGGCCGTGGGCGTTTCCGTGATCCAGACGATGACCCTGCGCGACATGGCAACAACGCAATCACGTCTGGTCGAGCATGTCCGGCCCGATGATCCGCTGGTCACCATGCGCCTGCCGGACTTTGACCTTACCGCACCGTTCTCGGTTGCGGGTGAGGTCGGCAAAGTAGCCCAGCAGGCCGCCATGGTGGCCTATAGCCACACCTTTCAGGCGATGCTGATCGGCGGCGCGCTGATGATTCCGCTATGCCTTGCGATGAAGATCGGCAAGCCGGGAGTGGCAGGCGAAAAGCCGCCGATGATGATCATCGAATAGAGATCAATAGCCCATCAGGCTGAGCACTTCCTTGCGACTGCGGTGGTCATCAAGGAAGCAACCCATCAGGCGACTGGTGATCATGCCGACGCCCGGCGTGCGAACCCCGCGCCCGGTCATGCAGCCGTGCTGCGCCTCGATCACCACGGCAACGCCGTGCGGATTGAGGTTTTCCCAGATGCACTGGGCGACCTCTGCGGTCAGTCGTTCCTGAATCTGTAGCCGCTCGGCAAAGCCGTGAAGCACGCGGGCGAGCTTCGAAATGCCGACAACGCGGTCGCGCGGCATATAGGCAATCGCCGCCTTGCCGGTGATCGGCGCCATGTGGTGTTCGCAGTGCGACTGGAAAGGAATGTCTTTCAGCAGGACCAGCTCGTCATATCCGCCCACTTCCTCGAACTGGCGGCCAAGGTGCACCGCCGGATCGCTTTCGTAGCCCTGGCAATATTCGCGCCAGGCCCGGCCAACACGCGCCGGGGTATCGATCAGGCCTTCGCGCGCCGGATCGTCTCCCGACCAGCGGATCAGCGTGCGGATGGCTTCCTGTACTTCTTCCGGAACGATCAGCTTGCCGTTCTCGTCATGCTCATGATCATGGCCCGAACAGCCCATCGTCTAACTCCTCATCTCGGCCGCCGGAGCAAGCCCCCGCGCCTGAACAGGCCGCGTCTGCGGCTGATCGATTCAAACAGTTCATCCGCCCGCTCAGGGTCGAGCAGCGCATTATCGGCTACTGCTTTTTCCGTTTCGGTGAGCGGACGCAAGCGGAAAGATTCAAGCCGCTTGCCGGCGCTGGGCCCATTTTGCGCAAGAGCATCAATCATCGCCGCCATGGAACCGTGCTGCTTCAGCAAGTCGGCAACCTCTCCCGGTGCAATCCCGCAATGTTCGGCAAGCAGGCGATAGCGCAGCGCCCGGATCGCCTCGCGCACCTCCAGGCGATCATTCGCCGGGCGGCGGGCATCGATGAAAAGGTCGGCCTCGGTATCAAGCCCCATCGAGCGGTTATTCATATTCGCCGAGCCGATGCGCAACACCTCGTCATCGACGATCATCAGCTTGGCATGGACATAGATCGGCTCTCCGCCAGCGGTAAACGGCACGAAAACGCGCATCAGCCGCGCCGGGTCGCGCTCGGCGATGGCATGGAGCAAGCGCACCCGCGCGCCGTCCATCGCGGTCTGTTCCAGCCAGCCTTCGGCGCTGAGCGGATTGATCAGCACGATCTCGGGCGGATCTGGCTGGCTCAGTCGCCCGGCAATCGCTTCGGCCACCCGGCGCGAGGCGAAGTACTGGCTCTCGGCATAGATATGGTGGCGGGCCCGGGCGATGTTCTCGACGAAAAGCGCCTCGATCTCGGTGATCTCTTCCGCGCCCGCCCAGGCCGCCTGTGTGCGCGCGATACCTACTTCGACATTGGTGAATTCGGCCCGAACCGATTTGGGCCAGGGGCTGTCCTTCTGGGCCTTGCACGGAGCTACCTCGCCGCCCCTGGCACGTTCCCAGCGGGTGCGGCCAAGATCACCCAGTGCCGCAGCCGCATCACCCTCAACCAGCAGGGTCAGATCATGCCATGGGCCATAGGGCCTGCCCCATGGCCCCTTGCGCAGCGGATCGACGTCCAGATGCTCGGGCCGGTCCCAACGCTTGGTCGTCATGTCGATGCCGCCGCAGACGGCAAAGGCATCGTCAATCACAACGATCTTCTGGTGATGGCTGCAGCCCAACGGGTGGGCGTTGTCCAGCTTGAACAGGATCCGCCGCTTGAATGACCAGCGGATCAGATCGAGCACCATCGCCCCGCGCAGCAGAAACATCAGCGCGCCGAAATTCCAGCGCAGCACGCGCACTTCCAGCCTTGGCTTGCGATTGATCAGCCAGGTCACAAACCAACCGAGCCGCGCCGGTGGACGTTTGCGGCTTGGCTTGTTCCACCATCGCCGCCCCGGCCCCAGCAGCACCCGGGTATCGAAATCCCAGCCGATCATCAGGATGCGCTGGCGTGCGGCCAGCATGGCCTCCTGCATCAACACGAAATAGGCAGCGCAATCGACCACGACATGCGCCCGGCTCGCCATGGCATAACGCCATGCAATTGGCCGCGCAGCGGTTTCGCTTGCAGATTCGCCCGTTTCCTCCATCCGGAACACCATGCGGGGTTTGGCCCTGGATGTGCAACTGTTTGTGCGTTTGTCGATGCAGGGGCGCAGCCGGACCCAAACAGCGTTGACAAATTGACCCGCCTGACCGATCCCATAATGCGTCAAAAGTTGAATTACTTTTTGCCGAAATCGCGTTTGTTCATCCACGCTTCAACCGAGTGCCGTCAAAGGCGGCCTGTCACTACAAGAGGGATTCTGAAATGCTTCGCACTGCCATGATTGCCGGCCTTATCGCCACTGCCACCCTTTCCGCGCCGGTTCTGGCCGCCGATGCCAAGGTTATGTCGACCGCCGAAACCACCATCGGCGATCTGCTCGACAATCCCGCTTCCAAGGCTGTTATCGAAAAGTACATGCCCGGCTTCAGCAGCAACCCGCAGATCGACATGGCCAAGGGCATGACCTTCAAGCAGATCCAGCAGTTTGCTCCTGACCAGATCAAGGATGAACTGCTCGCCAAGATCGACGCCGATCTGACCAAGATTCCGGCCAAGTAAGCAGCTGACGAATTACAGGAACCCGGTCCGCCGCCGTGCGGGCCGGGTTTCTTATTGCCCCGGCTTCAGGCCGCTCCAGGCCGCGAGGAACGAGAGGACGTCCGAGCTCTCTTCGATCGCCTTGGCGGTCGGCTTACCCGCTCCGTGGCCGGCGCGGCTCTCGATGCGGATCAGGTGCGGCTTGCCTGCGGGATCAGCCGCCTGCAGCGCGGCGGTATATTTGAAGCTGTGCCCCGGCACCACGCGGTCATCAGTATCGGCTGTTGTCACCAGCACCGGCGGATAGGCCGTGCCCGGCTTGATATTGTGATAGGGCGAATAGCCGCGCAGCACGCGGAAATCGGCCTCGCGGTCCGGATAGCCATAGTCATCCACCCAGTATCGTCCGGCGGTGAAGCGATCAAAGCGCAGCATGTCCATCACGCCCACCTGCGGCACGGCAGCGGCGAACAGATCGGGCCGCTGGTTGACCACCGCGCCAACAAGCAGGCCGCCGTTCGATCCGCCTTGAATCGTCAGGCCATCCTTCGGCGTGATCCCTTGCGCGATCAGGTATTCACCCGCGGCGATGAAATCATCGAAAACATTCTGCTTGTTGTGCAGCCGCCCGGCATCATGCCACGCCTTGCCGTATTCCCCGCCGCCGCGCAGGTTGGCGAGGGCAAATGCCCCGCCCGCCTCCATCCACGCCATACGGCTGGCGGAAAAGCCCGGGGTCTCGGAAATATCAAACCCGCCATAGCCATAGAGCAGCGTCGGGACCGGAGTCTTGTTGCCAGCAAACGCCTTTTTGCGGACGATGAACATCGGCACCCTGGTGCCATCCTTCGAGGCATAGAAGCGCTGCTCGATCACATAGGCCGCAGGATCAAATGTCAGTTTCGGCTGTGCGAAGGGAACCGATGCCCCCGTCTTGCTGTCATAGCGATAGATCGCGCTCGGCTGGTTGAAGCTGGAGAACGAATAGAACGTCTCCGGATCACCCGGCCGCCCGGTGAAGCCCGATGCGGTGCCGATCGAATTGAGCCCGATCTGCTGCACCGGCCTGCCGTCGAGCGAGGCGACCTCGGCGGTTGATGCCGCGTCCTTCAGGTAATTGAGGATGATCCGGTCCCCGACGATCTGCGCGCGGGTGAGCGTTTCGGCGCGTTCAGGGATGACATCGGTGAACGACTGGCCGGGCTTACCCAGTTCCACCTTCGCCACCTTGAGCTTCGGCGCGCCTTTGTTTGTCATGAAGTAGAGCGTGTCGCCCATGCCTTCGATCAGCCGCCAGTCGTTCTCCAGCTTGCCAATCAGCTCCTGTGGCGCGCCCCATTTGCCGCCCTTCATCCGCATCACATGGACCGCGAACTTGTTGTCGGTGCCCTTGGAGGTGGTGATCACCATCCAGCGGCCATCCCACGTTACCTCGGCGCCATGGCTGAGTTCGCTCTGGTCGGGCGTGGAATAGACCAGCTCATCCGCCGATTGCGGCGTGCCAATGCGGTGGAAACGCACTTCTTGGTTTGTGTTGAGCTGCTGGAATGCCGCGCCTTCCTTCGGCTCGGGGAAGCGCGAGTAGAGGAAGCCGGAATTGCCGATCCACGAAATGCCGGTGAACTTGGCCCAGCGGATCTCGTCGGGCAGTACCTTGCCGGTCCTGGCATCAACCACCCGGATAATCCGCCAGTCCGTGCCGCCATCCTGCACCGAATAGGCGAGCAGGTTGCCGTTCTTCGAAGGCTCCCAATCATCGAGCGCAGTGGTGCCATCCTTGGCCCATGCGTTGGGATCGATCAGCAGGCGCGGCGCGCCGTCCAGCCCTTTACGGACGAAGAGCTGCGACTGGTTCTGCAGCCCGGAATTGCGCATGTAGAAGTAATTGCGGCCCGCTTTCCGCGGCAGGCCGAAGCGTTCGTAATCCATCAGCTCGCGGATACGCTTGGCGAACCATGCGTGGGCCGGAAGGCTGGCGAGGTATTCGCGGGTTACGCCGTTCTGCCTCGTGACCCAGTCCGCGACTTCCTTGTCATTCCGGACATCGTTTTCCAGCCAGCGATAGGGATCCTTGACCGGCTCGCCAAAGTGCTCCTCGACGACATCACCAGAGCGGCTGTGCGGATAGTGGAAATAGTGTCCACCGCTTTCAAATCCGGGATCCATTGACATGCAGGCGATGTCGCAGTTCGGCGGGATGACGGCAACCGGCGATGTGGCTGCCACACCGGCCAGATGTGTAGGCTCCTTGGCCAAGGCCGGGACATCGGCAAACCCGGCAAGCACCAGTACGGAAATTAGCGCAAGATGTCGGGGCACAGGCTCTCCAAAAAGCAAAAGGCGAGAGCTCGGCTTAACACCTGCTCCCGCCCTTGCAATTCAGGGATCGACCAGCGTCGATTATTCGCCGTCGAAGTCCTCGTCGACGAGAACCGGACCCGAATCCTGACCCTTGGCCGAGGTATCGCGCTCGACCAGCTCGATCACGCCCATCGGCGCAGCGTCCGAGGCGCGGAATCCGGCCTTGATCACGCGGGTGTAGCCACCGGCGCGGTCAGCATAGCGGGCGCCGAGAACTTCAAACAGCTTGCGCTCCTGCGCCTCGTCCATCAGCCGGGCGTGCGCCAGACGACGGTTGGAAAGACCGCCACGCTTGGCCAGCGTGATCAGCTTTTCAACGTAGGGGGCGAGTTCGCGGGCCTTGGCAAGGCCGGTGGTGATCTGCTCGTGCTTGATCAGCGCTGCCGCCATGTTGCGCAGCAGGGCTGCACGATGTGACGAGGTGCGGTTAAGCTTGCGATGGCCTACCTTATGACGCATTTTTTCTACTCCGTTCGTAAGGGGGCCGTATCAGGTACCCCGGTCCAGGCAGGGACGGTTGCCTGCCAAAATTGCCGTCATCCCGGGCTTGACCCGGGATCGCTGGCATCATGCCACCAGCCTCGCTTGAGGAGGCCAGCGGTCCCGGGTCAAGCCCGGGACGACGCCGAGACTAACCCAGCAGCTCTTGCTCGAGCTTCTTGGCCATCTCTTCGATGTTCTCAGGCGGCCAGCCGGGGATGTCCATGCCAAGGCGCAGACCCATCGACGAAAGCACTTCCT
>CANFXW010000001.1 GCA_947451145.1 Sphingomonadaceae bacterium | reverse complement strand
GTGCGGCCAAGCCATCCGGCTTGGCCTTGCGGCTCCGGCCCGCTCCCCCGCCCGGCCACCCACAGCGTACAATTTCGTTGGGGGGCCGGGCGGGGGAGCGGGCCGGAGCCGTTTCTGCCGTAAGGCAGATAAGAGTCTTGAACGCTGCCAAGCGTTCCTCCAAGAGGGCGCGGGCGAATCCCGCGCCCTTTTTGCTACCTGTCTTTCAGGATGATTCCATGACCGAGATTACCCGCGTACCGCTTCTGCCCATCGCCAAGGGCTCCCTTACCAAGCTGTGGATCGGCGCATTGGTGGCCGTGGCCGCGGGCGGCGGCCTTGCCTGGGCAACCTCGCTCACCCACCAGAAGCTGGATCAGGGCGTTCAGGTGGTTACCCTGCACAAGGGGACTGGCGGCAGCCCGGCGGCAAGCGACATCGCACTGGTCAACTATCGCGGGACGCTGCCCGATGGCACTGTGTTTGATCAGGGGCAGCAAAAGCCGTTCCAGGTTGATGCCGTGATCCCCGGTTTCTCGGTTGCTCTGCAGAAGATGCAGAAGCAGGGGCGCTATCTCGTCCATATCCCGTCGAAGATGGCCTATGGCATCGAAGGAACGCAGGGCATTCCGGGCAATACCGATCTCGATTTCGAGGTTGAACTGCTCGAATTCCGTACCCGCGCCGAAGTGATGCAGATGATGCAGCAGCAACAGATGATGCAGCAAATGCAGCAGATGCAATCGCAGGGTGGGGCAGGTCACGGCGCACCGGGCGCAGGCGCTCCGCCGCCTCAGGGTCCGCAAGGGGCAGAGTAATTTCAGTCTGAAGACCAGATAAGGGCTTTTGAAAAATGTCAGTCGATACAGCCACCGTGGCAAAGATTGCCGCGCTGGCCCGCATCAAGGTTTCCGAAGCCGAGCTTGAGGCCATGGTGCCAGAGCTTAACGGTATCCTTGCCTGGGTTGAACAGCTCGGCGAAGTCGATGTTACCGGCGTTGAGCCGATGACCGCGGTAATCGAAAACCACCTGCGCCTGCGCGATGACGTGGTCGATGCCGATCCGCTGACCGGTGGCGGCAGGCGCGATGCCGTGCTGGCCAATGCTCCGGCGGCTGAACACGGCTTCTTCGGCGTGCCAAAGGTGATCGAATAATGACTGATCTGACCAACCTTGGCGTCGCGGCGATCCGCGATGGTGTTGCCGCTGGTTCTTTCACCGCCGTTGAAGTGGCAGAGGCATTCAACGCCAATGTCGCCGCCGCACAGGAAGCGCTGAACGCCTTTATCGTCACCACGCCAGAGGCGGCCATTACCGCCGCGAAGGCAGTCGATGCAGACCGCGCGGCCGGTAAGCCGCTCGGCAAGATGGCCGGCGTGCCGATCGGCATGAAGGACCTGTTCGCCACACAGGGCGTGCAGACAACTGCAGCGAGCCACATCCTCGAAGGCTTCAAGCCCCAGTACGAAAGCACCGTCAGCGCCAAGCTGTGGCAGGCGGGCGCGGGCATGCTCGGCAAGCTCAACCTTGACCAGTTCGCCATGGGCTCTTCGAATGAGACGAGCTATTTCGGCAATGTGATCTCACCCTGGCGGCGCAATGATGGCGGCAATGTCGCATTGGCCCCCGGCGGTTCCTCGGGCGGTAGCTCGGCGGCAGTGGCGGCGCGGCTCTGCCCGGCGGCGACCGGCACCGATACCGGCGGCTCGATCCGCCAGCCTGCGGCTTTCACCGGCATCACCGGCATCAAGCCAACCTATGGCCGCTGCTCGCGCTGGGGCATCGTCGCTTTCGCTTCCAGCCTCGATCAGGCGGGGCCAATGGCCCGCGACGTCACCGACTGCGCGATCATGCTGGAGGCCATGGCCGGGTTTGATCCCAAGGATTCGACCAGCCTAGATCTGCCTGTGCCCGAATGGAGCGCAAACCTCTCGGGCGATCTGCGCGGCAAGAAGGTGGGCATTCCGCGCGAATACCGCGTCGACGGCCTCGATGCCGATGTCGCCAAGTCGTGGGACGATGGCATTGCTTGGCTGAAGGACGCGGGTGCCGAAGTGATCGACATTTCGCTGCCGCACACCAAGTACGCGCTGCCCGCCTATTACATCATCGCCCCGGCCGAAGCCTCGTCTAACCTCGCGCGCTATGATGGCGTGCGTTACGGCCTGCGCGATCTGCCCGATGGCTCCGGCCTGCAGGATATGTACGCCGCCACCCGCGCCGCCGGTTTCGGAGCCGAGGTAAAGCGCCGTATCATGATCGGCACCTATGTGCTCTCGGCCGGCTTCTACGATGCCTATTACACGCAGGCGCAGAAGGTCCGCACGCTGATCGCCCGCGATTTCGTGCGCGCTTTTGAACTATGCGACGTTATCCTTGCCCCCACTACGCCGACGGCATCGTTCGGCCTTGGCGAGATGGTCTCTGATCCGCTGGCGATGTACCTCAACGACGTATTCGCCGTGCCCGCCAGCCTTGCCGGTCTGCCTGCTATGTCGGTCCCGGCTGGGCTGAACGCGCAGGGCCTGCCGCTCGGTCTGCAGATCGTCGGCAAGCCGTTTGACGAGCAGGGTGTGCTGAATGCCGGTCTCGCGATAGAGGCGCGGGCGGCGTTTACCGCGCGGGCGGAGCGGTGGTGGTAAGGGCGATTTGAGCGATCAATCTGAACCGGCCCACACATACCAATCATCGAATTGCGAAACATCTTCGCGGTGTCGGGTATAGCCATGGCGGGTCAATAGCGCATGAATCGCTTCGCGGCTGTCCGTGTAATTGTGCTCACATGTAATGATTCGAAAGCGGTAACGCGAAAAATCGAAGGCACTCAGGATGTCCAGCTCCGAACCTTCGGTATCGATCGATAGATAGTCGATTTCCGCAGGTGCACCGTGCCGCTCCAGCAGATCCAGCAACGAAACGGTTTTGACCGGGTAGTGCCAGGCAGTGTTGAGGCCTTGATGGTTGCGCAGGTAAAGCGACTGGAGGGTTGAGAGTTCCGCTGCCGGGTTTTCCGAGAATTGCAGCGTTTCCCCGCTGCGAGACCAGACACAGTCAAAATCTATCGCCGCCTTTCGTCCGCTAGCGGCCAGCGCTCCGTGCCAGCCGCGTGCCGGTTCGGCGAGAATGCCCTTCCAGCCAAAGCGCTGTTCCAGCAGCCAAGTATTGCTCAGCAATCTGCCATTCGTGGCGCCGAATTCAACGAAATAGCCATCCCGTTTCCACCCCAATGCGCGCAGGACAAACAGATCCTGACCCAGCTGTGACTGGCAATCGCAGATCAGTTCGGGAAGCCGGTCGACCTCATCACCAGCGACTGCCAGCAGATAGCTCAGCCGGTCAGAAAGGTCGGCGTGGTTGATAAGATTGTCCAGTTTGCCGTTGCTGATCAACTGATAGCCGAGCCTGCCAAGCAGGCTCTGCAGTAATTTTTTGGCGCTGCGCATTCGGACTCGCTTGGATTGAGGTTGCTCGCAACGATAAAAGCTGGCGAACTTTGCCGCAAGGCGCGCATCCCCCCTTTTCACGCGGGCCTTCGCGCCCTATCGGCAGACCTTATGAGCACTTACACAATTCAGGGCGCAACCGGTGATTGGGAGGTCGTGATCGGCCTTGAAGTCCACGCGCAGGTCACATCCAAGAGCAAGCTTTTCTCTGGCGCCGCCACCGCTTTTGGGGCCGAGCCCAATTCGCAGGTCAGCCTCGTCGACGCCGCGATGCCGGGAATGCTGCCCGTGCCAAACCGCGAATGCATCCGGCAGGCGGTGCGCACCGGCATGGCGATCGAGGCGCAGATCAACAAGTGGTCGCGGTTTGACCGCAAGAACTACTTCTACGCCGATCTGCCGCAGGGCTATCAGATCAGCCAGCTCTATCACCCGATCGTGGGTGAGGGGCACATCGACATCGCTCCCGATGACAAGAACCCCGACGCGGTAAAGCGCATCGGGATCGAGCGCATCCACGTGGAGCAGGACGCGGGCAAGCTGATGCACGATCAGCACCCGACAATGTCCTACGTCGATCTCAACCGCTCGGGCGTGGCGCTGATGGAGATCGTCTCCAAGCCGGACATGCGCTCGCCCGCAGAGGCCGGTGCCTATGTGCGCAAGCTGCGTTCGATCTTGCGCTATGTTGGCTCGTGCGACGGCAACATGGAAGAAGGCTCGATGCGGGCCGACGTCAACGTTTCGGTGCGCAAGCCCGGCGATGAGTTCGGCACCCGTACCGAGACCAAGAACGTCAACTCCGTGCGCTTCGTCATGGCGGTGATCGAGCAGGAAGCCCGCCGTCAGGTCGATCTGATCGAGGATGGCGGCAAGGTCGTGCAGGAAACCCGCCTCTACGATCCCGACAAGAACGAAACGCGGTCGATGCGCAGCAAGGAAGATGCGCACGATTACCGCTATTTCCCCGATCCCGATCTGCTGCCGCTGGTGCTGGAGGATGATTTCCTCGCCGATTGCCGCGCCAGCCTGCCCGAACTGCCCGACGCCAAGCGCCACCGCTATGAAAACGCACTGGGGCTCTCGTCCTATGCCGCCGGCGTTCTCACCGCCGAGGTGGAAACCGCACGCTGGTTTGAGGCGCTGATCACCGAGGCCGCCAAGACCGCTGGCAAGAGCGAAGCCGATGTCGCCAAGCAGGCGAGCAACTGGCTGATCTCCGAACTGTTCGGTGCGCTCAACAAGCTGGGCAAGAGCCTTGAGGATTCGCCCGTCACCCCGGCGGCTGGCGGCGAACTGCTGGCGCTGATCGCCAATGGCACGATCTCCGGCACCATCGCCAAGCAGGTGCTCGAACTGATGCTCGAAACCGGCGACAGCGCAGGCGTGATCGTCGAGCGCGAAGGCCTGAAGCAGGAAAGCGATACCGGCGCCATCGAAGCCGTAATCGCCAAGGTCCTCACCGACAATGCCGACAAGGTGGAGCAGTACAAGGGCGGCAAGGAAGCCCTGTTCGGCTTCTTCGTCGGCCAGACGATGAAGGCCATGGCTGGCAAGGGTAACCCGCAGGTGGTGAACGAGATGTTGCGGAAGGCGCTGGGCTGAAGGTTTTTTGCCTGTTGCCAATGGGGAAGGCGCGGCTAATCTAGCTCCTGAAGTCTTTGGGGGATCTCATGAAATTGAATGCGATTCGCGTCGCGTTGTCAGCTGGCGGGCTTTGCCTGTTGACTGCGGGGACGCCTGTATTTGCTCAGGAAACCAGTTCGGCTGCACCGGCCGCCGCCGCTGAGCCAGCCGACGAGCCGGACGTTGCGACGATTGCGCCCTACGAGGCACCGGATCCGGCTACGCTGAAGATGCCCGCACTCGCCTTCACGGAAACCCCCGAAATCGTCGCTGACTTCAACAAGTACTTCTATTTCCATCGCGAAGGCACAAGCTACACCGAAGCCTATGCCGATGTGCGTGAGTGTGACGCGCTGGCCAGTGGTTCGAGCATCTATGCCAACAATGCCTCGGCCATGGCGGCGGCGACTGCACAGTACGGCGTGCTGGCAGCTGGTGTCGGATCGGCGATCGGCAGTGCCGTGGCCGATGCCATCTTCGGTTCTGCGGCACGGCGCGAGCAGCGCCGCGTCAGTGTCCGCAACTGCATGGCCTTCAAGGGGTACGCCCGATATGGCCTGAGCGGCGATTTGTGGAAGGAATTCAACTTCGAAGAAGGCAACGGCCGCAAGAAGGAAGCCGTGCGCAATGCGGACCTGGCGCTTCAGGCGCTTGTTGCCTCGGGACCAAAGCCTGCCGGAAAGGAACTGGGCCTGTGAGACATCTGACGATCACTGCTGTCGCACTGGCTGCCCTTGTCGCCGCTCCGCTTGCAGCTCAGGAAACCAAGCCCACACCCGGTCCCATCGAGGAAAAATCGCTGGTAACAGGCAAGGCCAAATTCGAACCCGGCATGGGCTATGTCCATGTGCAGTCACAGACCCGCATATTCGGCACCCTGCTGCGGGTGCCGGATGATGCAACGCGAGAGACCTACCAGCAGGATTGGGAAAAAGCTTTCGCCAAGGCGCAGAAGAAATACACCAGCGCGCTGAGCTCCTGGCGATCCGCGGTAAAGGTCGCCGAGCAGACAAAGGCCAAGCCTCCTGCCAAACCCGTCGAACCGACGCGCGAAAACTTTTCGATCGATCCCATCGAACTGCGCGATATGGTCTCCTTCGGGCCGATGTTTGTCTTCGCCAAAGCCCAGAACCGCTTTGATTACGTCAACGCTGTGAAGCCGGGGACCTATATCTATTACGGTGTAGTCACCGCTGCGCCGAACATGCCGGCCGGCGGCACCTGCGCCTGCATGGGCTCGGTCAAGTTCGAGGTGAAGGCGGGGGTGGTAACCGACCTTGGCAACTTCCTCTACACGGCACCCAAGCCGGAAGCGCCGTTTGACTACGCCACCTTGCAAGGCCTCAAGTGGGCTGAAGAGCGCAAGGCCAAGGGCAAGGATGTGCCTGTGATCAACAGCGTGATCGAATTTGGCCTGCCGGCAAGCCTGAAGGACTGGCCGAGCGAAAAGGCCGATTTCCGGGCAAGCGGCAAAATCAACAATTTCTTCCTGATCCCGATCACCCGCCTCGCGCCGATCCCGGGTGTACTCGCCTATCGCCGCGACACGGTTATCGATGTAAAGTCGGGGCAAGACCTTCCCAATCCGGTGATCAAGTCGGTAGTGAAGCCAAAGCTTTGAAGCTGTTTGCCCTTGCCAGTGCGGGAAGGGGCGGTTTTGTTTGCTGGTGACGCGCAGGCAATTTCCTTGCCAACTCATTGTTTTTCCGCAAGGTTGGCTTTGAGAATTGTCTTTGGGGAGTGATAAAATGAAACGGGTCGCATTTGCAGCAGCATTGGTAGCTTGCGCCTGGGCTTTGCCTGCTTCCGCCGAAACTCTCGATAACGCCAAGGTCATTGAGCTGTCCAAGGTCGGGCTTGGTGACGAGGCAGTAATTGCCAAGATCAAGGCATCTGCAGCGCAGTACGATACGAACACGGACGCCCTCATTGCTCTCAAGAACGCTGGCGTTTCGAGCGCTGTCATCGCCGCGATGATTGATGCGTCAAAGGGCGGCGGTGCATCGGCAAATGCCCAGATGTCCAGCGATGCAGCCGATCCAAAGGTGCCGCATCCTTCAGGAATTTATCTGCTGGCAAACTGGCTGCCCGAGCCGAAAATGGCGGTGATTGATGCCACAACCAGCAACCAGACGAAGACTGGCGGTTTCTTTGGCTATGCGATGACGGGTGGACTGGCGTCGATGAGCTTCAAGACGGTGGTGCCAAACCAGCACGCACGCACCGTGTCGCAGCGCGCGCGGCCTACCTTCTACTTCTATTTTGACCAGGTTGGCCGATCGCTTTCCAACGGCGGTGCGTCGTCATTCTGGGTGTCTGGCGCGGTTACCTCGCCCAACGAGTTCAGTCTGGTGCGCTTTGACGTCAAGGACGGTCGCCGCGAGGCCAAGGTCGGTTCGTTCAACATCGGCGGCGCAAAGGCCGGCGTGATGGACAAGGATCGCATCCCGTTTTCCTACACCACAATTGCGCCGGGTGTTTACGAAGTGAAGCCGGACATCGACCTTGGTGGCGGTGAATACGGCTTCATCTATTCGTCAAGCACCGGTGGCGGTGTAGGCATTGGCGCAATGGGCGCGCAAACGTCGCGGATATTCGACTTCTCGGTGCCTGCTGAGTATGGTGCACCAAAGAAGAAATAGGGCCTAACCCACCCGTTTCCCCGTCAGCGGCATCGAGCCGAATACGCCTGCCTTCACGTCGCCGGTCAAGGCGTCGCCATCGACAGTTGCCGTGCAGTCGAGCGTCATGGGCATGGGCACTTTCATGTCCATCTTCCAGCTGAGCGTATTGCCCGAAACCGTGCCGCCGGTGACGTCCATCGATCCCATGCCGCCGTTCAGCGAGCCGCTGAAGCTGTCGCCATCAACGACCACGGTGAAAGTGCCGCCCTGGTCGCCCATCGGGGTTTTGACGCTGACTTCATAGGTACCGGCAACTGACATGGGTTCTCTCCTCCAAGAGCGTTTCTAGGGCTGATGTGGACCGGTGCCTAGGGCGCTGTCAATCAGCACTTTTCGGCGCAGTTACAAACTCGATCGGCAGGCCGATGCCCTTCAATTGCGGCTCCACTTGCCTGCGGTCGCCAACGACGACATAGACCAGTCCATCAGGCTGGAGCCATGTCTTCGCGGCACTATCGAGCGCCGTAGCGTCAATTGCGCGATAGCGGCTGGGCAGGGTGGCGTAGTAATCGTCCGGCCGCCCCAACCGGTCATTGGCGATCACTGCATTGAGTACCTGCGCATTGGTCTGAAAGCGATTGGGCAGGCCCCGGATATTCCCGTCGGTAACCCGGCCCAGCTCGACCTTGTCGACCGGCTTTTTGCCCGGAAAGGCCTTCATATCGGCGATCAGCAGGCGAATCGATTCACCGGTCTTGTCGGCCTGAACCGGCGCAGTCACGGTGAAGGCGCGGGGGCCGACTTGGCTGGCGACGCTGGAGCGCACGCCATAGGACCAACCCTTGGTCTCGCGCAGATCCATGTTGAGCCGGCTGAGGAAGCCGTTGCCGAGCACCTCGTTGGCGAGATCGAGCGATTCATGGCCGAGATCACGCCCGGTCAGCGGCAGAACCCGCCCGGCCATGATCACCGACTGCGGCGAATTGGGCCGGTCGATCAGCACGATCCTGGGGGCAGGGGCGGGGGTAGCGACGTCCAGCGGCTTGACCGGCTTTGGCATGGCGGGGGTGGACCACGAACCGAAGGCCTTTTCCAGCAGGGGTTTCAGTTCAGCCATGGTGATATCGCCGACCACGGTGATCCGCGCGAGATCGGGGCGGAGCCACTTGCCGTGGGCCGCGCGCAGGGCATCGGGTGTCAGGCTGCTTAGCGAGGAGGCATTGCCCAGGCCGTCGCCGGGCAGGCCATAGGGATGGGCGTCGCCGAACAGGATCGGCGCGAGCGAGCGCGAGGCCAGTGCGGCAGGGTTCGCCTGCACCTGCGCCAGTTGAGAGAGCTTCTGCGCCCGAACCCGCGCAACCTCTCCGGCATCAAAGGCCGGATTGCGCGCCATGTCCGCCATCAGTGCCAGCGACGGCGCGAGATTGGCGTTCAGTGCATTGAGCACCAGCGACGAGGAATCGAGCGAGGCACCGGCAGAGATCGTCGCGCCGAGCCGTTCCTGCTCCTCGGCGATTTGCGTGGAATTGCGTGTTGTGGTGCCTTCGCTCAGCATGGCGAGCATCAGGCCTTGCGTGCCGGGCACATCGAGCTTGTCGGCGCTGGTGCCGGCATCGAAGTTCAGGCTGACGATCACCTTTGGCACCGTGGTGCGGCGGGCGAGGGTTACGCCCATTCCATTGGCAAGCTGCGCGCGCTCGATGGCCGGGAAGGCCAGATCGCCCACCGGAGCCACCGGCGGCATGCTGCGCGGCGGTGACTTTGCCACCGGTGCGACCTTCTTCTTCGGATCCTTGGGCCGGGCTGGCGAGCTTGCCTCATCGCCCCAGCCGCCCATGCCCTCGCCCTTTTCGGTGCGGGGGCCGGGGACGATGTTGAGTGCCATTACCGGGCGGGAGAGCCACTTGGCGACAGCCGCGCGCACCGACTCAGGCGTCAGCGCGGCGAGTTCGGCGAGCTCCTTGCGGTATTGTTCGGGGTCGCCCGAATAGAGCAGGCCTTCGGCGAGAATACCGCCCTTGCCATCATCATCGACGCCCTCGATCTCGCCGATCTTGGCGCTGGCCAGCCGGGTGGCCGAGCGGCGCACTTCGTCGGCGCTCGGGCCCTCGGCGATGAATTTGGCGATTACCGCGTCGAGCGCCTTTTCGGCTTCGGCGCGGGCAATGCCCGGCTTCACATTCATCTCGGCCGAGATCAGGCTGATCGCTTCGAATTGCTGATTGCCCGCGGAAACACTTACCGCCTGCTGGCTGCCGCGCACCAACGCGTTATCGAGCCGCGAACTGGAAAGGCCGCCAAGAATGTCCAGCCCGACCGTCAGCGCGACGGCATCGGGATCATTCAGGCCGGGGCCGCTCCAGTTGCGCGTCAGGCGCAGGTTGGGGACCTGATCGGCCATATCGCGGGTGATCGCGGCAGGCAGAGTTACCGGTCCGGTAGCGGGCACGGAAACCTGCGGACCGCGCGGCAGGTCACCGAACCACTTTTCGACCATCGGCCGCGCGGTGCCGGCATCGATATCGCCGGAAAGGACGAGGATGACGTTGTTCGGCGCGTAGTTATCGGTGAACCACTTGCGCACGTCCGTCAGGGTCGCGGCATCGAGATCGGCCATCGAGCCGATGGTGGAATGGCGATAGGGGTGGCCGACGGGGAACAGACCCTCAAGCACGGCATATTCGGCAAGGCCATAGGACTGGTTATCCCCTTGGCGCTTTTCGTTCTGGACAACGCCGCGCTGCTTGTCGAGCTTGTCCTGCGTCACCGCGCCGAGCAGGTGGCCCATGCGGTCGCTCTCCATGAAAAGCGCCAGATCGAGCGCGCCCTTGGGTACGGTCTCAATGTAATTGGTGCGGTCAAACCAGGTCGAGCCATTGGTAGGCGTGGAGCCTGCGCCTTCCAGCGGGATATCGAAATTGGGCACGTTCTCCGATCCGCCAAAGAACAGGTGCTCATAAAGGTGGGCAAAGCCGGTCTTGCCTTTGGGTTCGTTCTTGGAACCGACGCGGTAATAGGTGGTGATGCCAACCACCGGCGCCTTGCGGTCTGTGTTGACCATCACCGTCAGACCGTTGGCGAGGACGAACTTCTCGAAAGGAATGTCTACCGACTTGATGAGGTCGGCAAGCGCTGCGGGCTGGGGCGGTGGAGGCGGAGCAGGCACGGGGACTGGAACGACCAGTGGCATGTTCCCGTCTGGCAGCATAGCAGCTGGCCGGGGCGTTTGGGCGCAGGCGGAGAGTGCGAGGGCGAGGATCGAGGCCGAAAGTCGAATGCGCATGGATGCTCCCGTTCGTGGCCCGCAGTAGGGCTGCAATCAGGGCGCTATAGGCCTGTTATTGCCGCGAATTGGAAACCACAATTCGATGAACCGCATGTTTGGCGACATCGGCGGCTTCAAAGTAGACCGGCTTCAGCTTGTGGGCCGAGAACAGCGGCGACTGATCGGCATAGTGCGGGCTGTCCGGGCGGGTGGTCGCGGCGCCGAAGGGGACAATCGACTGCGAGCGCACCGGGCCATTCCTGGGCCATTCGACGAACATCAGGAAGCTGTCACCGTGTTTGGTCAGCAGGCGGCCATCCTTGGGATCGAGGTTATAGCTGGTCGCCGCACGCAGGGTGTCGCCGCCGCCGTCCATCGGATAGTCAGACTTGCCCTGCCGGATCCGCTGCGCCTCGCCCAGCGGCGGATCGATGCGACCGAAGTACTTGGTCAGATGCGTGACGGCATCGGCCAGCACATCATGTGGCGGCTTCGGCGCGCGGTGGTTATAGGCGGCACTGGTGGCTTCCTTGAGCACCATGACGGCGAGCGTATCGGCGGGGTCCTTGCCATCGGCCTTCCAGTCCCAGCCAGCGAGCAGCGCCTGTGCCTTTTGCAGATCTGGCTCGCTGCGGAGATCGAGCGCCTTGATCCCATCCATCATCCACTTCACCGCGCCGACCGGTTCATAGGCGGTGTCATACTTGATCCGCTCCAGCTCGGCGCGGCTGATTACCTTGGCGGTTGAAAGCAGCTTTTCCGCTCGGCGGGTGCGGTTTGTCAGGTCGGTTTCGATGCCTTCCTCGGGCGCGAAGGCGCTCGGATCGATCTCGCTACCGGGGCCGGCTGAAAGGAACGGCGTGTTGTTCGAATTGAACAGGAAGCCAGAGGCCGGGTTCACGTTCTTGGGAATTTTGCTCCAGTTCACCGTGCCATGCCAGATCAGGTCACTGCGATCCCCCGGCAGTACCCCGCGCCAGTCGAAGCCGGGCTTCCGCTCCGGCAGGCGGGCGTTGTAGAAATAGGCGATATTGCCTGCGCGGTCGGCATAGACGGCATTGGTCGAGGCGATTTGCATCCGCGAAAGCTGGCTCTCCCACTCGGCAAAGGTCTTGGCCTTGCCCATGCGGTACCATTCGTCGACTTCGGCGATCGTATCGATCCCGCCGAAGCGCAGGGCAAAGGCACCCTTTGCATTCTCGATCACCGGCCCATGCGCGCTGCGGGCGACCATGCGCGGGATTGGCAGGGTGAAGGGGCCAAAGCGCACCGGCAACCACACGCGCTCGCGCTCCAGCGGGAGCCACTTGCCGTCGAGCCGGTATTGCTTGCCGTCCGGGCTCAGCACCAGCTTGTAGACGTCAGCCAGATCGGGGCGGTTGACCGTGTGGGTCCAGCCGAGGTTTTCGTTATGGCCGAGCAGCGGCACTGGCGATCCGGGGAACAGCGCGCCGGAAAAGTGCCAGCCGGTGTCTGACTGCACGCCGATCTCATACCACGCCACACCGCCACGCCATGGCTGGTGAGTGTTGGAAACCAGCCGGGTTGCGCCATCGTCAGACCGCTTGGGCGCAATGGCGAAGGCGTTTGATCCGTCTTCGGCGGTCGGCAGCACGCCGGGGCTGCCCTCCAGATCGCCGCCGCCCTGGGCATAGGGCAGGGCTTTATGTCCCATCAGCGGCAGGCCGTATTCGATCGCAGGCGAACCGCCTTCAACCAAGGGTTTCAGCACCCGGTCGATCCCGGCGAAGAACGGCAGGCGCAGGACAAAGCCGGTGGCGATATCCTTGCCGTTGACCGGGAACAGGCGGGTGATCTTGACCTGATCACCGTGCCGTGCGGCATAGAGGTTCATGCCCGAGGCGTAGGCATCAAGCAGCGCACGGGTATCGGCGGGCAGCGCGTCGTACTGCTGGTTCACCAGAGCCCGGGGGGCGAAGAGGTGGCAGACATAGTCCGTGCCTGCGCCTTCCTCTCCGGCAATCGCGCCATAGCGGCAGCGCGTCATTGCCAGAACGTCTTGCAAGGTGGAGAAATCGTCTTCCGAATGCGCCCAGGCGATGCCGAAAGCGACGTCTGGGTCAGTCGCGCCATGCACGTGCGGCACGCCCCACTCGTCGCGCGAAATGTCAGCCGTGTAGATGTGCGGCGGCGGGGGAGGGCCGGCTTGCTCGGCAAAAAACGGCTCCCAGCACATCAGCGCGATGAGCAGGGTGAGGATAACAGTGAGCAACGTCCACGCAGCGCGCGGGATCCATCGGCGAGTCATTCGGCTTCGTAACTGACACCGGGGTAAGTGGGAAGGGGGTGGCTCAGGCGCTGTCCCCAGCGACGAAACGCGCCCAAGCTGGCGCATCGCCATGCGGGTTTGTCTCCGGCGCCCACTGCTGTTCCATCAGCGCCCGCGCCTCGTTTTCGTCCATGCCCACATCGTCGCGGTGCCAGCAATAGAAAAACGCCGAAACGCGCCAGTTCATGATGCAGTGGACATGTAGGGGGCGCGGGGCCGCTTCCAGCGCTTGGGTGAAGGCGGCAAAGTGGCTGTCATCGGGCCGGTCAAACGGTACCGGGATATGATCATAGCCCATGCCCGCTGCCGCCAGCAGTTCAGCCTCATCAGAAAGCGCCTCAGGATGTTCGGCGAGCGCCAGATTGATCACATGCCGCACGCCCAATGCCGCAAGGCGCGCAATGTCATTCTCCTGCAACCGGCCCGAAGTTGTCAGGTCGGGGGACAGTCGCTGCCAGCTGCGAATATCAACCGGATCTTCCATCAGGTGATCCTAGCCACACTGTCCTGATCTGGCTATGCTGCGGCCTCGAAATGCAGGAGAAGCCCGATGTGCGATGAATTCACGCTTGCAGACGACACGGCCACGCTTTCGCGGCGGCAGTTTGGCGCAATCGGCGCGGCGGCTGCGGCGCTGGGCATGGCTGGCGAAACGCTCGCCGCAACCCCGGCCGGTCTGAGCGAGGCCACCGTTTCCATCACCACACCTGATGGCACCTGCGATGCCTTCTTCGTTCACCCGGCGAAGGGGAAGCATCCCGCAGTGATCCTGTGGCCAGATATCGGCGGCCTCAGGGAATCGCACAAGGTGCAGGCCCGCTGGATTGCCGCGAAGGGCTATGCCGTGCTGGCGGTGAACCAGTATTACCGCGGCGGCAAAGCCCCCGTCCTCCCCAGCTTTGCCGCATGGCGCACGCCCGAGGGGCAGGCCACGCTCAAGCCGATGATCGCCCAGATCAACCCCGGTGCCACGACGCGCGATGCCAAGGCCTTCGTCGCCTGGCTCGACAAGCAGGCGCCGGTGAACACCAAACGCGGCATCGGCACTTGCGGCTTCTGCATGGGCGGGCCGATGACGGTTCGCACTGCGGCGGCGGTTCCTGCACGGGTTCGCGCTGCGGCTTCGTTCCATGGGGGCGGACTGGTCGGCGATGCTGCCGATGCGCCGATCAAGCTTTTGCCTGCGACCAAGGCCAGCTACCTCTTCGCCATCGCCAAGAACGACGATGCCCGCGCGCCGGGTGACAAGGATGCGCTGAAGGCTGCCGCCGCGGCGGCTGGCCGCAAGGCCGAGATCGAGGTCTATGGCGGCGATCACGGCTGGACCGTCCCTGATGCACCGATCTACAACAAGGCTGAGGGCGACCGGGCTTTTGCGCGTATGTACGCCCTGTTCGCAGGCCTTTGACCGTTTTGACCGGGAGTTCACATGACTGACAAGATCAAGCTGACCGAAGCAGAATGGCTCGAAAAGCTCGGCCCCGAGCAATACCACATCCTGCGTCAGGCTGGCACCGAGCGTGCCTTTACCGGCATCTACGAGAGCAACAAGGCGGCGGGAATGTATCGCTGCGCCGGTTGTGGCGCGCCGCTGTTTGCCTCTGATGCCAAGTACAATTCGGGCTCGGGCTGGCCCAGCTATACCGCGCCGGTCGCCGAGGAGGTGGTCGAAGAGATCACCGATTCCTCGCACGGCATGATCCGCACCGAAGTGCGCTGCGCCAAGTGCGAAGGCCACCTTGGCCATGTTTTCCCCGATGGCCCTGGGCCGAATGGTTTGCGCTATTGCATCAACAGCGCATCGCTCGATTTTGAACCGAAAGAATAAGCCGCGATAATTAGCCATTAACCCTGCGTTCCAAATCGCCTAGTATAAGGCTCAAGATGGCGCGGGTTGCGTTCGGGTTAGAGGGGTTCAACTGAACTATGGCACAGAATGCCATGCGGCGCCGGTTTGCAACGGGCAATGATACCCCGCCGCCGCCGCCACCGCGCAGCGGGAAGGGCGGCAAGCCCAGGCGGAGCTGGTTCAAGCGGCTGATCGTCTGGGGCATTGCGCTCGGCTTGCTCGGTGCGCTGTTTCTGGGCGTCGCGGTGTTCGTTACCCGGCAGGGGCTGCCTGCCTATGACCAGCTGAAATCAAGCCAGCAGGGCCAGATGATCGAAGTCCGCGCTCGCGATGGCACGGAGCTGTTCAATTTGGGCCCCAGCTACGGCAAGTGGATGCCGCTCGGCGAAGTGCCTAAGGTGATGCAGGATGCCATGACCTCGGTGGAAGACCGGCGGTTCTATTCGCACCTCGGCGTTGATCCGATCGGCATTCTCCGCTCACTGTGGGTGCGCGTGCAGAGCGGGCACTGGCGGCAGGGCGGATCGACAATCACCCAGCAGCTGGCGCGCAACCTGTTCCTCAACAACTCCAAGACGGCGACCCGCAAGTTCAACGAAGCGATCTATGCGCTGGCGCTGGAATCGAAGTTTTCCAAGCAGCAGATTCTCGAGCTCTATCTCAACAAGGTCTATTTCGGCGGCGGCGCCTATGGCGTTGATGCGGCCAGCCGCAAGTTCTTTGGTCATCCGGCTGCCGAGCTGACCCTGCCCGAATCGGCGATCATTGCCGGGCTCGTCAAAGCCCCGTCGAACTATGCGCCGACTGCCGACCAGAAGGCCGCGCTCGACCGCGCTGCAGTGGTGCTGCAGACGATGAAGGATGCTGGCACACTGACCGACGCGGAGATTGCCGCCACCGATCTCAAATCGATGAAGTTCGCGCCTGAAGGCGGACAGAACGCTGTGCGCTATTTTACCGACTGGGCGCTGCCGCAGCTGGATATGCTGGTGCCGGATAACCACGAGCCGATCGAGGTCTGGACCACGCTCGACGTCAATCTGCAGCAGACGGCTGCGGCATCGGTCGCCGCCAATGCCCCGAAGGGTGCGCAGGGAGCCCTGGTTTCTATGGACCGCGACGGGGCGATCCTCGCCATGGTTGGCGGCACCGATTACGTGGCATCGAATTACAACCGCGCGACACTGGCAGTGCGGCAGCCGGGTTCGGCCTTCAAACTGTTCGTCTATCTCGCCGCGCTGGAGGCCGGTTACAAACCCGACGATTCGGTGGTAGACGAGCCGGTAACGATTGACGGCTGGAGCCCGCGCAATTCGAACGGAGCCTATGCCGGACAGATCGACGTGCGCACGGCCTTTGCCTATTCAAAGAACACGGTTGCCGCGCAGATCGGTAACGAAGTGGGCTTTGGCGCGGTAGCTGCCATGGCGCGGCGCTTTGGCATTACCACACCGGTCAATACCATGCCTTCAATGGTGCTGGGCTCGTCCGAAGTGCGGTTGATCGACATGACCCGTGCTTTTGCTGCCGTTTCGGCGCGCGGATACTCGATTGAGCCCTACGGCATCAGCAAGGTTGTGACCACAGACGGACGGGTGCTCTACCAGCGCCCGCAGATCGCCCCACAGCCGCTGGTGCAGCAGAACGTCTCGGCCGGGATCACCGACCTGCTGCAGACCGCAGTCAATATCGGTACCGGCAAGGCGGCGCAGATCGGCCGGCCCGTCGCAGGCAAGACCGGCACCACGACCAGTAACAAGGACGGCTGGTTCCTCGGCTTTTCAAGCGGTGTAACCACCGGCGTATGGATGGGGCGCGATGATGACAAGCCGGTGGCCGGTCTGCAGGGCGGTTCGGCTCCGGCGCGGGCCTTTGCCCAGTACATGAAAGTGGCCGTGGCCAAGCGCCCGGTTGAGCAGTTCGATACCCAGCTCAAGCTGCCCGCTTGGCAGATCGAGCCTGACGACGAGGCGATTCAGGCGGATCCCAACAACTATCAATACGTTGACGAGCAGGGTAACCTGATCGATCCGATCCAGAATCCGCCTGCCGGAAAGGGCAAGGGCCGGGCCGAAGATGGAACGGTACCAGATCAGGGTGATGTGCCGCCTGCAGCCAATCAGGATTTTCTCGATCAGGCCACCGGCCGCAAGCCGGTGCGGGTGCAGCGCGGAAATGCGGTGAAGCCGCCAGCCGGGATTTAAGAATAACCCTCCCCCCTTCAGGGGAGAGGGTTGGAAGAGGGGGCGGCGCGCCGCATTCCCCTCTCAACTCCGGCTAAGTCGCTTCGCTTCCAAGCCTGCGTATCTCTCCCCCGAAGGGGAGAGAGGAGATCGTTTAGCGCAGGCGAACCGTCACATATTGCGGCGCACGGCCCGGGACCATCACCTGCAGGAACACAGTCGGGCGGTTTGCTGCCACGGCAGCATTGACCACTGCGGCGAGCGCCTCTTCGGTGTTGACCTGCTGATAGTTGGCCTCAAGCACGATAACCCGGCGTTCCAGCCCCTTTTGTGCGGCGTCCGATGAATCGTCGACCACGGTGATCACCAGACCCTTGGTGTCATCGGCCACGCCCAGCTGGCGGGCGATAACCGGCGTCATCGGCAGAACCGAGAAACCGAGCGACTTTTCGATCACGCCCGGAGCAGCTGGCTTGGCGCGCTTGAGCGGATCGGCCGGAGCCTTGCCGGGGGCCTGACCGAAGTTGAGCTGGGCCAGCTCTTCCTCGCTCGGCCGCTTGCCGACCAGGGCGTTGAGCGTAACCCGCTTGCCCTTGCGCAACACGTCGATGGGAATGCGTGTGCCCGGAGGCGTGTCGCCGACGATACCGGAAAGCGTGCGGTCCGGGGTAACCTCTTCGTTGTTGACGCGAACGACGATGTCACCCGGCTGCATGCCAGCCTTGGCCGCGCCACCATCGGGCTGCACGCCCTGAACCAGTTCGCCATGGTCGTGCTCAAGCCCAAGCGCATCGGCGACTTCATCGGTCACCGCAGCAATGGTTACGCCCAGATAGCCGCGCTCGATCGCCTTGCCACTCATCAGCTTGGCGACGATCGGCTTGGCTGTGTCCGAAGGAATGGCAAAACCGATGCCGATATTGCCGCCGCCCGGCGCGATGATCCAGTTGTTGATGCCAATGACGTTGCCCGCCATGTCGAACATCGGACCGCCCGAATTGCCCTGATTGATTGATGCATCGGTCTGGATGAAGTGGTTGTAGGCACCCGAACCGGTGTTGCGGTTCACCTTCGAGATGATCCCCGCCGTTACCGAACCGCCGAGGCCAAAAGGATTGCCGATTGCCAGCACCCAGTCACCGGCGCGGGCCTTGCCCGATTCACCGAAGCGCACATAGGGGAATGGCTGCGGACGATCGACCTTGAGCACGGCGACGTCAGAGGCCTGATCGCGGCCGACGATCCGCGCCTTGTATTCGTTGCCGTCAGCCAGCTTGATCGTGATCGAATCGGCAAGGCCGGTGTTGTCCATGGTGATGACGTGGTTGTTGGTCACCACATAGCCATCAGCCGAGATGATGAAGCCGGTGCCGAGCGCGCCTGCTTCGCGGGTTTGCGGTCCGGAGTTGGGTACCAGTCCTTCAAACGGCGTTCCGGCGAAGGGGTTGGCATTGTTGACGGTTACCTTCTGGCGCGTCTGGATGCCAACTACGGCCGGCTGCAATTGCGCGGTCAGATCGGCAAAGCTGGCGGGTGCACCAACGCGCGGGGTTATCGCACCCGCATCGTTCTGCGCCACCTGCGCGCCTGCAGGGATACCGGTTACGAGGGAAAGGGCTGCGCCGCCGAGCAGCAGGGCGGAAGTCACTCCATAAGCATATCGCACGGGTTTCACGTCCTTTGTATTCCTTCAGTGTGTATTCGTTTTGGCCCCGAACACAGATTCACGCCAAAACGATGAATGCAGTTTGAATGAGTGGCTGCTGACAGCAATTGTCACTTACCCCGGAACTGGCGCAAATAGTCGCTGTCTGGTGAGAGAATGATCGTGCTCTTGCCCGGGTTCTTGGGATTGGCAAAAGTTGCGTCATAGCTGCGCATCGCCCGCCAGAAGTCATAGAACTTCGGATCCTGACCAAAGCTGTCGGCATAGATCTTGGAAGAGGTGGCCTGAGCATCAGCCCGGATGATTTGCGCGTTGCGCTGGCCCTGGCCAAAGATCGTCGCGGCTTCCTGTTCTTTCTGGTTGGTCAGCCGGTTCAGCGCGCTGTCAAGCGAGGGGCCATCGGGAAGATCGGCCCGCTTGATCCGCACGTCGATGATCTGCGCGCCATATTCACGCGCCTCACGATCAAGCCCGTCGCGGATATTGCGCATGGCTTGTCCGCGCTCGGCGGTGAGCAGCGACTGGAACGAACGCTTGCCCAGCTCCTGCCGCAGCACAGAAGAGAGGATCGGCTGGAGCTGCTGGATAACCATTTCCGTGGTCCCGGCCGATTTTACCATACGCACAGGATCGATGATGCGGAAACGGGCAAAGGCATCAACCTCCAGTGGCTGCTGGTCGGTCGAGAGCACCTGCTGGCGGTCCATCGTTACTGACAGCATGCGCTTGTCGATCATGACGATGCTTTCCAGAAACGGAATTCGCCAGGTAAGGCCCGCGCCGGTGTGGCCGAAATCGGCGCCCGGCTGGAAGCGGTTGACCACGCGCGCTGGCTGGCCAAGTTGCAGGACAACCGCCTGCTTGGTCTCCGGCACGATGACGAGGCACGACAGCGCAACAAGGACGAGCACGGCAATCGTCGTCAGCACGCCTTTCTGCTCTTGGAAGAACTTGGGCATCACTGGGCTCCCTCACTTGCGGCGGGGGCGGGCGTAGCATTGCGCCGGATTTCCTGCAGCGGCAGATAGGGGGTTACCCCGTTGGCCTCGACAATCACCTTGTCATTGTTCGACAGCACGCGCTCCATGGTTTCATAATAGAGCCGGCGCCGTGTCACTTCGGGCGAGAGCTTGTACTGCTCGTAAACCTTGTTGAATTCAGCGGCATTGCCCTGTGACTGGTTGATCAACTGCTGCGCCCATTGCTGCGCGGAATAGACTTCCTGCTGCGCCTTCTGCTGTGCCACGGTCACCTTCTGGAAGGCCTCTTTCACGGCGGCTGGCGGCGCAGTCTTGACGATATCGACGCCCTGGATCTTCACGCCCGAATGGTAGGCATCAAGGATTGCTTGCATGTGTTCGCGCACGCGGGTTTCGATCTGTGAGCGTCCCGAACCGCCCATGACGCCGTTCAGCGGCACTTCGGCCACGGCAGCGCGCATCGCGGCTTCGGCCACTTCCTTGACCGTGTCCTTGGGGTCATCAAGCTGGAAGGTGTAAAGCTTCAGGTCCTTGATGTTCCAGCGCACCAGATAGGAAATATCGACCAGCCCGCGATCACTGGTGATCATCAGCTTTTCAGCCTCACCATCAGGGATCGTGTCGCGTTTGATCGAGGTAACGTCCTCGACGTTTATCTTTTCGAGCGGCCAGGGCAGGGTGAATGACATGCCCGAGCCGACCGTGCGCGAATAGGAACCGAGCGTAGTGACAATGCCTTGCTCGTTGGAGCCCAGCAGGTGCGTCGTCGAAACGCCAATCCACAGCAGCGCGAGTACACCGGCAATCGGCCCGGCCCAGCTCTTTCCGTCAGCGCGCTCGGGCAGTTTCGGGAAGTTCGGGCCGCCGCCGCCCTTGCCGCCGCGCGGGCGCAGGATGTCATCCATCGAAGCCGCGCGGCGCGGTGGGTTGTCGCTGCCGCCCTGAAGCCAGGGATTGCGCGGACCTTTGGGGCCATCGCCCTTGGGCGCTGCGCCGCTTTCAGGAACGCCGCCATCTCCGGCGGGGCTATCACCGGCAGGCGGTTCGTCTCCACCGGAACTTTCACTTCCCCACGGGCTTTTCGGGCCTGCCATCGCCAGCCATCTACCCCTGATTGCGTCACTTATTTTCTTCATGCCAAACACTATAGGAACGCGTGGCAGAAAAAACAGGGGCATGGGCGGATTTTCCCGTGCCAGCTTCCCTGTTAGGGTTTTGGCCTGCTAGGGGCTGCTGACAAGTTATGGGTATCGGAAATACGAATGAGTGAAGGTGAAGCAGGCAGCGGCGAGACTTTGAAGGCGCTGCTGCCCGCGCAGGTGCAGTCCCGCGTCCAGACTGTGCTGGTGAAGAATGGCGCGGCGACACTGGTGGTCGATGTGGCCGGGCTCGATTCGATCGAGCGCGAACGCACTGAAGCTGCCATCCGCGAGGCGTTGCAAGGCGCCCCAGGCATCAGCGAAGTGCGCGTCGCCATGACGGCGGACAAGCCCGCGCGGCGGATCATCGCGGTGGGATCGGGCAAGGGCGGCGTGGGCAAGTCCACGCTTTCCGCCAATCTCGCGATTGCGCTCAGCCGGTTGGGCCGCAAGGTCGGGCTGGTCGATGCCGATATCTATGGCCCCTCGCAGCCGCGTCTGATGGGGACAGAGGGCATCCGGCCCACCGCGCATGATAGCAAGATGAACCCGGTGCGCAGCCCACACGGCATCGGTGTGCTTTCGATGGGCAACCTGATCGAACCCGACAAGGCGATTGCCTGGCGCGGGCCGATGGCAAGCGGTGCGCTCGGCCAGCTGATCGACGCCGATTGGGGCGATACCGATATACTGGTTGTCGATCTGCCACCCGGCACCGGCGATGTGCAGTTGACCATGCTGCAAAAGCATCGCCCGGCAGGCGCGGTGATCGTTTCCACCCCGCAGGATCTTGCGCTGATCGACGCCACCCGCGCGATGCAGTTATTCAATCAGGCCGAGGTGCCGATCATCGGCATGGTCGAGAACATGGCCGGTTACGTCTGCCCCCACTGCGGCGGGGTGAGCGATCCCTTTGGCTCGGGCGGCGCGGAAGACTGCGCGGCGAAGCTCGGCGAGGCCTTCCTTGGCCGCATCCCGCTGACCATGACGATCCGGCAGGAAAGCGACGCCGGTCGCCCGCCCGCGCTGGGTGACGGGCCGGAGGGGCAAGCCTTCATGGCCATCGCCCGGCGCGTTCTGACCTGGTTGGATAACCAATAGTGCCACTCTCGCGGCGGCAGGTGCTGATCGGCACAGGGGCAGGCGGGGCGCTGCTCGTCGCCTATGCCCTGACCCCGCGCCGCTTTCCGCTGCCGCTGGAACCCCGCGAGGGCGAATTTGCTTTTGGTCCGTGGATCAAGATCGGGCGCGATGGCATGGTCAGCGTTGCTGTGCCGCAGCTGGAAATGGGGCAGGGCGTCTCGACCCTGCTGCCGCAGATCGCCGCCTATGAGCTGGGGGCGGACTGGCGGCAGGTGGCAGTTGAGCCCGCCCCGCCAAGCGGTGCCTATGCCAACACGGTGCTGGCCGAGAAGTGGGCACCGCTGTGGATGCCGGTCTTCGCAGGTCTGGGAGAGGGCGAAGGCAGCAGGATCGCCCGCAGCTTTGCCGAGCGGGGGCGCTTTACCGCCACGGCTGATGGCACTTCGGTTGCCGCCTATGAAGAACCCATCCGCCTCGCCGCCGCTGCTGCGCGCGAAGTATTAACGATGGCGGCTGCCGAACGCTGGAGCGTCAGCGCGAGCGAATGCCTCGTCGAAAACGGTTTCGTCAGCCACGGCAAGCAACGCCTGCCCTTCGGCGAGCTGGTTCTGGAAGCGGCGGACATGCGCCTGCCCAAGGCTCCGGTGCTTCGCGCCAATCCGCCGCAGGAAAAGGCGCGCGATTTCCCCGCAGGCAAGGCGCCCCGCTATCCCCGGCTCGATGGACCGAGCAAGGTTACCGGCGCCGCGACCTTTGCCGCTGACGTGCGCCTGCCCGATATGGTCTTTGCCGCGGTGGCGCACGGGCCAAAGGGCGATGCGCGCCTTTCGCGCTATGACGAAAAGCGGATTGCCGGGCTTTCCGGCGATGTGCGGCTGGTCAAGAACGAGCGCTGGATCGCGGCTGTCGCGAGCAACTGGTGGGCCGCCAACCGCGCGCTGGAGGTGCTGAAGCCGCGCTTCAAGGTCGATAGGCCCGCCGATATTGGCAAGATCACCGAGGCGCTTGATGCGGCGGTGAAGAAGGAAGTCACTTACCGCATTGCCACGGTTGGCGATCCCGAAGAGGTTATCGGCGAGCGGCCCAGCCTTGTCTTACGCTACGACATTTCGCCGGGGCTCCACGCCAGCCTTGAAACCGCGAGCTGCACCGCGCGGCTGCGCGATGGCAAGCTCGAGCTTTGGCTCGCTGCCCAAGCTCCCGAACAGGCGCGGCGCGCGGCGGCAGAGGCGCTGGGGATCTCGGCCAAGGACGTGATTATCTACCCCGTGCCCGCCGGTGGCAGCTTCGATGCGCGGCTGGAACACGCCCACGCGGTCGAAGCAGCGCTGATCGCCAAGGAAGTCGGCAAGCCGGTGCAGCTCACATGGTCACGCTGGCAGGAGCATCTCGCGGGTTTGCCACGCACGCCTGCGGCAGCTGTCCTATGGGCCAAAGTGGCGGAGCAGGGCGGGCAGGTTCTCGCGCTCCGCACCCGCATCGCCGCGCCGCCTGCCGGAGCAGAGTTCGGCCGCCGCCTGTTTGACGGCAAGACGCCCGTCGAGGCCATGCTCGACAGCGAGGGCGAGGCTGATCCGATGGCGGTGGAGGGCGGCCTGCCGCCCTATGCCATTCCCAACATGGCGCTCGATCATGTGCCGGTGGCGATTGGCCTACCTTCCGGGAAAATGCGTGGTTCTGCGCATGGTTACACTGCATTCTTCACCGAATGCTTCGTCGATGAACTGGCAGGGGCCGCGCACCGCGAGCCTCTGTCCTACCGCATGGAGATGATCGGCAGCGATGTCCGGCTCGGCCAGTGCCTGCAGCGCGTTTCGGCTTTGGCGCAATGGAATGGGGGCAGCGATTCGAGCGGGCAGGGCTTGGCCTGTCACCGGATCGGCGACGGCTGCATTGCCGTTATCGTCACCGCCCGGCGCGATATCAATGGCGTGCTGGTCGACAAGATTTCGGCGGCGGTCGATATTGGCCGGGTGATCAATCTCGATATTGCCCGCCAGCAGATCGAAGGCGGGCTGATCTATGGCCTCGGCCTCGCGGTGGGTTCGGCGACGGGTTATGGCGACGGCCTGCCCTTTGTCGGTCGGCTTTCCGGGCTTTCGCTGCCGCTGCTGGGCAATACGCCGCAGATTGATATCGAGATCATCGACAGCGATGAGAAACCTTCCGACCCCGGCGAACTGGGCGTGGCCGTGATCGGCCCCGCTATCGCCAATGCTCTGTTTTCTGCCACCGGCCTGCGGTTCCGCCGACTGCCCCTGCTTGAGGATGCCGAATGAACCGCCCCGCCAATCACCCCGAAGCCCCACTTGGCAAGATCGGCGTCCTGCTGGTCAATCTCGGCACGCCCGATGCGCCGACTCCGGCGGCGGTGCGGCGCTATCTGGCGGAATTCCTGATGGACCGGCGCGTGGTGGAGATCCCGAAGCTGGTCTGGTGGCCAATCCTCAACGGCATCATCCTGCGTACCCGGCCAAAAAAATCGGCCCATGCCTATGCCCAGGTCTGGACTGACGAGGGCTCGCCCTTGGCCTCTGTCACCGCCGCACAGGCGCGCGGGCTTCAGGTGCGGCTGGGGCAGGGCGTGCAGGTTGAATGGGGGATGCGCTATGGCAATCCGTCAATGGGTGCACAGCTGCAGAAGCTCAAAGATCAGTGCTGTGACCGTATCCTGATTGCGCCGCTTTATCCGCAATACTCCGGGGCGACCACAGCCACGGTGATTGACGCGATGGGGGATGCGCTGGCCAAGATGCGGTGGCAGCCTGCGGTGCGGACTCTTCCACCCTATTATGATAATGCCAAGCATATAGAGGCACTTAGGACCGATACTGCGCGTCAACTCTCAGCATTACCCTTCCGCCCCGAAGTGCTGTTGCTGTCGTTCCACGGCATGCCCGAGCGGACGCTGCACCTCGGCGATCCATACCACTGCCAATGCCGCAAGACCGCGCGGCTGCTGGGCGAGGCGCTCGCCAGCGAATGGCCGGACCTGCGTGTCGAAACCAGCTTCCAGTCGCGCTTTGGCCGCGCCAAATGGCTCGAACCGGCGACCGATGCGGTGCTGGTGGCCGAAGCGAAAAAGGGCACCAAACGGCTCGCCATCGCAGCTCCGGGCTTCTCCGCCGACTGTCTGGAAACCCGCGAGGAACTGGCGATCCGCGGCAAGGAGCAGTTTGTTGAGGCTGGCGGCGAACACTTCGCGGCACTCGATTGCCTCAATGACAGCGAGGCCGGGATGGCGATGCTGGAGGCGCTGGTGCGGCGTGAACTGGCGGGGTGGGTTTAGAAATCCACCGCAATCCCGTCGCGCACCCAGTCGCCGTAGCGGGTGGGGGATAGGCCTGCCGGGTCCTCGACACCTTCCTTGGCCGGAGCGGGGGCGGGCGCGGGGTCGTTGGTCCAGTGCGCGGGCTTGGTGAACTCTTTCGGGCGTTGGGTGGCTCGCTTTGTCATGGGCGGGATAATAGCCACTTCCGGACTGACACACAAACGACAACAGCTTCGTCATCCTGAACTCGTTTCAGGATCCATTTCTCCGCGCAGGCTGAAGTGCTGTTCCGCCACAAGGGCGCGCGGTTTGCTGCTCTCCGGCACGAACTGAGTTTGCGGCTCAATGGATCCTGAAACGAGTTCAGGATGACGAAGATGGGAAGGGTGGGCATTTGAACTGACCCACCCCCATCCCCTCCCGCAAGCGGGAGGGGAGAAGTGTGGCATTGCTTGCAACTTCCCTCTAAGCGCACCCCATATGGATATTCCCGGTCTTCCCGCGCGCCGTGCGGCGCTTCGTTTGCTTGATGCTGTGCTTCACCGGGGGGAGACGCTCGATCAGGCGGGGCATAATGCCTGTCAGGGGATTGTCGGCGGGCCGGACCGGGCGCTGGCCTTGGCGCTGGCGGCGGAATCGCTGCGCTGGATGACCGACCTTGATAATCTGATCGATTCGGCGACCCGTCTGCCGCTCGCGCCCGATGCCAAGGTGCGTTCGGTGCTGCGGATCATGCTGGCGGGCTGGCTGCGGCTCGATACGCCGCCGCACGCGGTTATCGCGACCGCCCTGCCGCTGCTGGTCGGCGGGCCGAAGCGGCTGGCGCACGGGGTGTTCTCGACGTTGACCAAGCAGGACGTGAAGCTGCCCAAGCACCCCACGCTCCCGCCGCATGTGGCCGAGCGCTGGGGCGAAGCGGGCGAGGCGATGGCCGTTGGCCTCAGCGTTCCACCGCCGCTCGACCTGACCCTGCGCGATCCGGCGACCTCCGCCAAATGGGCCGAAAAGCTGGGCGGCGTCTCGCTGATGCCCGGCCATGTCCGCCTGCCGCGCGGCGGGGCTATCGAGAACCTTGAGGGGTTCAACGAAGGCGTCTGGTGGGTGCAGGATCTCGCCGCCAGCCTGCCTGCGCGGCTGCTGGGGGCGGGGGAAGGCCGAACGGTGCTCGATCTCTGTGCTGCGCCCGGCGGCAAGACGCTGCAACTCGCTGCCGCCGGTTGGCAGGTTACCGCGCTTGATAGCAGTGCCAAGCGGCTGGAACGCATGGAGGAGAACCTCTCCCGCATCGGTCTTTCCGCTGAACTGGTCACCGCAAACGCGCTGGAGTGGGAACCGGAAGCGCCATTCGATGCCGTGCTGCTCGATGCGCCGTGCACCGCCACCGGCACCTGCCGCCGCCATCCTGATGTGCTCCACCGCATAACCGACCGGCACATCGCCGAGATGGCCGAGCTGCAGGGGCAGTTGCTGGCCCGCGCCGGCGGCTGGGTGAAGCCGGGCGGACAATTGGTCTATGCCGTCTGCTCGATGGAGCCGGAGGAGGGCGAGGATCAGGCCCGCGCCGTTTCGCTCACCCCCGATCCGATCCGCGCCGATGAACTGCCCGAGAGTGTCGAGCCGAGCGCCGAGGGCTGGCTGCGCACCGATCCCGGCATGCTGAAATGGTCTGGTGGGCTCGACGGGTTCTTTGTGGCGCGCTGGCGAGCCTAAAGGAAAACTGGCCCAAGTACTGCTGCGATGCCTGCGCACAGCCAAATTGTCATCCAGGTGGCGACAAGCCAGGTCTTGCGAAGATAGCCGCCGAAAAGCGCAATGCCAAAGCAGGCGATCAGCGCGGCCCACTCTTGCGCCTGAACACCGGTGTAGGTGGTGACATGGCGCTTGCCATGGATGGTCACTACGCCGGTCAGTGATATCCAGACCGCTACACCCAGCAGCACTGCACCCATAACAGCGAACATCAGCCGGGCATTGCGGGCGCGGATTTCCCGTTCTTCCATCGCGCTTAGGCCTTTACCCGATCCGCAAAACTCTTCCTGAGCTTCTGCAGCTTGGGCGGGATCACCGCGAGGCAATAGGGATTGCGCTGACCTTCGTCGGCCCAGTAATCCTGATGATAGTCCTCTGCCGGATACCATTCCGCTGGGCCTTCAATTGTCGTGACTGCCACTTGCCCGGGATGGTCAGCATTCCACCGCTCAATCGCTGCGCCCGCACCTTCGCGCTGCTCGTCATCAAGCGGGAAAATCGCCGAGCGGTACTGCGTGCCCACGTCGTTGCCCTGCCGGTTGAGCTGGCTCGGGTCGTGGGTGACCATGAAGATGTCGGCCAGATCGCCATAGCTGAGCTGCTGCGCGTCAAAGGTGATCCGGATCGCCTCGGCATGGCCGGTGTTGCCGCTGCATACGGCTTTATAGGTAGGGTTGGGCATGGTGCCGCCGATATAGCCGCTCTCCACCTCGCTCACGCCGATTACATCGCGGAACACCGCCTCGGTGCACCAGAAGCAGCCGCCTGCGAAGATTGCCTGTGCCAAGATCGTAACTCCCTTGTCGTGTACGCGTGCCTAGATGGGACTGGGACATGCAAACGGCAATGGTGGACTTCCGCAACTTGCCCCCCTAATTCCGGTCCCCATGATGACGCTCTCTTTTGCCGCGCTGCAATTGCCCCTGGGCTCCACCGTTGAGGCGGAGAATATCGCTGCTGTTTCGGCGCTGGTCGAAGAGGCAGCTGGCCGGGGCGCACAGGTTATCCTGCCGCCCGAGCTGTTTTCCGGCCCCTATTTCTGCAAGGTAGAGGACGAGGCCCTGTTCGCGCTCGCGCGCCCGACGGCTCAGCATCCCTCGGTCATCGCCATGCAGGCGCTGGCGGCCAAGCTGAAGGTGGCCATCCCGACCAGCTTCTTCGAGCGCGACGGGCAGCATTACTACAACACGCTCGCCATGATCGGCCCGGACGGCGCGATCCAGGGCACCTATCGCAAGAGCCATATCCCCGATGGCCCGGGCTATGAAGAAAAGTACTATTTCCGCCCCGGCAACGATGGCTTCAAAGTGTGGGACCTGTTCGGCCACAAGGTCGGCGTCGGCATCTGCTGGGACCAGTGGTACCCCGAATGCGCGCGCGTGATGGCGCTGATGGGGGCGGAGGTGCTGCTTTATCCCACCGCGATCGGCTCCGAGCCCTATGATGCCAACCTCGATACCAGCCGGATGTGGCGCCGCGCGATGCAGGGGCACGCGGTTTCCAACTGCATGCCGGTGGTCGCAGCCAACCGCATCGGCACCGAAGACGGGCAGCGGTTCTATGGCCACTCGTTCATTGCCGACGAATGGGGCGATCTGATCGAAGAGTTTGGCGCGGATGAAACCGGCGTGCTGGTAGTCAGCTTTGATCTGGCAAGGGCCGCGACCCACCGGGCCGGCATGGGCTTCTTCCGTGATCGCCGCCCGCAGCTCTATGGCCGCATCGCGCGGGACGAATAGGGCAGGCGTGGCGCATCACTACCTGATCGCACTTGGTTCCAACCAGCGGCACCACCGCTATGGAGCGCCGCGCAAGGTGTTGGCCGAGGCGCTGAACAAGCTCGACCGCAAGGGCCTGCATCTGGAAGTGGCATCACCGGTATTGTCCAGCGAACCACTCGGGCCATCGAACCGCCGCTATGCCAATGGCGTGGCCGTGGTGCGAAGCAAGCTTGAGCCGCTGGAACTACTGGAACGCCTGCAGCACATCGAGCGTAAATTCGGCCGCCGCCGCTCCGGGCAGGCGTGGCGCGCACGCGTTCTCGATCTCGATATCGTCCTGTGGAGCGGCGGTGCCTATGCCGCGCCGGGCCTGATCGTGCCGCACCCGCAATTCCGGTTGCGCAGCTTCGTTCTGCAGCCCGCCATCGCGATTGCACCCGATTGGCGCGACCCGATTTCCGGCCTTACGCTCCGCCAACTCAATTTCCGCCTGACCAAGCGCTTGACCCGCCCCCTGTTGCTCCCCTAGGGGGACCTCCCTTGGTGAGGGCCCATAGCTCAGTCGGTAGAGCAACTGACTTTTAATCAGTAGGTCGCTGGTTCGAACCCAGCTGGGCTCACCATTCATTTCAATGCTTTGCAAGTTCGTCTGTGGCTGCAAAGCGGCGCATGTCCTCAGGTAGGCAGCTGGCCGCCCTGACTCACCCGGTCGCAAGCTGCCCCGTGATCGTTTGCTCTGCCCGTCTGGCCATCAGTCTAGCTTGCTGATCACCTCTTCGCCAAACCTGCGGATCTGATCGCACCATTCGGCGCGATTGTCGGTCTGCACAGTGGCGCCCGAGCCGCTGATGCCAAGCGATTGCAGGTGGCCGTAATGATCGATGGCCTCCTGCGCACTCCAATCAGCAGTCATGGTAAAGGTGGATGTGCAGATGACCTTTGGCGGTATTTCGCGGCCAACCTTGGCGGAATGATCCTGCATATAGGCGATAGCGTCGAGCAGGTCCTGATCGCTTGAGATATTGGCTGTCTTGGCGGTGTCGGTGACCATTTTGGGCACGATGAAGGGATGCCAGGCATCGCCCAGTTCGACGGTGCGGCGCAGGGCGCGCTTGCTGTTGCCGCCGACCAGAAGCGGCGGGTGTGGCTTCTGCACTGGCGTGGGCCTTACCCGGTTGCCAACTGCCGTATAGCCAGTGCCTTCAAACGAGAAATCCTCGCCGGTCCATGCCAGTTTCATGGCCTGCATGTATTCGTCCATCAGATCATTGCGACTGTCAAAATCGACGCCAAGCGCCTTGTATTCGGGCTTCAGATAGCCTGCACCCAGGCCAAGCACGACGCGCCCTGCGGAAAACGCGTCCAGCGAAGATACGGCCCGTGCCGTGATGAAAGGATTGCGATAGGGCAGAACGATGATGTTGGTCTGCACCCGCAAGCGCTGAGTCACAGTGGCGACCATTGACAGCATCACGAAGGGATCCTGCGCATAGTGCCCGCCGTTATCGAGCCAGCGATAGGAGGGCACGGGATGATCGGTAACCGTTCCGGACCAGAAGCCTGCCGCCTCAGCCCCGACCGAGCATTCATGCACCGCCGCCATCGACACGAATTCGTCGCCATACTGAATAAGGTCGAACGGCAATGTAGCGCTGAGAGTAAAGGTCATGGCTATTCGGTCCCGTCAGTTCGGTGGCAAAGGCGACTTGCTCAGCGCTGCCACTGGCAGGCGTGGAAGCAAGCATGCAGTGGCCATGGCAAAAATCAGCGGTGCTGAAAATTGCCATTTCGGTCTTGCAATTCCACCTATCTGGAAGTGCGCGGGCATTTTCCGTGGTGACGGAATTATTAGGCGGAACTCGACGGATGAGGTTGCAAGTGGAGTTGACGAGGGGGCGATCCATGTCCCTATTTCGATAGTCTGCAACTGACGGATTGAGGGCGCTGCGCAAACTTTTGTCCTCTGCTGGCAGGCATCCTTGCAAACTTTGTGTCGAGCATGAGCCAGAAGATCGTTGAGCCCCAAAGGAGAGCCATGATGAAAACAGATCTTGCCGGCGGGATGGACCCGGATTTCGAATTCGTCCTGATTGAGAAGCAAACCACGCCAGGAATGCAGGAAGGCATCAACTGGTGGCTGTGGGATGACGCCGGTGTGTTCGGTATGCCCAGGCTGGCAGTTGAAGCCTATGCCCCCGATTGGGATAACCAGCAGGCCCTGATCAATCTGATCGAGCCCAGTGGACGTCTGCTGCGCAACTGGGAGTTCGGACCGGCCCACAAGGTTATTGGGCCGGATGGCAAGGCCTCGCACTTTGGCTGTGGCGGGCTGGGTTTTGACTGCATGGAGCCGTTCGAAAGCTATCGGGTCCGGTTTCTGGGAGCTGCTTACGAGGGGTCCTTTGAAGAAATGGCAAGGCCCGGTTTTGCCACGACAAAACTGGCCGGACTGTCATTCGACATTGAAGCGCAACCGGCCGTGCCGCCATGGAAGCAGGGCACGATGTCACCTGACGCCGGCGCGCGAATGGCCGCAGGCACTGAAGCCGATTTCATGGGTGGCAATCGTTATGAACAATTGTGCCGGGTGAAAGGCCGCATCAATTTCGATGGCCAGGACCGGGCCTTTACAGGTGGTGCGCTGCGTGTGCGCCGCGCTGGCGTTCGCAAGATAGAGGGCTTCTGGGGGCATTGCTGGCAATCAGCCGTGTTCCCCAGCGGCAAAGCCTTTGGCTATATCGCTTATCCGCCCCGGCCCGATGGTCAGCCTTCTTACAACGAGGGCTATATCTATCTCGGCGAAGGTCAGCTTATCCCGGCCAGAGTGGTTCAGGCCCCATGGCTGACTGCCATGCGCTTTTCGGGCGAAGATGTCAGTATGGTTCTGGAAACGTTCGATGGCACGCAGCACCGTATCGGCGGTGAATCTTTCGGTGGCATGCCTACGGTTTCGACGCGAGAAATGGCACCCTTGCCGCCGCTTCTCCAGTCCATCGTTCATTATGAATGGGATGGTGAGACGGCATACGGCATGATGGAGCGATCGAACCTGCCCGAACGCGTGAGCTTGCCGGAATGACCATGGCCAGAAATGCCAGCCACCCGATTAACCTTGCCGGATGCCGTTTCTGTTCGTTGAAGATAGGTTGCCAGCGGTGAACAGTCCGTCTGCCGGATTGACACTTAGCCGCTTATCGCGGACCACCGTCCCGGATGCCGGCACTGTCGGCCATGGAGGCTTGGCGGAACTACGCATGGAAATACCCGGTTTCAGTGGTCATCCCGGTGCGGATAGCCTGAAAGGCCCGGGGCAGGGCGTCTTTCCCCAGACAAACCTGCTGAACGAGCGCAACCTCTCTAAATCCGCCTTGCGAGCACTGGATCTTCTCGAATTCTTTGCCATGCGGCGGCTACCCGCACGGGCTGCTGAAGTTGCGCGCGCACTTTCCATCAGCCACTCAAGTGCTGACCAATTGCTGAAATCCCTGGCATCGCGTGCCTACCTGATCTTCGATTCAAACCAGAAGCTGTACTGGCCTTCACCAAGGTTGCTGGGTTTCGCGGCCACGCTTGAGCAAAGTTATTTCGGCGGGAGCAGTTTGCAGCTGTTGATTCAGTATCTGGTCGATAGAACCGGTTGCAGCGTTGCCATATCGACACCGGTTGGGCGGCTGATGCAACTGACTCACTTCCTGGCGCCGCCGGGCAAGAGCCACAGTCATCCACCGGGCGAGAAATACTCGCTGTTCGCTTCGGCAGCGGGTGCCGCCATTCTGGCCACCTGGCCGATTGCAACTGTGCGCAAACTGATTGCCGCATCATCGGACGAGCTTTGCTCTCTTGCCGAAAAGCCTCAGGTCATCCTCGCCAGCCTTGAGGAAGTGCGGGAAAATGGCCACGCGTTCGGTGGCCTGAGCCCGGATGCCGACATCTGTTCGATCGCTGTCGCCCTACCCCAGTCGCCACCCAATGTGGATCTGACGCTAAGCTTGCGGGGCTCCAGCGATAACCTGCAATCACGGCGCTGGTACTATGCTGCTGTGATACGTGAAGCGGTTGCAACTTACCTGGGCGGGGGCAGCTAGGGATCGGACTTGTCGAATTATGGCCAAATTCGGTTGGCGCGGACACATGCGCAGGTGCGGCGGGGCCATTCGCCAGTTCGGGCGCGGATCCATGCCATCCGGCCATGGCGTGACAATTCCGGTTTCTCGATGACACGGCGCGGCAGTAAAAAATAGACAATCCGGGATGATGGGCAGTCAGACGACATGATCGAATTAGCACGATTGATAGACGGCGCCACGAACAGCACCGGCCTCTCGGACTTTGGCGATGACCACTGGCGGGAAGGTCTGGAGATACTCGTCGACTCGGCCAACCGCGAAGCGCATCTCAATGCGACCGGAACAGCCGTATTCGAGGGCCTGATCGGCAATCTGCTGATCCGCCGGCTCGAAGTGGAGCATTGGTACACGCTTCATCCCGAGATTGAGGAGCAGGAAATCAAGGCACCGCTGATGGTCCTGGGTCTGCCGCGAACGGGTTCGACCGCGCTGCACAATATTCTGGCGGCAGACCCTGCGGTACGGGTTCTGCGCAACTGGGAATCCGCCAGCCCCTGTCCACCGCCCGAAACGGCGACTGAGCATAGTGACCCACGCATCGCGGCGATGGAGCAGCAACTGGCGCTTGGTGACCTCGCCATGCCGCGGATGAAACAGATGCTGCCCATGACGGCCACGTCCCCGATCGAGGACCAGTACCTGATGGGTATGGATTTCACATCGCAAGTGTTCATGCCGATGGCGCAGATCCCGACATATGTCGAATGGTTCAACTTCAAAGCCGATCTTGAGCCGACCTTCCGCTATGTCAAACGCGTGCTGAAGCTGCTTCAGTGGCGGTGCCCGCCCACGAAATGGCGCCTAAAGAACCCCAGCTATTCGCAGTGCATTGATGCGCTCGACAAGGTTTTTCCCGATGCCCGTTACTGCATGACGCATCGCGCTGTAGAGGATGTCATCCCGTCAGTTGCCGACCTCTATTACGAGCTTGGGCACAGGAATACCGATGCGCCGGATCGGCATTGGATGGGCGAACTTACCACCAGCAACTGCCAATTGGGTATGCAGCGCATGATCGCATTCCGTGAAGCCAATAACGAGCATCGCTTCATGGACATGCATTTCAAGGAACTTCAGGCCGATCCCATTCCGGTGATAGAACGGCTTTACGCATTTCTGGGTGAGAACCTATCTGATGAGGTGCGAGCGCGTATGCTGGATTGGCGCCATCAAACTCCGCGCGATAAGCATGGGATTCATGAATACAATGCCGCAGATTTCGGTTTGGACAAGGCATCGCTGCGCCAGCGATTTGGCTTTTATCATGATCGTTTCGCCGGGCTAACCTGAAACCCGTGCCTGGACTGAGTCAGGCACGTGGCAGGCCATCTTCAGCAACGAACGGCAAGGCTGCGTCTGCCTTGCATCAGGGGCCGCCGGGGCTTATTCTTGTTCCATAAACGATAAAACAGCTAGTCAGAGAGGGGGTGCCATAATGGACTTTACGATGCTCCTGGACATTTCCACCGGCGAGCGTGTCAGCGCGCTTGAACATGCGGACATCGAACATGCCATCAGTCTGAATTCGGGCGACATCGAAATCGTCCAGTATGATTGGAGCCTTCCCACATCGGACGTGTGGATTTCGAACTTCTATTTCCTGCAAATGAGCCTCACGCCCCGGCACCAGGTTCCGCAAGTTACGTATCTGGACGTTGACCGTCGGATTTCGCGTTCCATTGGCCGTGTCATGTTGGTGCCACCTGGGCGGAAAGTTCATACGCTGGGTGGAGACGGCCGTGAGCGTTCGCTGCAGTGTTCGCTGCAGCCAAATGTCATCAGCAATCTGCTCGGTCGGGAACCCAATTGGGACGAAGCCTTGCTGGTCGAAGGGTTGAAGCTCAATCGTCCCGAAGTCGATTGCGTGCTGCTGAAAATCTATGACGAATTGTGCAATCCCGGTTTTGCCCGGGAATTCATGGCGGATTTGCTGCTGAACAACCTGGCGGTTTCCTTGGTCCGAACGCTGAAGCTTCATCACGAAGAACCGCTGGAAAATCGGGGCGGGCTGGCAACCTGGCGGATGCGCCTTATTCGCGAGCGGGTCTTTTCAGAGCAGCCCACTCCCAAGCTGAATGAGTTGGCCGAATTGTGCAAAATGTCCGTCCGCCACCTGACACGTGCCTTCCGCACTGAAACTGACATGACAATTGCCAGCTTTATCGAGCATGCGATGGTTGATCGTGCGCGGAATCTTCTCAGCAGTTCTGATCATTCCATCAGCGAAGTAGCATCGCTGCTTGGCTTCTCCAGTTCCAGCAGCTTCACTTATGCCTTCCGGCGCGCAACGGGCTGGCGCCCTGCCGAATTCCGTCGCCAATCCCGATTTTCGGTCCCCCTCAGCACCAGTCATTGAAACCTGATCGGACGGAGCCTCTCGCGATGGTTCCAGCCGTTTCGCGAAATTTGGCCTCGATATAGAAATATGGCCATATCTCGCTGCCCCGCGCCGTTAAGCTGCAATTTCCATGCGTCAGTGGCGGAATTCGCGGCATATGACTGGCCAAGAGAATGATGGCCCTTGCGGGCACATGGCTGTTTGTTGGCCGATAGCCACTGACAGCCATGGCGACATTCCTTTGACGCAACTGAGGCGGTTGCAGATCGGGAAGCACATCAGGCACTCGGCGTTGAAAAAGCAAAGATGTATAATGGGTGGATGTCTTATGAATAATTACAGCGTGCTATCCGTGAAGGGCCGTCAGATGCAGGTCGGCCTGTCCAGAAAGCTGTTGGCAGGATCGGTGTGTGCAGCTGCCTTGATCGTCGGCTGCTCCGATGCGGCATGGGCTGGTGATAAATCCTCTGAAGATGGCATTGAGCCGATAATTGTTACCGCGCAGAAGCGCGAACAGAACCTTCAGGATGTGCCCGTCGCTGTAACGGCGCTTGGCCAGAATACGCTTCAGGTCAACCGTGTTACCAACGTGATGGATCTCAATGGTCTGGCCCCTGGGCTTTCTGCACGCCAGAACGCCGGCAGCCTTGGGTCGCCCTCTTATACCATGCGCGGTGTCTTCGCCTCGGCTTCGGTGCAGGCGCAGGATCGCCAGATTTCCAGCTACATTGACGGCGTCTACGTCGGCGGCACCCGCGGCGCCGTTTTCGATTTGCCTGATCTTGAGCGTATCGAGGTTCTGCGTGGTCCGCAGGGCACGCTGTTCGGACGTAATGCTACGGCAGGCGCTGTCAGCATCGTGACCCGCGATCCGCGCGGCGAGCTGAAGGTCCGTCAGGAAGTGACCGTCGGCAACCTGTCGCAGCTGCGCACCCGCACCACGATCGACACGCCAAAGCTGGGCATCCTGAGCGCCTATGTAACCTATGTGCATGATGAGCACCGCGGCGACGTGCGCAACCTTGGTGCCGGCGTTGTATTTAATCGCACCAGCCCGATCCAGAACGTTGTCGGCCGCACCGTTTCACCGACATGGCTCGGCAGCAAGAACGCCGATAGCGTCTTTGCCGCTCTCAAGCTTGAGCCGAGCGATGCGTTTTCGGTCACCTACAAGTTCGATTACTCAAACAACCAGATTACGCCTGAGGCGCGCGCGACGCTTGTCATCAATCCCAATGATTTCGTGGGCGGTGCGCTGAGCGCCATATACGCAACCCAGAACCCTGCAGGCGGTGCCTTCGGCCCCGTGCCGCTGTTCCCGAACTATAAGCGTCCCGACGCGGTCAACAACGCCTGGACCATGCCCGGCTTCGTCAAGTCTTCGGGTCACAACGTGACTATCAAGTGGCAGGCGACTGATGACCTGTCGTTCAAGAACATAACGTCCTATCGCCAGACAGAAGCGCTTGGCATCACCACGATCATGGGGCTGAGCGGTCTGGAATATACCGCGGCGGCCAAGGGCTTCTTCACAGCGTCGCAGTCTTTCCTGGGTGGCGCGTCATATGCTCAGCTGCTGGGTGCTGACGGCAACGCGCCGGTTGGCTCCTACTTCGCCGGTTACGAAGGGCAGGGCTATGGCAAGTACTGGCAGGTCAGTGACGAACTCCAGGCGAACTATCAGTCTGATCTCCTGACTGTCACCCTTGGCGGCATCTGGTTCCATTCGCACGAATTGTCGAGCGCTGTACCTGGCTTCGCCGCCAACGTGGCTTTCACGCCCACGGCATCCGTGCTGACACCGGGCAATGTTCAGGAAACCGTTCAGAACACCACGTCAGTCGCCGCTTACGGCCAGGCTGAAATCCACGTGAGCAAGCAGTTCGACATAGTGCTGGGTGCCCGCCTTACGCACGACGACAAGACGAACGATTTCACTTTCGGTGGCACCTATGATCCTGCCAAGAACCTGATCGCGGGTTCAACCTTGACGCGCAACACTTACAAGAAGACCAAGCCAACGTTCTCGGTCGGACTGAACTACAAGGTGAACGACGACGTCCTCACCTATGCCAAGTTCTCCACGGCGTTCCTCTCGGGCGGTACGGCCGGTCCGCTGAGCTTCGCACCGGAAACCGTTTCGTCATGGGAAGCGGGGCTGAAGTCGGAATGGCTTGATCGCCGCCTGCGTTTCAATGCGGCGGTGTTCCTGGCCAATTACAAGCACAGCCAGTCTGCGCAGAGCGGCACCAACGTGATCCTCAACGGCCAGGCTCTTTCGCAATATGGCGTTGTCGTGATCGACAACGGTTCGATCCGATCCAAGGGCGTAGAGCTTGAGATGTCCGCCTCGCCGTTGCCGGGTCTGGGCCTAGGAGCATCGTTCAGCTATTCGAATACGGATTGGTTGTCGCCAAGCGGGCTGCTGACTTCCAATGGTCTGCATCCGGCCGTGCCGAATGCCCTGCCGGACTACACGGGCGGCGTTAATGCCCAGTATGTCACTCCGGTCCTGTTCGGGGAGTCGACCATGCTGTTCCGCATCGACGGCATCTATCAGGGCAAATATCGAAACTCGGCCCTGCTGGACGTTGTCAAGACCAGCCCGGTTTTCGCACCTTACGAATTCACGCCGTCACGTTGGATCTGGAATGGCCGGATTTCTCTGCGTGATATCGCACTGGGCCCGGTCAAGGGTGAAATCGGTCTGTGGGGACGCAACCTGACGGATAACCGCGATTCGGTTTATACGCTGCTGTTCGGCACCATTCAGGCCGACGCCAGCTATCAGCAGGCAAGGTCGCTTGGCGTGGATTTCATCGCCAACTTCTGACGATACGCTATGATAAGGGTCAAGCCGCAGATGTCTCCATATGCGGCTTGACCTGATTGCAGGTTTACCAGGCAGGCGCTCGACGCCCTTAAGTCGGCGCGTATCGTGCCGACATGTGTCGGCCTCGGCCATGCCGCAATGGCGATGCCTGCTTTTGCCGCAGCTACAAGGATTATCACATGACGGACATACCGGACAGCCAGTGCACTTCCAGCCGGGTTGCAGTGGTCACCGGCGCCGGCAAGGGGCTGGGCAGAACGCATGCTCTCGCTCTGGCAGATCGCGGATTTGCGGTTCTGGTGAACAACAGGACGCATCCCGGCATCCCATCCTCTGCCGATCGCGTGGTTGAAGAGATCGCGGCCAAGGGCGGCACGGCTTCCGCTCATGGTGCATCAGTGGATGATCCGGCGCAGGCCGTCGATCTGATCGAGTCTGCCATAGCGCGCTATGGTCGGCTGGATGCGCTGGTCTGCAATGCAGGCATCATGCCTCGGGCACCGTTCCACATGGCCGATCTTGATGAACTGCGGCGTCTGGTCGAGATCAACCTTTGGGGCGCTGTCTATCCCTTGCAGCGCGCATGGCGGCATATGCTTGAAACCGGCTATGGGCGGATCGTGCTGACTGGTTCTGCCGTTGGCCTTTATGGTCATGCCGAAGCAGCCATGTATGGCGCGACCCGCTCAGCCGTTGTCGGCCTCGCCCGGTCGCTAGCCCTGGAAGTGCCAGCTGGGGCAGATATTGGCATCAATGTCATACTGCCACTGGCCTATACTGATATGGCAGCGCAGGAGATGGGGGCCGATGAAGGAGCCAACCTCCCGGCCGAAAAGGTGTCGCATGTCGTCAGCTGGCTCTGCGCCGAGGATTGCAAAGTCAGCGGCAGGATTTTCCATAGCGGCGGCGGTCGGGTTTCCCGAGTTGGTGTGACTGAGAGCGTGTCGGTTCCCGTCGAGGCCATCGATATGACGGCGATTGAAGGGGGGGCATTGGGACCGCTCACAAAAAATGAGCCGACGTCTGCAGGGCAGGCGAGCTATCGCATGCTGACAGGAAACGCCGATCTCTGATCGCCACTTGGCAAGCGACTGTCGCGAGTCCATGCGATGAAACAGTGGCTTGGGCTGTTGGGCACCGGTAAGCCCGGGTTATCTGTCACCTGAAAAACATCGCCATCCGGCCGAGTCTTTTGTCGAGTAACATTAGCGTCTGTTCCAGCAAGAGCCGCAACAGTTCTGTCCTTTGGACAGATGCTCAGGCGATGGTTTGATCCAGAGGCTGTCTCAGAGGCAACGCATCCCGTTCGAGGTTATGCTAAATAGGGTGTTGGACCGCTTGTCAGGAAAGATATATGCCATTTCCCTGAGCAATGGCTTGCCGCTTGGTCAGGGCCAATATGCAAGGAAAATATATGTCGGGAATGGATTATGCGGGCAAGCATGTCGTTGTCACAGGCGGGGCAAGCGGTGTGGGGGCTGCTTTGCTGGAAGTGCTGGCAGAGCTTGGCCAGCCCCGGGTGACCGTTCTGGATCTGCGTCAGCCAACCGGTCCGCATGATACGTTTATTGAGACGAACCTGGCCGATGAGACCGCTCTGGAAGGCGCGATATCGCGGATTGAAGGGCCGGTTGATGCCCTGTTCAACAATGCCGGCGTTGCGGATACAATGCCGCGAGATGTTGTGATCGCCGTAAACCTGCTTGCCCCTATTCGGCTGACCCGGGCTCTCGTTCCGATGATGCCGGTCGGCGGAGCGGTTGCCATCACCGGTTCCATTGCCGGAATGAGCTGGGCGAAGCGGCTTGCTGTCATCCAGGAATTACTGAATCTGGATGGGCGCAAAGCCATGGTCGACTGGTTCGAAGGCCGTGATCTGGGGCTTGATACCTATTCTTTCACCAAGGAAGTCATGCAGGTATGGACCATGCGTGAGGCGCAGACGCTGCGCGCCCATGGCATTCGCATCAACAATGTCTGCCCGACACCGATCGATACACCGCTCGTCGGTGATTTCCGCAAGACAGTGGGGGAAGCCGGCATGGATTTCACTATTGCCCATTCCGGTGGCCGGATGGTTTCCGGACGTGAGGTTGCCTCGGTTCTGGCGTTTCTTGCCAGCCCCGCCGCCTCATTCGTCAGCGGTCAGAGCATCGACATCGACAATGGATTTCGCGGGGCAATCATTACCGGTACGCTGGATACATCCTCTGTCCGTGCCAGCGCGGGGCGCGAGTGAATATGAACAGTCCATGGCTTGGCGATCGCTCTGTGCTGGTTACGGGTGGGGGAACCGGCATTGGTGCGGCCTGCGCCATGATGGCGGCGCGGCAAGGCGCGAAAGTCACGATCTGCGGGCGCACCGCATCAAAACTTGATGCCATTGCCATGCGCATTCGCGCAGAGGGTGGTTCGGTTCATGTCGTCCAGACTGACGTCACTCTTGAAGGCGATGTTGTCCGACTGATCGGGGAAGCGGTGAAGTTTGGCGGTGGCCTTGGCGGGGTCATAGCCAATGCCGGGGGCGGCGGCGGACTTGCGCCGTTGCATCAGCAGGATGTCGCTGAGTTCTTGCGCGTGATGCATCTGAATGTGCTCAGCACTCTGCTATGCATCAAGCATTCGGTGCAACATCTCGCCCGCTCCGGGCATGGATCCTTCGTTGGCATGTCTTCGCTCGCAGGACATGTTACCCATCAGGGCTTTGGGGCCTATACTGTCAGCAAGGCCGGGATCGAGACGCTGGTCCGCAATGCAGCGGATGAATACGGCGCTGCCGGGGTGCGATTCAATGCGATCCAGCCTGGCTTCATCGCCACCGAAGTGATGGAGGGGATCACACCCGGCACACGGGCATATGAAAGCTATGTCAGCCAGACACCATTGGGCGGCGTCGGTCAGCCTGATGATGTTGCCTCAGCGGCGTGTTTCCTTTTGTCATCGCAGGCACGCTGGATCACCGGACAAGTGCTGGCAGTGGATGGCGGCAACTCTCTGCGGTGTGGACCGGACTATTCAGCCAGCATCGAGAAACGCTTCGGCAAGGATGCTTTCAACCCATCGGCCAGCTGATTTCGGCGCAGGCATAACACAGGAGTTGCCGGTTCATGTCTGATGTTCTGGCGGGCATAAAGGTGCTCGAAGTTGCGACCTGGACCTTCGTTCCCAGTGCCTGCGCCGTGCTTGCCGAATGGGGGGCTGATGTCATCAAGGTTGAAGACCCGGTCAAGGGCGACCCGCAACGCGCCCTGATTTCATCCATGCTGATGCCTGTGGACGGCATAAATTTTCTGACCGAACTGCCCAATCGCGGCAAACGCTCCGTGGGTATCGACATCAAGTCGCCGGCTGGACGTGATCTGCTCTATCGACTTGTTGCAGAAGCTGATGTTTTCGTGACAAACTTTCTGCCAGCCGTGCGGCAGCGGCTTGGCATAGATCTTGACGACATCCGCAAACACAACCCCTCGATCGTCTATGTGCGCGGCTCGGCCGTCGGACCAAAAGGGGAGGAATCCGGGCGGGGCGGATTTGATGTCGCCAGTTACTGGGCGCGTGGCGGCCTTGCTTCGGCTCTGACGCCTCCGGGTGCGGATCGTCCGCTCTCCCCGCGCAATGGTTTCGGCGACTACATGGCTGGCTTGGCAATGGCAGGCGGGATCGCGGCTGCCCTGGTCAAGCGGGAACGGTGTGGCGAGGGATCTGTGGTTGATGTCGCGCTGCTCAATGTAGCGATGTGGCAACTGGGCCCCGACATCACCTCGGCGAAACTGTACGAAGGTGTGGTCATGCCGCAAATGGACCGCGACGCCCTGCCTAATCCTCTGACGGGTACATATGCGACCAGCGATAATCGTCATGTTACGCTGATGATGATCCAGAGTGACCCTTACTGGGAGGATCTGTGCCAGCATCTGGGCCGTGAGGATCTGTATGCCGATCCGCGGTTCTCTGACAGCAAGGCGCGATTCACCCATAGCCGTGAGCTTACAGCCATTCTGCGTGATCATTTCGCCAAGCGCAGCTTGAGCGATTGGTGCACCGTGCTTGCCACGCTCAAAGGTGTGTGGGCCCCTGTTCGCACACCGCTTGAAGTGCATGATGATCCACAGGTGCAGGCCAATGGCTATCTGGAAACGCTGATTACCAACAGCGGGTCAAGTCTGGCGGTTCCGACAAACCCGGTCCAGTTTGATGAACAGGCCCCTTCGGTCAGCGGGGCGCCCGAACTTGGCGCACAAACAGAGGAAATCCTGCTGCAACTGGGCCTGACTTTTGATGAAATCCTCGAACTCAAAGCTGCGGGTGCCGTGATATAGTCCAATGGCGCTTATCCAGCATGGTGCTGGGCTGAGCCTTCAGTTTGATCGATCCATCACCGCTGGCGCAGTCGCGGCTTTCCGTCGTCAAAACATTTGGCTCAGATCGCGGCGTAGATTACTGGAGTGGGGGCCTCGTCTGCTGGTTGATGTGAGGCGGCAAGCTTGCGGTGTTGCAAGCGCCGATAGCTTGCTCATCGAAATAGTCTTTCCCTGCGTGAGCAAAATCAATTCCCTGCAGATTTCCCTGCGAGCAGGGAAATCAATTGCCCAGACCCGTTAGGTCGCGCCTGCGCCATTCGCCATTCTTTCCGCGATCCAGTCAGGCAGCTTGCGCCGGTGCAGCCTGTCGCCCTCTTACGAGTTGCCCCGGGAGGATGCCGGTCGGCAAATCGTTGCGGGTAATCACTTGGCCGGAAACCAGCATATAACAATAGCCGCTAGCCGTCTGATCAAGGCGCCGCCCTCCGCCGGGAAGATCATCAATGATTTCAGCGCCGTGAAGGGTCAGTCGGTCAAGATCGATTATGTTGACGTCGGCCTTGTATCCCGGCGCGATCACACCGCGGTCGTGCAAACCGGCCAGAGCGGCCGGCTGCGATGTCATCCTGCGAACCGCATCCCCCACCGTTAGCTTGCGCCCCTTGCGGTCGCGCGCCCAGTGGGAGAGGACAAACGTCGGATAGCTGGAATCGCAGATCAGCCCGTAATGCGCGCCGCCATCGCCAAGGCCCATCACTGAATTCGGGTCGTCAAAGAACTCGAACATGTGGTCCAGATTGTCCTTCGGCCAGTTGCCAAAGGCGACATAGAGCATGCCCTTGCCATCGTTTTCCAGCAGGAGATCATAGGCAACTTCTTCGGGCGGACGGCCTTCACGCGCCGCTCGTTCGGCGATGCTTGAGCCCGGCTCAGGCTCGTAGCAAGGCGGCTCCCCCAGTTTGAACATCACATCGTACTGGCGCGTCATGGCGGTGAGTGGCAGCAGTGCCTCGTCCGGATCATCTGCAAGGATTCGTGCCTTCACTTCGCTCTTGCGGAGCTCTGCCACGCGCTCTGCCAGTGGCAGATGGGCGAGAGCCTTGTAAGCGGGCGTATTGACGAACGGATTGCTCGTCAGGTCAAAGCTCGCCAGCATGCCGACAGGGCGGGGGAAGTACTGCGGATGAATTGTCGCGCCGCCTTTGGCGTTATGTTCCTTGCTCAGACGCAACAATTCGCGCCAGAAGTGCGGATTATTCTTGCGTCCGGGGACAATGGTGAAGGTTATCGGCAGGCCAACGGCATCGCTGACCCCCTTCATCAGGCCGAACTCCTGCTCGGGTGTTAGCCCGGTCATGCCGAGCTCGGGGATCATCTGGATCAGCACGCCGCCCGCATCCTTAACTGCCTGTGCGGCTGCGACAATTTCGGGCTCTCCCACCTCAAAGCTCGGAATATATTCACCGTCGCTACGACGATCTACCGCGGTGCGCGATGTGGCAAAGCCCAAGGCGCCAGCGTTGACTGCCTCGCGGATCAGATCGCCCATCCGTCCAAGATCTTCGTCAGTGGCCTCTTCGCGGTTCGACCCGCGCTCGCCCATGACGTGCACCCGCACCGGAGAGTGGGGCGCAAAGACGGCAACGTCGATGTCGCGAGGCTTGGCCTCCAGTACGTCCATGAATTCGGGAAAGGTTTCCCAATTCCAGGTCAGGCCTTCCTTCATCACCACGCCGGGTATGTCTTCTACGCCCTCCATTGTCGCGCAGAGCAATTCGCGGTCACTTGGCCGGCAGGGGGCGAAGCCGACACCGCAATTGCCCAGGATCACTGTCGTTACGCCATGCGACGACGAAGGGTTCATCCGCTGTGACCAGATCGCCTGACCATCGTAATGGGTGTGCAAGTCAATGAAGCCCGGGGTAACGAGCAGGCCAGAAGCGTCGATTTCCTCGCGGGCGCTTCCCTCAATGTCGCCGACAGCGGCAATGAGGCCGCCTGTGATCCCAACGTCTGCCCGGCGCGGCTCGGCACCTGTGCCGTCGGCAACCAGGCCGCCACGGATGATGATGTCATATTGGGCGGTCATCACGATGCCTCCTCGGGTGCGTAAACTGTCGTGTCTGACTTCGAAAAATTGATCCCGCCATAGCCATCTGAAAAAATGCGCCAATCGAGATGCCTCTGCTCTGCCTTGAAATCGAATGTCGGGCTAGAGAGAAAAACAGGTTCAGGGCACGCAGCCCCTGCCAAGCAAGTTTCGGGTAAAATCGGCATAGACACAGACGCCATTTCTCTCTGGACTGCGCCGAATCAAGTTTGGAGGAAGGGACAATGAGTCGACACCTGGTAGACCCCGAGCTTGCTGCAGGCCTGGATCGACCGATAACGCAGTCGTTGAACAAAGAATCGCTTTTGGCTGCACGGAGAGAGTAATTGAGCAAAGTCATCCGCGTTGGTGCTGCGACGGCCTTCTTCAATGACAGCAGGATGGGCATCGCCCAGTTGCTGGCGAAGGCCGGGAAGCTGGACTACATTATCTTCGATTTCCTCGCCGAGAGCGTGATGGGCGGGCTGGGGCGTGGCCTGGCGACCGGCACAGGCCAGGGTTTCGCGACCGATTTTATCCATGGCTACATTGCTCCCCATTTGCCTAGCTTGCTGGAGCAAGGCACCCGGATTGTCGCCAATGCCGGCGGCTTGAACCCTGTCGCCTGCGCCGATGCCATACGCTCCGCAGCCGACAAGGCAGGGTTGCAGGTCCGTGTCGGTGTAGTCGAGGGAGACAACCTGACAGCGCGGGTATCTGAACTGGTCGATCATGCCACGCAGGACATGTTCGACGGGTCGTCGGTGCAGGAAAAACTTGCCGGTGCCGACCGGATCAACAGTCTTGTCGCCTATACCGGGGCCTTTCCGATCGCTGCGGCTCTCGCTGCCGGGGCGGATATCGTCGTGACCGGCCGTGCCGTTGACAGCGCGCTTGCGCTCGGTGCGCTGATCCATGAATTTGGCTGGGGGCCAGATGATTTTGACCGGCTCGCGGCGGGCACGCTGGCGGGACATCTGCTCGAATGTTCAGCGCAAGTGACCGGCGGTACATTTACCGACTGGCGAGACGTGCCCGACTGGGCGGGGATCGGCATGCCGGTTGGCGAATGCCGCGCCGATGGCGGTCTGGTTATCACAAAACCGGAGGGGACCGGCGGGCTGGTGTCCGTCGGCACAGTTTCCGAGCAGTTGCTCTACGAAGTGAGTGATCCTCAGCACTATTACGTCGCAGATGTGATCTGTGACTTCAGCGACGTGAAGCTGAAGCAGGTAGGCCCGGACCAGGTAGAGGTATCCGGAGCACGCGGGCTTGGGCGGACGGCTACCTACAAGGCCAGCCTGACCTATGACGCAGGCTGGCGTGCCAGTGCGACGATGCCGATCATCGGGCTTGAAGCCGCCGCCAAGGCCAAGCGGACCGGCGAGGAACTCTTCGCCCGCGCCAGCACCATGCTGCGCGACAGCCAGTTGCCGCCTTTCGACCGGACACGCTGTGACGTGTTCGGCGGTGAGGGCCAAGGCGCTGGCACAGCCATCTGCCGCATCGTTGCCGATCACCCCGATCAGGAGGGCGCCCAGTTGCTGGTGCGCGAACAGGGTTCGGCGATCAGCCACATGTCGGTCGGCACGACCTTGAGCCTCGCATCATCGGTGCGGCCTGTGCAGCGCATAACCGGTTTCCTCCTTCCCAAGTCTGCGGTGACGCAAAAGGTGTCGGTAAACGGGCAGGCAGTGCCGTTCTCGGTGTCTAAAGATGCATGCGCGGCACCGGGCGAGGTCGTCGCTCCGGCTTTGCCTGCGCCAGCGCATGATGCAGATCCGGCGCTGGCCGTGCCGTTGATCAAGCTCGCCTGGGCCAGGAGCGGCGACAAGGGCAACTTGTTCAACGTTGCCGTGATTGCCCGTGACGCTCGCTATCTGCCTTACATTGCGGCCGCGCTGTCCCCGGCGAGCATCGGTGATCACTATGCCCGCGTGCTTGAACAAGGCGCTCCGCTCGCAGTCGATTGCTTCAGCGCACCCGGCCTTTGCGCGCTGAACTTTGTGGTGAAAGAGGCAATGGATGGCGGGGTTCTGGCCTCAACCTGGATCGATCCCGTTGCCAAGGGAATGGCGCAATTACTGCTGGACTATCCGGTGCCAGTATCGGCTGCGGTGCATCGGGAAGTTGCCTAGTCCATTCGGGAAGTTTGAATTTGGGCGGCCCGCGTAAATGATGCGCTTGGTATGCTGCATACTTCGTGCAATTGAAGTGCAGCGCATTCCGGGCAAACAGAAGGCCGTCCATGTCTTACATGACCCATTTCGATGTTCCCACGCCAGACCCGGCATTGAGCCGCAAGGCGGCTATCGTCGGGCTGGGAGAGACAGATTTCCACCTCGACTATCAGGCCGCCCGAGCCAAGCCTGATGGCTATGAAGCCCCGACATCGGAAAGCCTTGCCATCAAGGCTTTCGAGCGGGCGCTCGCAGATTCCGGTTTGCGGCGCGAGGACATTGACGGGCTTGGCGTGAACTTCCTCTATGGCGGCCCCAGTTCTGAAGAAATGGCCAAAACACTAGGGCTGACCCCGCGCTATACGCCTGAGCGAGGCGGCGGGATCTGCGCGGGCCCGCTTCCTGTCGCGGCCACCGCGATTGCCGAGGGCAAGTGCGATACGATTGCCCTGATCTTCTCGGTCGCCACGCGGTCAATCGGGAGGACATTTGGCGGGAACAAGATGGATGACGGCCCAAGCTCCTATTACTACCATCACCCCTGGGGCTGGAGCTCGCAGGCCGCGCACTGGGCGCTGATCTGGACTCATTACCAGCAGGTCTATGGCGCGAAGGAAGAGGATCTCGCCGCTGTTGCCGTGCAACTGCGCCAGAACGCGATGCGCAATCCCAACGCGGTGATGCAATCCGAACTGACGGTCGAGAAGTATCTGGCCTCGCGTTATGTCGTGCGGCCTTTGCACCTGTTTGACCTGTGCCTCGTCAATGACGGTGCGGTCTGCCTGATTGTTCGCCGTACGGACCTGGCCAAAGGCATGGCGCATGCTCCTGTTGAAATCGGCGGCTGGGGCAGGGCCTCCGTCACGCGAAACAAGATGCACACGCTGGTTCGGGAACGGATGCGAACCCAATATCAGGAGTCAGGCCGGCAAATGCTGGAGATGGCAGGGATTGGCCTTGGCGATGTGCAGCATTTCGAAGGCTATGATGCCTCGACGATCCACCTGATCGACCACCTTGAAGGGCATGGCTTTGTCGAGCCCGGGCAGGGGCTGGAGTTCTTCAAGAGCGGCAAGGCAGCAATCGGCGGCACTCTTCCGGTCAATACCGGCGGCGGGATCCTCTCGGGTTCCTACATGCACGGCTGGAGCCATGTGGCAGAGATCGTCCGCCAATTGCGCCATGAAGCTGGCCCGCGGCAGGTCAAGGACGTGGAAGTATCGATGTTCTCGCTGGCCCAGACCGATCAGGTCCATCCTGTTCTTTTCATGCGGGGAGCGAAATGATGCCGCAGACACGACCCGACCGCAAACTGGGCCCCGGCCACGACGAATTCTGGGCATGGTGCAGCAAGGGCGAGCTGCGCCTGCAACGCTGCAAAAGCTGCGGCGGCCTGTCATGGCCGGTGATCGATGCTTGCGAACATTGCGGTAGCACCGAGCTTGAATGGGAGCAGATGTCCGGCCTTGGCAAGGTGGTCAGCTGGTGCACTTTCGAGCATGACTATTACCGGGGTGTGCTGCCGATCCCCTATGACACGATCATGGTCGAACTCGCCGAAGGGCCGATTTTCATCAGCAATCCCTCAGGCTTCGGGCGCGAGGATATCACCTTCGAAATGCCGGTAAAGCTGGCCTTCGTCGACTGCGTGGATTCTGCCGGACAGTTTAGCCTGCCGGTGTTCGCCAAAGCCTGAAACCGTCAGCAATCAGGCAGAGGCAAGCACGTGCTTTGCTGTGACATAGCCCCAGACATAGGACGGGCCGACACTGGCACCAGCGCCCGCATAGGCGCGGCCCATGACCGAAGCAGTGGATACGCCGGTAGCGTAGAGGCCTTCGATCACTGAGCCGTCTTCGCGCAGCACGCGGGCCTTTTCGTCAGTCACCACGCCGCCATAGGTCCCGACATCGCCGGGCACGACGGGTACCGAATAGAACGGACCTTCGCTGATTGATCCGAGCGAAGCGTTTTTCGGATGGAACCGGTCACCCAGCCAGCGGTCATAGGCGCGGTCACCGCGGTTGAAGTCATCGTCATGGTTCTTGGCGACGAAGCCGTTGAAGCGGTCGACGGTGGCGCGCAGCGTGGCAGGATCCATGCCCAGCTGGCCTGCCAGTTCCTCGATCGTATCGGCCTTCTTGAGGAAGCCCTTGTCATACCACTCCTGTGGCTTCCTGGCGCTGGGGAAGGGGCTGGTGATCAGGCCGTATTTCTTGATGTACTGGCTGTCCAAAATCGCATGGCTCGGGATGGCCGGAACCGTCTTGTTCCGCGCCAGAATGCCCTGACAATAAGTCATGTAGGACCCCGCCTCATTCATGTAGCGCACGCCCGACTGGTCGACGAGGATCGCGTGCGGTGCGGCTGTCATGCCCTGAACCACGGGCTTGACGGCTTCGTTCTCCATGCCCGGCGGGATCGACATCTGGTTGCCGACCATTTCTTCCATCTGCGCAATTGCCGCGCCGTTGCGCTGCATTTCGCGGATCATCTCGCCGGTGTCGCCTTCGGCAGCGTTGGTCCATTTGGCGCTGGTGCCGGGCTGGTATTGATCGCGCATCGCCTGATTGTGGGCAAAACCGCCAGCATTGACCAGCACGCCAAGCCTGGCACCAAAGCGCTTCAACTGGCCTCCGACTTCGGCAACCACGCCGGTGACCCTGCCGTTTTCGACGATGAGTTCCTTGACTGCGGTCTCGGTGCGAAAGTCGGTTCCGGCCTTTAGGTTGGCCTGGAGCATCCGCCCCTGCAAGGCCGCGCCTGCCGTGACATAGTGCTTGCCCGTCAACTTGGCGAAGATCGTGCGCAGGCCGAAACGGACGGCGATGCGCTTTGCTTCCCATGACTGCTTGAGGAAGCGCAGCTTGAGCATCTCGTCCAGCGTGCTCATCATCGGGATGAAATTGGGGCGGAGTTTGCTTTTCCAGGCGCCCAGTTCGTTCACGTTGAACAGCTCGGCGATGACTGTGCGGCCCTTTTCCGAACCACCCGGTGCCTCGTCGTTGTAGTCTGGCCAATAAGACACGCGGTTGAGCTTGATCCCCTGATCGACGAGAAAGTCGACCATCCGCGTGCCTTCGGAAACATAGGTCTGGCGACGGACCCGCGTGGCGCCCGGCGTGTCATTATGGTCGCCGATAACGGCGTCCATATAGGTGTGAGCCTGGTCTTGACTGTCGGGAACCCCGTCACGCTTCATGAAGCGGTTGTCGGGGATCCACATCACGCCGCCCGAACGCGCGGTGGTGCCGCCGAGCAGCGGGGTCTTTTCCAGAACCACCACCGACTTGCCGCCATTGCGCAGGGTGAGGGCACAGCACATCGAACCGCCCCCGCTGCCAACAATAACAAAATCAAATGTTTCGTCGAAATTGCTCATGAGGTGGCTCCTCGGCTTCAGGGGGTCAGGACCGGCTCGATTCCGGATTCTCGCGAACCAGTGTGCGTTTCAGCTGGCGGCTTGTGAACAGCCATTTGCCGTCACGCTTTTCATAGGTCTCGTGATAGAAACCAAAGCCGTGGATCAGCAGTTCGCCTGTCTCTGAATCGAAGATCAGGTCTTCCATGCCCCAGATACCCTTGGCTTTGGTAGGGGATTCAAAGGTGATGTCGGGGGTGTGCGAGTGGTGCACCGTGGTCCGGCCCTGATCGAGCAGCGCCTTGACGTTGGCAATCATTACATCGGCCGATTCCCAGCGCTCGAAACCCTGATTGTGCGAGACGTGATCATCGGCGTGGAGCGCGCGGTAAAGGTCCCAGTCCTTGGTGTCACAGGCGCGGTCGCGGCGGCTTTTCAGCAGTTTGATTTCCTCGACCGCGAGGAGGTATTCGATGTCGCTCATGCCAGTCATGTGTCCGCTCCGTTTTGTTTTATGTCAGGTATCGATCTTCGGCGGGAAGATTGCTCCCGGCGATCTTCGCGTGTGGTAATAGGTCAACTTGCGCCAGGTAAAGACCCAGCGGCCATCACGCTTTTCATAGTGTTCGTGATAGTGGCCGAAAGCCTGGAACCAGTGATCCTCGCCATCCTGCTTCCAGAACGACATGCCCTCCATCGCCCAGATACCCGTCGCCTTGGTGGCCGAGACGAATTCGATCTCAGGCGTGTGCGACTGGTGGAGAGTGATCAGGTTTTCCATCGATCTGCGGGTATTGGCAATCATATCGGCGGCCGTGGTCCACCGGCCATAGTCACCGTGATCCGAGACGTGATCGGGGGCGTGCAGGCTCTCGTAGAGCGCGTAGTCTTTGGTATCGGCTGCCCGGTCCCGGCGCGCCTTCAAAAGCTTGATTTCCTCAAGCGCCTTCAGCTTCTCGATGCCGGACAGCCCTTCCATATCAGCCGCGCAGCTTGGCGAGAATTTCTTCGCCGAACCACTGGACGTTTTCAATGAAGCCTGCCCGGCTGGGATGCGGCAACTCTACCATCGCCCATGTAACGCCGACTGCTGTCAAATCGGCGACTGCATCAAGGTATTTTGCTGCACTGGCTTGATCACCCATCTTGAGCTTGGCGCGGGCACCGATGCAGACATCAAATGATCCGGTCAGGCTGTTTGCAGCGCGCATATCGTGCACGCGGGCGATATTCTCGCCCAGCTGCTCGACCGAATGAATGCCTGACTCCTGATTGGCAGCAGTCATCGTTGGCGCCGCGAAAAACGGTGACCAGCCGTCACCGCGAAGCGCGGCACGTTCAACCGCCTTGCCGCTGCCGCCGCCAATCCAGATCGGCGGAGGGCTGCTCAGGGCAGGGCGGGGCTCATTGCCCGCAGCGTTGAAATTCATGCCTTCATGGACGACGGTGCCGCCAGCCCATGCCTTGCGGATCACCTCCAGGCATTCGTCGAAGATCTTGCCGCGCTTATGGAAATCAACGCCGAGCGCCTCGAATTCGACCTTCTGGTAGCCTGCACCGGCTCCCAGGATCAGTCGCCCACCGGAAAGCACCTGCAAAGTCGCGGCGGCCTTCGCTGTCAGGAACGGGTTGCGATAGGCCATGACGAGGATGTTGGTGTGCATCATCAGTTTGGTCGTTGACGCCGCGACGAAGCCGAATGCGGTGAACGGATCGAGTGCATCGTGACCCATACCTTGCCGCAGCCAGGCGGCATCGGGGGCTGGGTGATCGGTGACATAGCAGGCATCCACACCGGCAGCCTCCATTGCGCGGGCCATTTCAGCAACGGCAGCGGCTGTCTGGAACTCGCCCGGCGTGATCACGCCAACGGGGATATCCATGGTGAATTTCATATCGTTGTACTCGCGTTAGTTTGGCTTCAGGGTTGTGACTGAAGCTCGATGATCTGTCCCATCAGAAAGGAGCCCGAGACAATCACATCCTGATGGATAAAGCCCTGAACCAGATTGCCGACCGCTGCGTCGCTATCTCCGGGATAAAACACGCGCAAGTTCAGCCTGTCGCCAAGCTTGGTTTTCAAACTGCTGTTGATGCGGCCCTCGACCGCCTCAATCGCTGCCCGCGAAGGATAACGGATGGCAAAATGCGGCACGCCAAACGGTTTGGTCCGGGCGGCGTGACGATAGCCGTCCAACAGGGCCGCAAAGGGCTCGTCAGCCTCGGCAAATTCACGCAGCCGTTCTTCTACCGCAAATTGCTCCGGCCGCATCTGCGACATGTAGAACGCGTTGAGCTGGGGATTAAGGTCGTCGCCGTTGGGATGGGCAGCCAGAAAGGTGTCCACGCCGTCCCCCTTGAAACCGGTATCCTTGATTGTGCATCCAAGCGCTTCTGCCAGCTCGATCGCCAGTTCCCGCTCCCCCGGGCGGTAAAGCGTTTCGACATGGCCCAGCAGAGCGCCCGAATAGGAACCGATCTCGCTCATGAGATTTCCTTCAACCGTCCCAGCATCGCAGGGCCTGCCGGATTGCCGTCAAGCATCCAGTTCTGCCGGTGAACGATTTTCCAGGTGCCATCTTCCTGCCGCGCCAAATTGATACGCGATGCGCTGAGCCGCCACAGGATGAAGCCTGTCTCTTCGTGTTTCGGGACCATCGTGTGGCAGGTGGCAACAGCACGGTCACCCTCGATCACGATATAGGGCGGGGTGGACATATGGGCAGTTCCGCCTGCCACCAGGCCGAGATGACCTGAATCGCGGGTGATTGCCTCGATTGCCTCGCGCCCTTTATAAGCGCCAATGTCGCCCACGGCGTAGATGCCGTCGTCGACATAGCACGAGCCAACGGCCTCGGCGTTGAGGCCGTCTACTGCATAGCCATAGCCACAGATCACCTGACGGATGGCTTCGCGATCTTCCAGCTCCAGGAGCCGCTGTTCGATTGTTTTTGTCATCTGTCCCGCTCCTTTAGCCGACCATATATCCACCGGCGTCGCAGTTGATCGACTGGCCGGTGATCATACGAGCTTCGTCGCTGGCAAGGAACAGCGCGAGGTTGGCGATATCGATGGGCTGGGCAATTGCGCGCAGCGGCGATCCTTCAAGGACCTTGGCCTTCCAGTCTTCATAGCTGAGGCCTTGTTCTGCGGCCATGCGCTTGCCCCAATTCATCCAGAGTTCGGTTTCGATAGAGCCGGGAACCAGGCAGTTGCAGCGGATGCCCTTCGGGCCGACTTCCAGTGCGATGGTTTTGGTAAGAGCACGTAGCGCAGCCTTTGCAGACGTATAGTGCGTCTTGCGAACCATGCCCATCCACCCGGCGGTCGATGAGAAGTTGATGATCACGCCTTTTCCGCGTTCCAGCATCGAGCGGTTGAGCACTTCGCGGCTGCAGAGCATCGCAGCGGTAAGGTCAATGGCGATCGTGGCGTTAAAGTTCTCTACCGTCTGCTCCCAAACCCACTTGTCCTGCCCGGGGGCAGCCGCATTGTTGAGCATGATATCGACCTGACCGAATTCCGTCATCGCACGGTCGACCATTGCCGCAACATCGGCTTCGTTGGTCACGTCACAGCGCATGCCGATCGCGTTGGGCCCGATATCCTTGGCAGCGGCGAGCACCAGTTCCTCGCGGCGGGCAGCCATGACAACCTTGGCGCCTTGTTCGACAAACAACTTTGCCATGACCGGTCCGCAGCCGGTGCTGGCGCCAGTGATGATCGCGACCTTACCGGCAAGCCGGCCCGAATTTGTGCTCATTGTGTTATGACTCCTCAATCCCGAATCGTCTGCGCCGCAAAAATGGAATGCGCCGCAGCGAATGCATTAGACTTACGGCTGTTAGGCTAGTGTGGCAATGTGCGCAAGTGGGGCAGGTTTCAAGTCCGGGTCCGGATCAAACAAACGCATCAGGTGGCAGCAAAAGGCGCGCTGTCGAAGTAGTCCCGCCAAACGCGGATCAGGCCATCCTGTACCTCGAATATGCCCATGACGGGAAGGCGCAGTTCGGGGCCATCCTTTGAACGGAAAATATCGACCCGCTCGGTTACGACCACACCGGGAGAAATTTCTGCAAAGTTGAGGATTTCAAAGCGGCATTCGACCGTATCACCCAGAAACCGTGCCACCGCCGCTTCTATTTTTTCGCGCCCTTCGATGGGGGGATAGGGCATGTTGTGCCAGATGCCTTCAGGGGGGAAGCAAGCGGTAATGGCCTTGGTGTCCAGGGCTTCCCAGCCGGAGATCAGTTGCTTCACGATTGTGATGGCTTGAGACATCAGATTTACCCTTCGATCTGGTTGAATGGTACGTTTTTATCGACCCGGATATCGCCCGGCAGGCCGAGCACCCTCTCGGCGATGATGTTGCGCAGGATTTCGTCCGTTCCGCCTTCGATCCGCATGGCGGGTGAGCGCATGATCATAGCCTGGAACTGACCCTTGGCGGCGCTCAAGTCCGGATTGGTCAGGATCCCGGCCTCGCCTTGCAGGTCCAAAGCAAAGGTCGCTATTTCCTGATGGAGCGAGGCGGCGACCAGTTTGCCTATCGAGTTTTCCGGCCCCGGAATTTCACCCCGTGCAATCGCGGAAATCGCGCGCATGGATGTATATTTCAGCCCGCTGTCGCGAACGGCCCAGCTGGCGAGTTTTGACCGGACAGCCCGATCTTCGACCAGCGGTCCGTTCTCACCCTCCATCGCGCAGACGAGGCTGAAGATCTGGTCAAAACCGGTGACGATTGTCGCGCCAATCGTCATACGTTCGTTCATCAAAGTTGTGAGCGAAACCTCCCAACCCTGGCCGGGAGCGCCCAGCCGCTGCGCATCAGGAATGCGCACGTCGGTGAAATAGACCTCGTTGAAACCGTTATGGCCGTTTGCCTGCCGGATCGGTCTGACTTCAACGCCGGGGCTCTTCATATCGAGGAAGAACATGGTCAGGCCCTTGTGCTTCGCCACGGCGGGATCGCTGCGGGCGATCAGCAGGCCGTGATCGGCGACATGGGCGGCGCTGGTCCAGATCTTCTGGCCATTGATAATCCAGTCACCCGAACCGTCCGGAGCCAGTTCGGCGCGGGTGCGCAGACCCGCGAGGTCGGATCCGGCGCATGGCTCTGAAAACAACTGGCACCATATCTCTTCGCCCGTCACCATCGGAGGGATAAAGCGCTGCTTCTGCTCCTCGTTTGCCCAGGCCATGAGTGTCGGGCCACACATACCGTGACCCAGAGAAAATATGCCACTGAGTTGCGCGAAGATACCTTCTTCCTGCTGCCAGATTACCCGCTCGATGGCTGAATGTCCGCCGCCGCCAAATTCGCGGGGCCATGATGGACAGGCATAGCCGGCGGAGGCTTTCCTGGCCTGCCAGGCTTTCGCCGCTTCGATGGGATCGACCGATTTCAGGCCGGATATTCCTGTGCCGATTGCCGAACGCAGTTCCGGCTCGAGATGTTTAGGCGCATTGGCATCCAACCATGTCCTGACGCGGGCGCGGAAGGCGGACTGTTCGGGGGTGTCGTCGAAGTTCATGATCCTCGCTGCTCCCTTCAGGCCGCCTGCGACTGGCGCAGGGCGTCGATCAGCCGGTCTTCCCATAACGACAGGCTCCCGAGCGCTAGCGCCAGAAGATTGGAGCGGCGGTAATGCAGATGGCAATCGAACTCCCAGGTGAAGCCCATGCCGCCGTGCACCTCGATCGCATCCTTGGCGCAGAGCTGATAGGCCTGCGTTGCAGAGATCCGCGCTGATGCCGCCGCCACCGGCAGCTCAGGGGCCTCGGTCGACAGCGCCCAAGCTCCGTAATAGCAGTTCGAGCGCGCCAGCGTTGCCGCGACGTACATGTTGGCCAACAGGTGCTTGATCGCCTGAAACGAACCGATCTGCCGGCCAAAAGCCTTGCGTTCCAGGGCATAGTCACGCGCCATTTCGAGCGCGCGATCCGCACCGCCCAGCTGCTCGAATGCGAAAAGAACTGCTGCACGGTCCTGCACGGCGCTGATCTGCGCTATGGCGTTGCCGCGCTCGCCCAGCGGTTCTGCGCTTGCACCGGAAAAGGCGATGCGTGCGTGGCGGCGGCTTGGATCAATCGTACTGACGGCTTCCCTAGTCACACCTGCGCCGGAAAGGTCCAGGAGGAACAGTGAGAGGTCATCGCCTTCCTGTGCGGTGACAACAGCAAAGTCAGCTATCTCTCCATCGGGGACAGGGAGCTTCTGGCCATACAATCTGCCGTGTTCGAGGTGCGTCGTCAGGCTGCCGTTCGAGACAGCTCCTGTCGCTTCCGCATGGGCTAAGGTGCCGATTGCCGACCCCGACGCGAGCCGCGGAAGCCAGTGCTGTTTTTGGGTTTCGCTTCCAGCCGATAGCAGCAATTCGGTGGCGAGGTAGACGGATGAGGAAAACGGCACAGGCGCCAATGTCCGGCCCATTTCCTCGGCCAGAACACACAGTTCAAGATGGCCAAGGCCCAGTCCGCCATAGGCCTCCGGGATGGTGACTCCCAGAAACCCCATCTCGGCGAGCCCCTGCCAAAGCGCGGCATCGTGATCGACCTTGCCATCCAATACGGCGCGGGCAGCAGCGGGGGGGCATTTGTCAGCCAGAAAGCGTCGTGCCGTATCCCTAAGCTGGAGTTGCTCTGCCGAAAATTCGAAGTTCATGGCAAGGCTCCAGGCGACCGACTAGCGAAGACGATAGCGCACGGGGAGGTGCTTTACCCCGCCGACGAAACTGCCTTCGACAATACGCGGCGTTCCCGCCAGTTCAAGGTGCTCCACCTTCGCCAGCAGTTCGCTGAAAAACGAAGAGAGTTCGATCCGAGCCAGATACTGGCCCAGGCACACATGCGGGCCGGTGCCAAAGGCAAGGTGGCGATTGGGGCGGCGGTCAATCCGGAAGGCGAACGGATCCTCATAAATCGCTTCGTCAAAACTGCCCGAAGGGAAGCTGAGCAACAAGTGGTCGCCAGCCTTGATCTGTTTGCCCGCCACAACGCAGTCACTCACCGCGGTGCGGCAGAAGTGCTTTACCGGCGTGGTCCAGCGCAGGACTTCCTCAACAGCCAGTGGCATCAGCGTTGGATCGGCGCGCAACTTGGCGAGCTGATCGGGGTTTTCCAGGAAGGCGAGTGTGCCGCTGGTAAGGGCATAGCTGGTGGTATCATGCCCGGCGGTTGCAGCGATGTTGAAATAGCCGAAAACGTCGCGATCTGGCAGCAGTTCGCCGTTGATCCGGGCGTTCGAGATAACGCTGGCAAGCGAGTCATTCGGATTGGCGCGCAGCTCGGCAATCAATCTTTGGAAATAGTCGTACATCTCCAGCATCGCGCGGCGCGCGCCGCCCTCGGTCTGGAATTCCGGATCCTGGCTCGAAAGGGTTTGCTGCGTCAGTCGCAGCATCATGGGCTCGTCTTCCGGCGGCACGGTCAGCATCGACATCACCACGCGCAGGGGGAAAGCCATGGCGACTTCGGCAAAGTCGATTTCGCCTTCTTTCTGGTCCATCCGGCTGATGAATTCGCGGGCCAGATCATCGATCGTGTCTTTCACCGCCTGCAGGCCCTTGGGGGTGAAATAGGCCTGGGTGATTTCACGGTACGCCTTGTGCTCTGCCCCATCCATCAGGATGAGGTTACGCATGATGTCCGAGGTATCCTTGCCGCCGGCAGCAGCGCGGGCCTGCCGCTCATAGGATAGGGGCAACATGGCCTGGCGCGGAGCGTTGATGAACTGCTTGGCGTTACGTTCAACCTCCATGATATCCATGTGGCGGCTGACCAGCCAGAACGGGGCATAATCATCAGCCTCGATATAAGGCAGCGGATCAGTCTGGCGGATGCGGGAGAGCAGGGCGTGCAGCGCAGCTGGATCAGTGAACGTCCGGGGGTCTGCAATTGCCTCGTTTGGCAGGCTGCTAACTGACATTGACTCTCTCCGGAAACGACAGGGTGCTTGCTCTCGCAATGTGGCTCGGCAATAAGGCGCAAACAAAGAAATGCAACAGAGGCCTTGCAATGAAAATCGATTCTTCCGTAGCCGCAATTGTTACGGGCGGCGCGTCCGGTTTGGGGCTTGCCAGCGTTAAGGCGCTTCGGGCCGCCGGTGTCAAAGTCGCAATCTTCGATCTCAACCCTGAAGCTGGTGAAGCAGCGGCTGCCGAGACCGGCTCAGTCTTCTGTGAAGCCAATGTCCTGTCAGACGAAACGCTCGATGCCGCCTTCGCCAAAGCGCGCGCAGCGAACGGTCAGGAGCGCATCCTGATTTCCTGCGCAGGCAATGGCAACGCCAAGGCAACCATCCGCAAGGATCGTGAAACCGGAGCGATTTCGCTTTTCCCGACCGCTGAATTTGCCCATGTCCTCACGCTCAATGCCGTGGGCACTTTCGCCACGATCACGCGCTTCGCTGCCGGGTGCGCTACACTGGATCCGATTGATGGCGAGCGCGGCGCGATCGTTTGCACCGGCTCGGTCGCCGCCCAGGACGGCCAGATGGGGCAAGCTGCCTATGCTGCAGGCAAGGCCGCGATTGTTGGCATGACCCTTCCGATCGCCCGCGATCTGGGACGTTTCGGCATCCGCATCAACACGATCCTTCCGGGTATCTTTTCCACCCCGATGATGAACCGCGCGCCGCAGGAAATGAAAGACCGCCTTTGCGCCATGACAGCATTCCCCAACCGCTTTGGCGAGGCACCGGAATATGCATCGCTGGCGATGGAACTGGTGCGCAATGGGTATATGAATGCCCAGGCGATCCGGCTTGATGCGGGTGTACGGTTCACTGCAAAATAAGCCCAACAGAATTGGGCGCGCTACCGGTAGCCCTGAGGAGTGAGTGTGATGAAAGCAGCGGTATTCCGTGAAATGGGCAAGCGCATGGAGATCGAGGACATCTCGATCTCAAAGCCGATCGGCCGTGAAGTTCTTGTTCGCCTCAAGGCGGTTGGCGTCTGCCATTCGGATATGCACATTCTAACCGGTGACTTGCAGCTCCCGTTGCCGGCCGTACTCGGTCACGAAGCGGCAGGCATTGTCGAGGAGGTTGGCCCCGAAGTGCACACGATCAAGCCGGGTGATCACGTTGTCGTTTGCCTGACCTTCCACTGCGGCCACTGCGAACAATGCCACGGGGGCAACAGTCACCGCTGCTATACGCCCGACGCCATGCGCAAAGCCGACGAGCCGCCGCGCCTGTTCAAGGGCGATGAACGGTTTGAACCTTTCATGAGCATGGGTGCCTTTGCCGAACAGATCCTCGTCCATGAAAGTGGCTGCGTGGCGATCCGCCACGATATGCCCTTCGAGCAAGCCAGCCTGATCGGTTGCGGCGTTACCACCGGGCTTGGTGCAGCCATCCGTTCTGCATCGGTGCGGCCGGGAGAGAGCGTGGCGGTGATCGGCTGCGGCGGAGTCGGACTGTCGGCCATTGCGGGATCAGCGATTGCCGGGGCAGGGCGCATTTTTGCCGTCGACCGGGTCGCATCCAAGCTCGACATGGCGCGCACCTTTGGCGCGACCGACGGCGTCGATGGCTCTAAAGGAAACGCTGTCGCGCAGATCATGGGGATGACGAACGGTCGCGGTGTCGACCATGTGCTTGAATGCATCGGGCTGAAGCAGACGATCGAAGATGGCTACAAGATGCTGGCAAAGGGCGGCACAGAAACCATCGTCGGTGCAGCCCGCTACGATCTGAAGGTCGAATTCTCTGCTCTGGCATTCCTGCGCGAAAAGAAGGTCCAGGGAACGATGATGGGCGGCGTGCGCAATTCAATCGACATCCCGCGTTATGTCGATTTCTATATGAACGGCCGGCTGAAACTTGACGACATGATTTCGCGCCGCCGACCGCTTGAAGAAATCAATGAAGCCTTTGACGACATGAACACCGGAGCCGTGGCGCGTTCGGTCATCGTCTTTGACAACTGATTGACATCCCATTTCAGGAAAAATCCATGACCGAAACTTCTCCCGCCGCTGAACCCGTCCTGTTCGAAATGCTGACGCCGAACATTGCGCTGGTTTCGTTGAACCGCCCGGACAAGCGCAATGCCATCAGCCCGGAGATTGCCACGGCAATGGACGCAATCGTCAACCGGGTTGAGAATGATCCGGAAATCCGCGTGGTGCTGCTCAATTCCAGCGAACCCCGAGTTTTCTGCGCCGGTGCCGATCTGGGTGCGGTAGCGGCGGGCCGCGGGCGGGAGCTGGATACCACGACAGGCGGCTTTGGCGGCTTTGTCTACATTGCGAGAACCAAGCCGTGGATCGCAGTGGTTGAAGGCATGGCGCTGGCAGGCGGTGCGGAAATGTGCCTGGCTTGCGACATGATTGTTGCTTCGGAAACAGCCCAATTTGGCCTTCCTGAAACCAAGCGTGGGCTTATGGCCGGAGCGGGCGGCGTGCACCGGCTGGTCAATGCCCTGCCGCGCAATCTGGCTTATGAAATTCTGGCGACGGGAAACAATTTTGATGCCGCCTTTGCCCACCGGGTCGGGCTGGTAAACCGGCTAGTCCCTGCCGGTCAGGCCCTGACAGCAGCGCTTGCACTCGCCGAAGAAATTGCCGCCAACGCGCCTCTCGCAGTGCAATATACCTTGGCCGCTGCGCGCGAAAGCTGGAATCAGCCGGATGGCGCCGGGCGTGCCTTTGTCTCGGCCCGCATGATCGCCTTGCGCAAGACCGAAGATTTCAAGGAAGGGCCTCGGGCGTTCCTTGAAAAGCGCGCGCCGGTGTGGACGGGCCGTTAAGGCCAAACAGGAGATTGAATGTGACTGAATTTGTCCCGCTTTTCACCATGGCACTGGAACTGGCACCCAGCCTCAATGTTGGCGCTGGTCCAGCCGGTCCGCGCTTCGTTGGCGGTATCCGCAGCGCCACAGTATCGGGTGAGCGGATCAACGCAGTATTGGCGAGTGCGGCTGCAGCCGATTGGATGGTTGCAAGCAGCGGCATCGGCGTGATTGACGCAAGATTGACGCTGCGTACTGAGGACGATGCGCTGATCTACATGAGCTATGGCGGACGTTTGGACATGTCGAATCCGGCAGCGGGACTAACGGCCTATGCTGCGCCGGTATTTGAAACCGGCGACCCGCGCTATTCCTGGCTCAATTGCGTGCAGGCTGCGGGCAAGGGCAAACTTGTTCTGGATGCTGACGGCGGCAAGCTGGATTATGAATTTTTCGAAGTTCGCTGAGGGAAAGGCCAGAGCATGCTGAGCAAGGGCGACGATTACCCCATTCACCAGACGCCCGATCCGATTGCCTTTTCAGGCACGGACCGCAACTTCTATGACCGTTATTTCTTCAACGGTTACACCACCGATGGAGAGGTCTATTTCGGCGCGGCGCTTGGCGTCTATCCGCATCTCAACATCATGGACGCGGCCTTTGCTGTGCGTATCGGTGATGTGCAGTACAATCTGCATGCCTCGCGCCACCTGCACATGGAACGCATGGACACCCAGGTCGGCCCGATCCGGGTCGAAGTGCTGGAACCCTTGCACAAGCTTCGGGTCGTGATTGAGGACAACGAAAACGGTATCTCTGCCGACCTCGTCATTACTGGCAGGCACGCTCCTATTGAAGAACCGCGCACGGTCCGGCGCAATGGCCCGCGTATCGTGCAGGACGTCACCCGCATGACCCAGCTTGGCCGCTGGTCGGGCTGGATCAAGGCCGGCGGGCGCGAGATCACGTTGGATGAGGCGACCACTCTGGGGACGCGGGACCGGTCCTGGGGGGTCCGCCATGTCGGAATGCGCGATCCGCAGCAGCAGGTAACTGTAGCCGAATTCCAGGTCTGGTGGTTCTGGCTTCCGGCCCATTTCGAAGACCGCATCGTGCACTTCTTCGTCAACGAAGATGGCGATGGCAAAGTGTGGAACCTTGGCCTTGCCATGGTCCGCGATGGCGGCGCGGTTGAGCACCTGCACGGCGCGCGGCTGGAGGTGGACTTCGTACCCGGAACCCGCTTCCCGGCAGGCGGTATCGTCACGGCACGCGACGAGGAAGGCGGCGAATACCGCATCGAGATCAAGGCGGGGCCGCGTTTTTATCTCTCGGGCATCGGGTACATGAACCCGGATTGGTCGCATGGCCTCAACAAGGGGCCATTGGCGGTCGGCTATGATGAAATCGCCAGTGTCTCCGAGGCAAAATATGAATCGCGCTACGAGCATCCGCAGGCGTTTGCGCAGCTTCGCATGACTACGCCGGATGGGAAGATGCTGAACGGGCAGGGTTGCTTTGAATCGATCGTGCTCGGCCGCCATGTGCCTTCGGGATTCACCAGCATGTTCGACGTACCATGAGTGAACTGGAAGACCGCATTGCTGCCTATATGGCGCACTCCATGCCTGCCGCCAGCGATGTCGTAGTAGATGAACTCGGGCGCATCTATGGTGGCTCCAGTCAGGAAACGTTCCGCTTCCGCGCTTGCTGGAGTGAAGACGGACAAGGCATAGAGCGCCGCCTGATCCTGCGCCGCGATGCGCCTGCGGGGCTGGTCGTGGCCGAGCGGGATCTGGAATTCAACGTCTACCGCGCGCTTGCCGGGCAGGGCGTGCCGATCCCCGGCGTCTATTTCCTTGAGCTCGATCCAAAGTGGCTCGACCGGCCGTTCTTCATCATGGACATGTGCCCCGGCAAACCCGGCAGCCCGTTCTCTCCCAGCGATCCCTATGATGGCCACGGCGAAGCTATTGGCCGCCAGTTCTGGTCAATCATGGGTCGTCTTGCGGCGATTGATCACCATGCAGTGGGGCTCGAGAGCCTGCGCAACGGGGCTGCAAAATCCGGCTTTTGGTCGCTAGAGCTTGATCGCTGGGAAGGTATCCTTGACGAAGGCGAAGCGCTGATCGAGCCAGCCGTGCGCGGGGCGATGCGCTGGCTGCGCCGCAATCCGCCGCCCGAACCTACAAAACCTGCTATCGTTCACGGCGACTATCGCTCGGGCAATTTCCTGTTCACGCCCGATGGCCAGATCAGCGCGATCCTCGATTGGGAAATGTGTCACGTCGGCGATCCGCTGGAAGATGTAACCTGGGCGATTGACCCCTTCTGGCCGATCACCCGCCATCTGCCACTCGATGAGGGACTGGCAGAATGGGAAGCAGCGAGCGGCATGCGCGTAGACCGCGAAGCCCTGCGCTGGTGGCAGCTGTTTTCTGCAGTGAAGGCCTGCGTGATCTGGACAACGGCCGCCTCCAGCTATGCCTCGGGCAAGAACCGCGACATGACGATAGCCCTGTCGGGCATTCGTGCAGGTCATTTCCATCGCGATCTTACGATCAAACTCATGCGCGAACGGGGGGCCATGGGATGACGGACGCCAAGATCCTTACGCTCGACAACACGCTACACGGTATTCGCGAACTTTTGGCCGAGCGGATCAGCCCGGAAATCGGCGATCCGTTTGCAGCACAGATGGCGCGCCTTTCCTGCATGTTGCTCACTATTTGCGCCAATAGCGTTGATGATGCGGCCGAGATGCGCGTTGAAGAGAATGCGTCCATTCGCGCCATTCTGGGCGAGGCGGCTGTGCTGCTGGCCGAACCTCTCGCCAGCCGGTTGCGAGAGGCCGCTGGATCAGCCGATCCGGGGCTGAAACTCAGTGTGCTTGACGGCGAGAGCCACCGCCTTCGCTGCCTGCTGGTGGAGGCGCAAGCGGCTCTGGAAACTCTGCCCGGCGAAGTCGCCCAAGCCCTCGATCAGCGCATCTGGCGGTTGCTCGAAGGCATCGAGGCGAAGAGGGCGCCGCGCGAATAGGGTGAGCGTTAGCTTGCTGGCCAATAACGGGCCTTGAGCTCTTTCTTGTACAGCTTGCCTGTTTCCGCGCGGGGCAACTCCTGCTCGAAATCGATGCTGCGCGGGCACTTTACGTCAGCCAGCCGTTCGCGGCACCAGGCCATCAGTTCCTTTGCCATGGACTCGGTCGCGCTGTTCCAGTTTTTCGGCTGGATCACGGCCTTCACCTCTTCTCCGAAATCGGGGTTTGGCACACCGAACACAGCGGCATCAGCTACGGCCGGGTGAGACAGCAGCAGGTTTTCTACCTCCTGCGGATAGACGTTCACGCCACCTGAAATGATCATGAAATCCTTGCGATCTGACAGGAAGAGGTAGCCCTCTTCGTCCAGCCTGCCAACATCACCAATCGTGGACCAATCCGGGTGTTTGGGGTTGTGCGCAGAGGCTGTCTTGGCCGGATCATTGTGATAGCTCACCGGCTTGCCGCCACTGAAATAGATCGTGCCGGTTTCTCCTGCCGGCAGTTCATTGCCTTCGTCGTCACAGATGTGGATCTGGCCAACAACTGCCCTGCCGACAGATCCCGGCCGGGCCAGCCATTCCTGGCTGCTGATCGTGACATGTCCGTTGCCTTCGGAACCGGCATAGAATTCCTCGATGATCGGGCCCAACCAGTCGATCATTGCCTGTTTCACTGGCGCCGGACACGGCGCTGCAGCGTGGATTACAGTCTTGAGCGAAGAGAGGTCGTATCGATTGCGCACTTCATCGGGCAGGCTCAACAGGCGGATGAACATGGTGGGTACCACCATCACCGCCGTAACCTTCCAGCGCTCAATGGCCTTCAGGAATTCTTCGGGTTCGAACTTCGGCAAGATGACCGCGGTTCCGCCAACCGCCTGGATGCCGGCAGTCATGCCCATTGGGGCGCTGTGATAGAGCGGGGCGGGGGAGAGATAGACCGTATCCTGATCCAGCCCGTAAAGCCGCTCGAACAACACGGCACCGGGGTTGGGCTGGATTGGACTGCCGGTGGCCGAGGCGAACTTGATGCCCTTGGGGCGGCCGGTTGTGCCCGAGGAATAGACCATGCGGCCGCCGATTTCCTCATCGGCTATAGGGGTTTCCGGCTGGCTGGCGCACAATGCTTTCCAATCAGTAAGCGCATCTACCGGCCCGATTGTTGCGATCTGCTTTAGTCCCGAAATGGAACTTGCGATCTCGGCAACATTGCGGGCGGTGGCCGCCATGGCATCGGAAACGATCAGCGCTTTTGCGCCGCTGTCGTTGACAATATAGGCGATTTCGTCGGTCTTGAGCCGGGCGGAAAGCAGGACAAGGATGAGCCCCGATCGCTGCGCCGCCCACATGACATCGAAGAATTCCAGCCGGTTGTCGCAAGCGATCGCTACTGTATCACCACTCTTCAGGCCAAGTTGCCGCAGCGCGTGAGCGCCTTGGTTGGCGCGCTTTTCCAGCTCTGCGAATGACACGGTTCCGCCGCTGCTCGCCATGATCAGGGCAGGTTTGCTGGGCTGTGTTTCAGCGTGAAGGCGCGGGTGCATGGTGCGTTTGTCTCGACAGTGGAACTTCCAAGAATGCCCTTGAAAGCCGCATGAGGGCTTGTAAAGAACCAATGGAATTATCGCAATGACCCTGTTGCAATACACAGAATCCTCGCTCCGGAGAGAACCTGTATGTCTGATGCCGTCAGCCGCCACTTGCCGCTTCGCAATCCCCGCCGCTTTTTTATCGGCGGAGAGTGGGTGGTGCCTTCATCCGATGCGGTTGTCGATGTGATCGACAGCGGCACGGAGGAAGTATTCCTCACCGTCGCCGAGGCTCAGGAAGCGGACGTTGAACGTGCTGTCGCTGCTGCACGGCAGGCATTCGATGCCGGACCATGGCCGCGGATGTCGCCGCAGGAGCGCGCCGTTTACCTGAACCGCATCGCCGATGCCCTTGCTGCGCGCGCCGATGCGCTGGCGGACAGCTGGACGCAGGAATCCGGAGTGCTGCGTTCCATGTCTGCGCACACGGCCAAGGGACTTATCGGTAATTTCCGCTATTATGCGGGCCTCGCCGATACCTATGCCTGGGAAGAAAAGCGCACCTCGCAAACCGGACAGCCAGCCTTGCTGGTTCGCGAAGCGGTCGGCGTGGTTGCTGCCATCGTTCCGTGGAATGCTCCGGCGCAATTGATGGTGCAAAAGGTTGCTCCGGCTCTGATCGCTGGCTGCGCAGTCATTATCAAGGCTTCTCCCGAAGCTCCGGCCTCTCCCTATATTCTGGCTGAAGTCTGCGAAGAGATCGGCCTGCCTGCCGGCGTGGTCAATGTACTGACCGCGGATCGTGCGGTCTCGGAATTGCTTGTTCGCCATCCGGGCGTCGACAAGGTCAGCTTCACCGGTTCGACGGCCGCCGGCCGCAAGATCGGAGCGATCTGCGGGGAGCGCGTGGCGCGCTTCACGCTTGAACTGGGCGGCAAGTCTCCGGCGCTGATCCTTGATGACTATGATCTGGGCAAGGCGGCGCAAATACTGGCCCGTACAACCCCCACGATGACTGGTCAGGTCTGCGCCTCGCTGACCCGCATCATCGTGAGCGAAAAGCGGCAGGACGAATTCGTCGATGCGCTGTCAGCAGCCTTTGGGCAGATCCGGGTGGGTGATCCGTTCGACCCGGCGAGCCAGATGGGCCCGCTCGCTATCGAGCGCCAGCGTGACCGGGTGGAAAACTATATCGCGATCGGCAAGGCTGAAGGCGCGCGGCTGGCCTGTGGCGGTGGACGCCCCAGCCACCTCAACCGGGGCTTCTACATCGAGCCGACAGTCTTTGCCGGGGTCGACAACAACTCCACCATCGCGCGCGAAGAGATCTTTGGGCCGGTGCTTAGCGTGATCCCGGCACGCGACGAGGAACAGGCGATTGCCATCGCCAACGATTCGAACTTCGGGCTCAATGCCAGCGTATTCACCAACGATGCAGAACGCGCCTATGCCGTTGGCCGCCGCCTGCGCTCGGGCACAGTTGGTCACAACGGCATGAAGCTCGATTTCTCGATTGCCTTTGGCGGGTTCAAGCAGTCCGGCATCGGCCGCGAAGGCGGGCTGGAGGGGCTGTTGCCCTACCTCGAATCCAAGACGATGATCTTCGAAAATGCACCGCTGGCAGCGCAATAGGCTATCGCGCTGCCATCAGTTGCAATCAAGGCACCTGCGATCAGGCGAGAGTCAGTTCGCGGGTGTTTTCTGCCATGATCCGGCGCACTTCTGCGTCAGAAAAGCTGGAGAGCGTTTCGTAGTAGTCGGCCGGCAGGTGCAGGCCTTCGGCATGCGGCCAGTCTGATCCGAACAGGATCCGCTCAACCGGAATGTGCTTCGCCAGCTCGCTGACATCGTCCTCGACAAAGGGAGCTACCCAGCAGTTCCGGTGGAACTGGTCCACCGGGTTGGTCTTGAACATGCCCTTGTTCTGCATGTGAACCACATGCATGTCATGCAGCAGCGGCCCGACCCAGAGCGCGCCGTTTTCGATGAAGGCGAATTTCAGGCGCGGGAAGCGGTCAAACAGGCCATGGGTGATGATCACGGCGGCAAAATCATGCACCAGCCGCTTTTTCATCATCATCCAGATCAGCTGGTTATCGAAGCTCATGCCGCCAGCGACATGGCTGGAAAGCTGGTATTCGTCGTGTTCGATGCCCCACACGGCGGCAACGGCTTTATCGATGCCGCCATAGCCATCGTCGAAACCGGCATGAACGGTCACAACAACTCCGGCTTCCTCGACGCGTGCCCAGAAGCGGTCAAACATCGGATCGGCGGGCGACTTGTTGCCAGATGCAGTATAGGCTGGGCCATTGCGGATCGAGATCAGCCGCGCACCACGCTGCACAACCCAATCGAGCTCGGCAATGGCAAGATCGACGTCCGAGAGGGAGAGAAACGGCACGCCGAAAATGCGGTTCTGGTAATCAAAACCCCATTCATCGTGGATCCACCGGTTGAAACCGGAAAGGATGTGCAAGGCAGCTTCGGTGTCCGGCTGCATGGGTCCTTCCATGCAAACGCCATGTGACGGGAACATCCAGACGGCTTCGACACCCTGCTGGTCCATCGATTTCAGGCGGGCATCGCGGTTGAACCATTCGGGATGATCGGCAGGGCTCTCATTGTAGCCATGCTTGCTGGCGTCGATGGCTTCGCGTCCAGCGAAATAGTCGAACAGAATGCCGGGAGCCGGTCTGCCATGGACATCTCCGGGGCCGGGCAGGGTGGGATGGAGCCTGTCGCCGACAAAATAGCGCATCTGGCCTTCGTGTTCGGCCACCCTGACACCGCGATCCTTGAACTTGGGGTCGCGATAACGCGTGAATGCGTCAGAGCTTTCCCAGTAATGGTGGTCAGCGTCGAAGATCGGACCAAAACGGTTCTGTGCAGTCGCATTCATCGCAATCTCCTCCCGATCAGGCAGTTCCGTGACGCAGCAGTTGCCCCGGTGTTGCCTGGGTGCACTCGCCATTCATGAATGTTGGCACGCCATTGACGATGATATGCTCGTAGCCCTTGGCCTTCTGGATCAGGCGCCATTCGCCAGCCGGATAGTCCCACACCCGTTCCTGCGGCAGCGTATCAAGCTCGTCGAGATCATAGATTACGATATCGGCCGCCATTCCTTCCTGCAGCCAACCGCGCCCCTTGATGCCGGCAGCTTGCGCCGCAAGGCCGGACAGCCGCCAGTGCGCCTCTTCCAGAGACATGATGTTTTCCTCACGGACCCAATAGCCGAGCAGATCGGTGGGGTAGCGTCCGGTGGTAACAAATTTGGTGTGGGCACCGCCATCGCTGACTCCGGGAATCGAGACCGGTGCGGTTGCGATTTCCTTCATCGCTTCAGGCGGGGTCATGATCATTTTGGTTTCAAAGCCGCTTCCGAGTTCACCCCAGACGGCAATGTCCATCAGCACGTCGAGCGAGTGCTTGTTTTCACGCTCGGCGATTTCGCCGATGGTATAGCCTTCGTATTTGTCCTGAAGCGCCAGACCATTCGGCACATCGAGCGGAATCCAGGCAACCTTGATGTCATTCACGACATAGCCTGAGGCAAACAGCCCGCCACGCTCGTCTTGCAGCGCTTTCAGTTTTTTCCGGCGCTCAGGGTCCTTGAATTTCGCCAGTTTCTCCTCTTTTGTCCCCATGCAGGTGTCTTTCCAGATGGGGATGGCGTCGGCGAGGTTGTAATCCTCGAAAGTGAACTGAGAGGCGAAATTCGTGGTCAGCGCCTGCGCATAGACGCGCAAGCCCTGAACCTCGTTGAGCTCCTTCAGGCGCTCCAGCGCCGATTTTGGCGTCATGCGCGGGCCGCCGTGCTGGTTGAGAGCGCCTTCGGCAATCAGGGCATTCCAGATTACCGGTCGGCCGCTTGCCTGCGCAATTTCTTCTGCGCGATTGATATCACCGGTCACCTGCGCAACGCCGCGACGCGTGCTACCCATGGCGCGTGAAAAAGCGGTAAGGTCGCGTTCGCTGATCAGATCGGTGACCATGGGGGTGCCGTCGAAGTCGAGCTGGACGTTCCCCTCAATGCCGTTGATCTGAGCGCTGATTCCGCAGCCACCGGCTTCCATGCCTTCGATCAGCAGTTCGCACATCTGTTCGAGTTCTTCATCGGTCGCAGCCCGCTTCTTGGCTTCGTCTGTGCCGACGACGTAGCCATAGAGCGGCGCCAGCGGCACAAAAGACATCACGTTGACGCCCTTGGGCGTGCGTTCAACGCTGTCCAGGTATTCCCCGAAGCTCACCCAGTCCCAGGGCATACCCTGGCGCATCGTCTCAAGCGGCACAGCCTCATTGCGGACAAGTGACAGCATCGTCCGCTCGCGATCCTCGGGCTTGCAAGGGGCAAAACCGAAGCCGCAGTTGCCAATCACCACGCTGGTTACCCCGTGCCAGCCGGACATGGTGCACCAGGGGTCCCAGAAGATCTGGCTGTCATAATGGGTGTGAAGATCGACAAAACCGGGAGCAACCATCTTGCCCTCTGCGTCGATCACCTGCTTGGCATCAGCCACCGCGATGTTGCTGCTGATCTCGACAATCTTGCCGGCCCTGACGCCGATGTCTCCGCGATAGCGTGGGGTCTGCATGCCATCGATGATGGTGCCGTTCTTGATGACGAGGTCGTACTGATTGGCGCTTGCCATGCTTCGCTCTCCTGAAATTTTCCGTCCCGGTTTTCCGGCTTAGGCCGAATGCTCCGGCGTCGTTATTGAAGTTGCTATTTGATCTCGGATGGCCGTTTGGCGACCCTCCAATCCTCAAGATTGGCGGCAACGGTTTCTGCAGCCTTGTCCCAGAAGGCTTCGGTCTTCGAGAGATTGACGAAATTGAAGCTGGTTTCGTGACGAATTTCCAGAACCTCGACGCCGTCCGGTCCCGGCTTGTGGGTGTAGGGCACGTTGGCAGGGACAAAAAAGCTGTCGCCGGGGCCAAGCTCCTCGGTGCCGACCCGGGTTGTCCCGGCAACCACATAATACATGCAGTCAGAATCGTGGCTGTGCAGCGCGAGCGGATAGTTCTTCTTCATCCACGCCTGGGTCAGGCTGAATCCGGGCATCTGCACCAGAACCCGGACTTCATCACCTTCAGTATAACCCGCTTGGACTGCCTTGGTCACTCCGGCCCGCTGTGCGGGTGTGATCGGCTCGATCGACATGCAGCCGGATTCCATGAGCTTTGGCGCATCCTTCATGCGGAAGATCTGGAACGAAGGGGCTGATTCACTGGCCGTGGTCATTGTTGTTCTCCTGTTGATGGCGGCTTGGCGCTCAAAAGGCCTGGATCAGGCCCCTGCGACAATCGCCGTCAGTTCATTGGCAATTCTTGTGTGGCCGAATGCCGAAAGGGCAAATCGGGCACGCGTTCTGCTATCCATCGCCGACTGCACTTCTTGTGGAAGCGAAATCGCCCAATTCATTTCCTGGCGGACGAAGTCAGCTGAATAATAGGCGAACAACATCCGTCGTTGCTCGTTTGTTGTCACATTGCTGCCGGATGTGTGCCAAAGCCGCCCATCCATGGCAATAAACGATCCGGCAGGGGCTTCAAATGCGCGCATCCTGTCTAACGCGTCAGGAGGAACATCTTCTGGAGCCTGCAGTCGGTGGCTATCAGGCAGATAAAGCGTTGCTCCATTTTCAAGGTGAACGTCATCAAGGCACCAGATGATGTTCATGGCAAAAGGTTGTAGCCATGGCGGTGGCAGTACCAGAGCCTGATCCGAATGAAGCCGCATCGATTTCGAGCCTGGTAAGGCAATGTTGGCAGTGAAGTTCGAAATCAGATAGTGCGGGCCTAACAGTGCTTCGACTGCCAACAAGGCATCGTCATGCATCAGCAAATCGGTGAAGACGCTGTCAATTGCCGGCAGGTTGCTGACGCGGATGTTCGCGTCATTCGGATCAAGCGTGGCAATATGCGTTGCACCCTTGGCGCGTGTTAACTCCACGCCGCGATCAAGAGCGGATCTGGCCTGCTCCAAGACGACAGTCGAGAGGGCTTTCGGGACGATGCAAAAGCCCTTTTCCTCGAACTGACGTCTTAAGTTGGCCATGTCCATGACAGCGCGTCGCCTTGTTAGAATCCTATATCGCTGATTGGCCCTTCAAAGCCGGCATTCACGATGTTCTGCGCCTTTGCCAGCCGTTGTGGGTCGAGCCCGGCGATGTAGCCATCGATCAGGCGCTGGTAGTTGCTGATCATGCCTTCCGTGTCCTTGGACAGACGCATGAACTTGAACTCGCCAGCGTGCAGGCCAAGCTGCTGAAGCGGCAGGTTGGAATAGTCCTGACGGGGAATCTCCGGGAAGTCCGGGGAGTTGTAGGGAAGGATCGTCGGTCCGGTGGGAGTTTCGTATTCTTCACCTTCGGGACGCAGCACCAGTGACCAAATCTCGAACAGGCAGGTTTCCGGGGTCAGCGGGCGGATGCGATAGGATGACATCGCACCGAGCATCGGCAGCAAGAAGTAGTGCGGGAACATGAATTCCACCGCGTGGAATTCAACCTCTGCAGCAACCTTCGCAATATCGAACATCGGAGCGCCGCGGGCGAGGGCGTCCTTAGTGATTTCCTCATGCGCCTTGGCATAGAATGCCATGGTCGCCTCGAGCGGATCATCCGACACTTCCATGTCGCGCAGGCTTTCCAGCACCTCGACTTCGGAATCATGGACCATGCCGCCCATCCCCGAGCTTAGCCGGGCAAGAAAGTCGATATGCATGCCCACCGTTTCCTTGCCGGTGAGGCCGCGGTTGAAAACAAGTCCATCAGCATCGTTGCCGAAAGGATTGCCCAAGGCGGAAAGCTGATGAAGCTGCGGGTGGGTCTTCATCGTGTGATAGCCTTCCTGGAAGGCTTCCATCGCGATTTTCCAATTGGTCGGCAGAACCGTGCCATACCACCAATCCATCTTCAGCTTGTCGGCGTTGCGGGCATTGAGCCGCTCGGCAACCGGGCCAAGGGAATCGAGCAGTGAGGGCGCATTGTCGTCAAAATTGATGAAGGCACTGCCTGCCCAGAATTCGACGCGGCAAGGGGCCAGATCGATTTCGGCATGGTCGAGCAGTTCGGGGGTAAACACGTGCTTGCCGAAGACGAAGGTGTTTTCACCATCGATGTTCCAGCGCCAGCCATGGAATGGGCAGATGAAACCGGACTTGGCGCAGTTGCCCGGACCCGAAGCAAGGCGGAGGCCGCGATGGCGGCAGGCGTTGTGGAATGCCTTCACGCCTGTCTTGGTGCGGACGATGATTACCGACTTATCGAGAATCGTATACTCGACATAGTCACCGACTTCGGGAATCTCTTCCAGTCGGCAAGCCATCTGCCAGACGTGCGGCCACAGCTTTTCCTTCTCCAGCTGGAAAAAAGCCTCGTCATAATAGCGCTCCGCCGGGATCAATTCGGGATCGGTAATGCGGAATGGAACGGATTCGAGTTTGGTCAATTCGCTATCTGACATTTCAGGCCTCTCAGTTCTGGTTTGGCCAACATTAGCGCGGCACCGAAGGCGGAGCAATCGTGAATAGCATAGGGTCGTTGCATTTTTTTGCGCTATCCAATATCGCCGCTGGCAGCGGAGAATTGTGATGCAAACCCATTGGCGTCTGGCCTTGATGTTCGACACGGCAGAACGGGATCTTGGCGTACTTGCGGGCAAACTATCGCGGGCCGGCGAAGCGATCCGAGCCGCTGCATTGGGCCACCATGTCCGCATGGGCATTGCCGACTGTCACGTTGACCTTGGGATTTATGGAATTCGCGGCAACCTGAAGGGTTGGGCGGGCGTTGATGGCGCTATCGAGATAAGTGTTGCCAACGCTGCCAAAGAGGAAATTCCCGGGATATGTCGCGCGCTCAGGCCGATCATGGCGGGCTTGTGCGATTTGGCAACGGTTCAGGTAATGGCCGGCCCCATGCACCATATGGTTCCGGTGCGGAACGGGGGCACGTTTCTCTCGCTTGCGTTCAGGCGCGATCCGAGGATCACGTCGGCGCAGTTTCAAGACTGGTGGTACAATCGCCATTCGAAAGTTGCCATTCCGGTGCTCGGCGACGGATTGCTGGCCTATGATCAGGTCCACGTCGAACAATCGATCAGCCTCGCAGCGGCAGAAGCATTTGGTGCGACTTATGCGGAATATGACGCATATGATAACCTGACCTGGACCGATCGCTACGGCTTTCTAAAGTCAATCAGCAACGAAGATGACATGGCCCGGGTCAACGCTGATGAAGTCGGCCATATCGATATGTCCAGCCGCCGCAGCGCAATCATGACGGAAATCCGCTAAGCGGGCAGACCGAAACCAACTACGAACTTTCAGGACGATTTGATGAACAGACTTGATGGCCGCACTTGCCTGATTACCGGCGCTTCCTCGGGGCTCGGGGCACATTTTGCGCGCCTTGTTGCCGGTGCTGGCGCACGCGTGGTGCTGGCGGCTCGCCGCAAGGACCGGGTGGAAGCTCTTGCAGCCGAGATTCGCGCGGCCGGAGGACAGGCCTTGCCAGTTGCCATGGATGTTAGCGACGAGGCTTCGGTCATGGCGGCCTATGATGCGGCAGAAGCGGAATTCGGCACTGTCGATACGATCATCGCAAATGCTGGAGTCTCGGCTCCGGGCCGATCGACTGAAATTACGGTCGAAGCGATGCGCGGCGTACTGGAAACCAATGTGCTTGGCGTTCTGCTCACCGCCCGAGAAGGTGCACGCCGCCTTATCGCCGCAGGCAGCCGTGAAAACGCACGAGGCCGTATCGTACTTATCGGTTCGATTACTGCCGAAATGACGGGACAGGGCGAAAGCATCTACAGCGCCAGCAAAGCGGCGGTTGCTCACCTTGGCCGCAATCTGGCGAAGGAATGGGTCCGGCTTGGCGTCAACGTCAACGTGATCCAGCCTGGCTATATCCAGACGGAACTTGCCGGAGACTGGTTCTCGAGCGAAGGCGGCAAGGCGCAGATCGCCGGATTCAATCGTCGCCGATTGCAGCCGATCAATTCTTTGGATGCGCCAGTGCTTTATCTCTGCTCGGACGAATCAGCCCAGACCACGGGCGCAACTTTCACTATCGATGATGGACAAATGCTATGACCGTTTCCCAGTACGCGCTCGATATGGCGGATAAGGTTGAAGCCTTCGTCCGTGAAATCGTGATCCCCTATGAGCGTGATCCGCGCCGCGATCATCATAATGCGCCGATGGACGAGATGGTCTTTGAACTCCGCGAGAAAGCGCGTGCTGCAGGCGTGCTGACGCCGCATATCAAGCCCGACGGCAGCCATCTTACCCAAGTCGATACCGCGGCTATCCTGATCAAGTCAGGCCTCTCGCCACTTGGCCCGCTGGCCTGCAACACCAACGCGCCGGACGAAGGCAACATGTACCTGCTTGGCCATGTCGGCAGTCCGGAAACCAAGGAACGGTTCCTGAAGCCGCTGCACGAAGGCCGCGCTCGCTCTGCCTTTTTCATGACCGAGCCTGCTGAAGACGGCGGTGCCGGGGCCGATCCTTCGATGCTCAAGACCACCTGCCGACAGGACGGTAACCACTGGGTGATCAATGGCCGCAAGTGCTTTATCACCGGGGCTGAAGGGGCCAAGGTCGGCATCATCCTCGCCAAGTCGGACGAAGGAGCCTGCATGTTCCTCGTCGATCTGCCCAACCCGGCGATCCGCATCGAGCACGTGCCCAATACCATCGATAATTCGATGCCCGGCGGCCATGCTACCATCCAGATCGACAATCTGCGGCTCCCGGCGGACCAGATGCTGGGCGAAGCGGGCGAGGGTTTCAAATATGCCCAGGTGCGCCTGTCACCCGCTCGGCTTTCGCACTGCATGCGCTGGCTGGGTGCCTGTATCCGCGCGCAGGAGATCGCCACCGACTATGCCAACCGTCGTGAGGCTTTTGGCAAAGTGCTGATCGAGCACGAAGGTGTCGGCTTCATGCTTGCCGAGAACATGATCGACCTCAAGCAGTGCGAACTGATGATCGACTGGTGCGCCGGCGTACTCGATACGGGATCACTGGGAACCGTCGAAAGCTCGATGGCCAAGGTCGCGGTCTCCGAGGCGCTGATGCGGATTGCCGATCGCTGCGTGCAGGTGATGGGCGGCACCGGGGTTACCGACAAGACGATTGTCGAACAGGTTTTCCGCGAAGTACGCGCCTTCCGCATCTATGACGGCCCGACCGAGGTTCACAAATGGAGCCTCGCCAAGAAGATCAAGCGGAACTGGAAGACTGCCAATGGCCTCTGATGCCAGTGCAAACCTTGGTGCCGGCGCGATCCGCACCGAGCTGGATCAGGCGGCTCTTGCCGCCTGGCTTGAGGTAAACGTTGCGGGCTACCAGGGACCGCTATCGGTTGACCAGTTCAACGGCGGCCAGTCGAACCCTACCTATCGCCTGACCACGCCGGGCGGGCGCTATGTGCTGCGTCGCAAGCCACCGGGAGACATCCTGAAGGGCGCTCATGACGTACTGCGCGAGGCGCGGGTGTTGACTGCCCTTGGTCCGACAGATGTTCCCGTGCCACAGGTTCTGGGTGTCTGTTCTGATCCGTCGGTGCTTGGCAGTGAATTTTTCGTCATGGAGATGGTCGATGGCCGCATCTTCTGGGACGCTTCGTTCCCCGAGATTCCGCTGGCTGATCGCGCGGGCTATTTCGATGCGATGAACACCGTGATCGCGGCGATGCACAGCCTTGATCCCGAGGCGATCGGGCTGGGCGACTATGGCCGGGCGGGTAACTATTTCGAGCGGCAAATCGGCCGTTGGTCGAAGCAGTACCTGGGTGATGAACTTGCCGGCCGCGATCCCGATATGGACGCCGTGGTCGAATGGCTACCCGCGGCCATTCCGGCGGGCGATGAAACCCGCCTTGTCCACGGCGATTTCCGCTGCGACAACATGATCTTCCATCCCACCAAGCCGCGCATTCTGGCGGTTCTGGACTGGGAGCTATCGACGCTCGGTCATCCGCTCGCCGATTTTGCCTACCATGCAATGATGTACCACATGCCGCCCGATATCGTCGCTGGAATTGGCGGCGCGGACCCGGTGGCACTGGGTCTTCCCAGTGAGGCGGACTACATTGCCGCCTATTGCCGCAAGCGCGGGCTCGCTGGTATTCCCGACTGGAATTTTTACATGGCCTTCAGCTTCTTCCGGCTGGCCGCGATCTTCCATGGCATCAAAGGACGCGTGCTGCGCGGCAATGCTAGTTCGGCCACGGCGCAAGAACGGGCCAAGGCCTTTCCCAGACTGGCCCGTCTCGCCCGCGAGGCGATGGAGCGCTGCGGCTAGGTAAGGGCGCTTTTTCAAGCCCTGCCGCAGCCCAGTCGTCCGGCCATCATCAGAGCCTTAGAGCTGGGCAGTAGCCACAGCCCGCACCAGTTGCGGAAAGGATTTGGCCGAGGCCGGGGCAAAGCAAGTGTTTGTCATTTCAAACGCTTCCAGTGCCCCGGTCATCGGACGATCGCGCTGCTATCAGGTCCGGATCAGGCCCGGCTGCGCGGCAGGCCCAGACGCCGTTCGGCGACCATCGAGCGAAGAACTTCGCTGGTGCCGCCATAGATCGAGGTCGCGGTCGAGTGGCGATAGCCGATCTCGACAACGCCCAGTCCATCCTTGCCGCGAATCAGCGATCCCGGTGACGCCAGATCGAGCAAATCGGCAGCATCCTCGATGAAGGCTTGGGTGGTGAACACCTTGGACGAAGGGCCATAAGCATAGTCCTGCTCTCCGGCGAGGCGAGTCCACAAAGCCCGCGATGCCAGCCCTTCGCTGATCGCGGCGCGCGTATGGACCTTGGCGAGGCGGCACAGGGTTGAGGGGTGCTCCAGCATGGGCTTGCCGCCGCGTTCCTCGGTCTGGGCCCACTCGACAACAGCCTTGACCATCTTGCGCATCTGGTGGTGGTAATAGCTGCCGCCCTGTTCCATCGAAAGCGCGGTCGACATCACTTTTACGCCGCCATTGACTTCGCCCAACCGGTAGCGATCAGGGATGCGGACATCAGCATAGAAGGTGGCGTTAGTGCGCTCGTCCATGAAGGTATGGACCGGCCGGATTTCGACACCCGGTACCTTGAGCGGTACGAGGAACAGGGTCAGGCCCTTGTGCTTTGGCACATCCGGATCGGTGCGGGTCAGCAGCAAGACATAGTTGGCGAGTTCGGCGCCAGAAGTGAACATCTTCTGGCCGTTGATCACCCACTCGTCGCCATCACGCACGGCGCGGGTTTTGGCTGCGAAGACATCCGATCCACCCGACGGCTCGGTAAAGCCGAGGCACGAAGTGAAGTCACCGCGAGCAAAGCCGAGCAGTACCTCTTCCTGCAACTCGGGCGTTCCGACCTGCTGGACCAGAGCGCCAGCCATGCCGGTAACGCCGCCAGCGAGGCCTGCATAGCCAAGCTCGGATGCCACTGTGCGGCAGGCCCGGGTGGAGTCTGCATCAGCGTCTCTGCCGCCCCACTTTTCAGGCCAGTTCGGGAAAAGCAGACCGGCCTTGCCCAAAGCCCTGTGAACCTCCCAATCGTGCGCTTCGAAGTTTTCTTCGAACAGCGCGTGCTTGTCGGGATCGAGAATGCCGTTGAGCAGCGCGCGCATTTCCTCGGCAAGGGCATTGCCCTGATCGGGGGTTTCGAAATCCACTTCAACCGCGCCGGGATCGGGCAGGCTTGCTGCTTCGCCGAGGAACAATCGGCGGCCCCCGCGCTCCAGTTCGGCATCGGGATCGCCCAGCGCCAGAGCCCATGACTTGGCGCGGCGGTGGTAAAGCTGGATGTCGTATTCGTTGCTGAGGCCGTAGCCCGCGAAGGTATGGATAGAATGCGCAACGCAATTGGTGGCCGTGCGGCTGGCCCACCAGAACAGCGTAGAAATCAACGCGCCTGCATCCGCCGCGCCATCGGCGATTGCGCGCAGGGTCCACATCGAGAGCATGGCCGCGCCGTCCGCGTCGATGATGTCGACGGCCAGCGGGTGGCTGATGGCCTGATAGGTGCCGATCTTCTGGCCGAAAGCTTCGCGTTCGCTGGCATAGGCCGCGGCCATTTCAACCGCTTCGCGCGAAAGGCCGATCAGCGCATTGGCGGTCAGCAGTTTCCACTCCTCGATGCCTGCTTCCCAGATCTTTGCCGCGTCGGCATTGCTCGAAAGGACGTGGCGCTGGCCGCTGCCGGGGGTGAACGATCCCAGCGCCGCGCCGCCAAGCGTGTGCGGGGCTTCAAGCGGGGCCGCGGGAACTTCGATCGCCAGTTCTTTGCCATCGAAGGTCAAAATGCCGTCAGCCACGGCGCCGCCGGGCACCAACTGCGTCTTGCCATTGGCCGTGCTGTTCAATGCGAGGGTAAGCACTGCGCCTTCATCGCGAACCTTGGCGATCCACTGGCGGGCCGTTTCGCCACCTTCTTCACCAAGAATACGGAGCGCGACGAGCGCTTCCGCGAGCGGGGCAGGGGCCAGACGGCGGCCGGCCTGTTCCATCATCAGGCAGGCATCGAAAAGGCTCATGTCACCACCGCCAGCCGAAGCCGATAAGCGCATGAACGGGACTTCCAAAGCCAGCAGTTCGTTCCACAGCTCGCGATCAAAGCCCACCGGCTCTGCCGCGCGAACGCGGGCAGAGGTGGATTCGCTGGCAAAGAAGCGCTCGAACATTTCCTTCACAGGAACGCTGTCTTCAGGCAGGCTCAATTGCATTTGGAATGCTCCCAATTTTCGAATGCGTACGTGCGGTGTCATGCCGCAGGCATAAATTGCTAAGCCCCCTTATGATGATTCTTGGCCACCGCAAACCCGGAAACGGAAAATTTGCAATGAAAGTGACGCATGGCATTAATTCCGGAGGCATGAATCCCTGAATTTGCGGGCAATCAGGCCAGCAAAGGCGGCAACAGGCGCAGCTCGGTCATCTTGCGGATCTGGGCAATCAAAGACGCGCTGCTATCACGGCAGTCCTGAAAGCCTGCCTGACGCAGTTTGATCGTGCTCAGCAAAACAGGAGTGGCCTTCGAGCCCAGACGCGTTCCGTTCAGCAAATCGAGATAGTGGTGCGACTGGCCAAGTAATTGTTCGAGCGACAATTCGGCAAGCAGGCACCGGCTGACAATGGCTTTCCAGGCCTGCCGGTTTTGGGGTTCAGCGAAGAAGCTGCTCAAATCGGTTGGGGCAGGGCCGTGACTGGAAAGGCCCATCGCTTTGGCCAAGCTCGGCCAGGCATGGCGCAGGACGAAGGTGTCGCCGTTGGTAATGTTGAACGTTTCGTTTGTCGCTTCGCGCGCCCGGGTTGCCCAGAAAAAGGCCTTGCCCAGCAAGTCTGCATCGACCAGTTCCAGGAGCGCTTCGCTGGTGCCGGGCAGGGCGAATGGCAGGTTCCGCTCTTTGCAGATTGCGGCGTAGGCACCGATTGCTGCCACCGGATTCATCGCGGCACCCGGCGCCGATCCCAACAAGACCTGCGGGCGCCAGATGGTGAAAGCGAAACCGGCCTTCGCGCTTGCCTCACGCAGCAAATCTTCCTGCAACCAATAGAAATTGGCATGCGGATCTCGGGGCGAAACCTCACGCAACGGGATGGTCACGGGGTGAACATGGGCCCCATAGGCCTTTGCGCCCTGGAGGAGACTAACGTGCCGCAAGTGTCCGCATTCCGTCAACGGATGAAGCAGATTTGCGAACATCTGTTCGTTTGCTGCCATTAGCTCACGGTCATGCCAACCGCCTGAGAGTCCGGGCGCTTCTTTCACGGCGGCATAAACCAGATGCGAGACCGGCTGTAGCGCCGCAATGGCTTGGCGGCAGGCACCGGCATCGCTCAGGTCAACTGCGCAATGGGTAAAGGTGCAATCTGGCGGAACGACCGGCTTTCGGCGCGAAAGGGCGATCACGCTGAAGTCCGGCAGGCGCGCGAACCGCTCAACCGCCGCCGCACCGATAACGCCGCTAGCCCCGGCAATCAGTACGGTGTTAGCGGCTGGGGCATTTGCGTTTTTCATCGTCTGATTGCGCCTTTCGGGCCCTGGTTCTTGGCCCACTATGCCGGTCCGGCAAGAATAATTCACCACTTGGGCATTTCAATCAGAATCCTGTTGAGATTGATACCCCTCCGCGCTAACGGGTCGGCTGAATTGCCCCCTTGGCGCTTGTCTCGCATCTATTCTGCGGTCAGTGTAAGGCGAGCCTGAAACGACCCTTGCAAGAGAGGACGAACCGGTGGTGTTGACCAGCGTACCCTTCGCCGAAGACGTGTTTACCTGGCCGTCTGATAACCCGCAATTGATCGGCTGCCGTTGCCCGGAATGCAAGGCAGTCTTTTTCCCGATGCAACCCAGCTGCGGTGTCTGCGGCAGCCTTGAGGTAGAGCAACTCCTACTCCCGACCACGGGCACGATCTGGGCATGGACGACGCAGGAATTCCTGCCGAAAGCTCCTTATGCCGGTGGTGAAACGCCCGAAACTTTCAAGGGCTTTGGTGTCGGCGTGATCGATCTGGAGGGCGTTGTGAGGATCGAATCGCGGCTGACCGAAAGCGATCCCGATAAGCTGAAATTTGGTGGCAAGGTGGAACTGGTGATCGTGCCGTTCCGTACCGAGGGCGACAAGGAAATCGTCTCCTTCGCCTTCAAGCCTGTTTAAGGAGACTGGCATGCGCGACGTAGTCGTACTGGGTGTAGGCCTGCACCCCTTCGGGCGCTTCGGCGCGAAATCGGCGATCGACATGGGGGCTGATGCCATCCGCCTTGCTTTGGGCGACGCAGGCATCACTTGGAAGGATGTCCAGTTCGCGTTCGGCGGCAGCTTTGAAGTGGATAACCCCGATGCCGTTTTGGGCCGCGTTGGCCGCACCGGCATTCCGTTCATGGACGTCTACAACGGCTGCGCAACCGCAGCGACCGCGCTTGAAATGACGGCTGACGGCATCCGCTCGGGCAAATACGATATCGGCGTTGCGGTCGGAATGGACAAGCATTCTTCCGGTGCCTTCACCTCTGATCCGGTGCACTATGGCGCGCCGAGCTGGTATGGTGAGGCGGGGCTGTTTCTGACCACCAAGTTCTTCGGCATGAAGATGAACCGCTACATGCATGATTTCGGCATCAGCCATCAGACCTTGGCCCGGGTTGCCGCCAAGAACTATGCAAATGGTGTGCTGAACCCCAACGCTTTCCGCCGCAAGGCGCTGAGCGAAGAGCAGATCCTTGAGTCGCCTATGCTCAACTATCCGCTGCGTCATTACATGTTCTGCACGCCGGATGAGGGCGCGGCCGCCGTGGTGCTGTGCAGCGCCGAAGTGGCGAAGCGTTACACCACCGATCCGATCTTCCTGCGTGCGACAGCCCTGCGGACCCGCCTTGCCGGTGCCTACGAAGTCCACAGCAGTTCTGCACTGATTGAAGACCAGCCAGCACCGACTGTATTCGCGTCACGGGCGGCTTACGAGACTGCCGGTATCGGGCCTGAAGACGTCGATGTGGTCCAGCTGCAGGATACCGATTCCGGCGCGGAGATCATTCACATGGCTGAAAACGGCTTCTGCAAGGATGGCGAGCAGGAGCAGATGCTGGCTGATGGCGATACCAAGATCGGTGGTCGCATTCCGGTCAACACCGATGGCGGTCTGATCGCCAACGGTGAACCGATCGGTGCCTCAGGGCTGCGCCAGATCCACGAACTGGTGCGCCAGCTGCGCGGCCAGGCGGGTGAGCGCCAGATCCCGGGCAATCCGAAGGTCGGTTATTCGCAACTTTACGGCGCGCCGGGCACGGCAGGCGTTTCGATCATCAGCCGCTAGGGCTGGCAGCGGGAAGCTTGGCCTTCCCGCTTGCCTCTGTCCCAGCGCTGGATTTTTCGGGGGTAGGCTGCTCTGGCAGTCTACCCCTTTTTGCTGCCGATCGAGGCGACATGGGCGACCATCAACTGCTTGTAGTCATCACCCAGCATCAGTGAACTGTTAACAAGCCGCTCGACCGAGGCGGCCTGATGGGCGGGCAGGTCTGCCGCCAGTTCGATGGCAATCTTGGATGCGCCGACCATTTCGGCATTCTGCTGCGCGAGATGGCGGCAGAAACCCATAACATCGGCCTCGAAGCTCTCGTCAGGATAGATCTTGTGGACGAGGCCCATGATCCGGGCTTCCTGGGCATCAACGGGCACGTTAGCCGTGATCATCAGTCGCGCCCAATGGGGGCCTATAAGCCGAACCAGCCGGCTAACGCCGTTGGTGGCCGGAAGCACGCCGAACTTCGCTTCGGGAAACGCATAGCTGGCGCTGGCTGCCGCGAGGCGGAAGTCGCACGAAAGCGACATCTCAAGGCTGCCACCGACGCAACGGGCGTGGTGCGCAACAACGAACGGCTTTTCGATTGCTTCCATTTCGTCCCACAGGCTGCGCATTGCGAGCCGGCGATGTGATTCGCGCACTTGCGAACCGGTCGTCGGGAAACCCTTTGCTGATCCGCCGCCTTCTTTGAGATCTGCACCGGACGAGAAATAGCGGCCTTGCGACCGGATCAGCATTACCCGCAGTTCAGGAGTGTCGCGATACCGCGCCACTGCTTCTCCGAGCAAACGCATCAATTCGGCGCTCATGGCGTTGAGCTTGTCCGGGCGATTGAAGGTAGCAATCAGGATGCCATCATCTTCGCTAACGAGCAGGTGCGGTTCTTCGGTCATACAAAATCCTTAAAGCCAAAGGCTGGCGCTGTGCGTTCCCGGCGGCATTGCCAATGCAATGGGCCCATTTCAATCGGAATGTTGCCGCTGAGCCAACCGGGTCAGGAATATCGCGGGGAGGGTGCCACTTGTGGTTTCGGCAACATGCACCGGCGCCAAGATATTTTGGCAATGCAGATGCATAAAATTACAGCTTGACTCATCCCGCCCAGTCGATGCTATCAGGGTGTGAGCAAACGTCAATCGACATGCACGAGGATGCCCATGCCACAAGTTACCTATATCCAGTTTGATGGATCCAAGCAGACGGTCGATGTGCCCGTCGGCGAAAATGTTATGCGCGGTGCGCTGTATAACGGCATTGATGGAATCGCCGGCGAATGCGGCGGTGCGCCGTCTTGCGCGACTTGCCATTGCTACGTTGATGATGCCTGGACGGCAAAAGTCGGCGGCCCTGACGGTGATGTCGAAGCAGAACTGCTTGAAGCGGCTGCCGCCGAGATCAAGGCAACTAGCCGCCTGTCATGCCAGATCGTGATGAGCGAGGCACTTGATGGCCTTGTCGTCCATCTGCCTGAAACCCAGTACTGACCGCGGGCGAGAGGAGCACACTATGACTGCCATGACCTTTCCGGATCTCGACAACTACGTCCAGGATCCGCTTCACCCGGTGAAGCCCAACGTGCCGACATTTGCCGGTCCAGACGAGATTCCGTCGCATGTGCCGCCCGAACTGGTGAAAAGCTGCGGCTTGATGTTCAGCCCAGAATTTCTGGCCGCACCCCATGAATACATGGCAGCGATGCAGCACAATTTTCCGCCTATTTTCTATGACGTAACGCCTTATCGCAATGCCTGGCATCTGACCAAGCACGAAGACTGCCTGTTCGTGTTGCGCCATGCCGATATCTTCCGCAATCTTGAGGCCAGCCCGTTCCCGCGCGATCCGGATGATTATTTCTTCTTCATCCCGCAGGAAGTCGATCCGCCGCAGCATCGCAAGTATCGCAACATCGTCGATCCGCTGTTCTGCCCGGCCGGCATCAAGACGCTGGAAGGCCTGATCCGCCAGCGCGCCATTGATATCATCGATGGCTTTGTCGGTGACGGTGAATGCAACTTCAATACGGCGTTCGGTCGCCCGCTGCCGGTTTCGGTCTTCCTCGACATCATGGGCCTGCCGCAGGACATGCGCGACACCTTTGTTGGCTGGGCCGACATCATGATCCATTCATCGGATCAGGCAGAGATCGCGGATGCCTTTGGCAAGGCGATTGTCTACCTCAGGGGCGCGATTGCCGAGAAGAAGGCCAATCCAGACGGCGGCGTGGTCAGCCTGATCGCCAATGCCGAGATCGAAGGGCGCAAGCTTTCCGACAAGGAAGTGTTTGGCTTCGTCTGCTTCCTGTGGATCGGCGGCCTTGATACGGTTTATGCCACGCTCAACAACATCTGGCTTTGGCTGGCCCAGAACCCTGACCGGGTTCAGGAAATCATCGACCGTCCTGACGACATCGACAAGATCGTCGAAGAACTGTTGCGCCGCTATTCGGTGACTTTCTCCACCCGCGTGGTGATGAAGGACATCGAGATGCGCGGTGTGCAGATCAAGAAGGGGGACCGGGTAATGACCGTGCTTCCGTCGGCGAACTTCGATCCGGAAGTCTTTCCCAATCCGCTCGAGGTCGATTTTGATCGTCCGCGCAAGACCATCCTGGCCTTCACTGTTGGTGTGCACAGCTGCATGGGCGGACATCTTGCTCGCATGGAGCTGAAAATCGCCCTGCAGGAATGGCTGAAGCGCATTCCGAAGTTCTCGGTTAAGCCGGGAGCCCAGATTGCCTTCAAACCCGGTGGTGTGGTTGGCCCAGCGGCAGTGCCGTTGGTTTGGTGATTGCTTTTTAGGAGAAGTCTTAGCAATCTGCCCCATTCCTTCGAATTGCTTATCAATGCTTTCGATTGACCTGGGTCAAAGTGTTGCTTTGCAAAATCGTAAATAGGCATTTTGGTCGGGAGATTTCTGTCCTTGTTGAAATTTAAGGCCTGAATCTCCGATTTCGCCAACTAAGCTACAGCCATGTGCATATTCGTGCGGGAGTGTTGAGAATGAAAATGGAAGACATGGTGATCATCAGTGTTGATGATCACATCACCGAGCCCGGAACCGTGTTCGACAACCAGCTCTCGGGCGAGGCCTACGCCACGGCACCCAAGCTGAAAGTGCGTGAAAACGGCGTCAACTACTGGGAATATCAGGGCAAGCAGTTGCAGAACGTTGCTCTGAACTCGGTGACAGGCCGCGTGCGTGAAGAGTACGGCATGGAGCCGACCAACCTCAATCAACTGCGCCAGGGTTGTTACGATGTCGATGCTCGCATTGGCGACATGGACGTTAACGGCATTGCCGCTGCGCTGAATTTCCCGAGCTTTGCCGGGATCAGCGGCGGGCTGTTCATTGATGCCCCCGACAAGGCCCAGTCCATTGTCCATATGCGCGCCTACAATGACTGGCACATCGACGAATGGTGCGGGAAGTATCCCGGCCGGTTCATCCCGCTCGGCGTGCTGCCGCTTTGGGATATGCAGGAAACCGCCAAGGAAGTGCGCCGCCTGGCGGACAAGGGATGCTTTGCCATCACCATGAGCGAAAATCCCGCCATTGCCGGGATGCCCTCCGTTCATAGTGATTATTGGGAGCCGCTGTGGAAGGCCGTTTCGGATTGCGGTACTGCGATCTGCCTGCACATCGGCACCGGCAATGTCTCGCCGCATTGCTCGATGGAAAGCCCGATCGAAGCAAATATCACGACCATGCCAATGGCTGTGGCTTTTGGTGCTGCTGACTGGATGAACCTGGCCGCGCTGCATCGCTATCCCGACATGAAGATTTGCCTGTCGGAGAGCGGCATTGGCTGGATTCCCTATCTGCTGGAACGTGCCGATTATACCCATGATCAGCATCACGTCTGGACCCATTCGAACCAGTACTATGGTGACATGAAGCCCAGCGAAGTGTTCAAGCGCCACTTCTCCAGCTGCTTCATCGATGATGCCTATGGCCTGAAGAATATTGAACTGATCGGCGAAGACAGCATCTGTTACGAAGTCGATTATCCGCATTCCGATGCTCCTTGGCCCAACGCTCCGGAGATTCTCTGGAAGTCGGCTCAATTCCTGACGGACAGCCAGATCGACAAGGTCACCCACCTCAACGCCATGCGGCTCTACAACTTCCCGATGTTTGACCACATTGCGAAGGAAGAGCTGACCGTGGGCGCACTGCGGGCCAAGGCCAAAGCGGCCGGGGTTGATACGACGCTGATTTCCACCGGCGGTGCCAAGCCGCTGGCCGATGGCGAAAAGCCTCGTCCGGTTACGTCAGGTGACATCATCGGTATGTTCATGAAGCACGCCGAGCCAGCCTGATCTTTGGCTGGTGCATTAGCGGGGCGGCAGCGTTTTGCGCTGCCGCCCCGTTCGCCGTTTTGACTTGTCCCGGCTTGGGGTGATCTGAGGCGCAGCAAGGAGCGACCACGATGTCCAATCACACTCTCAGTGACCGCGATGCCATTTGCGAACTCAAGGCACGGTACTGCCGTTTCCTGGATACCAAGCAGTGGGACGCCTGGACCGATCTGTTCACTGAGAATCTGGTACTGGACACTTCAGAGGCTGGTGGCCCGCCGCCCATTAATGGCCGCGCAGAGGCGATCGCCATGGTCCGCGCGACAATTGAAACTGCCCGCACCGCGCATCAGGTTCATACCCCGGAAATCGCTATCACTGGCGCAACGGCACAAGGAATTTGGGCCATGCAGGACCGCGTCATTTTTGAAGGCGGCCCTGCGATGACCGGCTATGGCCACTACGCTGAAACCTATGTGAAAATTGGCGGGGAGTGGAAGATTGCCAAGACCAAGCTCACGCGCCTGTTGATCGATTTCACCCCAGCACCGCAGGCCTGAGCGCGATGGTAGACAAACCCGTTCTGGTAACTGGCGCGAGCGGCTTCGTTGGCAGTCACATCGTCCGGCTGCTGGTGCAAAGGGGCCGAAGGGTTCGGGTTTTACTGCGTAAAACGAGCAGCCGCGCTGCGCTGGAAGGCTTGCCGGTTGAGGTTGTTCTGGGCGATGTCCTTGATCCGCCATCCCTTGTCGCCGCGATGGAAGGATGCGGCACCGTGTTCTACAGCGTGGTCGATCCGCGTTTCTGGCTGACCGACCAGACGCCGATCTTTCGCAACAATGTGGAAGGGCTGGTCAACGCCATGGACGCCGCGCTGGCAAGCGGGATTGAGCGCTTCGTCTTTACGAGCACGATGGGGACGCTAGGCATCAATCCTGATGGACCGGTGACCGAGGACATTCCCTTCAACTGGATGGACAAAGCACCACCCTATATCCGTGCGCGGTTGGAAGCTGAGAACCGGATGCTGGCCTATTGTGTCGATAAGGGCTTGCCGGGCGTCGCGCTGTGCGTTTCCAACACCTATGGTCCGGAAGACTACCAGCCTACGCCGCACAATGGCTCGCTTTGGCAGGTTGCCAGCGGCCAGCTCACGGTCGGCATCGAAGTCAGCCAGCCGACCGTCGATATCCGCGACGTGGCAGAAGCGGCACTGCTGGCGGAAACCAAGGGGCGCATCGGTGATCGTTACATCATCGCCAATGAATTCGTCAGCAACCGTGAATTTTTCGCCATGGCCGTCGCCTGCACGGGAAAACCCATGCCGAAATTCATCCCCTACAAGCTGGGATATGCGATGGCATGGGTTGCCGAGAAGCTGATGAAACTTCTGCGCCGCAAGGATTATGTTGTCAGCACTGATGCCATGTACCTGTCCAACGTCTTTCGTGAACTTGATAACGGCAAGGCGCGTCGCGAACTGGGCTGGACGCCGCGCCCGCTGCGCGAAACGGTCAAAGATGCGGTTGATTGGTTCGCCAGAGCTAACCAGGTCAATGGCAATGCTGGATCAAGCGAGCGCGGGCCAAAGTGAACCACAGTAAAAGACAGCGCTATTGCCTGTCCGCACCGTCAAAATCCCGCCTTGCGGATGCCAAAGCTCACTGACAATTCAAACCTAACGAACGGAGACAATGACATGGATATTTCAAATGGCTCGGTATTGATTACCGGTGGTGCGGGCGGCTTTGGCGGTGCCACGGCGCGTCGTCTGGCCAAGTTGGGCGCCAAGGTTGTCATCGCTGATCTCGCTGATGACCGGGGAGCTGCGCTGGCGGCAGAGCTCGGAAATGGCGCGGTCTACGTGCGCACTGACATCATGAGCGAGGAAGCGATCATCAATGCCGTCAAGGTTGCGACCGATCTGGCTCCGCTTCGCGCCGTGGTTATTGCGCACGGCGGACCGCCAGCGCCGGACAAGGGTGGCCGTACCGTAGGTCGCGATGGCAGCAGGGTTTCCCTGGCGCACTTCTCGCATATCATCAGCGTCTATCTGAACAGCGCCTATCTGGTCAGTTCGGTCGCGGCGCAGGCGATGGCCGCCAACGAACCGCAGGCCGATAACCAGCGCGGTGTCATCATTAACACTGCCTCAATCGCCGGTTTTGAAGGCCAGCCCGGGCAGGTGGCCTATGGCGCAGCCAAGGGCGGGATTATTTCGATGGCGCTCAACCTCGCGCGCGATTTGGCTCCGATTGGCGTGCGTTCAATGGCCATTGCACCGGGCACTTTCTACACCTTCGCCTATGCCGCAATGGGCGAGGAAAAAGCCCGTGAAACCTTCGGTCCGCTGGTCTTGAACCCCAAGCGCATGGGCGAGGTTGATGAATATGCCATGCTGGCCCAGCAGATCGTGGAGAACGATTTCCTGAATGCAACGACTATCCGCCTCGACGGCGGCCAGAGGTTCTGAAGCAGGTCTGGCTCTGGCCCAGCCTTGAACGGTTGGGCCAGGGCTGGTCACTCAATCTGCTTGCGCCTGCAGCGTGAAGCGATGGAATATGTCCGCTGCGGCATTCAGATAGTGCTGACCAACCGAGTCATCGTTCAGGATCGCGTAGGTCTGGCAGCAAAGGCTAAGTTCGCGCACCGCCACTTGCGCATGGGCGCGATAGGCGTGCTGCTGTGGGCCTTCCGTGGCGACGAGGGCAAAGGCCGGCAACCTGCCAGCCAGCACTTCGATCACGCTTTCGCCAATGCGCCTGACGGCCTTCGGCAAATCCAATCCCGAACCGATGCCATTGAACAAGATCGTGGGCATGCGGTCTTCGCGTATCAGGTGCGCGAGCTCTTCAATCCAGCTGCGGATTTCCGCTCGTGTCGGTGCAGGGCTGGGTACGCCGACAAGCACAAGTTTGAGCCGTTCGATGTAATCATCAGCGATCGCGTCAAGGATCTCCTCCTTGTCGCTGAAGTGGGTGTAAAGCGTGGATCTGGGCGCGCCGGCGGCTTTGCCGATCTGCTCCATGGTTGTAGCGGCATAGCCATTCTGGGCAAAAAGCTGTCTGGCGGCGTCACAAATATGGCCACGGGTAAAGGCCTTGCGTGCTCTGCGCAAATCTGTGGTTGCAGGGTTAGGTGCGCTGGGTGTGCTGCTCATGACCATAAACATGGCTGTGTCTCCAGCCTGGGTCAAGAATTCTTGACATGGCATCGGATTATCGACATTGTGTCCAAATTGTTTACGGAGAGTCCTTCGCTATGAGCAGTGCCGAGGCTGAAGCCATTGTCGACCCGAAGCTTTTTGCCGATTTTGAGCGGCTGAACCTGGTGCTCCGCGACCTGCGTCAAGCGGAGCGAATGCATCGGGTGGAACCGGAAGGTTTTGAGCCCTTCTGGCTTGCAGTGCATCACGAGGATATCGTTGCCATTGAAAAGGCTTCAACCCGCTTCTTGAGTGCCCCGCGCCAACCTCTCTTCTCGCTGGCGCATCAGGAGCGGTCGCGCAAAGCTGGCGGTGGATCTGACTCGAGCCATTTTATCCGCAATGTGACCGCCATGGATGGCGAAGAACACCGCGCCTATCGCGAAATAAGCCAGGCCTATTTCACCCCCAAAGGGATGGAGGCTGTCGCCGCCAGTGTCGAAAATCTGGCCAAGGAATTCATCGACAAGATGGTGGATGCTGGGGGTGAATGCGATTTCGCCCGCATCGCCATGAACTATCCGTTGCGGGTGATCATGTCCTTGCTGGGTATTCCGCAATCCGACGAGCCGATGATGCTGGCCATGACCCAGCAGACGCTTTCGGGCGATGATCCTGACTTCAACAAGGAAGGAACTTCGGGGCTGGCTGCAGTGCTCAACGTGCGCGACTATTTCATGCGCTATATTGAGCAATTGCGAGCCAATCCGCAGGACAATCTGGCCAGTGTTATCGCAAATGCGCGTATCAACGGTGAATTGCTGCCTGAACGGGATGTGTTCGGCTATTTCTTTATTGCTGCGACGGCCGGGCATGACACGACCAGCTATGCCATCTCGGGCGGCCTGCATGCCTTGTTGGAACATCCGGCGGAATTGGCGAAGTTGCGCGCGAACCCGGCGTTGCTGCACACGGCCGTCGAAGAGATCCTGCGCTGGACAACGCCGGTCAAGCATTTCTGCCGCACCGCTGCAGAGGATTGTGAAGTCGCAGGCAAGGCAATCAAGAAGGGGGATATCATCCTCCTGTGCTATCCCTCAGCCAATCGTGATGAGGGAAGTTTCGACGCACCTTTTGAATTCCGCGTTGATCGCCGCCCTAATCGCCAGCTGGCATTTGGCACCGGACCGCATGTGTGCCTTGGGCAATATCTCGCCCGCCTGGAGCTGACCTGTTTCTTCCGGGAATTGCTCGCGCGGATAGATGACATTGAAATGACAGCACCAGCCCGCTTCGTTGAGGGCCACTTTGTTGGCGGCGTGAAAGAGTTGCCGATCCGCTACAACGTGATCGCATAATCGGATTTGCGATGACTTTCAGCTGAGGGCGGTCTTACGCATCACGATTGCCCGGAAGTCATCGCGCCAAAGGCACATATCAAAGCCGGGCCATAATCAGGGAGGCATCAGTGACGGATCACATTTCGGGCAAGTCCATTCTCATTACCGGCGCAGGCAGTGGCTTTGGCAAGCTTACCGCTGAACGGGCGGCGGCGATGGGTGGGAAAATCACTTGTGTCGATGTCAATGCAGATGCCGCCGAGAAAACCGCATCGGGCATTCGTGAGCAGGGCGGTGCAGCGATATCGGTCTTGGCTGATGTGAGCCAGATCGAACAGATGCGTGCAGCAGTGAAACAGGCTGTCGAAGCCTATGGGGCGATCGATATTTTGATCAACAACGCGGGCATCATGCCGCTGGCCTATCTTTCAGACCACGAACTGGCGCTGGATGCCTGGAACCGCTGCATCGACATCAATTTCAAGGGCGTGATCAACGGAACCGTTGCTGCCTATGACTGGATGATGGCGCAGGGGCAGGGGCATATCGTCAACCTGTCTTCCATTTATGGCAATCATCCCGTGGCTGGCGCATCGGTCTATGGCGCGACAAAAGCGGCGGTTGATCACTTTTCCCACGCGGTCCGGCAGGAGGCGCGCGGCAAGATCAAGGTGACGGTGATCAAGCCGACCGGCGTTCTGGCAACGGGATTAATGGCTGGGGTTGTCAACAAGGCCGCCGGTATGAGCATTGTGGGACACAACACGGCTGAATTCGGCGATGTGCTCAAGCGGTATATGGGCGGGACAATGCTGCCCGAAGAAAGCGATCCCGAAAATGTCGGCTATGCCACGCTTGATGCCGGCTATATCGCCGATGCCATCATTCATTCGATCAACCAGCCATGGGGCGTGATGATCAGTGACGTGACCGTAAGGGCCTCAGGCGACTACTTCATCCTGTAGGTGCCCACGCCTAAAGCCGGGCATGACTGGCTTGCGGTGAAACTCAGGCCGAAACACGCAAGCCATTGATGAGGGTGGCAAGCGCAGTGAACACTCTCGCGCTTTCCTCTCGGGGGTCCGCCGAGCAGGCAACCGTCAGCGCCGCATCATTGAGTGCTGCAAGGATCAATTGCGCCACGGGTCCGGTGGGCTGATCGGGGATGCGGCGCTGTTGGATCAGGATTTGCAATGTCTTTTGCAGCGGCTCCAACGTCACTTCGGCTTGGATTTCGCGCCAGCGCTGCCAGCCAAGCACAGAGGGGCCGTCGATCAGCAGGATCTTTTGCGCATCCGGGCTGGCCACGATGATATCGAAGTGGGCCTGGATGGAAGTCAGCAACTGCTTCCACGCATCACCCGTATAGGCGCGCACAACATCCGAAGCCTCATCGTGCAATTGGCGGGCGATTTGCAGGCAGGCCTCTTCGAACAGACCTTCCTTGCCGCCAAAGTGATGGTAGAGCGCGCCCTTGGTTATCGGCACCATTTGGACGATATCGGCGACTTCGGTTGCCATATAGCCCTTTTCGGCGAAGACAGCGCGCGCTGCATCGAGCAGCTTCTGCCGCGTGACTTTCGAACGTGACTGAACCTGCCGTTTGGCTTGGCCCCCCTCAGGCTGTGCCATGTCGCAGCAATTTTCCCGGCGTTTCGGCAGTGCATTCGCCGTTGATGAAGGTGGTCTTCCCGTTCACGATGATCCGCTCATAGCCTTTTGCCTTTTGTACAAGGCGCCATTCGCCTGCCGGATAATCCCAAAGCCGTTCCTGCGGAAGCGCACCCAATTCGGCAAGGTCGTAAATGATAATGTCGGCGGCCATGCCCACTTGCAATGCGCCCCGATCCCGCAGGCCTATTGCCTGCGCCGGATAGGCTGACAGCCGCCAATGGGCTTCCTCAAGCGAAAGCAACTCGTGATCTCGAGACCACATGGACAGCAGATCCGTAGGGAATCGTCCGGTAGTCACGAATTTGGTATGCGCGCCGCCGTCACTGATGCCGGGCAGGGCGGTGGGAGCCTTGATGATTTCGCGCATATTTTCGGGTGGCGTTGTGATGACTTCAGTTTCAAACCCACTTTGCAGCGCACCCCAGATCGAGATGTCGAGCATGATGTCGAGCGGATGGCGATTCTCGCGTTCTGCCAGCTCGCCCAGCGTGAAACCTTCATATTTCTCCTGAAGTTCCAGACCATTGGGAACATCAAGCGGGATCCAGGCCACCTTGATGCGGTCCAACACATAACCCGAACCGAACAGGCCGCCGCGCTCCTCGTGGATGACCTTGAGAACCTTGCGACGCTCGGGATCTTTGAACTTTTCGATCTTTTCGGCGACGGTGCCAGTGCAGATCTCCTGCCAGGCGGGAATGGCGTCGGCCAGATTGTAATCTTCGAAGGTGAACTGCGAGGCGAAATTGACTGTCTGTGCCTGTGCGTAGACACGCACACCTTCGTCCTCTTCCAGCCTGGTGATATGGGCAATTGCTTCCCGGGCAGGCACTTTGGAGACGCCATGCTGGTTGAGAGCACCATCGGCCATCAGTGCGTTCCAGATGGCCGGGCGGCCGCTTTCGCGGGCCATGAATTCGGCATCCTCCAGCTTTCCTGACATCTGCGAGGTGCCGCGTCCCGTGCTGCCCATCGCGCGCGAGAAGGCCGCGAGATCGCGCTTGCTCATCAGATCGGTCACCATCGGAGTGCCGTCATAGTCCAGCTGTACATTGCCCTCGACGCCGAAGATCTGGACGCTGATGCCGCAGCCTCCGGCATCCATGCCTTCCGTCACCAGATCGCACATCTGCTGCAATTCTTCGTCGGTGGCCTCGCGCTGCTTTGCCTCATCGATGCCAATGACATAGCCATAGATTGGCGCCAGAGGCACGAAAGACATGACGTTCACGCCTTTGGGAGTTCGCTCCACGCTATCGAGATAATCGCGGAACGTTACCCAGTCGAACGGCATGCCGGCCTTCATTGTGGCCAGCGGAACGGCCTCATTGCGTACGAGTGACAGCATCGCCCGCTCGCGGTCTTCCGGCTTGCAAGGAGCAAAGCCAAAACCGCAATTGCCAATGACAACGCTGGTGACACCGTGCCAGCCCGACATCGTGCACCAGGGATCCCAGAACAGCTGGCTGTCATAATGGGTGTGCAGATCGACTACGCCCGGTGCGACTATCTTTCCGGTAGCATCGACTACTTCAACCGCTTGGTCGGCGGGAATATTGCCCCCGATTTCGGCAATGGTTCCATCCTTCACCGCTATGTCGCCGCAAAAGCGGGGCGTTTGCAGGCCATCAATGATGGTGCCACCTTTGATCAAGAGATCGAACTTCGCCACGCTGATTTCTCCAATTGCGGTTTGCCCGGCGGTACGCGGGCCTTAAACATTCGCGACGGATGTTTAGTGTTTACTGCTCGATGTCAAGTGGCTAGGGTCGTGGATGCAACGCATGACACCCTCCGGGCGCACACCTGGGCGGCGCTGCGCAAAAACGCCAAGATCAAGGCTAGAGACGGAGAAGTGCCATGAACGACATCGAACAGCTTATCGCGATCGAACAGATCAAACTGCTGAAATCGCGCCGCGATCGGGCCTGCGACACGCAGGATTGGGACCTCTACCGCTCACTGCATGCAGACCATCATGTGTCCCATAACGATGGCCACGAGCGCTGGGAAAACGCCGATGTGATGATTGCTAACGTCAGGGCGCTGCTCGACAAGGTCCGCACCACCGTCCACCATTCGCACACGCCCGATATCACCTTTGAATCCGACGTAAAGGCCAAGGGCATCTGGGGAATGGAAGACCTGATTTTCGATACCGAAAGCGGTGAACTTCTGTTGCACGGCTTCGGTTTCTATCATGAAACCTATGAGAAGATTGATGGCAAGTGGCTGTTCACAAGCCGCCAATTGAAGCGCACGCTGGTCCGCGAAAATCCCGAAAGCCAAAAGGCCTAGTCGGGCAGCCAGAGCGCCCGTCGATCGGGGGGCGCAACGATTGGGGCAAATGAACGTCCTGACTTCTCGCAATTCGAAATCTATTTCGGGGAGTCAGGGCAATGCGCCATGACAAGTGACCTGATCAAGGTGTCGATCTGCGGTGAATTCGTGCCTTCGGCGTGGGCGGCATAAGTGCGCGAGGGTGCAGGGATCTGATGATCGGTGAAACGCAGCAGTTGGATTCCCTCGTCCCACGCGTGTTTGCCTTTATCGTGGAAGAATGTGGCACCTGCGCCGCTGGCGATCATCAGGCGCGCGGATAGCGGATCATCGACTGTGCCAACGATATTGGGCTCGAAGCCCGCTCTGCGGCACATTTCCAGCAGGGAATCGTGCCAGACAGCAGCTCTTTGCCGACTGGGCATCAACCATGGCCGATCTTTCAGGTCAATCAATTGAATGGCTTTGTCGGCATCGTAACCCCAGACAGCGGGAACGGCGACTGCCAGACCGAACGTGGCAATGACAGCTCCGATAATCCCTTCCTGACGAACGTCGTCCATCTGCATGATGCCAAGATCAACCTCTGATGCTCTTAAGGCCGCTGGCAGGGCTGCTCCGTCCTTGCTGACGAATTGCAATTCAACCTGCGGCCATTCGATGCGGAAGTTCGCAATGCCGCGCGCCAGATCTGACGATTCCGTGCTGGGGCATATGCCGATCCTGATCCGGCTCTGGTTGCCCAAGCCGATGCGACGGGTATTTTCCAGAGCAACGGCCGCACGGTCCAAAAGGTGTCCTGCATCGATAAGCAGCGCTTCACCTGCCGGGGTCAACTTTACGCTGCGCGTGCTTCGTTCCAATAATCGCGTGCCGACCACGTCCTCAAGCCGTTGGATCGAGCGGCTGATAACCGGCTGGCTGGCATTCAGTTCACGCGCCGCCCCTGTGAAGCTGCGGGCGCGCCCTACCGCGACGAAATGTCTGAGCAGTGAAAGTTCCAGCATTTATGCTCCAATCACATTGATAGGCTTCTTATCTGCATTGGACCTAGCATAGAATAAGGCGTATTTCCGTATTGAAAATTGGCCCACGGTCAGGGGGCTTAAATGGGAGAGTCCGGGCACAATGTGGCGGGATCACAAAATTCTTGGAACTAAGATTGGCCGCATTGCGCTATCCCTGACATTGGGGGCTGCAATCGCTGTCGGTCTGACAGGGGAAGGTTCGGTAAAAGCCGCCGATCCAGTTGGAAGCAGTGCGGCAAGCCTGTCCTTCCGCCGGCTCAGTCAAGACCAGTATCGCCAGTCCATTGCTGACATATTTGGCTCGGACATCAAGGTATCAGGGCGGCTTGAACCTGATCCCCGGCGTGAAGGCTTGGTTGCGATCGGCGTGGCCAATGCCTCGGTCGGTGCGGCCGGGTTTGAACAATACGATGCTGCCGCTCGCGAGATCGCCCGTCAGGTAACTGATCCAGCCCACCGCGACGTGCTGATTGATTGCAAGCCACGTGCTGCCAGCGGCGCAGATGAAGTCTGTGCCCGCCAGTTCCTGGGCAAGGTTGGACGCCTGCTGTTCCGGCGGCCGCTTGATGCAGGTGAAAGTGACAGATTTTCTGCTCTGGCCGGTCGTGTCGCTGCAGAGAAAAAAGACTTTTACAGCGGCTTGTCGACATCATTGGCAGCCATGCTGGAATCGGTGCCTTTCCTGTTTCGTGTGGAGCGGGCCGTGCCTGACAGCAACACGACAGTCGGCGGCCTTCGCCTTGATGCCTATTCGATTGCCAGCCGCCTCAGCTTCCTGATGTGGAATGCGCCGCCAGATGATGCGCTGTTGTCAGCAGCAGAACGCGGCGAGCTGTCAACCGATGCGGGCCTGGGCCGCCAGGTTGACCGGATGCTCGCATCGCCGCGTTTTGAGCATGGCGTGCGCGCATTCTTTACCGACATGCTGGTCCTTGATGATCTTGATGGTCTGCAAAAAGACCCGGCGATCTATCCCCGCTTCAGCAACCGTCTGGCAGCGGATGCGCGTGAGCAGACGTTGCGGATGATCGTCGACACGCTGGTTCGGCGCAATGAAGACTACCGTTCGTTGTTTACCACCCGTCGCACCTTCATGTCGCGCTCGCTGGGGCTGCTTTATGGCGAACCGGTGACTTCGGTCGGCGGTTGGGAGGTGCATGAATTTGCAGCCGGCGATCCGCGCGCGGGGCTGGTTGCCCAACCGGCCTTTCTGATGGCCCACTCGCATCCGGGGCGCAGTTCGCCAACCTTGCGCGGCAAGGCCATTCGCGAAGTTCTGCTGTGCCAGAAGGTGCCCGCACCACCGCCAAATGTGAACTTTGCCATCGTCCAGAACGTCAAGGACCCGCGTTTTGCAACTGCGCGGCAGCGCCTGTCGGCCCACAACACCGAACCGATGTGTTCGGGGTGCCACAAGCTGATGGACCCGCTTGGCCTGTCGCTTGAGAGTTTCGATGGCGCAGGGGCCATGCGCTCGCAAGAGAACGGATCACCGCTCGATCTTGGTGGCGCACTTGGTGCAGAAACCTTCGCCGGGGCACAGGGCCTTGGTTTGGCACTTTCAAAGGACCCGGCTTTGTCATCTTGCCTCGTCAACCGGCTCTATTCCTACGGGACAGGCAGTGCACTTGATCAGGAACTGCCCTGGCTGGAACAAATCCGCGCGCGTTACGAAACTTCGGGATTGCGTATTCGGGATCTCATCCGCGCCATAGCCATCAATGATGCGTTTTACCGGCTTTCGCCTGCGGTTGCACCTGCAACTGTGACGATCGCCAATGATCGCAAGGAGACACCCCGTGGCTCATGATATCACCCGCCGAAACCTGTTCCGTTCCACGCTCAAGGGCATGGCGGTCACCCTGTGCGTGCCGGTTCTGGATATGGTCCTGAACAGCAGCGGCGAGGCTTTTGCTGCCACGGGAACGGCACTTCCTGTCCGCTTCGGCAGCTGGCACTGGGGCTGCGGAATGAACCCTGACCGCTGGACCCCTAACGCTACTGGTGCAGCCTGGGAAATCACCCCCGAGCTGCAGCATCTGGCCCGCTTTCGCGGCGATATCAATCTGTTCACCGGCTATGCGGCCCTGCTGGATGGTCGCGCAAATGAACCGCACGTTTCGGCCGTATGGGCTCTGCGCACAGGCTATGCGCCAAAATCGAAAGAAGACATTCGCGACCCGTCGTTCGATCACGTTATCGCCGGGGCCATTGGTGGCGGCGTGCGCTTTCGCATGCTCAACATGGCGGCGACCGGCAGTGAAACGGACAGTTACAGCAGTAGCGGCGGCAACGCGATCAATCCGCCCGAGATCTCGCCGCTCGGGCTTTACCAGCGGGTGTTCGGCCCGGGGTTCAAGGATCCCAATGCAGGCAGTTTTGCGCCCGATCCTGACACCGTGCTGCGCCATTCTGTGCTTTCCGGCTTTAATGAGGAGCGGGCAGCCCTGCTTCGCGAAGCCAGTGCGGCGGACAAGCAAAAGCTGGATGCCTATTTCACCTCGGTTCGCGAATTGGAGCAGCAGCTGTCGCTGGAGCTCGAAAAGCCGGCGCCTGCAGAGGCCTGCGTCCGGCCGACTGTGATGCCGAAAGAGCTGCCCGCCAGCACCGAGATCGAGCAAGTGACCGCCAGTCACAAGCTGATGACTGATCTGCTGGTCATGGCCCTGCAATGCCACCAAACCAAGGTGTTCAATATGGTATTCTCCCCATCAGCCTCAACCCTGCGCAAGGCCGGGGCGGCTGATACGCATCATATGTTGACGCATCAGGAACCGGTTGACGACAAGTTGGGCTACCAACCTGACGCAACATGGTACTCACAGCGCAGCATGGAGCAGCTGGGATATCTGCTCGACAAGCTGACGACTGCGCAGGAAGGCGGGAAGCCGTTGCTCGACAACATGCTGCTTTATGCCCACTCGGACACATCCTTTGCCAAGATGCATTCGTTGGACGAGATGCCGGTGATCATGGCAGGCAAAGCGGGCGGACGGGTGAAAACCGGGCTGCATATTCGCGAAGAAGGAGCACCTGTTTCCAAAACAGCCCTGACAGCAATGCGCGCGGTAGGACTGAAGGCGGGTGCATTCGGCAGCGATTCAATGCAAACGACGCAAGCCGTAACCGAAGTGCTGGTCTAGGCCATGTCGCTGTCGCTCATCCTCGCAGCAAGCCTTGCCGGCGTTGTCACGGTTCACGATGCTCCCCATCCCGCTTCGGTTACACTTGGTGCCGGTGCCGATGGCAAGCTTGTGACAACATCAACTGGTGCAGTTCTTTACACATATGATGGTGATGCCGAGGGCACCCCTTGCGCAAATGAATGCCTGAAATCCTGGCCACCATTTGCGGCCAAGCCCGGCGAAAAGCCAATTGGGGCCTGGACGCCTTACCCAAGGGCCGGCGTTGTCCAGTGGATATTCAGGCATGATCCCGGCTACGCGCCGGTTTACACCTATGTTGGAGACAACAAGCCAAATGTGGCGACAGGCGATGGCGCCGGGGGCGTGTGGCATGCATTGCGCTATGCAGGGCCGACGCCGAAGGTTCTGGTGCCGCCGGTGGCTGCGGTTGGTTCTTTGGGGCCATCGTTCGCGATGACCAGCAACAGCGGTTTTACCCTCTATACCTTCAGCCGAGACGGAAAGACGCCCTCTTGCCGCGGTGAGTGCCTTGACGTGTGGCCTCCACTGCTGGCGGCCGCAGTTGCCCGGCCAATTGGCGATTGGACGCCAGTCGATCGGCCGGACGGCCTGCGCCAATGGGCCTATCGCGGGCATCTGGTTTACACCTTCAGCGATGATCTGGCGCCCGGCGAAACCAAGGGGGCTGGGCTCGGGGGCGTCTGGAAGACAATCACGGTTACGCAGCGCGATGCAGCCAAGGCAGAGGTGAAGCGATGAGCGATCAGAATATGTCTCAACGGCGAGGCAAGCGAGTGACTGCTCTTGCTCTGGTGGCAGGGCTTGGTCTGGCGGGGGCAGGCAGCAGCATGATGTTGCCGCAAGCTCCGGCGGAAGCGCGTTCGACAGGCTCGTCAAATATGTCTGGCGTGGGGGCACCTCGCATCGCAGACTTGCCCGGCAAGCATCTCGGTTTTGTGGTGACCTATTTCTATAACGCCATGTATCAAGGCAAGGATGCCTGTCCGGCAGGCTTGAACAAGATACTCTCGTCGCAGGAATTCCTTGCCGGTAAACCCGCCGAGGAGCGGACCAGGCTGTTGAAGCCGGAAAATATGAGCGAACTCTACCGTCTGATGAATTCGGGCGGGCCAAAGGGTGAAAACCTGTGTGATGCGCCATGGTCCGTGGCTGACGCACCGATGACTACCCTGTCAGGCGATCGCAACGATGGCCTCGATCTCGATGGCTGGAAAGGCGAAGGCCCGGCTCCGGCAGGCATTTGCAAGCAGAAGCAATATATCGGCGAGCATGGCGAGCAGGGCATCGATAACCAGCTTGGCCGGATTTATGCCTGCCTTAACGGCATTCGCGAGAAGGGCACTTTGGTCCCCTATTTCATGTCGGTGATGCGAGGCGGCATGTGGTCCATGCTGATCGATGTGTCCGGCGTGCAGGACATGCACAATGATGCCGATGTGAACGTTGATGTTTACGCCGGTGCAGAGCCGATGGTGCGCGATCCATCGGGTAACGTCCTGACAAACGCCAGCCTTTCGCCGATCGACGATCCCAAGTTCCAGCGGCGCATGAAAGGCAGGATCACCAATGGCGTGCTGGAAACCACACCAATCCCCGACCTTTTCCTTCCCGACAACATGCTCAAGAGCAGGCGTCCGATCGAAATATTTCGTCCCCGTTTTCAGCTGACACTCAAGGATGATGGCACAGCCAAGGGACTCCTCGGCGGCTATCGCTCGATTTCAACGCTGTTTGTTCCAGGTGAGTCCAGCAGTGCGCCGATGAGCTATGTCGGCTACCAATGTGAAAGCATGTACCACGCCCTGCGGCGCTATGCGGATGGCAATCGCAATCCTTCCACCGGAACCTGCGACCAGATTTCCGCTGCATTCCGGGTTGAGGCCATTCCCGCTTTCATCGTCCATCCTGAAAGCCGGCCCGTTCCGAGCTTCAGCGATGCTCGTTAGGGTTTTGTCCCGATAGACCTGCAAGAATGCTTTGGAGTAACTATGCGCAGCAGCTTGTTTGCCTTGATGACCGTAATTGCCGTGACGCTTGCCTCGGCCGCGATTAGCCAGACATCGCCTGTGGCAAATGTCGTCCAGCAACGGCAGAGCCAGTTCCACGAGATTGGCGTCGCGTTCAAGGCGATCAATGACGAACTGCGCCGGGAAAACCCGGGGCGCTTCGTGCTTTCCAGCTCGGCTCGCACTATCGCCAGCAACCTCCATCAGGTTGGGACAATGTTTCCGGTTGGTTCGGGACCGGCACCGGGTCTCAAGACCAAGGCCAAACCTGCGATCTGGAGTGGTCGCGCGCAATTCGACCGGCTGAATGCATCTGCAGTCAACGAAGCCAACCGGCTCGTGATGGCAATGCGGGGCACTGACACCAATGCCATTCGCGCTCAAATCAGGGCTTTGGGGCTGGCGTGTCAGGGCTGTCATCGCCAATTTCGTGACGAAGACTGAAAACAGTAATTTCTGCCGACACCGACCGCAGCAGCAAGTCATATGTCGGCTTCAAGCGAATTGAACTCTGGAGAATTGTGATGGAATTTCGGCTAATCATCAAAGACGGCACGGTTGTCGATGGCTCCGGGGCACCGGCCTATGCGGCAGACGTCCGGGTTGCCGGCGGACGCATTGTCGAAATCGGAAAAAACCTTCAGGCCAGTGTAGGCGAACGGATTATCGATGCGAGCGGTTGCTACGTAACGCCCGGCTTTGTCGAAACGCATAATCACTGGGATGGCGGCGTCTGGTGGTCCCCTAACATGGAGCCGATGCCGGCCTATGGCATCACCACATCGATCAATGGCAACTGCGGCTTCTCCATGGCGCCAGCGCCCCGAACCGCTGAGGCGAAGCAGAGCATCATTGAGATTTTCAACTTCTTCGAGGACATTCCTGAAGAGCCAATGCACAAGAATGTGCCCTGGGATTGGGTCAAATGGAGCGAATACAAGCGCTCGATGGTCAGCAATGTGCAGGTGCCGGTAAACTTCGCCGCCTATTGCGGGCACATCGCGCTTCGGCTGAATGTCATGGGTGAAGATGCCTGGACACGCGTGGCGACACAGGCGGAAATCGAGCAGATGTGCGATCTGCTCGATGACGCGATTAGCGCCGGGTCGTTGGGGCTGTCGTCAAACCAGCTGGACTATGACAAGAACGAGCGCCCGCTCCCTTCACAGTTGGCCGACGATGCCGAATATCGCGCATTGCTGGCGGTTGTTGCCCGGCATGAGGGCGCAACATTCCAGGTGGTGCTCGACCACTTTTTCCGGATGACCGGGCCGCAGCAGTTGGCGCGTCTTGGCGGGATCGCCCGCGAGGTTGGTGCGCGGATGCATTGGCTGGGTTTGCCGACCCTGAAGTATGCTATTGAAGCAGGCAAGCCTTCAGCGGCGCTGCATGAGCAATACAAGGCGGAAGGTGCCGACATCTGGACAGACTACCATCACGTTTCGCCGACCTCGGTGATCAATTTTGGCCGCTCGCTGGTCTTTGCCCAGAACGGTAATCCGGTCTGGCAGGAAGTCGTCAATGCCCCGACCTGGGAAGAAAAGAGCGCCATGCTGAGCGATCCTGCCTGGCTGGATCGCGCGCGCCATGCCTGGGATCATGACACCTTTTCGCATTCGGCCCTGCGCGATTCATCAGTATTGACGCTGAAGGAAAGCGAATCCGGCTGGGGGCCAGTTGGCATTACACTGGCTGAATACATTCAGCAGACGGGCATCGCTCATCCTTCGGACGCGCTTGCGGATTGGGTTCTCAAGAACGGCGCGGAATCGGTCGTTCACAAGAAGTCGCTCGAAAACGACGAAGACGTTATGCTGGAAATGTTCCGCGATCCGCGCGCGCTGGGCAACATCTCGGACGGTGGCGCGCATGGCAAAATGTTCTGCGGCAACGGTGACAACGTGCTGCTGCTTACCGACTATGTCCGTGATCGCGGTGTGCTCACCATCGAGGAAGCCGTGCACGTTCTGACTGGCCGGTTGACCGACTTCTTTGGTCTCAATGATCGGGGGCTAATCGAAGAAGGCAAGGTTGCAGACATCGCCGTCTTCAATCTCAACGAGATCGAGCGGCGGCCTGAAGAGAAGATCTGGGATGTCTATAACGGCCGGGGCGGCCGCACCTATCGCTATACACGCGCACCTGCGCCCATGCGGCTTACTCTGGTGAACGGTGTGCCGATCTTTGACAATGGCGCCTTTACCGGGCGTTTCCCGGGTGAATTCATCGGGCCCGAGCCGGAATGGCAGTTCGCCATGGCAGCAGAGTGATGCTTGCAGGCCTGATCGCGCCGTCGCGCGGTCAGGCTTCCGCAGTCCCACTTGCCATGCTGGGGTCCCAATAGTCGCGCCAGGCAGAGATCTGGCCACTTTCATTAACTTCAAAGATCGTAGCAACGGGCAGGACCACGTTAAGCCCATCGCGGCGGGTTATCCGCTCAATCCGCTCTACGAAGACCAGCCGGCCCTGCTCGGCTGAGTTGCGCACCTCACAGTCATACGAGGCGAACAGCTGCATGTAGTATGTCCAGAGCTTGCGGATCGCATCGATCCCGCAAACCGGGTTTGACTTTGGATCGGCCACAAATTCGGCATCGTCCGCCAAACGTGACAGGGCTGATTCAAGATCGAGCCGTTCCCAGTCGCCTATGATATTGAGCACTGCCTGGAAATTCGGATTGGGTTCGCCCATGGAATCGCTCCTCCTGATCAGCGTTCGAGCACTTCCAGCAGGAAGCCCTCGGGATCGGCATAGATGCCCATGCGCATGGTGTTGCCGTTGAATTCCAGCACGCTGATTGCTTCAACAAGCGAACCGCCTGCACCAAGGGCGCGGGCTTCAAATGCTTCGATATCAACCGTGTTGAAAGCATTCACAGCCCCGCCAGCCGGTGGGTGATTGCCATCAAGGTAGGTCATGATCACAAGTTCCGCGCCACCACCCGGCTTTGACAGGATGGTTTCCCGAACGGGCCTGCCACCCATCGATGCTTCCAGGGTTTGGCCGGCGCCATAGCCGCAGGCGGCCTGATAGAACGCTGTGACACGCTCAAGATCGCGGACCAAGAGTTTGGTGAATGAAAATTCCACGGAACGAGATTTGTCGAGCAAGGGGCTAGCCTTCTTGTTGGAATTCAGAATGGTGCGAATGGCCGGTGCGCCTGTTTCCCACAACGGAGTGAGCGCCGCGACAGGCAATTTCCGCCACTTTTGGCGACCTCACCGGCGGACCCAGCCTGTAATCGAATAGCGCGGCGCAGCGGCAAAGGGGGCGACGTATGAAACGCTGTGCTCTTGCGGTACGCGAAACATGCTGATGGCATTGAAACATGGCTTGAGCGCCAATGGCACATCGCCCGAGGCGCTGTGAAACTGCAGCAACCCGCCCCAATCCGGACGCCAGTCCTTGGTGAGACTGATAACATAGGCTGCAACCCGGCCTTCACCATCGATGCCATCATCATGGCTGGTCAGAAAATGGCCGGGTAAATAGCGCGTCGCCTGACCATCGGCGACGCGGATTTCCGGTACGCCGGTTATGGCCCGGAACGTATCCAGCGAGTCTGGATGGTTGAGCGCTTCAACCACCCGGTCCAGCAGCAGCCCACGCGCTTTGCGCTCAGCCGCGACATCCGACACGATCACGGAATCGAACAGAAACTGAAAGCCGTCGGTCGCGGTCTTGTGAATTCTTGTGAGCAATTCCTGATCTGTGCCGAAATCCATCGCAGCTATCGCTTGGGGCGAGAGGTCAAATGCCGTCTCGGCCTGACTGATCGTGCGGCTCCATTCCAGTTCTGAATCGAAGTGCTGGTACAGCGCGTCGGCCACATCAGAGGCGAAAAGATTGGGTACCCGCAACACGCCGCTGCGGGCAAAGCTGTCCGCGGCAGCAGCCCTTTGATCGTCAGGGAGCGTAAAGCGCAACGCGGCGTCCTGATTTGCCAATTACTTTCTCCAATCCCAATCCAATGCAAGGCGAAGCATTGTTACGCCATGCCTCGGGACTACACGAAAATCTAGCAGGGCAGATTGATCGGAGCCAATTACCAGCACTGTTCTCCGGATTGCTCATCCGCGCCATGGATTATGGGGCAGGGCTGTCACTAGCCGCAATCTGTCGTCCGTCTTCGAAAAATTCGATCAAGGCACTTGATGCATTCAGCAGGTGGGCTCGCATCCACTTGGCCGCATCTTCACCGTCGCCGCGTGAAATGGCGAGAACCAGTTCATCGTGTTCTCCGATTGACCGGCCCAGCCGGCCAACCTGACGAAGTTGCGTCCTCCGGTATGCCCCCAATCGTTCGCGGATCGTCATCGCCTGTTCTGCGAGGAACTGGTTGTGGGTTCCATAGTACAGGGCTTCGTGGAACTGGCGGTTGAGAGCGTCATAGCGATCAACATCGGCGCTCCGCGCTGCCTCGTTGGCCTGGCCATGAATCCGAAGGAGGTTGCTGCGTTCTATCGGGGTCATGCGATGGGTTGCCAGACGCGCGCAGAGCGCTTCGATCTCTGCAGTGCACTCGAACATTTCCATAATGCGATCGATAGTGATCCGTGCGACCACGGCACCGCGCCGGGGGCGCAGCTCAACCAGTCCGGCAACGGCGAGTTGCCGCAGGGCCTCGCGAACCGGCGTGCGTGAGGCGCCATAGCGATCTGCCAGCGCCTGCTCGTCCAGCGCTGCGCCAGGTTTGAATTCGCCGTTGGCCAGTGCGTCGGTCAGCGCATTACGAATTCGGTCTGATAGCAGATCGACGCTGGCGTCATTGGCGGGCTGTGCCCCGGTCATACCCCGATCAATGTCCGTAAGGCAAAATACAAGGCTGATGGAGCAAGCAGGCAGCCAAGACCTGTGTGGAAGGTGGCGGTCAGTGCGCCATATGGCACCAAGCGGCGATCAGTCGCAGCCAGTCCGGCGGATACGCCGCTTACTGTGCCCATCATCCCGCCAAAAACCATCGCGGTGCGTGGATTGTTCAGGCGAATGTATGGCGCCACCAGCGGCGTAAAAATCATGACCATGATGGCCTTGAGCACGCCTATCGCAATCGACAGTGCGATGATCGCAGAATCCGCGCCCAGCGCTGCGCCGGTGACCGGGCCCACGATATAGGTGACTGCACCTGCGCCAATCGTGGATAGCGACACCGCATCACGATAGCCAAAACTCCAGGCTACAGCCGCGCCGAAGAAAAATGGCAGAACTGTGCCCAATACCAGTGCGACAGTGCCAATTACGCCAGCCCGCTTGGCGCGGACGATGTCTACCTCGCATGCGGTGGCGACAATTGCGAAATCGCGCAGCATTGCGCCGCCCATCAAACCAATACCGGACAACAGCGGCAAATCTGCCAGGCCCTTGTGCCCCCCGCTGGAAATGCCGCCCCAGAATGCCAGGCCGAGGCCGATAATAATTGCTATGGCGGAGCCGTGAATGCGCCCCGCGGTGAGCTTTGCCGACAAATAGTTGGAGAGCCACATTATGAGCCCGACAAGCGCGAAAGCAACGAGAAGTGCGTTGCCGGTCAGGACATGGTTGATCCGATCAAGTCCATCGGTGATCATGGGTCAGTCCTCTCAAATGCAGCGGCGGCTTCGGCATCGGCGCGTTCGCGAGCCTCAATCTCGTCCATCGTTTCGCTCTGTCCTGACAGCCGCCCCATCATCGCAACCATGGCGAAGGAAAGCACGACGATACCAACCCCGCCGACCAGCACCATGGGGCCTCCCTTTGCTGCTGCCACAACATCTTGCTGCGCGGCCATGGCCACTACAACCGGGATGTAGAGCGAACCCCAAAGTGCCACCCCGTGATTGACCCCGGCTGTTAGCAAGCCCCGGCGTTGCAGCCATAGACGGGAGCAAATCAGCAGCAGCATGGCGATACCGACACCGCCAACATTTGCTTTTACTCCAAGAAGATAACCCAACAACTCGCCAAGCATCTGGCCAAGCAAAGTGCAAATCGCGAGTAGCGCGACACCGGATATCGTCATGGCAGGCAAGGGGGGCTATTGCCCGGCAACTGGCTTGGGCCTTGCGAAACCTGCATACGCTCTCCTGTATTCTGGCTATCTGTATTTTGCATATTGCGTATACGAAATCTCATTCCAATGCTATCTGATATACAGCGGGTGGCCTCCACCCGCGAGGGTGCTTGCCGCGCTGACGGCAATACTGAAAAGAAACAAGAGCATAGAAAGATTTATGGCCAACCTTTTTGATCGCCTTCAAGCCTGCTTCCCCGCTGAGCGAGCCCGCCCGTTTGCAACATTGGGTGACGGCTCGGTCGTGACCTATGCCGACCTTGAAAGCAGGTCTGCACGCTATGCAAATATGCTGGTTGATCTTGGTGTGGCGCGCGGTGATCGCGTTGCCGTACAGGTGCCCAAGAGCATCGATATGTTGATGCTCTATCTCGCCTGTTTGCGCTGCGGCGCGATTTTCTTGCCGTTGAACACCGCATACACCGCTGGCGAACTCGACTATTTCATGCGCGACGCAAGTCCTGCGCTGTTCGTTTGTGATCCGGCCCAGGCCGATATGATCCGTCCGTTGGCCAAGGCAGCTGGTGTGCCGCAGGTAGAGACGCTGGGTGCGCAAGGTGACGGTTCGCTTGCTTCAGCGGCGGCCAATGCAAAGGACAGCTTTGTCACCGTGGATGTCGCCGATGATGATCTGGCCGCTATCCTCTACACTTCAGGCACCACAGGCCGATCCAAGGGCGCGATGCTGAGCCACGATAATCTGGCTTCCAATTGCTTCACGCTTCGGGATCATTGGCGCTTCACCTCCGGGGACACGCTGCTCCACGCATTGCCAATCTTCCATACCCATGGGCTGTTTGTTGCCACCAACGTGGTCATGGCAGCGGGCGCGGGAATGATCTTCCTCCCCGCCTTTGATGCTGACGAGGTCCTGTCTGCACTGCCGCGGGCCAGTGTAATGATGGGTGTACCCACCTTTTACATCCGCCTGCTCAAGGAAAAGCGGTTCACGCGTGAACTCGTGTCGCATATGCGGCTCTTCATTTCGGGCTCGGCGCCGCTTTCGGCCGACATTCACCGCGAGTTTTCCGAACGCACAGGTCATGCGATCCTTGAGCGTTACGGCATGACCGAAACCAATATGAACACCTCCAACCCCTATGAGGGCGACCGCATCGCAGGGACTGTAGGCTTGCCGCTGCCGGGCGTTTCGATCCGCATTGCTGACCCGGAAACCGGTCGCGTCCTGCCGCAAGGCGAGATAGGGGTTATCGAGATTGCGGGCCCTAATGTGTTTCAGGGCTATTGGAAAATGCCGGAAAAGACAGCGGCGGAGTTTCGCGATGGCTATTTCATATCGGGCGACCTCGGCTTCATCGACGCGCGCGGCTATGTTTCGATCGTGGGCCGGGCCAAGGATCTGATTATTTCGGGAGGCTACAATATCTATCCGGCGGAGGTAGAGACTGCGCTTGATGAACTGCGCGAGGTTCGTGAATCTGCGGTGATCGGCGTTCCGCATCCCGACATGGGCGAGGGGGTCGTCGCGGTGGTCGTGCCTATGGAGCCCGGCTTTGCTGATGGCGAGGCTATCAAGGCTGCCCTTGCCGACAAACTTGCGCGTTTCAAACAACCGCGCCGGATCGTCTTTGTTGAAGAACTGCCCAAAAACGGCATGGGCAAGGTGCAAAAAACTGTGCTGCGCGACCAGCTGGGTGACAGCTTCAAGTGAGCTACGCGTCGGCAGAGCGTAAAAGTTGAGAGGCAGGAAATGATCAGGAATATTGCCGTCATCGGAATTTCGGTTCTTGCAGCCCTGGCGCTGCTCGTGCTGCTTGTCCTCTTCTGGCAGGGCAAGCGCAAACCCGATACCTCGGGGCAATATGTTGCGCTGGGCAGTTCGTTCGCGGCTGGCCTTGGGCTGGGTGCGCGCGAGCCGGGAAGTCCCTTCGTGTGTATGCGTTCTACCAACGGCTACCCCCATCAATTGGCGCGGCTCACCGGATTGTCGCTGGTCGACATGTCCTGTTCCGGTTCGACTACCGAACATATACTCAAGGGCGGGCAGGTATTTCTGGGGCCGCAGATTGATGCAGTCGGGGCGGACACGCGGCTGGTGACGATTACTTCTGGCGGTAATGACGTAGGCTATATCGGCGATCTGACCTTGGCATCGGGCGGGGCAGGGGCCTTGGGCAAGCTCTTGCTGAGCGAACCAAAGCCAGTTGCCGAGCGGAACTTCGGATTGGTCACCGAGAACATGATCAAGATTGTGCAGGCAGTCCGTGCTCGTGCGCCAAAGGCCGTGATCGCACTGGTTAGCTATCCCAATCTGCTGCCTGAAAATGCCAGCTGCAAAGAGCTGGGCTTTGACGCTGCAGTGGCCGATAGAGGACGGCAAGTGGCTGCTCGCCTGCACGAAGCGACCAAGCTGGCCGCGGAACAGTCAGGCGCGATCTTTGTGGACATGGCTGGAGCAAGTGCGGGACATGATATCTGTTCAGCCGCTCCCTGGGTCAATGGTGCTGCTCCCGGCAGTGGCGCTCCCTTTCACCCCAATCAGGCCGGGGCAGAAGCCACTGCGCAGACAGTGCACAAGGCTGTCGCCGAACTGCTGCAAACGGCGCAGTGACTGGTCTGTTGGCATCCGCGTGGGCTCCATCGGGAAGCAAAGTGGGCGCGTAAGCGACTTTGCTGGCCCATCTGAAAATTGCGGTATCACGCCAATTGGCTTTCAGGTTATGGACGCTATGCATTGCACTGAATGTTTCAGGTTCAACGTTCTCGGTGGCCTTGCTAAGCTGAATTCCGCCGCTCGTAGTGTTGTTGCTGCGTTTGACTCGATAGGACATGGTACGAATGACCGCCGCGATTTCCCGACGAAAGGGAACTGAAAATTCGGCCGTTAGGGCGCAGCTGCTTGAATGTGCTGTCGAAATTCTGCGTGAAGAAGGTGTTGATGCTGTCACGGCGAGGCGGTTGGCTGAGCGGGTCGGGCTTGGGCGGCACATCGTCCACTACTACTTCGGCACTCTCGATGAGTTATTCGTCGCGGTCATGCGCGAAGAAGGTGCGCGATCAGAAGAAATGATCCGGGAATCTGCTCAGACCGGGGATGCCATCGATCTGCTGTTTGGCAGCATCCTGCAGTCGGCAGCAGTCATCTTCGAGCTGATGAAACTCGCCATCCGGCATCCTTCAATTGCGCGTGAGTACAAGGTTTACACTGACCGGTTCCGCCTAGCTATGGCGGATGTTCTTGAAGCCTATGCGCGGAATCGCGGCATAACCCTGCCGACCTCACCCGCTGCGACAGCGATGCTGCTTCAGTCCGTTGCTACTTCGATTGCGATCGAGGCAAGCCTGGGAGTGGAGATGGGGCATGGTGATGCGGAATCGGCGTTGTTGGCCTGGCTCAAGCAATTGAAATAGAAAATGCCCAGGCTTCGCGCAACGAGGCCATACTCTGGATCAGGATCAAAACTTGACAGTCCACCCTCAAAAAATGCTATCACCATGTGAGCAACGGAATCGATGGTATTGTCGTGCTGTTGTAACGAAGCCGATAAGTCATCCGGGAAAGACCTGAAATGAAGGACCAGTACGATTACATCGTGGTGGGCGCTGGCTCTGCTGGTTGCCCCCTTGCGGAAAAGCTTTCTGCTGATCCCAAGCGGTCGGTTCTGCTGGTCGAGAGCGGCCCGGTAGACAACAGCACATTCATCCATATGCCGCGCGGGCTCGGGGTGATCCTCAATCCCGGCAGCAAGTATATCTGGGACTATCAGGTTCAAACCGGCGGTAACGGTCCGAGTGAGCGCTGGTTTCGCGGACGCACCCTCGGTGGTTCGAGCTCGGTAAACGGCATGATCTACATGCGCGGTGCACCCTTGGACTACAATGGCTGGGCCGCTTCCGGTTGCGAGGGCTGGGGCTGGGACGAGGTTCTGCCTGCCTTCATGGCGCTGGAGGACCATGATCTTGGCCCCGGGCCTGATCGGGGCGCCGGCGGGCCGCAGCGCATCTCTACGCATCCGGCGGGCGATCCATTGTGCGAAGCAATCCTGAATGCGACGCAGGAAATGGGCATCAAGCGTGTCTCTGATGTCAACGGTGTCGATGCTGTGCGCGAAGGCGGTATGGGCTACCAGCCCTCGACCCGCTGGAAGAACCAGCGTTTCAGTTCGGCGCGGGCTTTTCTGGAAGGCGCAAAGGGCAGGGCCAATCTCGACATTGCGACGGAAACCGAAGTGCTGCGGGTGGAATTTACCGGCACGCGCGCAACGGGTATTCGTATCCGCGATAAGGACGGCGAGCGCTCGATAGCTGCAGCGCGCGAAGTGATTATCTCTGCGGGCGCGATCCAGACGCCATTGCTGCTGCAACAGTCGGGCATTGGTCCGGCGGCGCTGCTGCAGTCGCTTGGAATTCCGGTCGTTGTTGATGCGCCGGAAGTCGGCCGCAATCTGCGCGAGCACCGCCATGCAGACTTGCGTCTGCAAGTGCGCAGCCATAGTCAAAACAAGGATTTGGGTGGCTGGCGGGCAGGTCTGTCGATGCTGCGCTATTTGGTTGGCCGCAAGGGACCGATGACCCATTCGGCGCACGAAGTTGGCGGCTTTGCCAAGTCTGATCCGTCGTTCGATCATGCCGATCTGCAGTTCGGCCTGATGACAGTATCTGCGAGCAGCAGCGGCAAGAGTGAAGACATTGCACTCGATCCGTTTCCAGGCATCACATTCGTTACCTATTTCACCCGGCCGGAAAGCCAGGGCGAAGTGCGGCTGAACTCTGCCGATGGCTCGGAAGCACCCTATATCAACGTCAACCACCTCTCGGCCGAGATTGATCGGCAGCGTTTCGTCGGGGCGTTCCGCTGGAACCGCCGACTGGGGCAGCAGGCTGCGCTCAAGGACTGGGTGGTCGAGGAATGCTCGCCGACTCGCGAACTTGAAAGCGATGACGACATCCTCGCCAATGCCATGGGCATTAGCGGATCGTGCTTCCACTCCGCCGGTACTGCGCGGATGGGAAGCGATGATCGCGCCGTGGTTGATCCGCAGCTCCGCGTTCGCGGAGTCTCGGGCCTGCGCATTGCCGATACTTCGATCATGCCAACACTCGTTTCGGGCAATACCAACGGCCCGGCAATGATGATCGGTATGCGCGCAGCAGAATTCATCCTAAGAGATGAAGCTGCCTGACTGTAACAATCAATGGCCAAAAATGGCCGCTGCATGGGGAGAATATCATGCAAATGAACGACCTCGTTATCATCTCTGTCGATGATCATATCACTGAACCCGGCGACATGTTTGATCGCCATCTTTCTGGCGAAGCGCTGGCCACCGCGCCCAAACTGCGCACCAAGAGCGACGGTACCAACTTCTGGGAATACCAGGGCAAGAAGATCCCCTCGGTCGGTCTAAACGCCGTCGTTGGCCGCCCGCGCGAGGAATATGGCATGGAGCCAACCTCGTTCGATCAGCTGCGTCCCGGCTGCTATGACGTACATGCCCGCATTGCCGATATGAACGTCAACGGCATCGCCGCATCGCTCAACTTTGCCAGCTTCCCGATGATCGACGGCGGACTGTTTGTTCAGGCCGAAGACAAGTCGCAGGCGCTGGTTCACTTGCAGGCCTATAACGATTGGCATGTAGATGAGTGGTGCGGTACCTATCCCGGCCGGTTTATTCCCTGCGGGCTTCTGCCGGTATGGGACATGGACGCCACGGTAGCTGAACTGAAGCGCCTGTCGGCCAAGGGCTGCCACGCCGTTTCGATCAACGACAATCCCACTGTGCGCGGACTGCCCAGCATCCACAACCCCTATTGGGAGCCGATGTACGCCGCGGCTGCCGAGCTTGGCACAACGCTCTGTCTGCACATCGGCGGCGGCAACCCTGCGCCGCATGCTTCGATGGAGACCCCGATCGAGGCATGGATCACTACCATGCCGATGTCGGTCTCGATCGGCGCAGCCGACTGGCTGAACCTGAAGGCACTGAAGAACCACCCGACGCTGCGCATCGCCCTGTCGGAAAGCGGCATCGGCTGGATTCCTTACCTGACAGAGCGCGCCGATTTCTCACATATGCAGCACCAGGCCTGGACCAATTCGAACACCATCTTCGGTGATCGCAAGCCCAGCGAGGTCTTTGCCCAGCACTTCACCAGCTGCTTCATCGACGATGCCTATGGTCTGCAGAACATCGACCGCATCGGCGAAGACAACATCGCCTATGAGTGCGACTATCCGCATTCCGACACTCTGTGGCCGAACGTGCCAGAGCGGCTGTGGGAAACCATCAATCATCTGACCGAGGCCCAGATCAACAAAATCACCCACGGCAATGCCATGCGCGATTTCAAGTTCGATCTTTTTGCCCACCACAAGCGCGAAGAGCTGACTGTGGCGGCGCTGCGTGCGCAAGCCAAGGATGTTGACATCTCGGTCCGTTCAAGTGGCGGTGCGGCTCCGCTGGCGGCTGGCGAGGAAGCGCGCCCGATCACCTCGGGCGATATCGTGCAGATGTTCATGAAGCACGCCGAAACCGCCTGACCGGCGGATCGGCAAGGGTGAGTTTTGAATTGGAGTAATATGGAATGGCTGACAAAGTGATCGTGATTACCGGCGCCAATGGCGGCCTTGGTCGCGCTTTGGCGCAGCGCTTTGCTGCGGATGGCGAGAAGGTCGTGTTGCTCGGTCGCTCGCTGGAAAAGGTGCAGGAAGTAGCCTCTTCCATCGGCGCGAATGCCATGGCAGTCGCTTGCGAAGTGACCTCGCCGGACTCGGTCAGGGCGGCCTTCGCGGAAATCGCCAAGGTTCACCCGAAGATCGACGTGTTGGTCAACAATGCGGCGATCTTTCAGCCATCTCCGATCGAGGAGGCTTCTGACGAGCATATCCTGACCGGCATTCTCACCAATCTGGCAGGACCTATGCTGTGCTCGCGCTCGGCAATCCCGATGCTCAATCGCGGCGGGCTGATCATCAACATCAGTTCCGAATCGGTGGACTTTCCGTTCCCCTATTTGCTGGTCTACCAATCAACCAAGGCAGGTCTGGAGCAGTTCTCAAAGGGCCTGCATAAGGAGCTGGAAGAAAAGGGCATTCGCGTTACCACTGTCCGGGCCGGCCAGATGATGGGTCCGGGCAGCTCCGCCAATATGGACCCTGAAATGGGAATGCGTTTCTTCCAGGCCTGCGTTGCACGTGGCTTCAATCCCATGGAACGCGGCATCACACACTATGATTCCACCCTCGGCCTGTTCCGTTACTTGGTTGACCTTCCGGCCGACATGCATATCGATATTGCCACTTATCAGGCCCGCAAGCCTGACTGATTGCTGATCTCCAGACCAGGACACACGACATGACACTTCTTCCCGAAGGCAAACTCTACATCGACGGCAAACTTCGTGACGCGACTGGCGGCGGCAAGTTTGAGGACATCAACCCCTGGACCGGCGAAGTTATCGCCTATGCTGCCGACGGCACTGTCGAAGATATGGAAGAGGCGATTGTCGCAGCCCGCCGCGCCTTTGACGAGAGCGACTGGTCGACGAACTCTGCCAAACGCGTCGAACTTGTGCGCAAGCTCGCCGAAGTCATGAAGGCCAATCGTGAAAAGCTGCTCGAAATCGCCATCAAGGAAGGCGGGGCCGCTATGGGTGCCTGCAATGTGGCAATCGTCGATGGGCCGCTTAACTTTTTCGAGCCCCTGTTCGATGTCTACAATACGATCGAGTGGGAAAAGGCGATGCCAGACAAGGAAGTCTGGGGCTCAACCCACCGCCGGATTCTGGTCAAGGAACCTGCAGGCGTCGTCGGGGCGATTATCCCTTGGAACGTGCCGCTTTACATCACCGTGGGCAAGGTCATCCCGGCTTTGCTGGCCGGTTGCACGGTCATCTTGAAGCCTGCGCCAGACACACCCCTGATGAGCACGATCATCGGCGAATTCGCCGCCGAGGCCGGTTTCCCGGCGGGCGTTATCCAGGTGGTGAGCGGCAAGGATCCGGCACTGCTGGGCGAAATGCTGGTGACTGATCCGCGCGTTGACGTGATTTCCTTCACCGGATCGACCGGGGTTGGCCGCCGTATCATGGAAAAGGGCGCGCCAACGCTGAAGCGGCTGTTCCTTGAACTGGGCGGCAAGTCAGCTTCGATCATATTCGAAGACACCCCGAACTTCGCCGAGGCGGTCGGCCAGCAGATTGTCTGCTACCACGCAGGACAGGGCTGTGCGACATTGACCCGCTTGCTGGTTCCCGAAAGCCGCTATGCCGAGGCTGTGATGGTGCTCGAACACGCCTATGCTGCCTACGGCCAGATGTGGGGCAAAGCCGAGGATCCGACCAATTTCATGGGTCCGCTGATCTCCGAGCGCCAGCGCCAGCGCGTGCTCGGCTATATCGAGAGCGGCATCAAGGAGGGCGCCCGCCTGCTGGCTGGCGGCAAGGTGCCCACCGACAAGGGCAACGGCTTCTTCGTTGAGCCGACCTGCTTCGTCGATGTGACCAATGACATGACCATTGCCCAGGAGGAAATCTTCGGACCGGTTCTGGTCGTCATTCCGTTCAAGGATGAAGAAGACGCTATCCGCATCGCCAATGACAGCGAATATGGTCTTTCCGGTGGCGTTACCTCTGGTGATGAAGCGCGCGCCTTGCGCGTTGCCAAGCGCATCCGTACTGGCACTGTCGGCGTCAATGGCGGCATGTCGATCGATGTCGATCTGCCCTTTGGCGGCTACAAGCAGAGCGGCCTTGGCAAGGAGTGGGGTGTCGAAGGCTTCGAGGAATACCTCGAAACCAAGGCGATCGGGATCCGCGTTCAGGCTTGAGCTGCTTGGCCCTGACATTGGGAGGTTTTGATTGATGGCTGATGCTCAGGGCCGGACGGCCATAGTTACCGGAGCTGCTGGCGGAATGGGCGCGGCGATTGCCCGCGCTTTCGCCGCCGAGGGACGTCCCTTGATTCTTTGCGATATGAATGCGGGGCCGCTGGAGGAACTGGCAGCATCGCTCGGCAGCAAGGCGCCTGTCGCCTTGATTGCCGGTGACGTTACCGCTTCGGATTACCCCGCACGCATCATCGCTGCTCTGGGCGCCGAAAAAATTGGTGCACTGGCCCACGCAGCCGGAGTTTCGCCGTCAATGGCTGACGGCAAGCGGGTGTTCGAGATCAACTTCAATGCGACGACACGTCTGGTTGAAGCTCTTTTGCCGCACATGGCCGTTGGCGGTGCTGCTATTCTGATTGCATCCAATTCCGGTCAGACGATTGCTCGTCCCATGCTCGACAGGGCATTGAACAAAGTCTTGCGTGGCGGATCATCGCTGATCCTCAACCTGATGCTCCGCAATTCGCGTTTGGCCTATCCAATGTCAAAGCGCGCCGTGCAACTCTACGCGCCAAGAATGTCGCCGGCGTTCGGAAAACTCGGTGCGCGGATCGTCTCTTTGTCACCGGGCATTATCGATACGGCTATGGGGCGGTTGGAGCAGAAGGCCGGGCCGGAAATGGACAAGATGATTGCTGTTACTCCGTTGGCCCGGATGGGCGAGCCGCATGAAATCGCCTCAGTCGTGGCGTTCCTTGCGTCTCCGGCGGCCAGCTATATCACCGGTACAGATATCCTTGTTGATGGCGGAACCATCGCCGGGATTGCCTCAGTCGGCGGTGTGATGAAGCTTTGAAATCCTGAGCCCACAAATGTGAGGGCCAGCGGCGATCAGGCAAACACCTTTTCGTGCAATAGCATTTCGATTGCTTCGTCCCATTGTTTGACGAGGTCGAAGGCCATGCTTGTCGCCAGCCAAACGTCTTCCAGGCCTGCGGTCATCGAAACAACCTTGATAGCCATATCTTTGGGCGCAGTGACCTTTCCCTCAAGCATTTCAGCAACCACCCGCAGGGCACGGACGTTACGCTGATAGAAGAATTCAAACGCCGGATGTTCAGGATAATGCGCTTCGATGCGCAAGATAGAGAACAACCTGAGTATATTTGGCTGCTGGCTATTGCGATCCACTGTCGCGTGCAAAAGCCGTTTGAAGTTGGCAAGGCTCATTTCGGATAGTTTCGCAGGCGCAGTTAGCGGTACGCCCTTCCACACTGCTTCATAGTCGCGGCGTTCAATGTCCTTCAGGACTGCAAGCAGGATTGCGTCCTTTGTCCCGAAATGGTGAAGAACGCCCGGCACGGTCACGCCGCACGCGCTTGCCAGTTCCTTGATGCTGAAGCCGTAATAGCCGCGCTGGCCTATGATCTCGATCGCGGAATCGAGAATCCGGCTTGGCCGATCGCTAAGTCTTGTGCGCTTCGTCGCCTCAATCACAAACTATCCCCGCCAATCCGCTGTTCCAGGCCATCTTTTTCGTGTGGCTGTGATTGAGAACAACGTCTGATTGCCGTTTCCAATGACACAAACGGCTGTTGCAATATGGTAACACATTTGGCGGTCTGTCAACTTACTAAGCACTAGGTAGGTAGACAATGCCACGATGCTCATGCATTGCAGCGCACCAGCATCGCCGGATCGGGATTCGTATACGAGACGGACGTTGCGGTGGAGAATTGAGAAAAGCCGGCCCCTTGATGGCCGGGCACAAGTGGGAGTTGAGGTGTATTGGGCTGATTTCAGCCCCGTTCCAGACGACCATATGTTTTTTGATGCTCGCGAGGCGGGCAAAGGTGTTCGGACTTTACGGTCTCGACAAGGGAGTGATGTAGATGACACGAGTTTTCATGAGAACGCTGTTTGCGACGACTGCCATGGCAGTGGCGCTGCCTACGGCCGCTTTTGCCCAGGCAGCTCCGGCAGACGATTCGGTTGCCGATACCGGCGAAATCATCGTTAATGCGCGTCGCGCCGATGAACGCCTTCAGGACGTTCCGGTTAGTGTTCAGGCTGTCACCGGCGACCAACTCGCCAAGCTGAACATTACGCAGGCCGACGAACTCGGTAAGCTTGCTCCGGGTCTGACACTGGTCAATGGCAACGCCAGCACCAAGGTTTCGCTGCGTGGCGTTACCTGGCAGCCGGGCTCGGGTACGCCTGCCACTCCGATCTATTTCAACGAAGTTCCGTTCGATCCGGGTAATACCGTCGTATCGATCTTTGACATCGGTCAGATCGAAGTGCTGCGCGGACCGCAAGGCACTTCACGCGGCGCGCCTTCGATTTCGGGCGCCATCACGATCACCACAAAGAAGCCAGACTTGAATGAGTTCGGCGGTTTTGCCCAGGCTCTCTATGGCTCGGCAAACCATTGGGACGTGCAGGCCGGGATCAACGTTCCGATCGTTAAGGACATGCTGGCCATTCGCCTCGCAACCAATATCGAGAACAGCGAAGCCAACCGCGTTTACAGCATTCACAGCACGGTCAAGCCGAAGCTGAATGATCGTTCGTTCCGCGCGACCTTGCTGTTTAAACCGACCAACACGCTGACACTTGAAGCGATGTACCAGAAGCGCAACACCGACAAACTGTTCTATGCGCAGGTTGTTGGCACCGGCAGCCCGGGTGCTGCGGCTTCACCGGTTGCTTTCCTTGGCGCGCTTGGTGCTATTCCCGCGAACTTCAACGGTCCGGCACTTACAGTGGCCCAGCGCGCATCTGTTCAAGATGCGCCGAGCAATTTCAAGGAACGGATTGACCTTCTCACTGTCAATGCCAGCTGGGAAGTGTTCGGTCAGAAGCTGAGCTACAACTATGGCCGCCAGTTCAATCGCAGCCCCGCCAGCTTCACGACTGCCGACCCGCTGAACATGATTCCTGGCTTTGAACCCTTTACCTCGCCAAGCAATCCTGTGCTGCCGAGCTGGACCACGCACGAAATTCGTCTGTCCTCGATGCCCAGCGACAGCCGCCCGTTCGACTATGACATTGGCTGGTTCTCGAAGCACTCGATGGGTACCATCAACTTCAATGCACCGACTTACCTGGCTGGCGCATTTGGTGGGCCAACGTCGCTCCCGGGTCAAGTCACGACGCCAAACAGCGCTTATGTGCTGAACAGCTCGACGAACATCGGTATCGGCCAGTTCTTTGACTCGTTCTATGGCGACGTGAAGTTCCACATCGATGACAAGACAGAACTTTCGGGTGGTCTCGCCATTGTTCGTGACCGTGTCCCGGTTGACCTTGCCATCACGACCTTCCCTGCGCTGAACAACATCGGCAACCTCAATGTTGTTCGCCTTGGCTTCCCGTCAGCCTTCCAGTCGCTGGTCACATCTTGCGCGGTTGTCGGTGCGTTCTCTGGCGCAAATATCGTTGCAAGCACTGCCTATCCGGGCACTTGCGATGCTGTCGTCGCCGCAGGTGTCGGTAACTCGACCCAGCACAACAACGACCAGTACACGGCTGCCCTGTACAACTTCTCGCTGTCGCATAAGTTCACCGATGACGTGATGGTCTATGCCACCACGGGCAGCTCGTTCCGTACCGGTCTGCCTGCGATCAACAATACCGGCCTGCCTGCCAACCTAGTGACTCCGCTGCCCGAAAAGGCCAAGAGCTACGAACTGGGCATCAAGACCACCTGGGGACGCAAGCTGCATATCAATGCATCGGTGTTCCAGATCGATTACGGCAACCAGCTGACCACCTTTGAAGGCGTGCAGTACTGGAATACGGTATCGAACAAGGCCTCGACGACCAGCATTGCATTCTATCGCAACATCAACTCGCGGGTACGCGGATTTGAACTCGAAGTTGCTGCGCAGCCGACTGACCGTCTGTCGCTGGGTGCGAACGTTAGCTATTCGTCAATCAAGTCGCAGGGCGGTCTCGTGCCGTGCAACGACACTGCTCAGCCAGCGGTTTCTGCTGCCAATCCGATCAACTTCTGCAACTCGCCCAAGGGCCAGGTGCTGAATCAGGTCGCTCCTTGGGCGGCTTCGGCCAATGGCAGCTACACGGTGCCGCTGGGTTCGTTCGACGGCTACTTCCGCTTCAACCTGAGCTACACGGGTAGTAATCCCAACTATGGCAATTTCGCCACTGCTGGCGTTTCGCGCAGCACTCCGGCCTATGCCATCCTTGATCTTTATGCCGGTGTGGCCGGAGAGAAGGGTGTCTGGGATCTGGGCTTCTATGCCAAGAACGTGTTCGACAAGCAGGTTGAGCTTTCGCGCAACAACACGCTCAACAACGTCTACAGCTCTTGGGCCGGTGCACCGAGCGGTTACAACACCGTTTCGGTTTCGGCTCCTCGCGAACTGGGCGTGACCCTGCGTTACGCTTTCGGTTCGCGCTGATAGCAGTCTGACCAAAAAATTGGCCGCCGGCAGGACACCTTGCCGGCGGCCTTTTTTTGTCTTCATGAATGATGACCGGAACAGTCGGAGCGATTGCAAAGATGCAAAGGCGGCAGCGAAATCAGCGGGGGGAGGGCGGTCGGCTTCGGGAGGAGCTTATCGAGGCGGCCATGCGTATCCTCGACAGTTCACCTGCAACCGTGCTCAGCCTGCGGATGGTGGCAAAAGAGGCGGGTGTGGCACCGCCTTCGGTCTATGCCCATTTCGCCGATGCGCAGCAGTTATTTTCTGCCATTGTGCGTGAATGCTGGAGCCAGATGGGCGAAGCGATGGAGAGCGCTGGCGATGAGCCGGAACCGTCCGACCCGCGCGCTTCGCTGAAACTGCAGCTGTGCGCCTATGTTCGTTATGCGATGGAACGCCCGTCGCGCTATCAGCTGCTGTTTGCCATGCAGCCGATCGATACGGATGAATCGCACGCGCTTCCCGCGCTGGTGCAACCGGCATTCCGGAGGGTGCGCGACGGATTGCGCGCGATCAGTCGCGCACAAGGCAGTCGCGCTGTCGATGGCACATTTGGTCTGGCGCTACATATCCTGTCGGTCGTTCACGGACGGATAGCACTGGCACACCTTGCACCCTGGCGTAAGGGAAACGACGCGCAAGGCATCGAAGCCTTCGTCGTCGAGGCTGTTGACCGCTTGCTCCCTGCGCCCTGAGCGCAGACTACGTCGCTGACTTCACGATCGTCTTTGGAACCAGAGTTGGCTGGCCGTGCAGCAACTGATTGGCGATGATCGCATAATGCATTTCGGACGCCCCTTCAGCCACGCATTTCGCCCGTGCATCGCGCATGTAGCGGTTGACGCCGGTTGAATTCATGATGCCGCTGCCGCCCCACATCTGCACCAGCTTGACGCAAACATCGAACATGGTTTCACCGATATAGGCCTTGCAGATATTGCCGCCCTCAGGGGCAACAGTGCCGGCTTCGAACTGGCGCACGGTGTCGTAAAGAAGCGAGCGGCAGGCAGCGATCTTGGCGTGGGATTCTGCCAGCCAATAGCCGACGGGCTGCAATTCAGCCATGTCCTTGCCATAGAGGCGGCGCTGCTGGACGTAATCGAGCGTCTTGTCGAACAGGCCCTGCGCGCAGCCGATCGAAGTGGCGACATGGGCCAGCAGGTTGGCCTGATTGGCCGCCCGGTGCGAGAAGCCGCCGGTCAGGATGTCGCCCAGGATATCATCGTCTTCCAGACGGACATTGTTGAACGAAATCGGGCCGGTATTGGTGCCGCGCCAGCCCAGCTTGTTTTCGTGCGGCGCAATTTCAAAGCCTTCATCCTCGCGCTCGACGATGAAGCAGCCATAGCCTTCGTTGCCCTGACGATCGCGCGACTTGGCCATGACGAGCCATGTTCCGGCGGTTCCCTGCGTGCAGAACAGCTTCGAGCCATCGATGCGATAGCCGTTACCATCAGGGGCGACCTTGGTCAGGTGGCTGCCGATATTGGCCGCTCCGGCAGGCTCGCTCTGCGAATAGGCGAGCAGGCGTTCGCCCGAAGCGCTCTTTGGCAGGATCCGCTGCTTCTGCTCTTCGGTGCCGAGTATCTCGACAGTCTTGGGGCAGAGTACCATTTGCACGGTCAGCATGCCGGCATAGGCGGGGCTGGCCTTTGCCAGCTCTTCGCTGACCAGGCAGACCGATACCAGATCTGCCCCGGAGCCGCCGTATTCCTGTGAAGTATAAAGGCCGTACAGGCCAAGCTCTGCCGCTTTTGCGACGAGCTCGTCTGGCGTATGCTCGTCAATGTCGATCTGGTTTGCGATTGGCTCCAGTTCTTTGCGAGCAAATGTTGCCGCCATGTCGCGCAGCGCGCGCTGGTCATCTGTCAGCCAATCCATTCCCAGTTCTCCCAAACGAGATTTTGACACGTGTCGCTATGAAGCGGTTTTTCGCGCTCTTGACTAGGTCAATAAACTACAAGATACAACCTGTATGTCGCATGATTGCGCGCGTTGAAATGCATTTCCCGCTATAGGCAGGCTTCGGGAAATTGACACACGCGCTAGGGGAGAGGCTTTCAATGTACGATCTTGAAAAGGCGACGCGAATTCTCGCGGAGCGATTGCCGTCCGATAAGCCGGTTACCGGCATCGCAGCCATGACCACGGGCTTTTCCAATGACACCTATCTGATTGAAGGTGCAGACCTTATCCTGCGATTGCCGCCCGCTGCCGGAGCCATGCTTGACGGGCATGACGTGGTTGGGCAGGCGCGTATCTATCAGGCATTGGGCGCAATGCCCGGTGGGCCCCAGGTGCCGGAAATTATCCTCATCGAGGAAGATCCCGCAGTGCTGGGTGCGCCCTTCTTCGTGATGAGCCGCGTTTCTGGTGAGGCAATCGATGATATCGTCATGACGCCTTGGTTTGTCGAAGGCACTGATTCCCTGCGTCGTCAAATCTGCACGGACTGGATCTCTGCCTTTGCCGGATTGTCGAACCTGCAACCGCTGGCACCGCTCGGCGCACCGATTTCTCCCGAAGATTACGCCCGGACTTGGCGTGAATTTGCCCGTTCAGCGGATTGCCCGCAGTTGGTCGGCTTCTTCGACCGCTTGCTGGCAGCTCCCGCCCCGGTCAGCGGCCCGCCAGCGATCATTCAGGGCGATCCCAAGCTGTCCAACATCATGTGGAACAACCAGCAAATCTCGGCAGTGCTTGACTGGGAAATGGCTCTGAACGGCGAGCCGTTAAGCGATCTTGGCTATATCCTGTTTTTCTTCGCCAGCGATTATCATGCGGCAACGCGCGCTCAGAAGCTGTCCGGCATGCTATCGCGTGACGAGGTTATTGCCCTCTGGGAATCCGTTTCGGGACGTTCGGCTGCCGGCGTCCAATGGCACGAAATCGCCCAGACCGGCAAACTCGCCGCAATCATTGCTGAAGGTGTCAATCAAGCGAACACCGGTCGCAGCAACGATCCAAGGCTTGAGATATTCAAGCAGAACATTGGCTATTACCTTGGTGCCATGGAAGCGATGCTCGACGGCGCTGGCCTTTAAGAACTGTGGTCCTGAACGGACTGAAAGGAACATCATGATCCCCTCAATCGCCCCGCTCACCGCGGCTGACGAACATTTCAACCATCAGATCGTCAACACCCACGCGGCTGTTGGCACACCCGACCGTGCCTGGACTGAAAAGGCCTGGTTCACCCTGATGCGCAAGGATGCGCAGCTGCAAATCAACTTCGGCCTCGGCAAATATGCCAACCGCAATCTTGTTGATGGCTTTGCCGGGGTGCAGATCGGCACGCAGCAGCGCACTGTCCGGGCAAGCCGGGTGTTGGCTTCTGATCTCGACAACGTCAATGTCGGACCGCTGAGCTATGAAGTGCTCGAACCCTATCAGGCTATCCGGATAGTCCTGGCCGAAAATGACGCCCAGCCGGTCCGTTTCGAGCTGACATTTCAGGCCACCATGCCCGCTTTCTTCGAAAACCGTGATGTCGTGGTGCATGAAGGCCGAACGGCCTCCGATGTAATCCGTTTTCATCAGGCCGGCACCGTTTCGGGTTGGGTTGAGATCGATGGTGAGCGGCACGAAGTAAATCCTGACGAATGGTTTGGCTTCCGCGATCGCAGCTGGGGCGTGCGCGAACATGTCGGGCTGGATCCCGCCGATCTCGTTCCGGCCGCGCTCGGCACCAAGAGCGGGAGCACCAGCGGAAACAAGACCGGCGCGGCCTATCATTTCAACTGGCTGGTATCGAAAATCGACCGCCCGGACGGAACCAGCTATGATCTGGCTTATTACTTCCGTGATTTTGGTGGCGATGGCCCGCCGCAATTCTTTTGCGGCTATATCAATGAAAGCGACGGGCGGCAGATCCCCATCCTGCAGCTCTATCCTGAAATGGACTATCGCGAATGTGATCGCGGAGCCATGCGCGGCACTGTCACGGCATTGCTGGCCGGCAAAGGCAAGGACATTGTCGAACGCGTGTTCGAAATTGAAGTCATCAATCCCGAAATGGGCTTCCGGCTGCTCCCGGGCATGTATGGCGAGTGGAAAGGACAGCTTCACGGCAGCTTCAAGGGCGAGAACTTCCTTGATGGCGAATGCATCGATGATGTGAACAACCCTTCACATCTGGCCGCCTCCTACCGCTGGCAGATCCGTGACCGGCCCATCCGTATCCGCGAGGGCGAGAACAGCGGTTATGGCGATATGGAAAGCATCATTCTGGGGGACTATCCGGGTGTGCGGATTGTCTGAGCGGTAATGAGCCTGTCCGGCCAGGCAGCGGCCCCATCACGCAGAGGCGGTGATCCTGAAACCCAGCGGGAGCGGGCGCTCGCTACGCGCAGCGATATTTTGGCAACGGCGCGAAAGCTGTTTGGCGAGGCCGGATATCACACCACTGGCACGACCGAGATCGTGACTCTCTCCGGGATGACGCGCGGGGCGCTTTACCATCATTTTGCCGGCAAGGAAGACCTGTTTGAAGCGGTCTTCAGGCAAGTAGCAGGCGAACTGGTCAACCGTTCGAACACTGCGGTGGCGAGGCTTTCTGGTGAACTGTGGCCGCAGGTGCAGGAAGCATTTCGGCAATACCTGTTGCTGATTGCGGCCACCAAGGAATACCGGCGAATACTGCTGATCGACGGCCCCGCCGTTCTGGGATGGGTGCGCTGGCGCGAACTGCAATCGGAATTTGTCGCTCAGGGAATTGCTGAGGCTTTGCAACTCCTGATGGACGGCGGGCTGGTGCAGAGGCAGCCAACCATGGCGTTGGCGTGCATGATTCAGGCAACGCTTCAGGATGCCGCTCTGACCATCGCCAATGCACCAGCAGGCTCGAATGTCGCCGATGAAGCCATGGCGGCATTCCTGTTTATTCTCAACGGGATCAAGAAAATACCTTCTTGATTACCCGAGCTTAGCCAGCGCCCAAAGCCTCCGCGATGAAGCGGCGGAGTTCGCGGTCGATCTCCGCTCCTTCTGGTCCCCCCGGGAAGCCTGTGTGCGGCCCGGCCTCGGTCACGTGCAATTCGGCGGGAATATCCGCGGCGCGAAGGGCGCGGTGCATGCGGACCGTATTCGACAGGTAAAGGTCGCGCGTACCGGTGGTCAGCAGAGTTCGTGGGAAGCCCTTGGTGAAATCGCCGAACAGGGGCGACAAATAGGGGTGCGCCAAATCGTGACCGTCGGCATAGAGCAAGTTGACCGTCATCAGGCTGCGCAGTCCGGGATCGACACCATTGTTGGTGTTGAAGCTGTCCCCTGATTCCGTGAGGTCTGCTTCTGGCGTCGCCAGAATTGCACCTGCAGGCAGCGGCAGGCCTTCGTCACGGGCGCGCAGGATCAGCGCTGCGGCAAGGTTACCACCAGCCGAGCCGCCGCTGATGATAATCTCGTGCGGCTCACGCTCGCGCAGCAGGGCGCGATAGGCGGCGAGGCAATCGTCTAGCGGCGTCGGGTAGGGGTGATCTGGCGGCATCCTGTAATCAACCGACCAGACCCGCTTTTGCAGGCGCAGGGCTGCGCCTGTACCCATCAGACGGCAAAGCTCGCCGCCACACATAATCAGTCCGCCGCCGTGTATCTCCAAAATCACGCCGCGATCATCGGGCGAGAGTCCCGGCGGGACGATTTCGTAGACGCGCGCGCCATCCGCATCACGTTCTTCAACTTCCGCTGCCGCCTGCGGGATCATCATGCGCAGCATGGGCAAAACATTTTGGTCAACCGCTTCGACATAGGCGCGCCAACCAGCCTTGTCGTCCATCGCAGGGTAGGGGAGGGAACCGCCTTGCGGCATCAGATAGGCCTTGGCGACATCGCTGAGGAAGGCCGGGATCGGAACATCCCGCGCAGGGACACGCACGGTGCCATCAGCAATCCCGGCGGTTCCTTCGCCCGAGGCAATCAGGTGGCCGGCTGCCTGAATCATGCCCGCCTTGTTAAGTGCTTCGCAGGCCGGCATCACTTCCGAACCCGAGGTGTCGCGGATGTGATTGATGACCGGTTCCGGATCATCGCACTCAAGCTCGTAGACAGTCATCAGCGTCCACTGCGGGGCATCGTCCAGATTGTAGACACGCTGGAAATCCATCCGGTAAAGCCTGCCGCTGACGACGCCCGGCATGCGGCAGACATCGGCCATGTGCTGGTCACGGTACCAGGCGACAAATTCCTCTTCACGCCCGGCGACCGCACGCGAGAGAATGGTGTAGTGGAACCGTGCCATGCTGTTGCTCTCCCTTTGCCGTCAGATTGTCAGGCGATGACGCCCGCAGTCTTCAGCTCTTCGATCCGATCCCATTCAACACCCATTTCCATCAGGAACAGCTCGGTATGCTCGGAGGCCTGCGGCGCGCGGGTGTTGTTTACCGGTTCATGGTTGAATTGGACCGGATTGCGTACGAGCTTGATCGGTGCGCCGCCGTCCAGAGCTTCAACCTCGAAAATCATGTCATTGGCGAGCGCCTGTTCGTCGGTGGCGAGATCAAGGAAGCTCTGCACGGGTGCCCACTGGCCCGTGTAAGTCCGCAGGTGTTCGCGCCAATAGGCAAAGGGCTTTGAGGCGAAGGCTTCGGTGATGCGGTCGCTGGCTTCCTTCCAGTTGGTCATCAGCTTTTCAGCGCTGTTGAAGCGCTCGTCATCGATCATGTCATCCAGGCCCATGTGGGTGAACAGGCTCTTGGCATAGGGTCCGGGCGTCAGCGTGCACAGGTTGATCGTACCGCCGTCCGAGGTGCTGAAATTGCCGAGGAACGGATTGCCCGCGCCAGCGCCCGACATCGGCATCGAAGCCTTGCCGGTATCGCCCGCTTCGATCGACTGATCGATGGCCGAACCGCATGCCCACCAGCCGGTGCTCAGCAGTGACACGTCGATTTCTGACGTTTCGCCCGTGCGCTCGCGGTGAAACAGCGCTGCCGAAATGCCCCCGGCAATCGTCATGCCGCCCATCGAATCGCCAAAGGCGCCAATCGGCTGCATGAATGCGCCGCCAAGTTCCTTCGGCGTCATTGCATAGGCAATGCCGCTGCGCGTCCAGAACGCGGTATTGTCAAAGCCGCCCATTTCGCGCTCTGGACCCTTGTCACCAAGGGCCGAGCCGCGGGCGTAGATGATGTTCGGGTTGGCGGCGCGGATGTGCTCCACATCAATCTTCAGCTTCTGGCGTGCACCGGGAAGGTAATTGGTCAGGAACACGTCGCAGGTCTTGGCCATCTCATAAATCAGCTTTTGGCCTTCTTCGGTCGAGATATCGACGCCAACGCTGCGCTTGCCGCGATTGGGATGCTCGATCATGCCATTCCGCAGCGGGTCGATCTTGCGGCCGAACGAATTGATGAAGCCGCGCTGGGTATCCCCGCGCACCGGGTGTTCGATCTTGATTACGTCGGCACCCCAGTCGGCCAGCACAGCGCCAGCAGCTGGAACGAACGTGAACTGCGCCACTTCGAGAACCCGCACACCCTTCATTACCTGCGTCATTTTCAAACTCTCCTGTATTGGCGCTTTGGTAATGCGCATAGCGGCGGGCATTTGGTCTGGCTAGTGCCTGAATCCGGCTATCGGGAGCATTATGGATCAGGCGTAGGATTTGCTCCCGATGCGAAGGGCATCCATCGGCACGGTCTTTGTGTCGGTCCCGGACCTCAGTACGCTGCCTGGCAGCTTTCCGGTGTGCTCACCGGCACGGACAATCTCCACGCCATTTACTAGTACATGACCGATGCCCACGGCATCTGCATAGAGCCTGAAATCGTTGCCGCCGGGCAAATCGTATCGGGTCTGGGTTGGCCCGCGCCCAACTGTGCTGGCATCAAAAATAACGATATCGGCATGATAGCCCGGCTTGAGCAAGCCGCGCTCAACCAGTCCGAAATAGGTCGCCACGCGCCCCGTGATCTGGTGAATCGCCTCTTCCAGGGAAATGACGCCAAATTCGCGCACCCCGCCTTGCAAGAAGCTAGTTGAAAAGGCGAAGGTATCGATCAGATCAAGGTGCGCCCCGGCATCGGATGCGCCTACAAGTGTCCGGTCGTCGGCCCACACCTTGCCGCGCATCGCGAAGGTTTCGGCGTTTTCGTTAGTGTTGTCGGGCGTGAACACTGTGTCCAGATTGTCTGCGAGCGCAATGTCCAGAAGCACATCAATCGGCTCGCGGCCCTCTTCGCGGGCAATCTCACCGGTCTTGCGGCCGACATAGCGCCGGGCTGCCTCGCTCACGGCCGAGGTGACAATGAAGTTGTCCAGTCGGGCAAGACTGCGAAGGGGGGCTTCCGGCCCCATAGACTCCACCTCGGCTGCCATCTGTCGCCGCACGTCCGGATCGCCGAAGCGGACCATGCGTTCTTCGGGCTTCAGGCGGAAGAGATCGGGCCAAATCCCCGGAAACGCGTCAAACAGGAAGCCGCCGCGTAGGTTCATATAGACAGTTGGGCTGACAGGAACGGTCAGGGCGATCACTTCGCCGCCGCGTTCGCGCGCAAAGTTGCTGACGGCTAGGCGCTTTGCAATCAGCGCCTCCGCACCGGGGCGTGACGTTACGCCCAGCACGTTCCAATTGACCGGGCGATTGCCCGCGATGGAAACGTCGGCCAGCAATTCAGGCATGCCCGGCGGGAATTCGATATCGGGCAGCAGCTCAAGTCCGGTACCTTCATAGTCGCGCACCACGCGCGCCAGTTCGACGATCTCTGAATGCGCTGCCCAGCGAGAAGGCACAGGGTTGCCGTCTCCGTCATTGTGGGTTTCTGAGACGGTCGTGGAGAATCCAAGTGCGCCTTCGCCAAGGCATTGACCCAGGAGTGTCTTCATCTCCTCCAGTTCGCCTTCACTGGCTTTTTCACCGACAGCGCGCGGCCCCATCACGTGGCGCCGGATAGCGGAATGGCCCGCGAAGAAACCTGCGTTTAGCCCGATTTTTCCTTCGATCCGGTCGAGAAACTCGCCGAAGGTTGACCAGTTCCACGGCACGGCATTGGCCAGGGTGTCAATCGGCATGCCTTCGACCCGCGCCAGCATCGGCAGCAGATAGCTCGCCGATTCATCGCTCAGCGGGGCAATCGAGAACCCGCAAAAGCCGCCTACGACTGTCGTTACACCATGATAACAGGACGGGCTAAGCGTCGGGTCCCAGAACACCTGGGCGTCATAATGGGTATGGCAGTCAATGAACCCGGGGGAAACGATCTGGCCGCTGGCGTCAATGGTTTCCCGGGCAGGCTCATCTACCCTGCCGAGTGAGACAATGCGCCCATCGCGAATGCCAACGTCGCCAGGAAAGCCCGGTTTTCCGGTACCATCGACAATAGTGCCATTGGCAATGATCAGATCCAGCATACCAGTTCTCCCGTTTGCCTGCTTTGGCAGGTCAACACCTTACTCTGTCGTTACGCGGCGGCGCTTGTCAGCACATAATCCTCAAACTTCGGGTTCCGCATGACTTCCTCGAAGTGTGCATAGCTCCACGGCCAGACCGCCGGGATGCCATCAGCATCAAGGTACCAGCTCTTGCAGCCAGAGGCGAATACAGTGTTTTTCGCCTGCTCATTGCGCCGTGCCATATAGTCGGCATGCGCAGCTTCGCTTGGGTAAAAGCCGGCGGCCTTGCCCTGCCGGACGAGGTCGACCAGCTGGCTGAAATAGAGCCATTGGAATTCGGAAATATCGATCAGCGAGAAATTGCCCACTGGGCCTGTCGGGCCATTGTAGAGCAGCATGTTGGGGAAGTGCGGGACGGTGACCGCGTAATAGGCGCTCGGGCCTTTTGCCCAGTACTCGTCAAGATCAAGGCCGTCTTCGCCATAGATCTTCATCGGGCGGACGAACTTGCTGACATCGAAGCCGGTGCAGACGGCTATGACATCGAGCTCGTGGAAAGTGCCGTCCTTCATGCGCACGCCATTGGCTTCGACGCGGTCGATCGAACCGGCTTCCAGATAGGCGTTGGGCTGCTGGATGGCATCATAGTAATCGGAGGAGAAAATCATCCGCTTGCAGGCCGCCAGGTAATTCGGCCGCAACTTTTCCTTCAGCACCGGATCGTGCACGTTGTCTTCGAAGTTCTTCTCGCAGATTGCCTGAATCTCCGCGAGCTCCGGTGAATTGACGTCGATGATCGCAGTGGTGAAACGGTTGCGGCGTTCGAAGGCCTCGGGGCCAAAGCGAATCTCGTCGATCTTCGTGGGGTCAGCCCGGAAGGCGGCCTTGTCCTCCTCAGTGAATTCGCGGACGAGCGAAGGGAAAATCCACTGCGCGGTGCGCTGGAAATGAACCACCTTCGCGCATTCCTTGACCAAGGCCGAGACGATTTGCACGCCGGTTGAGCCCGAACCGATCACGCCCACGCGCTTACCGGCAAGCGGCACCGAGTGATCCCAGCGGGCGCTGTGAAACCAAGGCCCCTTGAAGTCTTTCAGGCCGGGAATGTCAGCCACCACCGGAACGTGGAGCACGCCTGTAGCGCAGACCAGAATTTCTCCGCGATCGGTCTTCCCGTCTTTGGTCGTGACGTTCCAGTGGGTGCCGTCCCACTTTGCGCTGCCGATTTCGGTGTTGAACTGAATGTATTTCCGCAGGTCGTAGCGATCGGCAATGCTTTCAAAATAGGCGCGGATTTCGTTGCCACTTGCGTAGAATGCATTCCAATCGGGGTTGTAGGCAAAGGAATAGGTATAGGTGTGGGCAGGGGTGTCACAGGCGAGGCCGGGATAGGTGTTCTCGCGCCAGGTGCCGCCTACGGAATCGCCTTTTTCATAAATTGTGAAGTTGGTTTCGCCGCGCTCGATCAGCTTGATTGCGGACAGCATGCCAGACATGCCTGCCCCAATGATAATGTGACGCAGACTGTTCTGCGGTGCTGCAGCGGCGATGTCAGACATGATCCAGACTCCAGTTATATTGTTGTCGCTAGACTAGGATCTCGCAGCCGTTCGATGAAGCACCTTATGGTCATTAAATAGATACAATTTGCGTCATAATGCGTATGAAAGGTGCCGATATGGTGCATAACATTCGCAATGGTCGGGTTGGGACTGGACAGGTGCAACAGGAATTACCTGCAGATGAAGGCGAGCACGCCTCAGCCCGGGAGACATTGGCAGAAGTCAGCGCGCGGCTGTTGCGCAAGGCCGAAGGCACGGTGCGCGATGTGCTGCCCGGCGATGCAGAGCCACTGGCCCTTTCCGAATTTGTGCAGGTTTATCGCGAGTGGATCACGCTGGAGCGTGGCGAACTGGGGACGCAGCAACAGCAGGTGGACCAGTGGCAAATGCTGGTACACTGCATGGTCAACGCGGCGACGATTGGCGAGGCCATAACCCAGTTTTTGCATTTCGCGCCCGTCGTTTGGGGACAGCGTGCGCCCAGCGGTCTGCGCGAAGAAGGCGCCGTCGCGGCGCTGTTGTTCAACGAAACGTTCCGGCCAGGTCCTGAAGGACTGATCGCAGAAATCTGGATGTTGTCGCTGATCCTCAGCACTCTGGAATTTCTTGCTGGCACCCGGTTTTCCGGGGCGTCCGGCCGGGTAATTCATAACGCGTGCCTGCCTGCTGGCGTCGCGCGCTTGTTGTTCAACGCCCCGATAGCTTATGACCAAGGCGAAGTGTCACTGCTATTGCCGCGTCACTATCTGCGACGGCCAGTGGTAGTTCGGGCGAGCGACTTGCCGCAGTTCTTCCGCCAGCTTCTGCCGCTGACACTGGGGGCCAAGCGTTCAGTACCCGAAATGCGGACGATGGTCTCCGGGTTGATCCGGGACCACAAGCAGGGGCCAACATACCTCGACATCAGCCGCAGTCACATTGCGGCCATGCTTGGCGTCAGCGAAGCGACTATGCGACGGCGGCTGGGCGGGGAAGGGGTTACTTTCCGGCAGGTGAAAGACGGGGTTTTTAACGCGCTCGCCAAAGAGTGGCTTGATAGTCGTGAGGTATCGGTAGCGGCAATTGCAGCGCGGCTGGGCTTTAGTGATGCCTTTGCCTTTCGGCGCTTTTTCATGCGGCATAACGGTTTTCCGCCATCGCGGTTTCGCAGTCGGGACCGTGCCGCCGTTGAAGCCTCATAAGGCTTTGGCGATGGCTTCCATTGCCGGAATTTCCGGGTTGATCAGCCGCAAGGTAGTGAAGCCGGCATCGCGCCAGCGGGCGAAGCGTTCCACTATTCGTTCTGCAGGTCCGACCAGCGCACCATCATCGACATAGTCATCCGGCACGGCAGCGGCGGCTTCTTCCTTGCGTCCGGCAAGGTACAGTTCCTGAATCCGATCCGCCGCTTCGGCATAACCCCGGGCGACCATGGCATCCTTGTGGAAGTTCTTGTCCTTTGCTCCCATGCCGCCGATGTAAAGCGCGACATGGGGCTTCATGGCTGCCAGCGCCGATTTTGCGTCATTGGTCAGAACGCAATTGGCGACCCCAATGACTTCAAGATCTTTCAGTTTCTTGCCGTCGGTTCGCAGCGCAGTGCCGGCTTCAAGCTGTTTCAGGTGGCCTGCAAGCAGATCCGGTGTCACATGCATCGACAGCCAGCCATCGGCGATCTCACCAGTCAGGCGGACGTTGCCGGGGGTTGAAGTGCCCAGCACAATCGGAATGTCCGGGTTGCCATGCAGGATGCTCTTGAGCGGTTTGCCAAGGCCGGTCGCGCCTTCTCCGGTGTAGGGCAATGATATTTCGAGACCGGCATGGGTCAAAGGCTCTTCACGCCGCCAGATCTTGCGCATGATCGCGATATAGTCGCGCAGGCGGGCCGAGGGTTTGCCCCAGGGCTGGCCATACCAGCCTTCGACGATCTGCGGCCCGGACACGCCAAGCCCCACAACCATCCGGCCCTTGCCGACCATGGCATCGATGGTCTGTGCTGTCATGGCGCAGTTGGCAGGCGTCCGCGCGGCGACCTGGGCGATGCCGGTGGCAAGGCGAATGCGCTGCGTTCTTGCCGCAATGAAGGCCAGCGGAGAAAAGGCGTCCGAGCCATAGGATTCTGCGACCCAGACAGAATCAAAACCGAGTTCCTCGGCTTTGAGAATGGTATCCATCGGCAGCGCCATCTGCGCGCCGCTGTAGCCAAGATCGATGCCGAGCTTCATGCCTTGTTCTCCGAATAGGGACCGAGCAGCAGGAACAGCAACGCGGAAACTGCGCAGAGCGGCATAGCTGCCCAAAGTGCCGGGGTATAGGAGTGGGTGGCATCATACCAGGCGTTCAGCGCAAGCGGGCCATTGCCAGTTGCCAGCCCGAGAAAGCCAGCGAGCGTGCCGAATAGAAAACCAAAATTCTCACGCCCAAAATAGCGCGAAGTCAGATAGGCGACAATGTCGAGCTCCGCGCCCAATGAAAGGCCGAAAATCAATACGGCGATAATTGCCCCGATGACTGAACCCGGCATGTGAATGAGTATCAGCAGCCCAAGAATGGGAAGCAAGACACAGCTCGCAGCAATTATCCGTCCGTCCATCCTGTCGAGCAAAATGCCAATGCCCAGGCGCCCTATGATAGATGTAATGCCAACCAGGCCGGCGATCGAAGCCGCCTCTGTCCGGCTAATTCCGCTGGCTGAAAGGATCGGGACGATGCTGACTGCCATGGTTACGACAACAACGGCAATGCAGATGCCAGCCATGGTCAGTTGAAGGAAGCGCCAGGTCAGTATGCCGCTTTTCCAGATTGATTGGCGAGGCAGTGCGCTCGCGACCTTGGTTGGCGAAACATTGGCACGATGCTGGTCACGGGCACTGGTGAAGAATAGCCACACCAGAGGCAGGCAAACCGCGAGGCCGATCGCGCCAAGGGATACCCAGGCCATCCGCCAGCCAAAATGCCGGATCAAGCTTTCGGTAAGTCGGGGGATGAAAATGGAACCCAGACTGCTTCCGCACAATGTCACAGCCAAGGCCAGCCCGCGTCCCGCCGAAAACAGGCTGGTTACTGCGGAGGTCCAAACCGAGGGCTGAACAAGGATGATGCCAAAGGTCAACGGCAGCCAGAGAGCTTGCCAAATGGCAACACTCGGGGTGGCAAGACTGAACATCATCAATGCCAGGCAAACGATCACCACTGCTGCCAGGCCAATCCGGCGCGGTCCGTATCTGTCGACAAACAAGCCGGTAAAGGGTGCGCAGACGGTCGCAACCGTTGCGGCAATGGAATTGCCAGACATGATTTGCGCCCGGGTCCAGTGGAACTCCTTTTCCAGCGGTTCGATGAACAGTCCGTTCGAATAAGAGATGATTGTCGCCACTGCCATGCCGGCGCAGGCGGCCAGAACCACGGTCCAGTTCTGTTTCCACTCAGCCGCTGCATCGCCTTCGATCTTTGTCGACACCCCTAATCTCCCATTTTTTGCGCATTTGATTGAATACGCTTTCCTCATTGCATAATGGCGGCGAAGGCGATTGTCTTGCCTAATGGTGCGGTGGGCAAAAATTGCCCGGCTTGCGCAGAATTTTATTGGGAGTGGAATGGTGCAGAGTTCGCCTTGGCGCGCCAATTTGCGGGATCCTCTGGCGGAGCGGATGCTGGGGCCGGGCGGCACTCATGCGCTCGAAACGGTCGATGTCGCGGGCCATCCTCAGCAGGTTTTCAAGGGCGCGCCGCGCAATCTGGCAGGACTTTATCGCCAGACCATGACCTTTGGCGACCGGCTGATGGTTGTGCAGGACGATCAAAGCCTGACCTATGATGAGGCATTTGCTCAGGCAGCAACGCTTGCCGATTCCTTGCGCAGCCACTTCGCGGTCAACAAAGGAACCAAGGTGGCAGTCGTCACCAGCAACCGGATCGAATGGATTATCTCGGTTCTGGCAATCACGGCAGTTGGCGGTGTCGCCGCGCTGGTGAATAGCCGCGGTGTGGCTGAAGAAATGCTGCGTTCGATTGCCACCGCACAATGCGAACTGGCGATTCTGGACGCCGAGCGCGCCGATCTGGTCGCCGCGGTTGCCCCTGATCCGATCTGGCCAAGGATAGTTATCGGTAAGCCGCAATCGCCGCTCAGGGCTGGCAAGGATGCGGACTATGCCGAATTGACCGTGCCGCTGCCGGGCCGTTCTTTTGAGCCTGACGAAATGTCTGCGCAGGACGGAGGGATCGTTTTGTTCACCTCTGGCACCACGGGTTTCCCCAAAGGGGCCTTGCTAAGCCACGGCGCCCTTGCGCATTCCGTATCGCTCGCCTGTTTCATGGGCTTGGTGCAAGACGCGCGCTATGAAGAAGAAACCGGCGTTGTTTTGCCTGAAGAGCGTCGATCGATGGCGACACCGGCCGTAATCCTCGGACCGATGTTCCATCTTTCAGGTATCATGCCGATTTTCCGGGCGATCAGTCTGGGCACGACGATCCATATCATGAGCAAGTGGAACGTCGACATCGCTTTCGACACGATCGAGAACGTTGGTATGAGCCGCCTGTCCTTCGTTCCAGCCATGCTGTGGGACATGCTGCGCAGCCCGCGCGCTACGCCGGAAATGCTGGGCAAGGTCGCCTATATGGCCAACGGGGCGGCAGCGCTGAACCCGACTCTACTTGCGGAAATCCGCAAGCGCATGCCCAATTGCCTGATGTCCAACACCTATGGGCAGACGGAGACGACCGCCTGGACCTGTTCGATCAGCGGGCAGGCCTATCTGGATCATCCGGCATCCTGCGGCTGGGCTGCGCCATCGATTCAGGTCTCCATCCGCCGGGATGATGGTAGCGAGGCAGACATTGGAGAGGCGGGCGAACTGTGGGTCAGCAGTGCCGGTTTGATGACCGAATATGTCGGCGACCCTAAGTCCACAGCTGAAACGCTGCAGGATGGCTGGCTGGCTTCCGGTGACGTTGCCATTGTCGATGACAAGGGCATCATCACCATCGTAGACCGCAAGAAGAACATGGTCATTTCGGGCGGCGAGAACATCTACTGTGCCGAGGTGGAGCGCGTGCTCGCCGATCATCCCGACGTCCGCGACTGCATCGCTTACGGTCAGCCGGACGAGCGCTTGGGCGAGCGGCTGATTGCGACAGTCGTGGTGCCTGCAGGAGCGGATGTCAGCGAAGATGACATCAAGGCACATTGCCGCGAGCATCTGGCGATCTACAAGGTTCCTCGCGGCGTAGTCATCTCGCATGATCCGCTACCCCGCACGGCTTCGGGAAAAGTCGATCGCGGCAAATTTCTCAAGGCTCTGCGCGGCGAAGGATGAACGATGATGGCTTTTGAATTCATCCGGTATGAGGTGGCGGACAAGATCGCCACGATCACGATGGCGCGACCTGAAAAGCTCAACGCCGTTAACGGCGCGATGGTGCGCGAAATGATGGATGCCTTAGGGGTCGCTGACGCCGACGATAAGGTTGGGGCTGTCATCGTCACGGGAGAGGGCCGTGCCTTTTGTGCCGGGGCTGACCTGTCGCGCGGGGAGGACAGCTTTGTCGCACCCGACAGCGACAGGCTGACCAGTGCTGATGGCAAGGTGGATTACAGCAATGACGCGATCCGCGAAGTAGGCGGGCGGCTTGCTTTGGTGCTCTACAACATGCGCAAGCCGGTGATCGCGGCGATCAACGGCGCAGCCGCGGGCCTGGGTGCTACCCTGATCCTGCCGATGGATATCCGCATTGCTGCTGAAGAGGCACGGTTTGGCTTTGTTTTTGCCCGGCGCGGAATGGTGCTGGAAACTGCCGCCTCGTTCTTCTTGCCGCGCATCGCGGGGATATCGAAGTCGCTTGAATGGTGCATGTCCGGCCGCATGGTCGGTGCTGCCGAGGCGCTAGAGTACGGGCTGGTAACCGCAGTTGTTCCGCAGAGCGAACTGTTGGCTGAAGCCAAACGTGTGGCGCGGGATATTGTTGACAACGCTGCCCCCGTTTCGGTTGCTCTGGTGCGCCAGATGCTGTGGCGTGGTCTCGGCATGACGCATCCGATGGAAGCGCACCGGATCGAGAGCCGGGGAATCTACGTCCGCTCGCGTGCGGCTGATGCCAAGGAGGGTGTCAGCTCGTTCCTGCAAAAGCGAGCACCAGACTTTCCGGACCGGGTCTCATCTGATCTGCCTGACTTCTACCCATGGTGGGACGAGCCTGAATATTCGTGATCGAGCATTCGCTCCTCAATTGGAAAATCTATGACCGAGCTTATTGAAACCCGCGACGGCAAGATCGTTACCCTGACGCTGAACCGTCCTGAATCGCTCAATGCCTTTTCGATGGCGATGATGCGCGGGCTGATCGAGACGTTTGAGCGGCTGGGTAATGAAGACGATGTCGGCGCGATTGTCCTGCGGGGGGAGGGGCGGTCATTCTGCGTGGGCGGTGATGTCAAAGGCTGGGCTGATCGAGGGGACTGGGCCTACGAGAAGCACCTGGAGGAAATCCGCTGGAAGCAGCGCCTGCCGCTGGTGATGAAAAGCTGTCCGAAAGTGATTATCGCCGCCCTGCACGGCCACGTTCTGGGGGCGGGAATGGCAACTGCGCTGGCCGCCGACTTCCGGATCGCGGCTGAATCAGCTGTGTTTGGAACCTCTTTTGCTGCGGTTGGCTATGCCGGCGATTTCGGCGTTACATCGTCTTTGATGCAGTTGGTAGGCACAGCAAAGGCGCGCGAACTGATGATGCTCAATCCGCGATTTTCGGCGAAAGAGGCGCTTGATTTCGGTCTCGTGACCAAAGTGGTGCCGGATGCAGATCTGGCGGGAGAGGTGGACGCCTTGGCGCGCAAACTCTCCGAAGGGCCGCACCTCGCCTGGGGACACATCAAACGCAACCTTCTCACTGCAGAAAGTGCACCACTGGAATCTGTTCTGGAGGCCGAGGCTGTCGCCTTTGCAAAGCTGTCGATGTCCGAAGACCACCGTGAAGCGATCCAGGCCTTTGGCGAAAAGCGCCCCCCGGTTTTCCGGGGGCGGTGAACCGGGTCAATGTGATGAATCTTGATCGCATCTTGCCGCCATTTTCGCCGCTGCTGCGTTGGGCTCTCCGTTCAAAACAGGCGCAACGCGAGGCCCAGTTTTCCGGAGTTTCCCTCGCGCCGGGGCGTGTTGTTTTCCTTGGCGACAGCATTACGGAGTGGACCGCCTGGGAAGATTGGTTTCCCGAACTTCCCACGACCAATCGCGGGATCGGGGGGCAAGCAATTACCCACATTCACGCCCGTCTTGCGACAGCCATTCATGAGCCAAAGGCGATTTCCCTGCTCATCGGGACCAATGATTTGCATGGCCTGGGACAGTCAACTGATGTGGATAGCATCGCAGAGCAGATGAGTTCACTGGTGCGCGAGATCAGGCGCATGGCTCCGGACGCCGCATTGTTGATCAACAGCGTCATGCCGCGCTCCAGCCATTTCCGGGAGCGCATTACCCGCTTGAACGTCCATTATCGCCGGATAGCCGAGCAAAACGAAGCTATCTATGTAGACCTTTGGCCAGTCCTAGCCGGATCCGATGGCTCTATTCGGCCTGAATATACCGCTGATGGCCTTCATCTTTCGATTGAAGGCTATCGAGCCTGGGTCTCAGCATTGCGCCCGCACCTCATTGCACCGGGACGGTAACACGGGTCTTCGACCTTTTAGAAGATCTCGAACAGCCCCGCGCCGCCCATGCCGCCGCCGATGCACATGCTGACTACGCCATAGCGCGCACCCCGGCGCTTTCCTTCTATCAGGACATGCCCCGCCATGCGTGCGCCGCTCATGCCGTAGGGGTGCCCCATGGCGATGGCACCGCCTGAAACGTTGAGCAGCTCGTTCGGAATGCCCAGCCGGTCACGGCAATAGAGCACCTGGCTGGCGAAGGCCTCGTTGATTTCCCAGATGCCAATGTCGGCGACGCTCAAACCATGTTGCGCGAGCAGCTTGGGGATGGCGAAGACCGGGCCGATGCCCATTTCGCGCGGATCACAACCGGCAACGGCCATGCCGCGATAGGCGCCAAGCGGGGCGAGATTGCGGCGGGCGGCTTCGCCAGCTTCCATCAGCACCATAGCAGATGCGCCGTCTGATAATTGCGATGCATTTCCAGCAGTTACCGTGCCGCCTTCACCCAGTTCCTGACCTCCCTTGAACACGGGCTTTAGTGCGTTCAAGCCCTCCAGCGTGGTTTCGGCGCGGGGGCCTTCATCCCGGTCCAGCGTGATTTCGCGCGTGCTGACTTCGCCGGTTGCCTTGTCGGTCACTTTCATCGCCGCCGTCATCGGAACAACTTCTGCAGCGAAGTGGCCGGCAGCCTGAGCCGCCGCATGGCGCTGCTGCGATTGCAGGCCGAAGGCATCCTGCGCCTCACGGGTAACACCATAGGTCTTGGCGACGATTTCGGCAGTTTCGAGCATCGCCATGTAAATGTCCGGGCGGTGCTCGATCAGCCAGCCATCCTGCGCGCGGTAGCGGTTCATGTGTTCGTTCTGCAGCAGCGAGATAGATTCAACCCCGCCGCCCACAGCAATCTGCTGGCCATCGACAATGATCTGCTTGGCCGCAGTGGCCACCGCCATCAGGCCGGAGGCGCATTGGCGATCGATGCTCATGCCCGAAACCGTTGTCGGCAGACCGGCGCGCAGCGCGCATTGGCGCGCGACATTGGTCATTTGGCTGCCCTGCTGGAATGCGCAGCCCATGACGACGTCTTCGATCTCACCCCCTTCAAGCCCGGCGCGAGCTACGGCATAACTGATGGCGTGACCGCCCAGTGTCTGCGCCTGCGTATCGTTGAACGCACCGCGATGCGCCTTTCCGATCGGCGTGCGGGCGGTGGATACAATAACGGCTTCGCGCATCGGCTGGCTCCGGGATGTGTTTGTCTGGCAGAGAGGGCAGGCGGTTCTGCCCGAAGCTTACTTGCTCCGGAAAACTGGCGCTTCCTTGTTGAGCATCGCCTGAATTGCCAGCCGGTGCTCGGGCGAACGGTTGGAAAGCCGCTCCAGCGCGGTGCTGGTTTCCATCGAGGCGGTTGCCAGCTGCTTTAGCGTAACGTTGATCGCCGCCTTGGTCGAGCGGATCGCCGCCGTTGCACCGTTGAGCAGTTCCTGCACGAAGGCATCAACGCGGGCATCGAGTTCATCGAGTGGAACGGCATAGTTGATCAGGCCGATCATTTCAGCCTCCGGCGCCAGAATTGGCTTGCCGGTGAGAAGGTATTCCTTGGCACGGGCATAGCCGATCAGCTGCGGCCAGATCACCGCGCCACCGTCACCGGCGACAAGGCCAACGCGGACATGCGGGTCGGAAATCTTGGCGTGGTCGGCAACGAAGGTAATATCGCACATCAGTGCCAGCGTGGCGCCAAGGCCGGCCGCATGGCCATTGATACGGCCAACGATAGGCTTTTCGCAGTCGAGCATCGAATAGACGATCTGCTTGCCCTCATAGGCAACCTCGTCAAAGACGGCGGGATCTTCGATGCACTGCTGCAGGAAGGCAATGTCGCCGCCAGCCGAAAAGGCGCGGCCGGTGCCGGTCAACACGATCACGTGTACCGCCGTATCGAACGAAGCCTGCGTGAAGACGCGCGAAAGCTCGCCATGCATCTGACGATTGGTGGCGTTGAGGTTGTCCGGGCGGTTCAGGGCGATGGTCAGAACGCCGTCCGACAGGTTCGTTTCCAGGAACTCGTAATTACCCCAGGCCATGTCAAATCCTCATCAAATTCCATTGCAATGCATATCGGCGCATGCATTATCCGAATAAATGTTGCAAGGGGCGCGAGCAATTGTCGGCATGGCTGGCAATATCGTGATTCGAAAGCGGAGGATGAAGATGACAGACGCGCGGCGCTTTGCGCTGATCACTGGTGCCAGCGGCGGCGTGGGCCGGGCGGTTGCGGTTGAACTGGCGCAGCACGGCTATTCCTCGGCTCTGCTATATCGCAATGGTCTGAAAGCCGTCGAGGAAACCGCCGATGCCGTTCGCGCAGCCGGGGCAGAGGCGATTGTACTTCAGGCCGATCTGACTGACCCTGAGGCAGTTGAAAAGGCCGTACAGGCGACTGTCGATCATTTTGGCGCCATTGATGTGCTGGCACACTGTGCCGGTGCCTACACTGCCTGGAAGACGATCCGCGGTCTTTCGGTGAAGGACTGGCAGGACTTTCTCAATGCCGATCTCTCAGGCTTCTTCTATGTCCTCGCTGCCTGCGTGCGCCATATGCACGAACGCAAGTCAGGTTCGATCGTTGCGGTTTCCTCGATCGCGGCGCAGGCCTGCCAGCCGCGCGGCGGACAGGCTGCTGCGGCCAAGGCCGGACTTGAAGCTCTCGTGCGCGTTGTCGCCAAGGAAGAAGGCCGCCACGGAATCCGCGCCAATGGCGTTGCCATCGGCCTGACCGAAACCGAAATGGGTGCCGACGCAGAACGCGCTTGGGGTGAGGAAGCTACGAAGCGGTTGCTGGCCGGAACTCCGCTGGGCCGCATGGGCAAGCCCGAAGAAATCGCGCGCGTCGTGCGGTTCCTTGCCTCGGACGAAGCAAGCTATGTTACAGGCAAGATCCTGCAGGTCGATGGCGGCCAGATCATCGCCGGATAAGACTGGACTAACACTGGAATGGATTGCCGCCATCCGCGTGATGGCTGGCTGAAGAATGCAAGGAAAGGAAGTGCTCCGTGGCAGCTGAAAACAAGATGACAGTCGAAGAGATCAAGTCTCTGGTCGATTACGCATCACGGTATTTCATGGACACCCTCTATCCCCTGCAGCAGCGCATGGACGACGAAGAGTGGTGGCCCGATCAGGAATTCCGCGCTCTGGGCGACATGGGCATGCTCGGCATCACCATTCCCACTGAATACGGCGGGCAAGGCCTCAGCTATCTGGCGGCGGGCATGCTGGGCGAGGCCATGGCGATTGCCAATCCGGCCTTGGCATTCAGCTGGGCATCGCACGATAACCTGTGCCTCGATGCGCTCTATCGCAACGGTAACGAAGATCAGCGCGAACGTTATGTGCGCAAGATGTGCACCGGTGAACTGATCGGCGGCCTTGGCATGACCGAGCCGGGCGCTGGCTCCGACGCGCTGGGATCGATGCGCACCACGGCCAAGCGTAATGGTGATCACTACCTCCTCAATGGCGGAAAAATCTATATTACCAATGGCCCGGTTGCCGACCTGTTCATCGTCTACGCCAAGACGGCGCCTGAACTGGGATCACGCGGGATCAGCGCCTTTATCGTTGAAAAGACGATGCCCGGTTTCAAGGTCGCTCAGAAGCTCGACAAGATGGGCTTCCGCGGCAGCGCCACCGGCGAACTGGTGTTTGAAGACTGCGTGGTTCCGGCAGAAAACCTGTTGGGCGAAGAAAATCGCGGCAATGCCGTGATGATGAGCGGCCTTGATGTCGAGCGCCTGCTTTCCGCGCCGCTTTGCATCGGACCGGCGCAGCGCGCACTCGATATCGCGCTCGATCATGCCAAGACCCGCGTCCAGTTCGGCCAGCCGATCAGTTCGTTCCAGCTGGTGCAGGCCAAGCTCGCCGACATGTTCGTCGCGATCGACAACGCGCGCACCTATCTCCACCGCGCTTTGACCATGTGCGACGAGATGGAGCTGACCCAGGCCGGACGGGGTGAAATTCACAAGATTTCGGCCGCCGCGCTTATCACGGCATCACGCGCGGGCAGCTTTGTCACCGACGCTGCCGTGCAGATCTTCGGCGGTTCTGGCTATATGCGTGATACCGAGGTAAACCGGCTCTATCGCACGTCAAAGGTCATGGAGATCGCCGCCGGAACGCAGGAAATCCGCCAGATCATCATCGCCAAGGAACTGTTGAAGGGCTGATCAGCCCGGATACAGTCAGATGATCCGGTCAGCTTCAAGCGCGCTGATGTCTTCGGCTGAATAACCCAGTTCGGCCAGGATCTCGTGATTGTGTTCGCCCACGCGTGGCGGAGCGGTGCGGATCGTAGGCGGTGTTTCGCTCATATCCAGCGGCACACGCATCAGCGGGGCGGGCTGATCGAGACCTGGCACAGTGGTTGGTACCATGAATTCCATCGCCTTGACCTGTGGATGGTCAACAGCCTCTTGCGGTGAAAGTACCGGGCCTGCCGGAATACCGCCAGCCGAGAGCTGTTCGAGGGCTTCGTCGCTGGTTCGTTCGGCACACCACTTTGCCATGCGTTCCGATAAGACGGCGCCGTTCTCTCCGCGCAGTTCGTCGGAGGCAAAGCGCGGGTCGGCCAGCCAATGCTCTTCGCCCATCAGCCGCGACCAGCGCCGGAAGATCGGATCGCCCACGACCTGTGTCACCACCCAGCCGTCGCGGGTGCGGAATGTGTCGGTTGGTCCATTGAGGAAGCTGCGGTTACCGATGGCAGTGCGGTTCGGCTGAACCAGTGCCTGTTCGATCAGGAATGTGGAGCTGAACGCCAGTCCCGATCCCAGCAAGCTGGCATCTACCTGCTGGCCGCGCCCGGACTGATCGCGCTCGCGCAGTGCAGCCATCACGCCGAACGCCGTATAGAGCGCAGCGGCATGATCCACCCAAGTGATTGGTGTGCGGTAGGGCTGGTCGCCGGCGCCAGAAAGATAGGCTGATCCGCACATTGCCTGTCCCACGCTGTCAAAGCCGGGGAAATCGGCCCAGGGGCCGCGCGGGCCGAATGACGATACGTTGGCGAGGATGATGTCAGGCTTGATCGCCGTCAGGCTGGCATAGTCTATGCCCATACCAGCGAGTGCAGATGTTGGCACATTTGACACGACCACGTCCGCCTCACTGATCAGCTTGCGCAGGATTTCCTGGCCCTTCTCCTTGCGGGTATCGAGCGTCAAAGACCGCTTGTTTCGGTTGATCTGCAGGAACAGCGCGCCCTGATTGTCATCGGTAACCGGAGCGATCCAGCGGTCCTCGCTGCCGCCCAGCCGGTCAACGCGGATGACATCCGCACCAAAATCTCCGAGCAGGGTCGCGCAATAGGGACCAGCAACATAGCGGCCGAAATCCAGAACCCTGATACCCTTGAGCGCTGTCATTGTTTTGGCCTTTCGTAGACTGATGCTTGGCGGGCTATGCCCCGACGCCAACGATGCGCTGATCGACCAGCTTTGAGAACTCGGTGGAATCGAGCTTCAGCCACTGGGATAGTACTTCCTCGCTGTGCTCGCCGTTCACTGGCGCCCGCACCGGCTCGCCACGTTCAAGCGAGGGGATTGTGGCCATAGAGCCAGCTGCGGGATAGGCAAAGCCGCTCGGATTGTCGCTGGTCTGTGCGAACATCGGGTTGGCGGTTACCAGACGCGGGTCTCTGGTCGCTTCGAGCATCGAGTTGTAGCGGCCATAAACGCAGCCAAGCTTATCCAGCACTTCGGCCAGTTGATCGTATCGCCAACCGGCAATGGCGGCGGAGAACAACGGGTAAAGCGCGTCGCGGTGCGTGAAACGGGCACCGTCATCCACGGCAAAGCTCGTGCCGCGTTCGGCCTCGATCTTGGCGACGGCATCTTCAAGTTTCAGCGCGGAAACCAGATTGCTCCACTGCTTGGGCGTGACGACGACAATCATCATACGGACGTTGTCTGCCGATACGAAATCGCGCCCGAACAGGCCGTAAACTGCATTGCCCAGCCGTTCGCGGTTCTTGCCCTCGTAAAGCACCTCTGCAATGCCGCCGAGGTTTGAGGCGGTACCGATAGCAACATCAGAAAGCGGGATACGCACTTCACCACCCAGGCCAGTCATGGCCCGGCGATTGATTGCGGCCATCAGCGTGAAGGCGGCATAGGCACCGGCCAGCAGATCCCAGGCGGGCAGCACATGGTTCACCGGTTCAGGCCCGGGCCCTGTCATGTCCGGATAGCCGACCGCGTTGTTTACCGTGTAATCCAGCGCCGCCGAACCATCGGCCCAGCCCATCACGCGCGCGGTGATCAGATCGGCGCGGCCTTCGGCAAGCCGATCATGCGATAGGAAGCCGCCAGCCGGGAAGTTGGTCAGGAACGTGCCGACCTGCTGCACCAGCCGCACCAGCAGTTCGCGTCCTTCAGGGCGGCCAAGATCGAGCGCAAGCGACTTCTTCGCGCGGTTGAGGTTTTCCCAATAAAGCGAGTCATTGCCGCTCGTGACCGGCCAGCGTCGGAAGTCCGGTCCGCCACCGATCTGGTCAACGCGGATAACTTCTGCGCCAAGTTGCGCGCAGTATAGCCCGGCGCTCGGCGAAGCCACAAACGACGAAGCTTCAACGATGCTGAGGCCAGAAAGCAGCTGGTACATGGATCAACCGACCCGTTCGAAGATCGCCGTCAGGCCCTGACCGCCGCCGATGCACATGGTCTCCAGGCCGTAACGAACCTCGCGGCGGTGCATCTCGCGAAGCAGCGTTGCAAGAATGCGCCCGCCGGTTGCGCCGACCGGATGGCCGAGCGAGATGCCCGAGCCGTTGACGTTCATGCGGGCAAAGTCATCCGCGCCGAATTTCCATTCGCGCGTGCAGGCGAGAACCTGCGAGGCAAAGGCCTCGTTCAGCTCGATCAGATCGATGTCTTTCAGGCCGAGGCCTGCGCGATCCAGCGCCTTGGCTGTCGAGGGTACGGGGCCAATGCCCATCACTGCAGGGCCAACACCGGCAACTGCCCAAGACTTGAGCGTGGCGAGGGGGCGCAGGCCATGACGCTCGGCCGCTTCGCGGGTGCAGACAATGCAGACAGAGCCGCCGTCATTCTGGCCGCTGGCATTACCTGCGGTAACCGTCGCGCCTTCGACAGTCGCGCCATAGATCGGCTTCAGTTTGGCGAGGCTCTCAATGGTTACATCAGGACGGGGGTGTTCGTCCTTGGCGACCATGACTTCGCCCTGACGGGTGCGGACGGCAACCGGGATGATTTCGTCGTCAAAGCGACCCGCTTCCTGGGCGGCGACAGCGCGGCGGTGCGATTCATAGGCAAAGGCATCCTGCTCTTCGCGCGGAATCGAATAGTCACGGCGCAGGTTTTCAGCCGTTTCGATCATGCCGCCGGGAACCGGGAAGTTCTTGCCGCCGGCGGTCACGCGGCCGCGCGCGAGTGAATCGTGCAGCATCATGCCGTCGCCTTTTGGGCCGGAACGGATCTGGTGTGTGAAGAACGCGCCATTGCTCATCGATTCCGCGCCGCCAGCGATGACGAGGTCAGCGCCGCCGGTGGCAACCTGCATCACGCCATAGATCACGGCCTGCAGGCCAGAGCCGCAGCGGCGGTCGATCTGGATGCCGGGCGTGGTAATCGGCAAGCCGGCATCAAGTGCGACAACGCGGCCAAGGGCAGGGGCCTCCATGGTCGGATAGCACTGGGCGAAAATCACATCGTCCACGGCTTCATGCGGCAAGCCGGTGCGGTCCAGCAGGCCCTTCAGCGCAGCCACGCCCATTTCGACGACGGACTTGTCCTTGAAGACACCGCCCTGACGCCCCACCGGAGTGCGAACCGGTTCACAGATTACGACTTCTCTCATGATCACCTCTGCAGGCCTGTGCGGCCGGTCATTGCCCCTTCCAGTTGGGGGCACGTTTTTCGACGAAGGCACGGGGACCTTCCTTGGAATCTTCGGTCGCCATGACAACCTGCATCCGCTCGCGCGAAATGCGGCGCATTTCGCCATCGGTGCGATCGTTGGCGATGCGGGCCAGCATCAGGCTTTCCTTCACCGAAACCGGTGCGTTGACCATGATCGAACGAGCCAGCGCCAGTGTTTCTTCCAGCAGCTGTTCGGCGGAAACCAGCCGGTTGACAAGGCCGAAGTGCTTGGCAGTCGTGGCATCCATCGGATCGCCACTGGCAACCATTTCCAGTGCAACATTACGCGGGAGGACCCGCGCCACGCGGTGAGTGCCACCGGCATTGGCCATGATGCCGCGCTTGACTTCGGGCAGGGCAAAGCGCGTGCCGGGGGTGGCGACGATCATGTCACAGGCCAGGCACAGCTCAAATCCGCCGCCCAGAGCCGGGCCATCGACCATGGCGATCCACGGCTTGGCGCGAATGGAATCGACGAAGCCCGCAAAGCCGCCATCGTCGGGCCGCAGTTCGTGGACCCGGCCGGCTGCCACAACCTTGAGATCGGCACCGGCGCAGAACATGCCGGGATTGGTTGAGCCCAGAACGGCCACGCGGATCTGCGGATTGGCCTCAATCTCGCGCACGGCATTGCTGATCGCCTGCGCTACCGCACCATCAACGGCGTTGCGGGCCGCCGGGCGGTTGATTCGCACCAGAGCGATGTGATCCTCAACGATCTCGAACAGAACCGGTTGTTCAGCAGCATCCGACATGGTGATCCCTTCCATTTACCGTGCGCTGCCGATCAGGCCGCGCCCGATCACTTGTGCCTGAATTTCAGCCGCGCCTTCGAAGATGTTCAGGATACGGGCATCACAGAGCACGCGGCTGGCTTCGTATTCCAACGCATAGCCGTTGCCGCCGTGGACCTGCACGTTGAGATCGGCGTTGGACCACGCGACGCGCGCGCCGAGCAGCTTGGCCATGCCCGCCTCGATATCGCAGCGTTCGCCCTTGTCCTTGTGGCGGGCGGCTGAATAGGTCAGCTCACGCGCAAGCACGAGTTCGACGACCATCAGCGCCAGCTTGTCGGAAACGCGGGGGAATTCGATCAGCTGCTTGCCGAACTGCTTGCGCTCGGTGGCATAGCGCAGGGCGAGGTCATAGGCATTCCAGCCCACGCCGATGGCGCGCGCCGCAGTCTGGATGCGGGCGCCTTCGAAGGTCTGCATCAGCTGCTTGAAGCCCTGACCTTCTGCGCCGCCCAGCAGACCTTCTTCCGCGACATGGAAATCATCGAAGGAGAGGACATATTCCTTCATGCCGCGATAGCCGAGCACTTCGATCTCGCTACCGGCAAGGCCTTCATCGGGGAAGGCATCTTCAGTCGTACCGCGCTTCTTGGCTGCGAGCATCATCGAGAGGCCGCCATAGCCCGGAACGTCGGTGTTCGTGCGGCACAGCACGGTCATCACGTCGGCGCGGCTGGCGTGGGTGATCCAGGTTTTCGATCCGATGATCTTCCAGCTGCCATCGGCCTGTCGTTCGCCGCGGGTACGGACAGACGCCAGGTCCGAGCCGGTATCGGGTTCGGTGAACACCGCGGTCGGCAGAATTGTGCCTGCCGCAATGCCCGGCAGCCAAGCTGCCTTCTGCGCGTCGGTGCCATTCTGGCCGATCAGTTCGCCGGCAATCTCCGAGCGGGTGCCGAGCGAACCGGCGCAGATCCAGCCGCGCGAAAGCTCTTCCGAAACGAGGCTCATCGCCAGTTTGCCGAGGCCGAGGCCGCCGAAGCCCTCTTCGATACAGACGCCAAAAACACCGAGCTCGGCCATCTCGCGGACAACCTCATCGGGGATCAGCACGTCGGCAAGGTGCCAAGCGTGGGCATTGGGAGCGATGCGATCTGCGACAAAAGAGCGGAATTGCGATCGCACCATGTCGAGCGTTTCATCGTCGAGCGATTCGTCCGGCACCGCGCCTTCACGCAGAAAACCGACCAGTTCGAGGCGATTGGCAGGCGTGTTGCCGCCGCTGACGAACGCAGCAACGGCCGGATCTGCTGCCAGCTTTGCTGCAGCATCCAGCAGGCCCAGTTCCTGCGGGCGGGCAAATTCGTTTTGGCTCATCGGAACGCCGCCGAGTAGCTGTTGCAGATACTCGCCAAAGCCAATGCACAGCGTCAGCTCTTCAATCCGGCCATATCGGCCACCATCTTTGGACTTGGCCGCCCACTGTGCCGTAGCGCTGAGCGCAGAGGCCGTCGTGCCGATCCAGGCAAAGCCATGCACAAGGCGCTGTTCCTGCTCGACCAGACGGGCGCTGACCTTGCCATCCGCAGTCACCTTTGCGGCGGCCGCGATGCGGGCTGCTTCAGCAAAGGCCTCTGCTGCCTGAGCGGCGATTGCCGCGAGTTGGATCCAGTCTGTCATGTGCAATGTCCTTGGGAATTCAATCAGGCCGGAGTGTGAACCGGCAGGCCCAACTGGGCGCGGCGGCGGAGCCACAGGCTGGGGCGATAGCGATCGGAACCGGTAATCCGCTGCAGCTGCTCCATGATCTCGAAGGTGTTGGCTACACCCAGCTTCTCGGCCCATTCGAGCGGCCCAAGCGGGTAGTTCTGGGCGAGCTTCATGGCCGTATCAATGTCAGCGGGCGCGCCAACGCCAATTTGCGCCAGCTCGCAGCCCAGATTGGCGACCATCGCAAGTATGCGCTGAAGAACGAAGCCCGGCGAATCCTGGATGACTTCAACAGCCAGGTCACAGCCGCGCAGCCAGTCTGCTACCTGCTCCGCCGCTGCGCTTCCACCGGGTGCGGACATCACGGTGAGGTGATGGCGGTCCAGTCCGGTCAGATCGATGGCAACGGTGGTTTTGGGGTCAAGGCCAAGGCGCTGGCAGACGGTCGAGCAATCCTCGCCAATCGGGGCGACCAATGTGATGTCATCGCCCGGGGCGAGATCGACATGGGCAGCCAGTGCGGCCCAGATTGCTGCGTCACCAACCAACTTGGGGCGCAGCTTCGGCGGGTTGGCGCTCGCTCCGGGGCGGGCAGGCAATTCTGCGCCGGGGGAATAGTCGAAATAGCCCTGACCCGTCTTGCGGCCAAAGCGGCCGGCGTTTTTCATCAGTTCATGCAGAGTTGTGGTCTTGAGGCGGGGATCGTGCTGATAACCTTCGTAGATGAAGGTCGTGGCCGCGAAGTTCACGTCGATGCCAGTGAGGTCCATCAGTTCGAACGGACCCATGCGGAAGCCAGCACCATCGCGCATGATGCGATCAACGGTGGCCGGATCAGCAACGCCTTCCTGCACCACAGCCAGACCTTCAAGTGCATAGGCGCGGCCTTGCAGGTTGACGAGGAAACCCGGGCCATCTTTCACGGAAACCGGCACCTTGCCGATCTGGTGCGAAAAAGCAGTAGCAGTCTCGGCAACTTCGGCGCTGGTCGCCGGGGCGACAATAACCTCAACCAGCTTCATCAGCGGCACGGGATTGAAGAAGTGCAGGCCGCAAACGCGCGCCTTGTTCTTGCACTTGGCAGCAATGGCTGCGACCGAGAGCGACGAGGTGTTGCTTGCCAGAATGGCGTCTTCGGCGACCACTTCTTCGAGTTGGGCAAACAAGGCCTGCTTGGGCTCAAGCCGCTCGACAATGGCTTCAACAACGAGTTGGGCAGACGCGAAATCGGCAATGCTTGCGGCCAGCTTGAAGCGGCCATCGGCGTCTTCAACTGCGCCTTCTGGCAATTGTCCCTTTTCGACCATCCGCGCAACGCGGCCCAACACGTCCGTGCGGGCCCGTTCAAGCGCAGCAGCATCAAGGTCAAAGAGGATCACCTCAAGCCCCGAAGTTAGTCCCACTTGCGCGATGCCTGCACCCATCGGGCCTGCGCCGACTACGCCCAAAACTCCAATGTTCGCCATTGCCAAATTACCTTGTTTCACTAGCGGTTCGCCAGCCATAGCCCATGAACCTGTGCCGATTGCGGTTGCCGGTTCAGTCTGGTGATCAGACTTTCAGGCCAGCATCGCGCAGCAAACTCTTTGCGATGATCGTCTGCTGGATCTGGCTGGTGCCTTCATAGATGCGCAGCAGGCGCACGTCGCGATAGAAGCGCTCGACCTTGTACTCTGCCATATAGCCAGCACCGCCATGGATCTGCACGGCGCGATCAGCAACGCGGCCAACGGCTTCGGTGGTGTAGTATTTGGCAATCGAGGCGTCAGTGGAGACGCGCTCGCCCAGATCGAACCGGCGGGCGGCGTCTTTGGTCACCAGCCACGAAGTGTGGGTATCGACCTGGCTGTCTGCAATCAAACCCTGAACGAGCTGGAATGCGCCAATCGCCTGGCCGAACTGCTTGCGCTCAACCGCGTATTGTACGCTTTCCTGCACAAGCCGGTGGCACATGCCTGAGGCGAGAGCCGACATATGGATGCGGCCGCGATCCAGCACCTTCATCGCGGTCTTGAATCCGCGCCCCGGGACACCGCCGATGATGTTGGCAGCAGGCACGATCACATCATCAAAGATGACGTCGCAGGTCATGGTGCCCTTCTGGCCCATCTTCTTGTCGAGCTTGCCAAAGCTGAGGCCCGGCGAATCTGCCGGTACGATAAAGGCTGAAATGCCTGCTGCACCCGGCACGTCGGGTTCGCTGCGGGCCATGACCGTGAAGAAACCGGCGCGCGGCGCATTTGTGATGTAGCGCTTGGTGCCATTGAGACGATAGTTGTCGCCATCCTTGGTCGCCGAGGTTGCGACCGAAGCAGCGTCAGAGCCCGCGCCGGGTTCGGTCAGGGCGAAACTGGCAATCATTTCGCCGCTGGCGAGCCGCGGCAGCCAATCTGCCTTTTGTTGCTCGGTGCCGTCCATGACGATACCCTGACTGCCAATGCCGATAGTCGTACCGAATACCGAACGATAGGCGAGGGAGGTGCGGCCAAATTCGAAGAGAACTTCGATTTCTTCCGACATATTCAGGCCAAGTCCGCCGAACTCTTCAGGCACGGTCAATCCGAAGATGCCCATGTCTTTCATTTCCTGAATGATCTCTTCAGGCACGGCATCTTCGTGCTCAACGCGATCTTCAGCCGGGATCAGACGCTCATCAACAAACCGGCGAATGGTTTCCTTGAGCAGGGCAAACGTCTCGACGTCCATCAGGATCTCCGCAATATGGTGCCCGTTCTGGTGTAGCAGGCGCCGTGCCTGCCCATCAAACAAACCGGCAAAAGCACCGGAAAGGGCGAATCAAAACAAGAAACGCACAAGTGCCATTGCATATACAAATGCGGCATCAGTGCGTCGAGTAGTTCTCGCAAAGACGATTCAGATTGAGCCGTCAAGTGCCCCGAAGTGCATGTCCTTACTGTGGCTGCAGCGATGGTAACAAAAGTCTTTGGATTTAAGCCTCGCGGAACTCTGCATTTCCCCGCTCAAGAACGGATTCTCCGGCCTCATTCAGCATACGGAACTGCGCCTTTCCGTTGCCCGAAAGCCAGATCTGGGTGTTGAGGGTGTCTCCCGGATAGACAGGCTTGACGAACCTTGCGGTCATTGAGGTCAGGCGGTCTGGATCGTCTCCAGTCACAGCCGCAATCAGGGCCCTGCAGGCAAAGCCATAGGTGCAGAGGCCGTGCAGGATAGGCCGCGGGAAATCGCGTTCGCGGGCGAAAGCGGGGTCGCTGTGCAAGCGGTGGCGGTCTCCCGACAGGCGATAGAGCAAGGCCTGTTCTGGTCGTGTTTCCTGCACTATCGTGAAATCGGGCGCGCGATCCGGTAGGGCATATGGCGCCGATGCCGGGCGAGGGCCGCCAAAGCCGCCACCGCCCATAACGTAGATCGCGGCTCCGGATTGGGCGAGCGCAGTTTCGCAGTCAGCGTCAGCATAGAGCGTGGCGATATTGCGGTAGATTGCGCCTTTTCCAGGGCCTTTGTCTTCGACGCTGTCTACCCGGTTGCGGACAAAACCCGATCCCTTCGGTGGCAGTGGCGCAAACAGTTCAAAGCGCTGTTCCGCATGAAGAAACCTCCCCATATCGAGTTCGGCCAGCGCCGGAGGAGGAGCGGCGGCCGCAAGGATCGTGATAAAACTGGGCACAACCTTCAGGTCGATCCCGCCTGTGTTTTCCGTTGTGAAATGCAGTTCGCTTTCCGGGGCTCCAAGTCCCGCACCGACTCCCAAAGCATAGAGTATCGCTTCGCGCTCGCCCCATGAAACAGCGGTCAGGGCAGTGGATGATCCCACCATTTGCTCGGTCACACGAGCGCCGACCGGACGAGAATCCTCCATTGCCATCAACACCCTCTCGTTCGTTGGTCTTGCCAAATCGCCGCGCCCCACAGCCACATAGGCGCGACAGGATGATGCCCGCAAGCTGGCCCATCAGCAAGCGATGAGGCGGGTATTGCAATAGCGGCGATTCATTGATTACTGCAATCGGGGAATGCGCTATGGGTGCGGACGCAAGCAGGGCGAATCGTCAACGGGTCGTCGAAAATGTAATCCATGCAGGCGCAGCAACGCGGCGCAGTGCGCGAAGCAAAGGGAAGAGACTTGGGAACCGCCAGCAATACTATCGCAGGCCCGGAAGCAGATCTTGCTCCGAAATCCGGCCATAAGGTCGTGCGGGTTGGGCCAGATGGCGAGGCCTGGCTTGAGGCATCCCGGTGCAGCAACTGCGGTGCCGTCATGGCCGAGCGCACCCGCGCCTGCCGGAGCTGCGGCGCGCGCAATACGCTCGTGCCGTTCCGCCCCAAGGCAATCGGAACGCTCTATAGCTGGACTGTCGTCTATCGCAGTTTTCCGGGAATCAAGGTGCCCTTTGTCTCGGCAGTAGTTGATGTCGATGGCGGACTCGCCTTGAAAGGCACGCTTCGGATTGATGACCATGACAGCCTGAAGTTCGGCATGCCGGTCCGTATCGAATTCGACGATGCAGGCGGAGCAAAGGACAAGGACGGAAGGCCCTATGTCGGCTTTCACTTTGTAGCAGAAGGAGCATCGGCATGAGCGATACATTCATCGTCGGCGCCGACATGATCAAGTTCGGCCGTTATCCTGACAGCTCCCCATTTGAACTGGCGGCCGATGCCGCGTTGTTGGCGCTCGATGATGCGAGCCTTACTATCCAGGATGTTCAGGCCGTATTCGCCGGGTCGACCTTCAATTCGGCATCAATGGTGGCGCAGCGGATGTTGCAGCTGATCGGCCAGACTGGTGCGCCTTGTTTCAACGTCTCCAATGCCTGTGCTGCCGGTGCAACGGCGGTTCGCCAAGCAATCCTTGCGGTCAAGAGCGGCGAGTATGATGTGGTTCTGGCCGTGGGCGCGGAAAAGAACCCGCGCGGCCTGATGGGCGGAGCTCTGACAGATGGGCCGCCACCCGAAGGGCTGTTCGGCTCGGTCGCGCCGCCATCATTCTTTGCCGAAGCTGGCATGATCCACGTCAACCGCTACGGCACGACGATCGAACAGATCGCGCAGGTCGCGGTGAAGAACCACCACCATTCGACAATGAATCCCAAGGCGGCCTACCAGATCGAAACGCCGCTGGAAGAGGTGCTGGCCAGCGAGATGATCGCCTGGCCGCTGACCAAGCTGATGTGCTCGCCCAATGTTGATGGGGCTGCTGCGGTCATTATCGTCTCGGAGAAGAAGGCCCGCGAAATGGGCATGGGTCGCGCCGTTCGCATTCGCGGATCTGCGCTCGTGTCCGATCCGTTCGAACCGCGAACGCCGGATATGTTTGATCCCAATACGGTTGCCCGGCTTGGAGCCGCAAAGGCCTACGAGCAGGCCGGCCTCGGGCCGGAAGACCTCGACATGGTCGAGCTGCATGATTGCTTTGCCGTGGCAGAGCTCTTGCATTACGAAAATCTCGGCCTCTGTGCCGATGGCGAAGCAGCGCGGCTTATCGATAGTGGCGAGACGGCGCTAGGTGGCAGATTGCCGGTCAACGTATCCGGCGGGCTTCTCGCCAAGGGGCATCCGATCGGCGCAACTGGCGTCGCGAATATCGTTGAAATTGTCTATCATTTGCGTGGTGAGGCTGGTGCCCGCCAGGTGGAAGGCGCCAGGATCGGTCTCGCCCACGTGCTTGGCTTTGCATCGGTTGCTGCCTGCGGCGTCCATATTCTGGAGAAGGCGTAACCATGGTCAATTCGTGGATTGATCTTGCGGGCAAATTCGCGCTGGTAACAGGCGGTGCTAACGGAATTGGTCGAGCTGCGGCTGGATCGATAGCCCGCGCAGGAGCGACGGTGCTCTTGCTTGATCGCGATGAAGCCGCAGTAACTGCGGCTGCTGCAGCGATCAGTCAGGAAGGGCTCGCGGCGAAAGGTCGCAGGCACGATGTCACCAGCGAAGCTGATTGGCAGGCCGTTCGTGAATGGGTCACGGCCGAATGGGGGCGGGTGGATATTCTCGTCAATTCGGCGGGGATCGCGCGGTTTGACCGCGTGGATGCCAATATCTTTCCGACCTATCGCGAGGTTTTTGCCGTCAACGTGGAAGGCTCTCTGCAGGGCATGGCGCTGGCGCTCGATTTCATGCGGCCAGCGGGGGAAGGGGCGATTGTCAATGTATCGTCCACCGCTTCGCTCAAGGGCAATCCTGCCATGGCCTCCTACGGAGCCAGCAAGGCAGCGATTTCGCACTTCACCCGCAGCGCCGCACTGGAAGTCAATCGTGCGGGGCTCGACATCAGGATCAATGCCGTGCTGCCGGGCTTTACCCAAACCGACATGGCTGACCAGATTTACGACCAGTTTGACGCCAAGTTGGGTGGACGCGATGCGACAATGCGCGTTTTTTCAAGCGGGAGACCGGCACAGCCACAGGAAATTGCCGACCTGATTCTCTATCTCGTTTCGGATCGGGCAAGCTTCATTTCCGGCTCTACCTACAGCATCGATCGCGCCCAGGGCGCCTGAGCTGAAAGCTCAGGCGAATTTGTGCGCGAACCATTCGAACATATCGGCAGCGACGGACAGCGATGCGGCCGAGCCGTTCTCTTTTCGGGCAGCCTTGAGGCAGGCCAGACTAAGTTCCCGCATGACGAGCTTTGCCCATGCTTGTGCCCGCCCGTCGTCGGCTTGCGCATCGAAGGTTTTTTCGAAAGCGGGGATGCGTGCGGCAAGGGCAAGGGGAAACCGTTGGCTGGTGCGCAAGATTGCTTCGGGGCTATCCAGGCCGACACTCAGGCCGATTATCAAGGTAGCGGGGGCACGCTCCTGTGCAACGAATTCGACCATCGCTGCAGTCCAGGCATCAATGTTTGCCCGGTCTGGAATCGGTCCATCGAGTCTGTCAATCAGTGCGCAGAGGCCTTCCTGATACTCATCGGCGATTTGCTCAAGGATTTCCGACTTGTCGCGAAAATGGGAATAGAGCGTTGTGCGCCGCGTTCCGGCTGCTTTGGCTATCTGGTCAAAAGTGGTGGCAGCATAACCCTGGCTGTGAAACAGTTCGCGGGCAGCTTTGCAGATATGCGTGCGCGCGAATGCCTTTCGGGCTGATTGAAGCGTGGGTTTCTGGTCGAGGGGCGCAGTCACAATGGTGGGATAGCAAACTGCAATCAGATTGTCCATTAATTGACATAAAGACTATTTATCGACACAGTGTCGAGATTGATATTCGATTCGGCGAATGTGCCGGATATAGTGCCTTGCTTGTGGAGATGACCCGATGAACGATCCCCTTCTGCAGCCTTTTCAGACCCGCAATCTGACCTTCAAAAACCGCATGGTGCACGCGCCGACGACGCTGAACATGTCGGATGCCAAAGGCTATGCGACACCAAAATCCGTGGGCGCTTACGAGGCTTTGGCGGCCGGTGGATTTGGCGCAGTCTGCGTTGGCGCAACCAATGTGCGTTGGGACGGCCTGATCAACGAGCGCATGCTCGGCCTTTATGATGATACCTACATCATCAGCCACCGCGAAATGGTTGAGGTCATCCACCACAACGATGCGCTGGCGGGAATTCAGTTGTTCTACGGTGGCCTGATCCCGGGCGTCGGGGCCACTTTCCCGATTGAACCCGGAAAGGGCTGGATTCCTGGAACGGTTTCATGGGGGCCGACAGGCAAATATCCCATCGGCAACCAGCAACCGGGAGTCGTCCCGACCGAAACCTACAAGGAACTGGTCGAGAGCTTTGCCCAAGCCGGTCGCCGCGCGCGCGAGGCTGGCTATGACTACGTCTCTTACCACTTCTGCCATGGCTCGCTGCCGCATGTGACGCTGTCGCTGCTGGAAAACTCGGGCCGCAATGACGAATATTCGGACAACTTCCTGTTCTGCGAGCAGATACTCCAGCGCACGCAGGAGCTGTGCGGCAAGGACTTCCCGCTTATCCCGCGCATGTGCTGTGACGAGAATTATGAGGAAGGTTACGACGTTGCCTATTTCGTCGACAACTACGCCACGCGCCTTCACGCGCTGGGCATTGACGCCATGGATTGCACATTCGGTTCGATGCTCCCCGCAAAGAGCCGCAACCCGGAAGTAGCCTCCGGCGAATATATTGGCGGCGGTTTCTACGTCCCCAACATGGTTGCGCTCGACAAGCTCAAGGAACTGCGCACCTTGTTGCAGGCCAAAGGCATTGACATGCCGCTGATGGGATCGTGCAACACCAACACTCCAGAGCATATGCGGACAATCATTGGCGAAGGTGCCGCTGATTTTTACGCCTCTTGCCGTCAATCGCTCGACGACCCGGACTTCCCGCGCAAGATCGCCGAAGGCCGTGAGGACGAAATCCGCAAGTCGACCCGCACGGGCGCATCGCTGATGACGGGCAATATCTTCGCCAAGGGTATCGCCGGTTCGGCGCAAAATGCAGCGTTCGGGCGCGATCGCGAATATCGCCTGATCCCGGCATTGAAGAAGAAGCGGATTTACATCGCTGGCGGCGGCTCGGGCGGTATGGAATACGCCATCACCGCACACGAACGCGGCCATGATGTGACGATATTTGAAGCGTCAGGCCAGCTTGGCGGCGTCATGGCATGGGCAGGCAATTACAAGACTTTGCCCAACATGGAGCAAATCGCCTATCAGCCAGACTGGCATAAGCTGATGGTGGCCAAGGCTGGAATTGCCGTGCGCCTTAACGAAGTGCTGACCCGCGAAACCGTTTTGGCCGAAAAGCCGGACGTAGTGGTAGTGGCTACCGGCGCGCAGCCCGCGATGCCTTCGGTTCCCGGATTGAATGAAGCGATTGCCGCCGGTTTTGCCTGCACAATCGACACAGCTCTTTCCAAGGGTCTGGATACACTTCCTGCCGGACCGCTGGTCGTGTGGGGAGCTGGTGAGGGCATTGAACTCGCGCTTGATCTCGTGCAATCCGGACGCTCCATTCGGCTGCTCGATCCGGCAGATAAGCTCGTTCCCGCAGCCTACATCGGTTCGCGTGCGGGTGCGGTCAATCGCTGGATGGCAAAGGTCGGACTGGCTTCAGAACAAAACGTTGCCCTTGAGGAGGTTCATTCCGGTCAGGTGCTGGTGCGCCATGCCGATGGCCGCAAGGAAACGATTGAATGCGCGGCGCTCATCGTTGCTCCGGGACGGGTATCCTATAACCCGCTGTCGTCGCAGCTCCACAACACCGGAGTACAGGTGCAGGTGGTTGGGGATGCGCGCAGCCCCCGTTCTTATGGCAACGCTATCCACGAGTCGGCATATCTGGCGCGGCAGGTTTGATAGATCAATCAATGTGCTGACCGGGCGACAGTCCGGTCAGCATGTCTGGCTTGAAATTACTTTGGGCCCAAGCCCAATACCTTGGCCGCATTGTCATGCAGGAACTTCGGCCACACCTCGTCCTTGAAGGGTACGGCGTCCATCTCGGTGAAGATGCGCTCCAGCGTCAGCCCCATCGGGAAATAGCCTGCGTAGATGATCTTGTCCGCGCCGCGCGTGTTGGCGAAGTCGATGATTTCCTTGGGCCAGTATTTCGGCGCAAAAGCCGAGGTGGAGTAATAGAGGTTGGGCCACTTGAGCAGCAACTTTACCGCCAGATCAACCCAGGGATCTGCCCCGTGACGCATGACAAATTTCAGCTCCGGAAAGTCATAGCAGACCTCGTCGATCAGCTCGACTTTCTGCGCAGCAAGCGGAATGCGGGGGCCGGGGACGCCGGTGGTGCAGAAAACGGGGATATTGAGCTCGCAGCACTTGGAATAGATCGGGTACCAATGCTTGTCGTTGATCGGGCAAGGCGGGTTCTGGCCCGAGGGAAACATCGATACGCCTTTGAGGCCGTATTCATCAAAGGCGTTCTGGATGTCACGAACCGCGTCCATGCCGCGATGCGGGTTGGTTGGCATGATACCAACAAAGCGATCAGGATAGCGGCGCAGTGCCTCTGGCGTGCGATCATCGTTGGTGTGAAGTACGCCGACGCGGATGTTGAACTCGTCCATCTTGGCCAGCGTTTCCTCGATCGAGGTGTCGCGGTCCTGACCTTCTTCAAGCTCGCCCGGCAGATCCTTGAACATATATTCGGCCGGATGGCGTTCCCACTTGACCTTTTCGCTGGCGACCATCGGCGCATGCTGCTTGTCGCGAAAGCCGATCAGCGTATCAATGGCAGCAATCTCGCGAGGACGGGGCATTGGTGATCCTTTCGGCCGGTCTGTTGCAGAGGCTATTGCAACAGCGGATGTTCATTGTAAAGCAAGGTGTGGAATCGGAGATTATACGTGAACTTTGACTATACCGATGACCAGAAGGCGCTCAAGGACGAGGCGAGGAAGTTCCTCACCGGATGCTCGCCGCTAACTGTCGCGCGTGGTGTGCTTGAGAACCCTGCCGAAGGGCACGATCCTGTGCTCTGGGCGCGCTTGGTCGAACAGGGCTGGTGTGGCGCTGCCATTCCGGAGACTTATGGCGGCCTTGGCATGGGCTATGTCGAGCTTTGCGCGCTGGCTGAAGAGCTTGGCCGCGCTGTTTCGCCAGTGCCATTCGCATCCAGCATCTATCTGTTCGCCGAAGCCCTGCTGGTGGCTGGTAGCGAAGAGCAGAAGCAGGCACTGCTGCCGCTCGTTGCAAGCGGGGAACTGCTGGGAACCGTTGCAGTTTCAGAAGGCCCGGGCGTGCTCACCGATCAGGCGGTCGCAGCGCAGGTGATCGATGGCAAATTGAGCGGTGTGAAAGTCCCCGTAACTGATGGTCTTGTTGCGCAGCGCGCGGTGGTTTTGGCGCAGGGTGCATCGGGAGCGGGTCTTTATCTTGTCGACCTGACCGGACCGGGCGTATCGCGCGAATTCCTCTCGACCATCGATCCGACGCGCGGTGCCGCACGTATTGCCTTTGATGGCGCACCTGCCGAATTGCTCGGCGAAGCGGGCAAGGGGATGGAGCTTTTGTCTCGCGTGCAAGACCGCGCAGCTATCCTTATCGCCTTTGAGCAGCTCGGCGGAGCTGACCGGGCACTGGAAATGGCGCGTGACTATGCGCTTGAGCGCTTTGCCTTTGGCCGCCAGATTGGCTCCTATCAGGCAATAAAGCACAAGCTGGCGGATGTTTTCGTCAAGAATGAAGTCGCACGCGCCAATGCCTATTACGGGGCTTGGGCGCTCTCGAGTGATGCGCCTGAACTGCCGCTGGCAGCCGCCGCCGCACGGGTTGCGGCATCGGCAGCCTATTGGCTGGCGTCGAAGGAAAACATCCAGACCCACGGCGGAATCGGCTTCACCTGGGAAGCAGATTGCCACTTCTTCTTCCGCCGCGCCCGCCATCTAGCATTGGTGCTGGGCGCGCCGCGAGACTGGAAGCGCCGCCTGGCCGACCGGCTTGAGCTGCGGCTCGCGGCCGAACTGGCGGAAGGGAACTAAGCCGATGAACTTTGAAGATAGCCCGGAAGAAGCCGCATACCGTCAGAAGGTTCGCGCATGGATTGCGGCCAATGCGCCGGATATGAGCCACCTTACGCCCGAAGAACGCCGCCCTTGGCAGGAAGGTCATAAGGAAGTTGCCAGCAAATGGCAGGCGATCAAGGCTGACGCCGGTTATGGCTGTATCTCATGGCCGAAAGCCTGGGGCGGGGCAGAAGGCACTGCGATTGATGAGGCGATCTTCAATCAGGAAGAAGCGCGCGCAGGCCTCCAGTTCAACTACTTCACTACCGGACTGCACATGCTGCTTCCGGCACTGCTGGAGCACAACAAGGACGAGGTTTCGCTCAGTCTGATCCCGCCCGCGATTCGCGGCGACAAGATCTGGTGCCAGCTGTTTTCAGAGCCGTCGAGCGGTTCGGACTCCGCCGGTGTCCGCAGCGCAGCCGTCAAGGACGGTGATGACTGGGTGATCAACGGCCAGAAGGTGTGGAACAGCGGCGCGCAGATTTCCGACTATGGCATGCTGATCGCCCGCACCGATCCGGATGTGCCGAAGCACAAGGGACTTACCGCATTCTGGCTCGACATGAAGACGCCGGGTGTTGAAGTTCGCCCGATCAAGATGATGTCGGGCGACAACGAGCTCAACGAAGTGTTCCTGACTGACGTCCGCATCCCGGATTCGCAGCGCGTGGGCGAAGTCGGCGGCGGCTGGAAGGTCATTATTTCGACGCTGATGAACGAGCGCGCCGCATTCGGTTCGGTCAGCGGTCTCAACTGGCGCGATACCATGAAGCTCGCAAAGCAGGTCGCATCGTGGGAGGGCACGGCGATGGATGATCCGGCTTTCCGGGAATGGCTGGCCGATCTCTATATTGACGCCGAGGCGGTTCGCCTCCTGAGCTTCCGCACTCTGACGTCGCTCTCCAAGGGAACCGCACCGGGCCCCGAAGGCTCGGTAGGCAAGCTGCTCTGGTCGGGAATGGCGCAGAACCTTTCGAGTCAGGCACTCGATATTCTCGACCATGGCGGGCTGATCGATGATCCCGCATCGGCCCTGATGAACGGCGCGTTCCAGCATCGTTTCCTCTGGGCGCCCGGCCTGCGGCTTGGTGGCGGGACCGATGAAATCATGAAGAATATCATTGCCGAACGCGTGCTGGGCCTGCCCGGCGATGTGCGTGTCGACAAGAACGTGCCCTTCCGCGACATTCCGCGCGGGCGCTGACGGAGTTTGGAGATGTCCGATCTGAACCTGACCATTACCGACCGCGAGGGAACAACACGCGAAGTTCCGGCCAAGTCTGGCGATCTGCTGATGCAGGTGCTGCGCGAGCAGGTTGATCTGACGCTTGGCACCTGCGGCGGGGCGATTTCCTGCGGAACCTGTCTGGTCGAGCTTAGCCCTGAGTGGGTTGACCAGGTGGAACCGGCAGGTGAAGACGAGGCAGAGATGCTGGAGGCGCTTGGCGCAGAAGGCAACATGCGGCTTTCCTGCCAGCTGGTTCTGGATGACAATGCCAATGGCTGTCAGGCGACAATTGCGCCGGCGACCTGATGCAAACCGATAACAAGTTGTGATACACCTAGGGCAATAAAGCCTGCGCCCGAAACAGGGCAGGGGAGATAAGTATGAGTGCTGAATCAACCTCCCTCGCGCGGGGATATGCGGGCATGCCGATGCCCTTTGGCTGGTTTGCAGTCGCCATGTCTGGCGATATCACCACCGGTCAGGTCAAGACGCTGAGCTATTTCGGCACCGAAATTGTCGTCTGGCGCGGCGAAGATGGCGTGGTCAATGCTGTCGATCCCTACTGCCCGCATCTTGGCGCGCACCTTGGGGCTGGCGGCACTGTCGTCGGTAATGACCTGCGCTGCCCGTTCCACCACTGGAGCTTTGGTGGCAACGGCGGTGTGACCAGCATTCCCTATACCAAGATGATCCCGCCCAAGCTGAAGCGTTCGTGCTTGCCCTCATGGCCGGTTAGCGAGACTGATGGCGTGGTCTATGTCTGGTATCACCCGAACAAGGCCGAACCAAAGTGGGAAGTGGCAACTTTGCCCGCCTGCCCGGATGGTGACTGGGTGCTGGCCGAGGTCCATGACTGGGTGATCAATATCCATTGCCAGGAAATCACCGAAAACGGTCAGGATCACGCGCACTTTGGCGCTGTGCATGGTGTGCCCTATGCTCCCAAGGGCGAATTCCGCCTTGATGGCTGGGTGCGCCGCAATACCGTCATTGCGGAAATGAACACGCCACGCGGTCCGATGACCGGCAAGATCGATGTTACCGCCACCGGTCCGGGGCAGTCGATCACCGAATATGTCGATGTGACCCACGTTGTGCAGTCTCAGCAGGTGACGCCGATTGATGCGGAGCACACCCACCTGCGCTGGCAGATGTACCATATCCCCGGCCTCAGCGATGGCCGCCTGCGCGTTACGCAGGCCCGCATGCGCGATCTCGTGCGGCAGGTGAATGAGGATATCCCGATCTGGAATGCCAAGCGCTATATGCCCACACCATTACTGGTCGAAGGCGACGGGCCGATGATGGCCTATCGCGAACAGTACAAGCGCTATTACCAGTTCGACGACAACGAACCAGATAGCGTCGCAGCCTGATCTGGCGGACATTTGCGAAAGGGGGCAGGGGCGATACCAGATCGCTTCTGCCCTTTTTTGCTTTGTTGTGATGCTGCGGTTCGTTTGACCTCGGTCAATGTTGCGGGAATAAATGCGCCTTACGAATTGCATTAATCCGGAGCGTGATCGTTTCTCCGGATGCTGGATTCGGAAGGAAGCGCGATGACCATCATGAACGTGGCAACCACGACCACCATCGAGCGCGGTTATGATAACCTGCCCCTGCCATTTGGCTGGTTCGGTGTCGGCATGTCGAACGACTTCCAGCCCGGTGATATCAAGACCCTGCGCTATTTCGGCACCGAATTCGTCATGTGGCGCGGCGAGGATTTCCAGCTTCGCGCGGTCGATCCGGTCTGCCCGCATCTGGGGGCCCACCTTGGCGTAAACAGCACGGTTGAAGGCAATGACTTGCGCTGCCCGTTCCATCACTGGTCGTTCAATGGTGAGGGGCAGGTCACCAACATTCCCTATGCCAAGGTTATCCCTCCCAAGTTGAAGAAGGGATGCGTCAAGAAATGGCGGGTGCAGGAATCGGATAATGTCGTTTACGTCTGGTACCACCCCCGCGACATTGAGCCGCTGTGGGACGTGGTCAAGTTGCCGCCGTGCCAGGCAGGCAGCGAATGGGTGCTCTCTGAAACGCATGAGTGGATCGTCAACATCCACATTCAGGAGATCACGGAGAACGGACAGGATCACGCCCACTTTGCCGCCGTGCACGGCGTTCCCGGCGCTCCTTCGGCAGAGTTCAAGCTGGATGGCTATAGCCGCCGGAACACCGTTGTCGCGGAAATGAACACGCCGCGCGGGCCAATGCAGGGCAAGATCGATATGGCAGCAACCGGCCCCGGCCAATCGATGACCGAGTTCACCGACGTTACCAACGTGCTGATGGCGCAACAGCTGACGGCGATCGATTCAGGTCATACGCACCAACGCTGGCAGCTCTATCATCCTGCGGGCATCAGCGAAGGCAAGATGCGCGTCACCAAGGCCCGCATGCGCGATCTGGTGAAGCAGGTGGTGCAGGATATGCCGATCTGGGCGAACAAGAAGAACCTGACCCAGCCGTTTCTTGTCGATGGCGACGGGCCGCTGATGGCCTACCGCTCGCAATACGCGAAATTCTATGACACTGAGCCAGCCTGACAGCAGTAGCTTGCCAGAATAACAAACAGGGGCGGTCTCGTTGGCCGCCCCTGTCTTCTCAAGGTGTTATGCTGTGGTCTGGATCAGCGGATCCGGGCGCGCCACTTGCCTTTGATCGCCTCACCGCAGGCTGATTAGCCTTGCAAGTTTTTGCGCTGGATGACAGCTATTGATCATACGAGGTGGCGGAAACTAGAGGAAATTCATGCTCTATCCCAGCCGCAGTGAATTGCCCGATCATGTTCCGTCCGGTCGTGTGCTCGATTACGACAGCTTTCAGGTAGATGCGCCTGACGGAGACTTTGCCGCTGCGATGGTGCGGCTGCGCGATTCCGGTGTGCCGGACCTGTTCTGGACACAGCGCAACGGCGGGCATTGGGTGGCGACCGATGCGGCCTTTATCCGTCAGATTCTGGAAGATGCTGAGACCTTCTCCAGCAAGGCGATGCGGGTGCCAAAAGAGGCTAACCCGACACCGCCGATCATTCCGTTGATGATCGATCCGCCCGACCATGCGGTCTATCGGCGCCTGATCTCCACATCGATGACCCCGTCCGAGGTCAAGAAGCTCGCCCTGCGGGCAAGGGAGATTTGTGTTGGCGTGATCGACCAGCTTGAACCGCGCGGTGAATGCGAATTTGTGGCTGATTTCGCGCAAAAGATGCCGATTGCCGTGTTCATGGGCATGCTCGACCTGCCTGACGAGGACAAACCGGTGATCATGGCTTTCGTTGATCGCATTGTCCGCCCCGATGCTCCGGAAACACGGATGCAAGGCTTCGCGGACATGGGAGCCTACACCATGGCCAAGGTGCGGGAGCGCAAGGCCAGACCGGGCAGCGACCTTATCAGCAAGCTCGCCCGCTCAGGTTTTGGTGACCGTCCTTTGCGTGATGACGAACTGCAAGGTTTGATGTCGGTGCTGATGCTCGCCGGGCTGGACACGGTGGCTTCGATGCTGACTTTCATCACCCGGTTTCTGGCCACTAGCCCGCATCATCGCGTGCAGCTTCGCGAGCGGCCCGATCTGTTGACCAATGCCATCGAAGAGTTCCTGCGCCGCATGGCCATGGTCAATCTGACGCGCGAGCTTGTGCGGGATACGCAGCTTGGCGGCGTTCTGCTCAAGGCGGGCGATCTAATCGTCGCGCCAACAGCGCTGGCGAACTTTCCGCAAGACGGCTCTAACTGGCTTGAAGTCGATTTCGAGCGACCGCGGCACCTCCACGCCACTTTTGGGGCGGGAGCGCATTACTGCATGGGCTCGTCGCTCGCCCGCGCGGAAATCCGGGTGTTTCTGGAAGAATGGCTGAAGCGTATTCCGGATTTCGCCATTGCTGAAGGTGCAGTGCTGGAGGTGAAGGCCGGGGCAGCAGTCATGATGCCGCGCTTGCCGCTGGTCTGGAAACCGCGCAACTCCTGACTTGGCGGGCAAAAAAGAGCGCCCGGATCTTTCGATCCGGGCGCTCCACGATTTACACTCAAATTGATGTCGTCAGAACTGGATCGTCAGATCAGCACCGATGGTACGGGCTGCCTGGAAGTTACCAGCGACGATTGGGCCGAGGCCGAGCGCGTAGGTCATGTCGCGGTTGTTAAACAGGTTGCGTGACCACACGGCCAGTTCACCCTTAACATCACCGAAGGCAATGTCCTTAAGGCCCATACGGGCGTTTACGACCCACGAAGCCGGGACATAGACCGCCGCTGCATAAAGCGGGTTCGCACCTGTTGCGCCGCTCAGCACAAGCTCCTTGGAATGCCAAGTGCCGTCCATACGTACATTGAAGCGCATATCGCCAGCGATCGGTGCAGATTCGTATGAGGCAGAAAGCGTGGCAGTCCAGTCCGGGCGCAACGTCGGCGGGTATTCCTGCTGGCCGGCAGCGTTCAGGCCGTTCGACGCAAGCAGGATCGGATTGACGTCGGTATAGGTCGTCTTGGAATAACCAAGGCTGCCGCCCAATGTCAGGCCGCGCACAGGCATTGCCGTGGCTTCAAATTCGAAGCCAGAGTTCTTCACCGGTCCGCCCTGTGGCAGGATGAAGGTGCCGATAACCTTGGACAGAAGGACCTGGTTTGCAGAACCGTCATTCAGGCCTGGAATATGCGCTGCTGCGCCCACACCATCAAGATATGAGACGAAGTTGGTCCCGCCCTGAGCCGTCTGGAAGTTCTTGTAAGTGACGGTGTAAACCGAGAGGCTGGTGCGCAGGTGCTTGTCGAACAGATCAGCCTTGATACCTGCTTCCCATGATGCCGCAGTTTCCGGTTCGAACGGAACGCCAGCAACAGCGCCGCCCGACACGAACGCCGTCGAGAACTTGGCGTAAACTAGGATATCGTCATTCGGCTTGTAGTTCAGTCCGATCAGCCAGTTGGGCTTGGTCTTGGAGTAGGTGAACGGGATCTTGAGTAGCTGGTTCAGGACTGCGTCAACAGTCGTGACCGGGCCTACAACCTTACCCACATTCAGAACGCCTGACTTGTCGTCCTTGGTGATGCGTGCACCCAGAACAATGTCGAGCTGGCTCGATGCATGAATTTCCGCCTGGCCATAGGCGGCATAGGACTTGGCATAGTTATAGGTTACGGCCGTTTGACCCAGACCAATTACGCCGCCCGAGAACACTGAAAACTGCGGGGTGTTGATGTGGCCGGATACGCCCTGGGCGTCCTTGCTGTGGAAATACATCGCGCCCGCCGTCAAGGTCAGCAGCTTCGAGTCATAGTTGATCTGGAGTTCGTCGCTCCATTGCTTGCCAGACGAAAGAGGCGCGGTAACAATCGCGCCGAACGGCGAGCCAGGATAGCCTGCGCTGGTCAGCGCAGCCTTGGTGCCAGCCAGAACTGCAGCAGGAGCAAATTGATAAGACGGGCTCTGCTTTGCAGCAAACAAGGCGTAGGCATCAAATGCTGCCGGAGTCAGCGGCAGGCCGCCGATGCCATCGATAGACGTCGCAGTGAACATATAGGTGCTGCGATAGGCCATGATGTTCTTGATCGTCAGGCTGTCGCTTGCGCGCCAGGTGGTCGTCAGGCTGTGACCGGTCACGCGCTGTTTGCTGTTTACTGCAAAACCGTTGTTTGCGGTGTCCGGACGCTGAGCGTTTGGCACGATCGTGACCGGGATGGTCTGGCCCTTGATGATGCCATCCAGCATGGCACCGATGCCCGCAGGCGCATAGTTTGCATCGTAGTTGATGGCCACCGCGGCGTCTGGTGTGCCGTCTTCTACGTTCTTGTCGAACTTATAGACCATCTTGAAGTTGTCGCTGGGCTGAAACTTCACTGCGGCAAAGTATGATGCACCATCACGTGTGCCGAGGTAGTCGGGCGAACGGCCAACACCCAAACCATCGGGCGCGCTGGTGCGATCCCAGACCTGGCCAGCGTTGAGGTTCCGGTAGTCACCGCGCTTGTAGTTGTGGACATAGCTGAAATAGGCGCTGAACGGCCCGATTTGCGGGGTGTCAACGCTCAGGCCGAAGCGGAACTGGTCGTAGTTTCCGACAGTCGCCTTCGCCTTCACGTGCATTTCGCCCGAAGGATCGCGCGTTGAAATGCTGACAGCACCTGCAGTCGAGTTGCGGCCGAACAGCGTTCCCTGCGGGCCGCGCAGCATTTCGATGCGCTCAACGTCCGGCAGGTCGAAGATCGAGCCGCGCGGCGATGAAATGTAGACGCCGTCAAGGTAGATCGACACCTGCTTGTCAGAGCCCGGGACAACGCCGTAGCTCACTGCACCGCGAACCGTGAAGGATGGAATCTGTGAGCCGCCAGCTGCCGGGCGAACTGTTACGCCGGGAGCAAGGCCGGTAAGATCGGTTACGGTCGAAACGCGGTTTGCCTGCAAGGTGTCACCGGTCAGCGCGGTAACTGCAATCGGCACGTCCTGAACGCTCTGCTCGCGCTTCTGCGCGGTGACCACGATTTCTTCGAGGCTGTCATTGCTCTTCGCCGACGCATCTTGCGCAGCGGCAAGTGTGGGCATGAAAAAGGCCGGAGCCAACGCCGTGCAGATCAGCAGGCGTGTGCGCATTGTCGCATTCATGTTCATTGTATTCCCTCCACAGAAGTCTTCAGGCTTGTCTTTGTTCCGAAGAGGCAAATGCATGCAATTGCCCCGCCGCGTTCCGAAAATCGTGATCGTTCCCGGGTTGATGTATGAGTTCTGTTGTCAGCCTGCCGTCAGGCTGCACTGCGCATGCGCGACATTCGCGCATGGTTTTCGATGATCCTCAGACACCCCGATTTTATATCGTTGGCAGCGAAATACTACGAGGGCGTAGCATTGCAATAGCTTTACAGCCAGCCCAGCGGGGAAATGCATAGATATGGGCCATTTCCGACAGGGGTGTGGCCTTTATGTTTCAGTGCCTGTTTGCCATAAGGCACAGCGGTCAGGCCAATTTTGCGTTTCGGACGCGTCAGCGTCATATGCGTTGACTCATGTGCATTTGTTGGCAGGGAATCGCCGCGTGAGTCAAATGGCTGCAAGCAGTGGGAATGACGATGACTAAGAAGCTGGCATCACGAAAAATTCTGGTCACCGGCGCGGCAAGCGGGATGGGCCGCGGGATCGCCCGGTTATTTGCCGAAGAAGGGGCATCGCTGGCGCTGCTCGACATGAACGAGGCTGGCGTGCTGGATGTAGCCAAAGCGCTTGGTGCCCATGGTTTCCGCTGTGATGTCACCGACAGGGCAGGGGTAAACCAGATCGTTTCCGAAGCGGGCAATTTGCTCGGTGGCATCGATGGCATCATAAATGCCGCCGGCATTCTCGATATCACGCCTTTTGTCGATCTTGATCCAGCCAGCTGGGACCGCATGCTCGCTGTCAACATGACCGGGCCGTTCAACATCGTGAAGGCTGCGCTACCCTTTCTGCAGCAGGCTGAGTTGGCGACCATCGTCAACATCGCCTCGGTTTCCGCCCTGATGCCGATGCCGGGAACGGCGGGCTATTCTGCGAGCAAGGCGGGGCAGGTGATGTTCACGAAGTCAATCGCGATGGATCTTGGTCCGAAAATACGCGCCAACTCGATATGTCCGGGCGTGATCAAGACCGAAATGACGCGTTACCTCTGGGAAAATCCCGAACACACCGAACGCGCGGCTGAGCGTGTCGCGCTCAAGCGGTTGGGCGAAGTGGACGATGTAGCGCGCGCTGCATTGTTCTTCACAACCGAAGATTCAGGCTTCACCACCGGAACCGAACTGCCGGTCGATGGTGGATTTTCCTGGCGGTAGGAAAGGGGCTCAGCCCTCGGCTTCGGCAATTTTGCGGGCTTCAATCCGCAGCACGTCCTTCTTGACCTTGCCCGAGGGTACGCGAGGCAGATCATCGACAAGCACAACGTGTTCGGGAAACTTCTGGCGCGCCAGTCCTTCGCCATCAAGGAAGCGGCGGATTTCCGGCAAATCTATTGTCATGCCCGCGCGCGGGATGATGAAGGCGCAGCCTTTTTCGCCAGTGGTCGAGCTGGGCATCGCGACAATCGCCACTTCCGCCACGGCGGGGTGGTTGAATAGGAGATCTTCCACTTCCTTTGGGCTGATATTCTCGCCCGAGCGGATGATGATGTCCTTTTTGCGGCCGGTAATGACGATGTAGTTGCCGTGCACGATGCGGCCGAGGTCGCCCATGCGGAAAAAGCCGTCGGCATCGAAATTGCCTTCGTTGTCCGACGGGTGGACATAGCCAAAGAACAGCCCTGGCCCGCGCGCGATGATCTCGCCCTCCTCGCCATCGGGCAAGGGGGTATCGTCAACTGCGTCGATGATCTTGAGCTCAGCCGGATAGACTATTTCGCCGTCAGTATCGGCACCAAGATCTGCCTGGGCAGCATCACGGATGCCAAGCGTCGCGGTGACCATCTCGGTTGAGCCATAGCAGCGGAAGAACAGGCAACCCGGGAAGGTTTCGCTCGCCTTGCGGATCAGATCAGGTGACACGGTTGTGCCACCGCAGAAGAACAGGCGCAGCGATGCAATCGCTTCAGGGCGGGCGCTGGCCGTATCGAGCAATTGCTGCAGAAACGGCGTGGCACCGCCGTTAACCGTGCAGCGGTTGTTCTCGATCACCGCAATGCCTTCATCGACCGTCCAGACGTCCATCAGCACGCTGGCCGAGCCGTGAATCCAGGTCATGTCAAAGGCCCAGAGGGCACCGGTAATGTGGGTGACAGGCGAGGGCATGAACACCACGTCGTCCGGCCCGATCTTCCAGGCCTCACCCATGGCGCGGGCACGGTGGTCATAGGAATAATGGGTGTGAAGAACGCCCTTTGGCTTGCCCGTGGTGCCAGAGGTGTACATCACCATCATCACAGCTGACGGATCGACCTTTGGCAAAGCGGATTCGAGAGCGGCATCGCAGCCAATCGCGGTTTCCCAGGTGAGTTCGCCTGTATCACGGACAGTCACGACGTCTTGCAATTCAGGCAGCGCAGCACGAAGGCCAGCCATCATCGCGGCATAATCATGCTTGCGGAACAGGCCGGGGACGAAAATCAGCTTTGCGCGGCAGTCTGCGAGAATATAGGCCAGTTCGGATTCACGGTAGATTGGTGGGATCGGATTGATCACCAGCCCGGTCATGCGTGCGGCAAGCGCGATCACCGCTGTTTCCACCCAGTTCGGCAACTGGAAGGATATCACATCGCCCGGTTTCAGCCCACGGGAAAGGAAGAATGCCGCCAATTTCAGCGACTGATCCCAGCACTCCTGCCGTGTCAGGCGGTTTTCGCCTTCGATCAGCAGCAGGTGACCGGGATCGCTGGCGAGCGCCTTGCGTGCCGCATCAACGAGTGTCGTGTTGGTCCAGTGACCTTCGGACAGATATCGACCTGCCAAATCCTCTGACCAGCGGGTCTGAAAGCCGCTGGGGTCGGTCCGCATTGTCCAGTTCATGACGGGAGCGTCACGGTACGGCCTGCGTCAGAAGCACTTTCGATGGCATCGAGCAGGCGGGTCAGGCGAACGGCGCGGTCAAAATCGGGGACCGTGTGCGTGCCATTGCGGATATCGCCTTCAAACTGTGCCCACATCTGCCCGACATTGATCGGCGCTTCCTGAAGGCCCGGAACAGCGGGAAGGGGCTGCGCTTCGGCCTCGGGCGTGCAGCGTACTGTCAGAGCACCGCATTGATAGCCGCCGGGATGGTGTCCGGAGATTTCCAGCGTTCCGCTGGTGCCGCGCAGCTCAAAACGCAGCGGGATCGGCACGCCGCCGACGATTTCAACACTGGAAACGCAGCCGCCTTCGTGCTTGCCGGTGATCAGCATGTGATCAGCGCAAGTGCGTTTGACCTGCTCACCCGTGCCAATGATTTCTACTGTATCCAGCAGGATCGAATTTCGCGCCGAAACCTCTGCAAAAGCGCCGACAACTTCCTCGACCGCCGCCAGCGTGTGGCCACCCGCGATGGTTGCCAGTGTCGCACCATTCCGGCGATCCTGCAGATAGACATAGTGCGGCGGAGCAACCGTGCCCCAGCCGGCGGTGGACGAGACAACGCGCAAGCTGAGTGGCCGACCGATAGCACCTTGGCGAACCAATTTTGCGGCATGGCGCACGGCAATCGAATTCGCACCTTGCAGGCCGACTGCGACATGGACGCCAGCCTTCTTGGCCGCGAGCGCCAGTTCCTCGGCTTCTTCAAGGTCGCGGCCCAGCGGCCACTCGCAATAGACGTGCTTGCCGGCTTCCAGCGCGGCGAGGACGATTGCGCGGTGCTCGGGCACCTTCACCAGAACCGCGACAATATCCACATCAGGGTCGCGGGCCATTTCGAGTGAATCGCCATAAGCCTTGGCTGCGCCAAAGTTCTGCGCCGCGACATCGGCGATGTCCTGATTGCGCGCAGAAACGGCGTAAAGTTCGATGCCGGGGATCGCGGAAAGCGCCGGAATATGGGTGTCTCTGGCCCAGCCCCGCTCGGCGTTGGCGCCTGCAATTGCCAGCTTCAGTGCAGCCATGGTCAGCGTCCTCTCGGCAGGCCCAGGATCCGGTCAGCGGTGATCTCGCGCTGGATCTCGTTGGTTCCGCCCGAAATGCTGAATACCCAAGACCACAGGTAATCATAGGTCCACGGATGGGCCGAGCGGTCACCGTTGAATTCAAGGAACTCCCAGCCGATAATTTCACCGACGACTTCGCTCAAGGCCTTGTGCGTCGAGGTGACCATCAGCTTCATCATCGAGCCCTTTGGCCCAGGCTCGCCGGTGCGGTCGGTTTCAGCGATGTCGGCAAGCGTCATCGAGCGGATCGCAATGGTATCGGCCTTGATCGAGGCGAGGCGCTGCGCGATCCCGTCATCTTCAATCGCCCGGCGGCCATCTTCCATTCGGACCGTTTCGGCCAGCTCGATGGCGCGGCAGACGCGCTCATAAAGCTCCAATTGATCGCCAATGAAGCCAAGACCGCGTTCGAAAGACAGCGTTGCGAGCGCGGTAGACCAGCCTTTGTTGACCTCACCCACCACATTACTGATCGGGATGCGGACATCATCGTAGAACACCAGGTTAACGTGTTCGTCCTGCAGCATGGTGCGGATCGGCTTGATGTCGATGCCGGGAGCCTTCATGTCGCAGATGACCCAGGTCAGGCCCTTGTGCCGCTCTGAATCAGGGTCGGTGCGGATCAGCAGTTCCTGATAGTCGGCATGCTGGGCATCGGTCGTCCACATCTTGGCGCCGTTTACGACGATGTGATCGCCATCGATGACGCCCCGGGTTTTCAGTGCGGCCAGATCTGAGCCGGCGTTAGGCTCGGAAAAGCCCTGACACCACAGCGATTCCCCGCTGAGGATACGGTGAAGGTGAAAGGCTTTCTGTTCATCGGTGCCGCGCGCGGCCACGGTCGGGCCCGCATGCATCAGCGAGATATAGGTCGTATTGATGTAGTGCGGCGCATGGGCGCGGGCGAGTTCTTCGTACCAGATCACCTGTTGCAGGCCGGAAAGGCCGAGACCGCCGTATTCCTTTGGCCAGGCAACACCGGCCCAGCCGTTGTCATACATCTTGCGCTGCCAGTCGCGATCGAACTGCGCGGCTTCCGGGCCATGCGCCGGACGCTTGGCGGTTGGGACATTGGCGGTCAGCCATTCCCGCGCCCGCGCACGAAATTCTTGATCGGCTTCGGAGAAATGCAGGTCCATCTCAGTCTTCCAGACGGGCGTTAAGAAGCCGCGCGAGCAGGCTGCGTTTCGTGCCGAACAGGCGTGAAAGCAGCATGGCATGCTTCAGCAGCAGATGGGCGTTGTGCTCGTCAGTCACGCCAATGCCGCCGTGCAGCTGGATGTTGGAATCGGCGTTCGCATGGGCAGCCAGATTGGCGAGGTGCTTGGCGGCATCAAGGTGAACTTCCGCATCGGAGCGGCCTTCCTTGAGTGCGGTCGCGGCATACCATAGCTCCGAGCGGGCTGCTTCAACGCGAACGGCCATGTCGGCGCAAGGGTGGCGAACAGCCTGCCAAGCACCGATCTTCCGGCCGAAAGTCTCTCGCACTTTGGCATATTCGACGATCAGGTCGAGCGATGCCTCGGCAATGCCAACCAGCATGGCTGCGGTGCCAAGCTGGCCAAGTTGCCAGATCGGTTTGCCGGCAACCGTCTCAACCAGACCCGGCAGGGCCATCGTAGTGCGGATCGAATTGGCCGGATCAAGGGCCGGGCGGACTTCGGCATCAAGTCCGTCCAGCGCATAGAGATGCGCTTTGTCGGGCGAGACCAAAAGGGCATGCGTGGCGTCGCTGGAACCAAATATGCGGAAGCTGTCACCATCGGCAATGATGAGGCTGACCCCCGTTTCGCCAGAAATGACCGATTGGCGCAGGCCGTCATCAGAGATCATGTTTGCAGCAAGGCATTGGGCGAGCAAGTCGACCGGCGCGCACTGGCGGCCGCATTCGCGGAAGAACAGTGCATGCTCAACCGGTGTCAGCCCGCTTCCGCCTTTGGCTTCCGGCACGGCAAGGGCAAACCAGCCCATTTCGCCCAAAGTTGAGCGAAGTGAAGCATTCAAGTCTGCAGAATTGACCGAGTGCAGGCGTTCAATCGGCATCGCGTCGGCAAGGAACTCCGCAGCGGCATTCGCGATCTCGATTTCATCCCCGTCTGGCGCGAGATACATTCTTCATCCTTCTTCCAAGCCGGTCAAAAGCGACCGTTTGAAAATGAGCCACGGCAAGCGCATTATTGCTTTGTGCTGCTGATACCCCAGCGGAAAATAATTGCAACAGGCGAAGTCCATTTCACTCTGGCGATGTGCGCAACGTCACACCATGAGCCAGTTTCAAGAGGCGAACGGGGTTTCGGGAACGCCGGTTTCCCCCGGCTCCAGGGCATAAATGCCGCCGTTGGGAGCGGTAGGCTCCATGGTTGTTGCCATGGCCATTTGGGTTGAGGTCACGTAGAGGGTTTTCAGGTCTGGCCCGCCAAATGCTGGCTTGGTCGGATTGGAAAAGGGTAGGGGGACGATCCGGTCCAACTTGCCGTCAGGCAGGTACCGCCGCAGTGCTCCTGCGCCAACATTGGCGAGCCAGTAGCCGCCAGCGGAATCGACGGTCGCACCGTCAACAAAGCCTTCGCCGTCCAGCAACTGAATAAACGTGCGCCGGTTGGAAATATCGCCAGTCCTTGGATCAAGGTCATAAGCATCGACCCGTCGCGTCGGGGAATCGGCGACATACATAGTCAGTCCATCGGGACTGAAGGCCAGGCCATTGGCAATGGCAATATTCTGGATCACCGGGGTGAGCCTGTCGCCATCAAGCCGGAAGATGCTGGCACCTTTTGTTTCGCGATTTGTCGCAAAGTCATGGTCATAGGCACCGATCCAGAACCGTCCCTGGCGATCGCAGTGGCATTCGTGCAGTTTCACGTGCGGAGGGAGGGGGGATGGTACCCGCAGGTCGAGTCCGCCGCTTTCCGGTTCGAAATCATAAAGCCCATCGGCCAGCGCCACCAGCAGTCCGCCGCTCGCCTTAGGTACAAATCCGCCGATCCGCTGCGGCATGGCCCATTTGCGATGTTCTCCGCTTGCAGGATACCAGCAATGCAGTTCAGGCGGGTGTTCGCAGTTCACCCACCACAACGCCTGATCGGTAACTGACCAAATCGGCGTTTCCCCAAGGTGGTTGTCGGCATCAAAGGCAAGGGTGACATCGGGCATGACTTGGTCTTTCTATCGTCCGCTGATTCAATCGACGCAATCCGTGCTGGCTGCCAATTTCATACCGACTCGGCTGCGTGATCAAAAGGAAATGCAACTCGGGCATTGACTAAATTTTCCGTTTCGCCAAGCGGGGAAATGAAGGCCGGATGCAAGGGCGAAGCAGGAGTCGGAAATGGGAAGGTTCGCGGGCAAGGTTGCTATCGTCACAGGCGGTTCCGCTGGGATAGGCGCGGCCGTGGTTGCTCGCCTCGCGTCCGAAGGGGCGAAAGTGCTGATCGCCGACATTCAGCCACCCGCAGCTACGACCGATAGCATAGTCTTCATGCACACCGATGTCGCTTCACCAGAAGCCGTTGCCACGTTGGTTGAGGCCTGTCGCCAGAAGTGGGGGCAGATCGACATTCTGGTCAACAGTGCAGGCATAGGCGCTCTCGCGGAAACGCCGGACATGAGCGAGGAACTCTGGGACAAGGTGTTCGACATCAACATCAAGGCGATCTTCCTGTTCTGCAAATATGCCATTCCGGTGATGCGGGCCAATGGCGGGGCGATTTTGAATATCGCTTCGATTTCCGGGCAAGGCGGCGACTATGGCATGGGTGCCTACAACGCGAGCAAGGGCGCAGTGATCAACTACACCCGCTCACTTGCGCTCGATTGTGCCCGTGATGGCATCCGGGTGAATGCGCTGTGCCCGGGCCTTATCGAAACGGCGATGACCGAACTGACGGTCGCCCGGCCAGAGGATCGTGCGGCTTGGCTTTCCCCTATACCTTTGGCGCGCATGGGGAAGCCCGAAGAAATGGCCAATGTCATTGCCTTCCTGTGCTCTGACGAAGCCTCATACATGACGGGGTCGATTGTAACGGCAGACGGTGGCATTACTGCGCACACCGGCCAACCCAATGTGCCCTACCGGCGCAAATTGCGTGAGCAGCAAGCCTGAGTAGAAATCCATGGCAATGCAACTCCACCCCTATCACCAGGCAATTATCGACGCGAACGAGGCGGCAGGGCGACCCTATTTTCATCAGCTTTCCGCGCAGGATGCTCGTGAGTTGCTGCGCACAACGATAGCCTCAGCTCCGCCGGCAACCGACCTTCCAGAGCTGGCCGGTGTCGAAAATCGTAGCATCGATGGCCCCTACGGTCCGATTGCCATTCGCATCTATGAACCCGTTGGAGATTCGCTCGGGACCTGCGTGTTCTTGCATGGCGGCGGCTGGGTGATCGGTGATCTTGATCAGGTAGACAATACCTGCCGCCGCCTGACTGGCCAATCGCGCCACAGGATCGTCAGCGTCGATTATCGTATGGCGCCCGAGCATCCTTTTCCCGCTCCGCTCGACGATTGCTGGGCGGCGCTGCAATGGGCGGCCAATACTTTTCCGGGATCGCTGCTGGTGGCGGGCGAGAGTGCTGGCGGCAATCTCGCCGCAGCTTGCGCGATCCGTGCACGCGACGCCGGTGGTCCGGCGCTGGCGGGACAATTGCTCGCCTATCCGGTAACCGACCACAATTTCGAAACGCTGTCCTATCGTGAGATCGGTGGCCGCAACTGGTTGCTTTCCACCGCGGACATGCGCTGGTTCTGGGATCACTATTGCCCTGCCGGTGTTGACCGAAACAACCCTGAGATATCCCCGCTGCGTATCGCCAGCACAGAGGGCCTCGCGCCAGCGCTGGTGCTCTTGGGTGAACTTGATCCGCTGCGCGATGAAGGCATCGCCTATGCCCGCCGTCTGGCGGAGGGCGGGGTTGCTGTTTCGCTGCGCTGCGATGCATCAATGATCCATGGCTATCTGGCGGCGGCAGCAGCCGTCCCTGTTGCTGCTGAAGCGCTGGCCGATGCCGCGCGCTGGATGCGTATCCGTTCTGGCAATTCCGAATATTGAGGGTGTGAAATGACCAATCCGATCTACCAGTCGATCCTAGGCACTGAACTTGTCGCCCATGCGCTGAACCGCGATCTTGATCGCACAGTGGTGGTCCTCGCAGATGGTACGAAACAGAGCGCGGGTGAACTCCGCGATGCGATCAGCCGGGCGTCGCAGGCTTTTGCGGCGCTTTCACCCAAGCCGCTGCGCGCGGCGATGCTCGCCAAGAACAGGGTTGAAGTGCCGGCGGCGATGAATGCTTTGTCCTTCGCGGGCATCGTTGCCACATCACTGCACCCGATGGGGGCGATCGAAGACTACCTCTATGTCATCGAAGATGCCGAGATCGATATGCTGGTCTATGATGGCGATCATTTTGAGGACATGGCGGCGCAGTTGAAAGAACGTGCCCCGCGTATCAAACATTTTGTTGTTATCGGACCCGAAGGGGTTGGACAGTCGCTGGAGCGGATTTCCTCTGCCTATCAGGCAGCGCCGCTGGTTGCGCCGCCAGCAGATCCGGAATCACTCGCTCGTATCGCCTATTCCGGCGGAACAACCGGCAAGCCCAAGGGCATCATGGTCACCCATCGCGGCATGGCGACCTCCACCTTGATCCAGCTGACCGAATGGGAATGGCCCAGCGAGATCCGCCACCTTGTCTGCGCTCCGCTCAGCCATGCTGGCGCTTCAGTTCTGACGGCGATCCTGCTCAAGGGTGGCTCTGTTGTCGTTCTTCCCGGCTTCGACCCTGTTTCCTTCATGGAGGCCGTGCAAAAACACCGCATTACCTCGGTTCTGATGGTGCCGACCATGGTGCTGGCGCTGATCGACCATCCGCGCTTTGCCGAATTCGATCTCTCCAGCCTTGAGGTGGTATTCTACGGCGCCTCTGCTTTCCCGGCAGCGCGATTGAAGGATGCCATTGCCAAGCTCGGGCCGATCTTCTTCCAGTTCTATGGTCAGTCCGAAGCGCCGATGTCTGTCACCGTCATGCGCCGCGCCGATCACTTGTCCGACGACCCGCTGCGCCTGTCCAGCTGCGGCCGTCCGACTCCATGGGTGCGCGTGGCTCTGATGGATGATAATACCAAGCCCGTGCCCGAGGGTGAGCCTGGTGAAATCTGCGTGCAGGGACCGTTGCTGATGGGCGGTTACCTCAACAAGCCTGAAGAGACGGCCCAGGCCTTCGAGGGCGGCTGGCTTCACACCGGCGATGTAGCCATCCGCAGTGCCGATGGCTTTCTGCGCATCGTTGATCGCAAAAAGGACATGATCGTCACCGGGGGATTCAATGTTTTCGCCCGCGAGGTGGAGGATGTGCTTACCGACCATTCGGCAGTGAGCCAGGCAGCAGTAATCGGCGTGCCTGATCCCAAATGGGGCGAAACCGTAAAGGCCATCGTCGTGCTGGCGCGCGGCGAAACGGTTTCTGCAGACGAACTGATCGCCCTGGTGCGCGAGCGCAAGGGGCCGGTGCAGGCACCGAAATCGGTTGAATTCATTGAAGCTATTCCACTTTCTCCACTGGGGAAACCGGACAAGAAAGCGCTTCGGGCAATTTATAAAGCCTGATCGCAACCAAATCGTTGCAAGAATAACACATGTTAGCTTCAATCAATTTTGCGGCAATGTCGCGATTTGACCATTAAAATGCTTGCTGGTATTTGCATTAATTGACTGGCATGAATGCCGGACGACCAAAAGAGTCAAATTGGCCCATGGGGCAGAGGAGGGGACAGATGAAGAATTCAGGCATCAGTGCGACTATGAAGGCCATGCTTTTTGGCGGGACGGCTATGCTCTTGCTGGCGGCCAACCCTGCCTGGGCGCAGACCAAGCCGGCCTCGGAAGGTGCTGCGGAAGAAGCGAACTCGGCAAACGACATCATCGTTACTGCGCAGCGCCGTTCTGAGCGCCTTGAAGATGTGCCTGTCTCGATTGTCGCCATTTCCGGTGACTCGCTGGCCAAGAGCGGCGCTCAGCGCCTGACTGATCTCGGACAGATCGCCTCTGGCGTTCAGGTCAACCGAGGTGGCTCGTTCACCCAGCCTGCTATCCGCGGCATTACGACACTGACCTTGGGCTACGGGTTTGAAAACAACGTCGCAGTCTATGTTGACGGTTTTTACCAGCCGGACATGGTTACCATCAATGGTGACCTCGCCAATCTGGCAAGCGTTCAGGTCCTGAAGGGGCCGCAGGGCGCACTTTACGGCCGCAACGCGATGGCCGGTGCCATTGTCATGGAAACGCTCACGCCTTCGAATGAAATGCAGGGCAAAGCCCAGTTTTCTTATGGTAACCTCAATGATTTTCGCGGGCAGGTATATGCGTCGGTACCGGTGACCGATCAGCTTGCCATGAGCATTGCCGGCTCATACCGCAGCAACCATGGCTACATCAAGGATATCACCGACGGGAGCTACACGGCTCCGCTGAAGACGGCTTCCTTGCGTGCCAAGGTGGTCTATTCTCCAAGCGATGCTTTCAAGGTCACGCTGGGCTATAACCACGGCTTCGTGCAGGATGCTCGTGGCACGACCTATACGATCAATGCTTACCCCAATGCCGGATTTGGCATTCCTGCCACGCCGGCACGGGCAAGCCTTCGCGATACCTCGTCGCTGACGATTCCTGCCGATGCCAATGCCTGGGCTGATGAATTCACCGGCAAGGTCGCAATCGAAACGGGGATCGGTACGCTTACCTCGTACACCGGCTATGCGCACCGGGTTTCCCATTCGATCTTCGATTTCGATGCCAGCAGGCCGATCATTTCGCAGTCATTTGATGACTCGATCCATGAACGTACGTTCCAGCAGACTTTGGACTATTCGATCAAGGCAATCGACCATCTCGATCTGGTGGTTGGTGCGTTCTATTATCATGATCGGCTTGATCACGGCCAGGGCGGTGCCAACACAGTTACCGCAGCCGGCATTTCGCGCACCAGCTTCATCTTCTTGGGGTCTGATGCCTATGCTTTCTATGCCGATGCTACCTACAACTTCAGCGACCGCCTCTTCCTGACGGGAAGCCTGCGTTACAGTCACGAAAAGCGCCATATCAACTTCAATGAAGTTGCCGGTCCGGCGATTGGTACCGGCACGGTGGCAGCACCGGTCAGCAAGGATGCAGATTTCAATTCAACCACACCGCGTGTGGTTCTGCGTTATGAACTGGCGCCCCGCACCAGCATCTATGCATCCTGGGCCAAAGGCTTCCGGGCAGGCGTGTTCAACAACGTAGTTGTTACGAATGCGGCGCTGGTATTCCCGGTCCAGCCTGAAAAGCTGACCTCGTACGAAGTAGGCTTCAAGACGGCTTCGTCTACGTTCCACTTCGATGTTGCTGCATACTACTATGATTTCCGCGATCTGCAGGTTGGGCTCACGGGCCTGATTCCGGGCGGCGTTACCCCAGTTCAGACTTTGAACAACGCCAAGAAGGCTGAATCATACGGTATTGATGGCCAGTTGACCTGGACACCGACCCCCGAGCTCACCCTGCGTGCCGGTATGGCCTACATCCATGCCCGCTATACCGACTTCAATAATGCAGTCGGAACCGGTCTGAATGCCACTACAGGGTTAAACGTAGGTGGTCAGACCCAGGACTGGAGCGGTCAGCAGATGGCGCGTGCGCCTTCGTTCACCGGAAACCTCGGGTTCACCTATGAGCACGAAGTTGGTGGCGGGAAATTGGCGCTGTCGGGCAACCTCAGCTACACCTCGTCCTACGTGGTGGCCAATGCCTCGCTCTATGGCCCATCCGGACCTGCTGGTCTGCAGAATACGCAGCGTTATCGTCAGGATGGCTATGCTCTTGCCAACGCACAGATCAACTGGACTGACCCTAGCGACCGTTTCACCATTGGCGCATATGCTGATAACCTGACGAATACTCGCTATAACTTCGTGCTGTCCGGCAGCTCGTTTGGCGATTATTCGCAGGGCAATGAGCCTGCTACCTATGGTGTGCGCGTAGGGGTCAAGTTCTGATATCAGGCATATTGCCGGATAGTTTTGCGGCGTGATGGTTGGTGGTTGGCCCATAGGAATGGGCCAGCCGCCGCTATCACGCCGCAGTGCATTCACACCTCGCGGACCTTGCTTTGGCCGACCATTCAGTCACATTCCGCAGGATCGGCTCAAAGGGATAACGCCATGGCCTTGAATGCCAGATCCGCCGCTGCAACCGAATGGCGCAAGAGCTGGTCAGTTGTGCTGTCCGGCGCACTGGGCATGGCCCTGGCTTCCACTTCGGTCTATTCGATCGGCATCTTCATGGCGCCGTTGGAAAAGGAGTTTGGCTGGAGCAGGGCTGAAATCTCGGCCGGTCTTACGATCAACACGGTGCTTGCCGTGCTGGTCAGCCCATTTATCGGCATAGCGCTGGATAGGATCGGAGTGCGGCGCATCGGTACTATCGGCGTGACCGCCTATTGCATGGTCTTTGCCTGCCTTGCATTCGCCAGTTCATCCATCTGGTCCTGGTGGATCCTATGGCTGCTCCTCGGCGCGACGGGCTTGGCGATCAAACCGACGATCTGGACCACCAGCGTTTCCAGCATGTTTACCAGGAGCCGCGGCTTGGCATTGTCTGTCATGCTGTGTGGCACTGCACTGGGATCATCCTTGACGCCGAGTGTGGGCAATTTTCTATTCGAAGCGCTGGGCTGGCGGCAAGGAACCCTATGCCTTGCGGCGTTTTGGGCAGCGCTGGTCGTGCCGCCGGTATGGCTGTTTTTGACAAGCGCCCGTGACATCGAGATCAACGCGCAGGTCACCAGAAAATCCGGGGCGGTGGAGTTACCTGTCGTGCTGACCGGGGTTTCGGTACGTGAGGGCATGTTGTCATTGCGCTATTTCCGGCTGGCAGTTGCGGGATTCCTGACCTGCCTCGTCATCGTCTCCTTTGTTTCCGGACTGGTTCCGATCCTGTCAGACCGCGGTTTCGCTCGCCAGACGGCTGCGAACATTGCAGGGCTGGCAGGCATCGCCACCATCGTTGGCCGGTTGACAGGCGGTTACCTGCTGGATCGCACCAATGGCAATCTTGTTGGTGCCGCCAGCGTCGGACTGGCGATTGTCCCTGCAATACTGTTCCTGCTCTTCCCCGGATCGCTGCTGATTTCTTCGATAGGCGTACTGATCTTGGGGCTGACTCTCGGGGCCGAGCTCGATGCTGTAGCCTTTCTGGCATCAAAGCACTTTGGCATGCGGAATTTTGGCGTTCTTTTCGGAACTATTTCGGGCCTGCTTGCGCTGGCAACCGGGCTGGGGCCATTGTTCGTCAGTCTGGTTTACGACCAGACCAAGTCATACGATATGGTGCTGATGGGCTATGTGCCGTTGGCCCTAATTGCTGCGGCGCTGTTCGCCAGCCTTGGCCGCTATCCGGAATTTGAACAGCCCATGGAGACAATGTGAGCACCACGACAAAACGAGAGGAGTGGTCACGTTCGTGGCCGCTGCCGCTGATCGCCATGTTGGGGATCACGGGGCCGGCTGCATTCTCTTATTCGGGCGGCATTTTCATGGGCGAGCTGACCCGTGAATTCGGCTGGACCAAAACCCAGTTCTCATCGGCCTTTACCCTGCAGGTACTGCTGGGGCTGATAGTGGGACCACTGGCTGCGATGCTGCTCGACCGGATCGGGCCGCGCCGCATGTTGTTGGCGGGAATTGTGCCTTTTGCGTTGGGACTTTCGCTGTTCAGTCAGGTGAATGGCACAATCTGGCAGTGGTGGATGCTGGCTGCGCTTTACAGTGTCATCACGGCGGGTGTCATACCGGCAGCCTGGATGAGCGGCGTTGTGCAAAGTTTTGACAGGTCGCGCGGAATAGCAATGGCAGTTGGATTGGCCGGCATTGGCATTGCCACCACCGTCTGGCCGATTTTGGTCGCTTGGCTTGTGCAGCACATCGGATGGCGTCAGACCTTTCCGGTGATGGGGATCGGTTGGGCATTGTTGCTGCTGCCGCTCGTCTATTTTCTCTATAAACCGGTAGGACAACAGCATCACAGGATTAAGTCCGATGCGGTACCGAAAGTCTGGCCGTCAGTATGGACGCGAACATTCTGGTGCCTGCTGGGAGCGGGCGGAATTTTCGCATCGGTGCAGATGGCATTGATCATTCATTTTGTGCCAATCCTGCTGCTCCAGGGGTTCACCTTGACCAAGGCTGCAGGGATCGCGGGTATCATCGGGATATTCTCGATAATCGGCAGGATAGGAACCGGTGTATTGCTTGATTGGGTGCCGACAAAGCAGATCGCTCTCGTCGCCTTCACGCTGCCGTTGGTTGTCATGTGGATGCTTGTTACGGCGCACGGTTCGGCTGGAATTCTGATGCTTGCTGCCGCTCTGCTGGGCTTTGCGGCGGGATCAGAAACCGATGTTGTCGCTTATCTTTGCTCGCGCCGCTTTGACCAGCGCATTTTCGGGACGATCTACACCCTGTTTCAGGCCGGTTTTGCAATTCTCGCCAGCTTGGGGCCATTGTTGGCCGGTTGGCGCTTTGACGTGACGCGCAGCTATGAGAGTTTTTACGTTCTGGCTGTTCCGTTGGTACTCGCTGCAACGCTGCTGATCATGCTGGTGCCGGCCGAGAAAAAGGCGGAGGCCTGACAATCAATCCTTGATCATACAGTCGCGTTCGATTGCAGACCGGACTCCATCAGGGATTGCGGCGGAGCCATTCGTATTGGTCACCACCATGGTGATCTGCGAATAGACTGCACCCTTGCCATTCTGGCGGATCATTTGGCCGAAGGTATAACTTGTCCGTCCGATCGCAACGATGCCGGAGCTGATTTCCACTAGTCCCGGGTAAGTCAGCTCGCCGCCATACTCGACCGTCATGGCGCCCACGACGGTGCGCATACCGTCGGGTAGGGCCAGCGAGGAAATGGCACGGTTGAATTGGACGCGGGCTTCCTGGAGCAGGGCGATGATCGCGACGTTGTTGACATGCCAAAGCACGTCAAGATCATCAAAGCGGATGGGCAATTCGATCACCGAGGGGAAGGTCGCTGAATCAAAACGGGCACGATCGATCCGGCCCGGAGGTACTTTCCGGGCGATTTGCGGCGAGTTTGTCGACATGGACGGTTCCCTCGATTGAACAAGAACGCGGTGACGCTTGACGCGCCACCAATCCCGGTTGGACGGGGTGGCAATGCTGCACTAACATTTTATTTCATCATGGCCAGTGCGGCATGCAGGTATGAGGGGGAGTGGCTATGGCCGAGAACGACGGGACTGTTATTGATCGATTTTACGCTGGATTGGCTAGCGGAGATCTTGATACATCGCTGGCATGCCTCTCTGCCGACGCGCGGATATGGCATTGTTTCGATGGCATCGCGCAGGATCGGCAGAGCAGTCTTGCCGGGTGGCAGGATCTCGTTGCCAATTTCCCCTGCCGCGCCTTTGGTGACATCCGCCGCCACTCGATCCCGGGTGGTTTCGTCCAACAGATGATGATGACAGTGCGAACTGCGTCGGGAGCAGGATTTGGTTGGCCCATCTGCGTTGTGATCAAAGTGGCGGATGGCCTGATCACGAGGATCGATGAATACATCGACAGGGCAGGGCGTTTCGAACTGGCGGCAGAATCAGATATCGCAACGCCCGGCTTGGAAAAGTCCTAGCTCTGCTGCGGCTTTGCACCTCGATTTTCCGGGCTGCCTCCGCATTTTTCAACCGCATCACAGGCTCCATTTATGTTTGACGGTTGACAGGCCAGCAATTAATGCAACGCGCACGAGGAGATGCAAATGATTCCCTTGGCCCATCCGAGCAAAGCCAAAATTGCCAGGCGTGTTGTCGAAATTCTTGAGTATTTCGCAGAGGGCAACACCGGCATTATGGTCGCCGACATCGTCAGCGCCTATAACAGGCCCCAGTCCAGTACTTCTGAGCTGCTCGGCGCTTTGACCGATATGGGCTTGCTGTACAGGGATCGGAATTCCAGGCGCTTCTATCCTACGCCGCGGCTGGCTACGCTCGGTATCGCCGGGCAGCCGGACTATATCGCCAATGGACGTTTATTCGCCTTCATGGACCGTCTGGCACAGGCATCGCGGCAAAGCGTTGCGCTGTTTGGTATGCTCGGCACGAATCTGCAGATTTTCCGGGTATCTCCTGGCGGATCGGACAAAGCCATTGCCATGGCGTGCGGCGAAATCTGTCCGCTTTCGAGCAGCGCGGCCGGGCAACTGCTGCTTTCGACACTGGGAGAGAAGCGGGCGAATGAATACCTGTGGCGGCTGAAAGTTGAAGCCGGGACCGAGAAGTCGTTTGATTTGGATGAAATGAGCAAGCGGGTCGCCTTGCAGGGCCAGACAGGTCAAGCAAGTGGCGAGGCTGGCTTCGTTTCTTCGGCCAAGCTTTGCGCGGTCCTCGTTCCGGCTAATTCAGGGAATTACCCGCTCGCGGTAGGCGTTGTCTACGAAGAGCGAGCCAAAATCGATCCTGAGGCGCTGCTTGAAACGCTCAGGTTCGGAGTGGGGCAATGCATCTCTTCAGACGAAAGCACGCCCGACGCGCTTTCTCCAACGCTCGTGGCGGTTTGAAAGCAGGGCACAGCTTACAGAAATTAAGCGGACCAGGTTTGCATCGACCAGTAGATCACTCTGCGGCGGTTGTGGCAGCGGGAAGGTTTGCTTTCCTGATCCTTGCAGTCGACGCTGCTTCTGCGCCGTAACGTCCGAGGATGAAGAGTTCCAGCCGCTCGTCCAGATCCTCATCGGATGGCGCGATCGGATCCCACTCGGTATAAGTCATGATCGGGTGGCTCCCGAGAACAAGATCAGAAAACAGTTCGGCAGAGCGGGCATGGTTGCCCGCTGGCACCAAACCGGCAGCTTCGAGAGCTTCAAAAACCCGTTCGAAATTCCGGCGGAAGCGAGCGAAGATCGAAATTGCTACCGACCGCATGAACTCTGGGAAGCGCGTGCTCTCGGCAATCATCAGGCGCATCAGGCCGATCGACTGTTCGCGATATGTCACGGCATAGGCATAGTGGCCGACGCGGCGCAGCGTGTCGAACAGGGTATCACCAACTTCAACGGTCGGCTGGGGGACGGCTGCTCCCGCATCGCGCGCGAAGATAACCTCGCGGAAAATCGCCTCTTTGTCGCCAAAATGCTGATAGAGTGTGCGCGTCGCAACGCCCGCGCCGCGGGCAATATCGACGAGCGAAGTGGCGGCAAATCCGCGCTGCACAAACAGTTCTGTAGCGATTTCCATGACCCGGGCCTTGCGGCGCTCAAGCTCGGCTGCCGTAGGCCGACCAGCCTGATTGGCTTTCTTGCGCTTTGGCTTGGCCTTTCCCGCACGTTGCCAGCTAGTTCCGCCGACACTCGAAATTTGGTCCACCTTTGATTGCATTGCGGCTTGCCCCTGGCATCTTTCAGCATGCCGTAGGAGAAAAAGCGCAATTTCGGAAGCCTGAAACACATATTATCCAGAGCGGATTTTCCGCCTGAATTCCAAGCGTTCAGTGGCCTCAACAGAAGGGCCGACAGGAAGCTTTCGTCTCTCTCTCGGCCCTTTGCTGAACACATGGCCAGCGGTTCAGAATCCGATGTCGAGAATTCCTACGTTGAATCCGCTGTTTGAGACGTTCTGGGCTTTGCGAAGCGTCTCATGGTCAAGGCCGGCAAGGAAGCCGTCCAAAACACGCTGGTAATTGCTGATAAGGCCTTCGCCGTTCTCTTCGCCCGTCCCCTTGCCGATGCGCATGTAATCGAGATTGTGCAGGCCGATCTGCTGCAGCGGGAGGTTCGAGTAATCCTGCCGCGGAATTTCAGGGAAATCCTGCGAATCGTAAGGCAGAATCGTTGGCTCCGTCGGCGATTCCGTCGTGTCATTTTCGCCACGTGGAACCAGGCACCAGATTTCCATCAGGCAGGTTTCTGCAGTGATGGGGCGCATGCGGTATGATGCCATGGCGCCGAAACCCGGCAGCAGGAAGAAGTTGGGGAAGATGAACTCCACATAGTTCTGGGTTTGCATCGCTTCCATAATGTTGAAGGTCTTCGCACCGCGCTGGCGGGTCGCTTCCTCAACCGCTGGCACAACTGCCGAATAGAACGCTTGAACTGCCGCGGCCGGATCCTTCGGAACGTCCATGTCGCGGAACTTTTCAAGCACTTCCATATCGGTCTGGTGGAAGATGCCGCCACCCATGCCTTCCGAGATCAGTTCGTGGAACCGGATCCACTGGTTCGTCAGTGCATTGCCTTCAAGGCCTTCGAGAACGGGCTTGCCGTCGATCTTGGGGCCGAACTGGGCGTTCGCATTGGGTGTTCCGTCGTAGAGCTGCGGATGGGTTTGCATGACGTGGTAGCCTTCGTGGAAAGCCTCCATCGCGAGCTTCCAGTTGCAGGGAATCACTGTGCCACACCACCAGTCGACACGCAGATTATCGACCAGACGATTGCCGAGCTTGGTTGTCACCGGGCCAAGGCTGTCAACCAGCGAAGGCGCTGAATCATCAAAGTTGATGAAGGCGCAGCCGGCCCAGTATTCTGTCCGTACAGGAGCGAGATCGATTTGCGCCTTGTCGACAATTTCAGGCGAAAAAATCTTCTTGCCAAAGATGTAGGTGTTCTCGCCATCTGCATTCCAGCGCCAGCCATGGAACGGGCAGACAAAGCCTTCGCTGCTGCAGCTGCCGGGGCCGTGAGCGAGCTTGACGCCGCGGTGGCGGCAGGCGTTGAGGAAGCCCTTCACACCATCATTGGTGTGGATCATGATTACTGACTTATCGAGCAAGTTGTAGACGGTATAGTCGCCAACAGCGGGGATTTCCTCAAGCCGGCAAGCCATCTGCCAGGCATGCGGCCAAAGGTGCTTCTTCTCCGCTTCGAAGAAGGTCTCGTCGTAATAGCGCTCCGCCGGGATCAGTTCAGGATTCTTGATTCCGAAGGGAACGGTTGCCAGTTTGCTCGCGGTATCACCAGTCATGACTTGCCTCTCATATTCCACCGCATTTCGCCTCTGCTTTGCAAGCACAGACCTTTGGCGGGCATTGACATAAAATGCATCGCGACACATGAATTTCATAAGGTGATGCGCGTGATGACTGGTACGCATTCTATGGTGTTCAGCCATCGCAAGAATTGACCAAGCGCAATTTTGGGTACCACTTTTTACTCATGGCCGACGGATCTTATGTGCGTGATCAGGCAATGTGACAGCCAGCTGTTTAGGGTATTGGCCCGAAGTCTTGAGCACTTGCGATTGAATGGGTGGACGGACCTTTCTGTCAGTTAGGGTTCGCCCGGGCCACCTGGAATTGCGGTAAAGTGAATTCCAGATCACGTTGAACTGTCGCCAAGAGGGATATGACAGACCATGCCGATCAATCGCCGTTTCACGCTTGTCCGCCGACCTGTCGGCATGCCGGTCGATGCCGATTTCTCATTGGTTTCAGAGACCGCGCCCGCGTTGGAGGAGGGGCAGTTTCTGCTGCGTAACCACTACGCCTCGCTCGATCCGGCGATGCGGGGCTGGATGGACGACAGGCCTTCTTACATGCCGCCGATCCGGCTTGGCGATCCTATCCGGGCTTCTACGCTTGGCGTGGTGGCTGAATCGCGCAATCCGGATTTTCCTGTCGGTGCATGGGCTTCCGGGCTGGGTGGGATTGAGGATTATACGCTTCACCAGCGCGGTTCAGGCCGCCTGATTGATCCACAGGCCCTGCCTTCGGTGACGAATTATCTTTCGCTGTTTGGCGGAGTAGGGCCGACAGCCTATTTGGGTCTGCTTGACGTCGGCCAGCCCAAAGCGGGCGACACTGTTCTTGTCAGTGGTGCCGCGGGCGGAGTGGGGTCTCTGGTTGGCCAGATTGCCAAGATCAAAGGTTGCCGCACGGTCGGCATCGCTGGCGGGCCGCGCAAATGCGAGCGGCTGCTGCGTGACTATGGTTATGACGCGGCAATCGACTATCGCGGCAAAAGCGCCGAGGAATTGACCGCTGCCATTCGCGAGGCAGCGCCCGATGGCGTTGACGTGCAATTTGAAAACGTTGGCGGGATCATACTCGATGCGGGTTTGATGACGCTGAATCCGAAAGCACGAGTGGTGCTCTGCGGCCTGATCAGCCAGTATAATTCAGAGCCGGTGCCGGTGAACAACCTGTGGCAGCTGATTGTCAAAGGGGCGAGGATCGAAGGCTTCATCATGACCCAATATGCCCATCGCATCGCCGAGGCTGTCCCCGAGCTGAGCAACTGGCTGAAAGAAGGAAAGCTCCGTATCGACGAGCATATCGAAGCAGGCATCGAAAACGCCCTGCCGGCCTTCCTGCGCCTGTTTGAGGGTACCAATGAAGGCAAGATGATACTCAAATTGGCCTGAGCAAAGGATGGCAGACGATGTTTCCACTTGAAGGCCTGCGGATTGTCGAACTTGCCGGTATCGGGCCGGGGCCATTTGCCGGAATGATGCTTGCCGATCACGGTGCCGAAGTGATCCGCATTGAACGACCGGGTGAGCCATCGACCTATCGCGATCCGTTGGCGCGCTCGCGCCGCTCGATTGTAGTCGATATGAAGCAACCAGCGGGCGTCGAGGCGGTGCTCGCCCTTTGCCGCACAGCCGACGGCTTTATCGAAGGATTGCGTCCAGGCGTGACCGAGCGGCTGGGTTTGGGGCCGGAGGTGCTCCATGCGGCAAATCCCCGGTTGGTCTATGGCCGGGTTACCGGCTGGGGGCAGGTGGGACCACTTGCGCAGGCTGCGGGGCATGACCTCAACTACATCGCCCTTAGCGGTGCTCTGCATGCCATGGGCCGGCCGGATGAAAAGCCGCCAGTGCCGCTCAATCTGGTCGGCGATTTTGGCGGTGGAGGCATGTTGCTGGCCTTTGGCATGCTGAGCGCCATACTTGCCGCCCAGCGCACGGGCAGGGGACAAGTTGTCGATACCGCGATGACTGACGGATCAGCACTGCTGATGGCCATGTTTTCCGGCACGGGAGGCGAATCTGACTGGCAATCGCCCCGCGGGACAGGTTTGCTCAGCGGAGCAGCGCCTTTTTACGATACCTATGAGACGAGTGACGGTGGATTCATCGCGCTTGGCGCCATCGAGCCGCAGTTCTATGCCTTGTTTCTCGCCAAGGTGGGGCTGGGTGATGATCCACTCTTTGCCAGCCAGATGGACAAGGCGATATGGCCCGCAGCAAAGGCGCGGCTGACCGCGCTTTTCAAATCCCGCAGCCGCGACGAATGGTGCGAACTGTTGCTGGGGAGCGACGCCTGTTTTGCCCCGGTCTTGTCACAGCAGGAGGCGGTCGAGCATCCGCATAACCGGGCGAGGGGGACATTTGTTGATGCCTTTGGGTTATCGCAACCTGCCCCTGCGCCGCGCTATTCTGAGAGCACTAGTCGCTTTCCGGAGTTTACAGAGAAGGGCGCGGATGGTCCTGCCCTATTGCGGGAAGCAGGCTACTCGGATGCGAAAATCGCGCAGCTGCAAAGCGACGGCGTGATTGGCTGACGCTCAGCGGTAGTTCCGGCAGAACTCCCGTAGGTCATTCAGGAACAGCTCCGGCTGTTCGAAGGCGGCGAAGTGGCCGCCCTTGGGCAGCACCGTCCAGCGCACGATATTGTACATCTGCTCCGCCCAGACACGCGGCGTGGGGCGGATTTCACCCGGGAAACGGGCATGTGCTGTCGGCACTGTCACGTATGACCAGTCAACACCCGGAGCGCGGTTGGGGCCAATTGATTCATAGTACAAGCGCATCGCCGAATTCATCGTTCCGGTGACCCAATAAAGCATGATGTTTTCGAGCAGGTGGTCCTTGGAAAACGCGTTCTCGATGTCGCCGTCGCAATCGCTCCAGGTCTTGAACTTCTCAACGATCCACGCGGCAAGGCCGGCCGGACTATCGTGCAGGCCATAGGCCAGCGACTGCGGCTTGGTGCCCTGAATGGCCTGATAGCCGCTCTCACGCCGGTCGTAGGTGCGCTTCCATTCCTGTTCGGCGATTTCCTGTTCGGTCAGGCCGGCAAACGGATTGGCGGGGTCAGCCGGGCGGCCCATGATGAAGTTGAGGTGCAGGGCGATCAGGCGCTCGGGCTTGAACATCGCCATGCGCGCGGAAATGGCAGAGCCATAGTCCCCGCCCTGGGCGACATAGCGCTCGTAGCCCAGCCGCTCCATTAGCGCCAGGTTCGCATCCGCGGCCTTTTCAAGGCTGAAGCCCTTGTGGCGCGTGGGGCCGGAAAAGCCGTACCCCGGGATCGATGGCGCGATTACATGGAAGGCATCGCGCGGGTCTCCTCCGTAGCTCGCGGGGTCAGACAGGGGGCCCAAAATGTCGAGGAATTCCGCGACCGAGCCCGGATAACCATGGGTGATGATTAACGGCAGCGCGTCCGGTTCGGGAGAACGGATGTGGTAGAAGTGGACGTTCTCGCCATCGATCTCGGTGGTGAACTGGGGGAACCGGTTGAAACGCTCTTCTGCGGCGCGCCAGTCAAAGTGATCGCGCCAATAGGTGCACAGCTCGTCCAGATAGCTGCGTTCCGTCCCGTAGTCCCAGCCAGCGCCATCAAGCTGATCGGGCAAGCGCGTGCGCTGCAGCCGCATCTTGAGATCGGCGATGACTTCATCGGAAACATTGCAGCGGAAGGGCTTCACATTATCGCTCATCGTTCGACTCCCGGTTCGCTTGAGTTCATTATGCATAAGCCCTATTGCATAATTGGAACCGCCGGAAGCCCCATCGCATAAGGGCGGCGGCAGGCAGAGAACAGGAGCGGATCTTTCCCATGAACGAAGCTGAAATGCAGAAAATCGCAGACGAACAGGCCGTTCGCCGGGTGCTGGATGAATATTGCCTGCGGCTTGAAGTTAATCCGTTCGAAGAGTGGATGGACCTGTTCACGGACGATACGGTCTATGAAGTCTATCGCCAGACTCTAAGGGGCCGCGAAGAGGTTGCTGCCATGCTGTCGCAGGCACCACATGGCATCCATGTGCCCGGAGCAACCCGCATTGATCTGCAGGGCGACACGGCGGAAACCATCCAAAGCTATCTGTTTATCCCGACCAGCAACGACCGCTGGAATGCCGGCTGGTACCAGCGCACGCTGGTGCGGACGGGGCAGGGGTGGAAGATCGCCCATACCAAGGTCAAGTTCGGCCGTTACGGCGAGCTCGCGCCCGATGCGAAGGCGCATCAGCTGCCATTCCCGATCTCCTTCGGCTGATCAAGGCCGCTCAAGCAAAGGTGGCATTTGCGACTTTACATTGCCGATCCCTGACTGTTACACAATGTCACAGTTTAATAGATTTGCCTTTTGCCAGACAGCCAACGCTGGGCAATCCATGGGAGATTGGAAATGGAATTCCGCATTCTTATCAAGGGCGGCACGGTCGTTGATGGCACAGCCGCACCTGCCTACGCCGCCGATGTGCGAGTCGCTGGCGGCCGAATCACCGAGGTCGGCGCGAACCTGCAGCCGACCAAAGGTGAGCGGGTGGTCGACGCCAAGGGCTGCTATGTCACGCCCGGCTTTATCGAAACGCACAACCACTGGGATGGCGGCGTCTGGTGGAACCCCAATGTCGAACCGCTCTCCGCCTATGGCGCGACAACCTCGATCAACGGCAACTGCGGCTTTTCGCTGGCGCCCGCTCCCGCTGGCGCGAAGGAAGTTCAGGATGTCATCGACATCTTCAACTACTTTGAGGATATCCCTGAAGAACCGATGCGCGACATCGTGCCCTGGGATTGGACCAAGTGGAGCGAATACAAGGCTTCGATGCAGAAGAATGTGAAGCTTCCGCTGCACTTCTGCGCTTTCTGCGGACACATACCGATCCGTTTGTCCGTCATGGGGCAGGATGCATGGAGCCGCACCGCAACGGCTGCTGAAATCGAACAGATGTGCGAGCTGCTGCGCGATGCCATGGACGCGGGTGCCATGGGGCTTTCGACCAACTTTCTTGATTACGACAAGTACGAGCGTCCGCTGCCCTCGCAGCAGGCTGACGATGCCGAGTTGATCGCGCTGATGAACGTGGTTGCTGACTATCCCAATGCCACGGTGCAGGTCATTCTCGATTACTTCATGCGCAAGACCGCCAATGCCTCGCTCGAGCGCTTTGGCCGTCTGGCAAAGGAAACCGGGGTTCGCCTGCAGTGGGCCGGCATGCCGACGCTGCAATATATGGCTGACCAGTTGCCGCGCTCAAAGGAACTGCATGAGCAGTTCAAGGCTGAAGGTCTGCCGATCTACACCGCGTTCAATGTTATCTCGCCAACTTCGGTGATCAATTTCAACCGGACACTGGTGTTCGGCCAGAACGGCAATCCGGTGTGGCAGGAGCTGGTCAACACGCCCGGATGGGAAGCCAAGGCAGAGATGCTGGCTGATCCAGAGTGGCGTAACCGGGCCCGCGATTCCTGGGACAACCAGTTTGCCCATTCCTATTTGCACGATCCCAGCGCCAATCTGCTGCGCGAAAGCGAAAGCGGCTATGGCCCGATTGGGGTGACGCTGGCCGATTACATGTTGCAGACCGGGATCAATCACCCGTCTGATGCCATGGCGGAATGGGTGCTCAACAACGGCCAGGAATCAACTGTTCTCAAGAAGTCCTGGGAAAAGGACGAGGCCGTGCTCAACGATCTGCTGGTTGATACCCATTCGCTGGCAAACGTCAGCGACTATGGCGCGCACGGCAAGCTGTTCTGCGGCGCAGGCTACAGCGTATTCCTGCTGACCGACTATGTGCGTGACCGCAAGATCATCTCGCTGGAGCAGGCGGTTCACATGCTCACAGGCCGCCTGTCGAACTTCTTCGGCCTGCATGATCGCGGTGTGATCGAGGTGGGTAAGGCTGCCGACATCACCGTGTTCAACCTTGATGAAATCGAAATGCGGCCCGAGAAGAAGACCTGGGACGTTTGGGATGGTACCGGTGGCCGGACCTATCGCTACACCCGCGACGCGGCGCCGATGCGCCTCACGCTGGTGGCTGGCGTTCCGACCTTCGATCACGGCGAATTTGCCGGTCGCTATCCGGGCGAGTTCATCGGACCGGAAACGGGCGAGGCTGACAGCTTCGCGATTGCTGCGGAGTGAGTACTTGACCGCGGTCAAGCTGGCCCGGAATTCCGCGCTTGCGGCGATCCAGCAGCAGCGCAAGCAGTCCAGCCGCGAGCGCCTGCTCGCGGCTGCGGCTGACGCTTTCTGCGCTGCCGGATACTTCGCCGTTTCGGTGGAGGAGATTGCATTGAATGCCGGCGTGAGCCGGATGACTTTCTATCGGCATTTCAGCGGAAAAGCAGCGATTGCGCTCGATCTGTTTCGCGAAAATGCAGCAAAATCCATGCCGCGATTTACCTGCATTGTTGAGCGGGATTATCGCAATATTGATATGGTTGCCGCTTGGATTGCCGAACTGTTTGAAGCCGATCGCAATAGTGGCCAGCTGCTGCGCGTTTTCATTCAGGCCAATGCGCAGGATTCGGAATTCACGGAAAGCGCTCAGGAACTGATCGGAACGCTGATATCCGAACTGGGCAAGGTCATTCCCGCCTTTGCTATTGATCCGGTATCGCAGCGCCGGCAGTGGCTCGAAGCCTGGCTGCTGATTTACGAAATTCTGGATCAAAGCAACCACGCTGCGCGGGGGGCAGGTGTTGCAACAGACCCGTTGATCATTGAAATTCTGGCGACCCGCTTTGTTCGATTTGTCATGGACAAGTGCGCAGGTTCTGCCCCTTGTGTCGGCGGTTGATATTCCGCAATCTTGTTGCGCGTTGTGAATAGCATTCATGGTTTTTGCTGCCTTGGGCAGGGTAGGCTGCCAGACATAGGCAAATGTGTTTGAGAGAGGCAAGATGGCAATGAACGATACGGCAAGTGGAAGCGATGCGGCATTCAAAGATTATGCCTGTCTGTATTGCGGTTACATCTATGAAGAAGAAGCTGGTGACCCGGACAACGGGATAGCCCCCGGCACGCGCTGGGAAGACCTGCCAGAGGATTGGTGTTGCCCGCACTGTTCAGCCGAAAAAGACGGATTCGAGCTGGCTTGAGCTAGCCCCGGGAGCATTTGAGAGGAGTTTGAAATGACGAGCGCAACTGTTGACCTTTCCGTGAAAGATCGCGGCACCCTGTTCAATCCGGATGATGAGGCAAAGGCAGCGGGCTGGGGCACGCTCGATCCCTATCCATTGCTCGAAAAGCTTCATGACGGCCCGCCGGTGGTCAAAGGCGCACTTGAAGACCTGATGGGTATTCCTCGCCAGTACAACCCCGGCATGTGGGGCGGCGAGGTCTATTCGATCCTCTCGTTCGAAGCCGTCAACAAAGCCTTCATGGATGGCGAAACGTTCAGCAATCGTGTCTATGAAAGGCTTTCGAAGCCGGCGCTCGGCGATACGTTGCTCAATCTTGATGGTGGTGAACACAAGCGCCTCCGCAACGTGTCCAAGCCCTGGTTCAAGCCGTCATTCACCGATGGCTGGTGGACAGAGATGTGGACCGTCGCTGCGGTGAAAGAGATCTTTGATCGCCTCACCGAAAAGGATCAGGCCGATCTCAATCTGGAGCTCTGCGCGCCGCTGCCGATGAGCGTTGTTTCGGCAGGCTTCGGCATTCCGGCGTCGGAAGCTCTGGAGTTCCGCAAGGCGCTGTTGCTGCATGGCAGCCCTGAAGAAATGGCGAAGGGCCACGCATTTGCTGCGGAAATGCTGACCCGTCTGATGGAAGAGCGGCGCGCCAATCCCAAGGACGATTTGATCAGCCGCTTCGTCCACGCCGATATCGAAAACGAGGACGGTTCAACCCGCAAGCTCACCAATGATGAAGCGATGCGCTATTGCTTCCTGATCATTCACGCTGGCGGAGGCACGACCTGGCGTCAGCTTGGCATTACCATCATGGCGTTGCTCAACCACCCCGAGCAGATGGAAATGCTGCGCAAGGATCGCAGCCTGATGCGTCAGGCCATTCAGGAAGTAACCCGCTGGTATCCGACTGACACTGCCTTCCTGCGCTATGTCGAGAAGGATACTGTGCTTGAGGGCGTGGAATTGAAGGCAGGCTCAATCGCCTATCTCTGCCTTGGTACTGCCAACCGCGACCGCAAGCAGTGGGACAAGCCCGACGAGCTGGACATCATGCGTCCGGCAAAGCGCCACTTCGCCTTTGGGGCCGGTGCCCACGCTTGCCTCGGCCAACACCTGTCGCGCCAGGAAATGGAAGTCGCACTGGGCGCGATGTTTGATCGTCTGGGTGACCTACGGTGGGACCCGGATTACCCGCCGGCGGCCCTCGGCGGCGGCACACTGATCGGGCGCGGTCCGGTCGCGCTGAATGTGCGATATACGCCAATTGGTTGATGCCTTGGGCGGGGCTGGCATCTTGCCGGTCCCGCGCAAAAGTTTGCTCAATCTGTCGCGCGCAGCAAATTGACGCCATCCAGCACGCACCATTCGGGCGGCCTCTTGGTGAGCGCCGCCTGATGGCGGTCTATCGCGCCATTCAAGTGCAAGACAAAGGAAGCCATGGTAGGTGTAGCTGGCGGGTTTACCCAGCCGATACGCAGTTCCAGTTCCGAGGCGAATTCGGGCAGGGCGCGGAAGATCAACTGGTCTGTCGGTGTTGACTGAATCGTCGAAGCCGGGGTCACGCAGATACCGCCGCTGACCATGACGAGGTCGATCATCTCCTCAGGGTTACTCGCCCACTGGCCGACAACCGGTTCCAGTCCGTGCTGACGCAATTGCTGGATCAGGGGGTTGTGATCGCCGACGATGTCATTGCGTAGCACACAAACAATCGGTTCTCCCGCAAGATCCGAAAGGCTTGCCGCGCCACGAACTGCCAATCTGTGTGACGGGTGTGCGGCAAGGACGTAGCGCTCCTTGTGCACCAGTCGCTCTGCCAATCGCGGCGAGCTGAGGTGGAGTTCGTAAAGTAGTGTGGCATCAAGCTGATTGTCGCGAATGGCGGCAGCAAGATCGCGCGAACCGGTCCGGGTAAATGCGACACCTGCCTCAGGATGATTGGCATTGAACGCAGATAGTGCCTCGCGAATAAAGCCATATTTGCGGGCGGTCTGGACAAGCCCAAGCCTGATTTCGCGAACCTGGTCCAAGCCAAGACGCTGCGCCCGCTGTCCTGCCTCGGCAACAGCCTCGATAATGTTCAATGCGTCGCGATAGAGTGCCAAACCCGCCTGGGTTGGCGTGACGCCGCGGCCGCCGCGTACGAGCAAATCGCAGCCAAGCATGGCCTCGAGATCGATGATCCGGCGTGAAAGTGCTGGCTGGGCGATGTTAAGTTGCCGGGATGCCGCCTGGATCGAGCCTTCCTCGATCGCGGCAACAAGGACTCGCAAGTGTTTTAACTCCATCGTCAAGGTATGCCATTTCGGCATTGAAGCTTCAATCAAAATGGCATTTGCGTGAGCGTTTCAAAATCGCAACTATAGCAACATTGAATGCAGATACATTGTAATCCTGCTTGGCTCGGGGGCTGGGACAGGAATTGGCAATTCTGGGAGATTGTTATGCTTGATTCCGTCGCGCCGGGCCGTTCGGCCGCAGAGCTTATCAAGGGCATCAAGGTCATCGATGTCGATACGCATCTGAGTGAACCGCACGACATGTGGACTTCTCGGGCACCGGCTAAGTGGAAAGACCGGGTGCCGCAGGTCCGCGCTGACGCAAATGGCAACCTGCGCTGGGTGATCGATGGACAACGCTATCTTGGCGTTAGCTCGGCCTGCAGCGTAGTCCATCGCGACGGACGCCAGGCCGAAGGCGTAGATTTTACCTCATGGCAGATCGACGACGTCCATCCCGCATGCTCGCAAGGCAAGGCGCGTGTTGCACTGATGGATGAGATCGGCGTCCACGCGCAGATCCTCTATGCCAATGTTCTGGGCTTTGCAGGTCAGGGCAGGGGCGAAACCAATTCCGCAGCCCTTCCGCCGCTCGATGACGAATTGCGCCTCATTTCCACCCAGATATTTAACGATGCCATGGGCGAGATGCAGGCCGAATCGAATGATCGTCTGCTGCCGATGGCGATGCTGCCTTGGTGGGATATCAAGCTGGCTGTGGCCGAAGCCGAACGCTGCTTTGACATGGGCATGCGCGGTATCAACATCAATTCCGATCCGCATACCCACGGCATGCAGGACCTTTCGGGCGAATACTGGTATCCGCTGTGGGAGCTTTGCCAGGATCGCAACATTCCGGTGAACTTCCACATCGGTGCCAGCGATGCCTCGATGAGCTGGTACGGTGATACGCCTTGGCCATCACAGTCGCCAGCGCACAAGCTGTCGATTGGCGGCACGATGATGTTCATTTCCAACGCGCGGGTGATCTGCAACATCATCGCCTCGGGCATGCTGGATCGCTTCCCCAAGCTTAAGTTTGTCTCGGTCGAAAGCGGGATTGGCTGGCTGCCCTTCATTCTTGAGGCGTTGCAATACCAGATGGATACGTCGAGCAGCCATCGCTACGAGCTCACTGCTCTCGAATATTTCCGCCGCCAGATGTTCGGCTGCTTCTGGTTTGAAAACCGGGACTGCGCAGATTCGATCCGCAAGCTTGGTGTAGATAACGTGCTGTTCGAAACCGACTTCCCGCACCCCACCTGCCTCTACCCCGATCCGTTTGGCAAGGTGGCAGACGGGATCGCGGCGCTGACCGAAGATGAGCGTCGCAAGGTTCTGAGCACCAACGCCGCAGGCTTGTACAACATCGCCATCTGACCCATCAGGGTGTGGGCAGAGGACCGGGCAATGTGGGAAGATGGCACCATCTGGCAGGGCGCGCGCGAGGGCGCATTGCTGCTGCGCGCTTGCGCAGATTGCGGTGAGATATGCCATCCGCCGCTGCCGATGTGCCCGCACTGCCAGTCGCTCCACTGGGAGCATAGGCAGGCTTCGGGAAAAGCCAGTCTGCTGTCTTGGCTGGTTTCTGTTCATCCAGCAGAGGCTTCTCAGGAGCCGCGCGTGATTATCGTGGTCCGGCTAACAGAAGGGGTGAACTTCGTTTCGAATCTGATTGATACACGGATAGAAACCCTAAGCGAGGGCATGGCTCTCGAACTATGCTTTGAAACGTCTGGGGAGCTCGTCCTTCCCGTGTTCCGACCTGCTGGAGACGCGGTGTGAAGGCGTGGCGGCAACCGGTTATCGCCGGCATTGGCGAGACGGAATACTCCTACGCTTCCGGGCGCAGCGAATTGCAGCTTGCCGCCGAGGCGAGCCTTGCGGCGCTGCGCGATTCCGGACTGCCGGTTGCAAAGGCTGATGGCCTTGTCACCTATACGCTGGACAGCAACGATGAACTGGAATTGCAGCGCTGCCTTGGCATGCCGTTCCTGCGATGGAGCGGACGAGCGCCGTTTGGCGGTGTAGGCTGCACGGCCTCTGTCCAGATTGCAGCCGCCGCTGTCGCAGCAGGCTATGCCGAAGCGGTGATTGTCTACCGAGCACTAAACGGTCGCTCGGGGCGGCGCTACGGCACGCCGGAGGCGAGCAAGTCGGTAGGGTCTGGTGGGCAACTGCATTATGCCATGGGGCTGGATACCGGGGCCAAATCCTATGCCGCCGAAACGCAGGGCTACTTACGGAGGCATGGTGTAACCAGCGAGGATCTGGGCCGCTATGTCGTGGCTGCGCGCGCCCTAGCGGCAACTAACCCGCGTGCGATCTATCATGGCAAGCCGCTCAGCCTGGACGAACATCAGGCCTCGCGCTGGATCGTCGAGCCATGGCTGCGGCGCTATGACTGCTGCCTTGAAAACGATGGCGGCGCGGCCTTGCTGGTGACTTCGCTCGACACGGCCCGGACACTGGGAAAACCGGCAATTGCTATCCTTGGGGCAGCGCAAGCGCATGGTATCGGTCGGCGAATTGCTTACGATGTTTACCGAAGCGCTGAAGAGATCGCGGCCGAAAAATCGGCGCTCGTTTCCGACCTGAAGCAGCAAGCAGGGATGAGCCCCAGTGAGGCCGATGTTGCGTTGTTATACGATGCCTTCTCGCCCTCGGTGTTCATTGCGCTGGAGGACTTTGGCATCTGCGAAAGTGGCGCAGCCAAGCACTTCATCGCTGCGGGCGAAACCGGTCTTTCGGGCTGTATGCCGGTCAATCCCAATGGCGGCCTGATCGGCGAATCCTACATGCACGGGATCAACAATGTGAACGAGGCGGTGCGCCAGCTTCGCGGCCAAGCGGCCAATCAGGTGAGCGGGGCCGAAACTGCGCTGGTTACCGGCGGCGGCGCGCTGATGCTCGGACGGATTTGAGGATAGAGTCCAGATGACCGGAAACAAGGCAGCACCGCTGCTCGTCGACCAGATCCGCCGCCATGCCTCTGAAGTGCCGAACACGCTGGCCGTGCGGGCACCGGGCGGAGAGCGGAGCATGGCCGGGCTTGCTGTGCGGGCTGAGCTGATTGCTGCCCGTCTGCGTGAACAGGGATGCCAACCCGGAGACCGTATTGCGGTGATCGGAAAGCCCTCGCTGGCGTGGGTCGAGGTCATGATCGGTGCCATGTTTGCCCGCTGTGCCTTTGCCCCGATGTCTACCTCTCTGACAATGGCAGAGCGTCGACTGCTGCTTGCTGATGCCGGACCACGACTGGTGTTTGCGGACCGGGAGTTCGCCGACCCTGATAAAGGCGAAACGGTCGACCTGGCGGCGCTTGAAGATTGGATTTCAGCTGGCCGGGGGAGCGGAGAGCCCGCTGTCCCGCAGGGGTCGGATCTATTCTCGATCATCTACAGCTCCGGAACGACCGGCGTGCCAAAAGGCATTGCCCATACCGCCGCCGGGCGCGCCGAGTTCATCCACGCGCGGCCGCGTCCCGGATTCGGTCCCGGCCGGATCGGCTGGGTCTCGACCTCGCTCTGCACCAATTTCAGCTTCCTTGGCATGATTACGCCGCTCTATTTTGGCGCAGGCGTTTCCGTGGCAGAGCGGTTCTCGCCCGAGGCATTCCTGCGCGCCTGTAGCGAGGAGCGGATCACCGAGGTATCACTGGTGCCCGTGCAGGTGCGCCGTATTCTCGAACATCCTGACTTCCGGCCCGAACTGCTCGCAAGCCTGCAATTCACGATGATCTCGGGCTCTCCGATCGACATGCCAGTGAAGCGACGGCTGATTGCAGAATGGCCGGGGCGGGTGGTCGATTCCTATGGCACGACCGAGACAGGCGGCATTGCGGTTCTCGATCTCAAAGCCGATCCGGACAAGCTCGACACGGTCGGCCGGATCATGCCCGGGGTCGAGCCAGTAATCCTTGGCGAAGATAATACTCCGCTTGCCTTGGTCGAGGTGGGCGAGATTGCAGCGATTACGCCAATGCCGATGGAGGGCTATTTCAACAAGGAAAGCCTGACCTCTCAATCAACCTGGCATGACGTTGAAGGCCAGCGCTACATCCGCACCGGGGATGTCGGCTATATCGGTGAAGACGGCTTCCTGCGGATCACCGGGCGATCGAAAGACATGATCATCTCGGGCGGGCTCAATATTTTCGCCAGCGATATCGAGGATGTTCTGATCTCTCACCCTGCGGTTGCCGAGGCGGCGGTGATTGCCGTCCCTGACGAGCGCTGGGGCGAAAGTCCGCATGCAGTTGTTGCCCTGCGTGAGGGCACTTCAGCCAGTGCAGACGAATTGAAAGGCTGGCTGCAAGAGCGTCTCGCCCGCACGTCATGGCCGCGGGATATCAGCTTCATGGCGGCCTTGCCGCGCAATGAAATGGGCAAGGTGCTGAAACGGGTCCTGCGCGAACCCTTCTGGCAGGGGCGGGGCAAGGACGTCGCCTGAGGTGCTGGCTCAAGCCTTGCGGGGTTGATGCGCGCGTTCGGTGAATTTGGCGCGATCGACCACGAAGCGCTCGACCGTGCCATCTGCGACCAGACCGTAGTCGTCGTGTGCTTCGATATTGAACTTCAGCGCCTTACCATTCACTTCAACTAGTTCAGCCATCGCGCTGATCTTGCGGCCTTTAGGGCTGGCGGCCAGATGCCGGACATCGATCCGCGTGCCGACACTGGTCTGGCCTTCGGCTAGCGCGCTGGCGATCGCCTTCACGGTCGCCGCTTCGGCCAGCGCGATCATGCGCGGGGTACCCAGGACCGTGACGTCGCCAGAACCCAGTGCGCAAGCCAGGTCCTGATCGGTCACCGTGGTTTCGATCTGGCCCGTCAGGCCCGGGGAGAGTTCGCTGATGTTCATGAGTGGCTTCTCCTCAAGCCTGCGCCTTCTTGCCTTCGCCGTAAGACGAGGACATGACCCCGGCAAAACCAAGATGTGTGGCCGATGCGACATAGGGATCGACAATAACGTTGAGGATCGCCGGCTTGCCAGAGGACATCGCACGCATCAGGGCAGGGGCAATGTCTTCCGCCCGCTCCACGCGCTCGCCATATCCGCCAAAGGCTGTGGCAACCATCTGGTAGTCGGGCGTGCCGAGGTCTTGCCCCGGCATTTCGTTGGCAGGATCTTTAGGCTTTGCGGTGATGCCGCCGTTGTTCACGATCACGCAGATGATCGGCAGGTTATGGCGGCAGGCAGTGTCTATCTCCAGCCCGTTCCAGCCAAAGGCGCTGTCGCCGCTGACGACAAAGACCTGAGAACCCGGGCTCGCCGCTTTGGCGCCGATGCCGAAAGGCACGCCAAGACCAACGTTGCCCATGGTGCCCGGGTTGATCCGGTGGCCCGGGCGGTGTGATTTCAGCGAATGGCGGCAGAAGCCCAGCGTATCGTGGCCGTCTTCAACGACGATCGCGTCGTGATCGAGCACCTTGGCGATTTCAGCCATCAGGCGCAACGGGTGGATCGGGTGGGCATTATTGGTCGCCATTGCGTCCATCTTGGCGCTGGCGGCGGCGTCTTTCTGGCGCAAGTGGTCGATCCACGGGCCAAGGCGCGTCTTGTCAGCCGGGCGTTCCTGCAGACGGGCGTTGAGCGCTTCCAGAACGAGGCGGGCATCGTGTTGCACGGCAATCGTCGGGGCTGTCTTGGCCAGTTCTTCTCCATCGAGATTGACCATGGCGACGGTTAGGCCCTCTGCCCAACGCGGCGGCTTCAGGTGGCCAATGATGAAGTTCGACCGGGTGCCGAGCGAGAGCACGAAATCCGCTTCGCGGAAGGCGAGGGTACGCGCGCCGAGCAGGGCGAGGTCATGGTCCTCCGAAATCACTCCGCGCCCTTGCGGCGTGGTGAAGAACGGCACGCCCGAGCGGTCGACGAATTCTTCCATCGCCGCGCTCGCGCTTGACCAGATGATGCCGCTGCCGCTGACGATCAGCGGGCGCTGGGCGGCGGCGAGGGCATCTAGAATGGCATCCATATGTGCGGCTGAAGGCGGGGCTGCTTGAGCGCTGGCAGCGACAGTTGTACTGACATCAACATCGTTCTCGCACATCGCGTTGAGCACGTCGCCCGGCAAATCGAGATAGACCGGCCCTTGGCGTGGCGCAGTTGCGACCGCCAGAGCCTCGTCAAACAGCCTGCCAGCATCATCTGGCCGGGTCACCTGTATCGTCTTCTTTACCGAGGGTTCGAACAGCACGACCTGGTCAAGTTCCTGAAACGAACCGGTGCCGCGCGTCGCCAGCGGGGAGCTTCCACCGAGCATGATCAGCGGGCATTCCTCGGCCATGGCGTGGACGGCAGTAGGGATCATGTTTACGGCACCGGGGCCGGCTGGGGCCAGACAGACCGCTGGCCGCCCGGTGACCCGCGCATAGGCAAAGGCCATTCCGGCCGCAGCGATCTCGTGCCGAACGCCGATTAGCGCGATGCCCAGCTTCTCGCATTCCTTGGTCAGCTGGATGCATGGCGCACCGGTGATATGGAACACGGTTGCGACACCGCGCGCTTTCATCGTCCGGGCAAGGAGTTCGCTGGCGGTTGGCACTTTCATTCTCCACAAACTTGGGTCTTGGTTTCAAATTGGCTCGGGATTCAGATTGGCTAGATGGCACCCTGATCGCGCAGGGCGCTGATCTCGTCCCAGTTCAGTCCGCATTCGAGCAGGACTGCTTCGGTGTCCTGCCCCAGTTCTGGCGCCGAGGTGCACGGGCCGATCGGTGTCTTGCCGAAGCGGATCGGCAGGCCGATTTCACGGATCGTGCCCATGTGCGGGTGTTCGACTTGGATGATGTAGTCATTCGCCAGAATCTGCGGATCGCTGGCGATGTCGGCATAGCTGTTGACCGACGAGCAGGGAATTCCAGCGGCGGCGAACTTGTCGAGCAGATCAGCGCGGGCAAAAGCGGCAAAGCTCTTGTCCAGCGCCGCGACCAGCTCGCGGTTGGTCTCAGTGCGCTGCTGCATTGTCGCATAGCGCGGGTCTGAGCCGAGTTCGGGCAGACCCAGAATGTCGCAGAAATCCTTCCAGTACCGGTCACCCTGCAGTCCGCCCACAGCGATCCAATCGCCGCTTTGGCATTCGTAGAGATTGAACACCGGGTTCCTGGGTGCATCGCGCCGCGTCATGGCCGGCTCATAACCATTAATCAGATGACGCGTTATGCCCATCTGCTGGAGGCAAAGCATGGCACCGAGCTGCGAGACTTCGACTTCCTGACCTTCGCCACTTCGCTCGCGGGCAAAAAGCGCTGCGGTGACAGCTTGCGCGAGCAGGATCCCGCTCGTTTGGTCGGCAAGACCGAAAGCATTGTTGTATTCGACAGGATCGCCGGGGGGCCGCAGGGCTTGCAAAACACCAGACCGCGCCTGCCCCAGAATGTCGAACACGCCCATGGTCGCGTCCGGCCCCTCTCGGCCAAAGCCGGTGGCGCTGGCGTAAATGATCTTCGGATTGTGCGGGAGCAGATCTGGATAGGCGATCTTCAGCTTTTCGGCGACGCCAAAGCGGAAATTCTGGATGACAACATCAACCTTGGCCGCGAGCCGGTAAAACAGCTCGCGCCCGGCGTCTGACTTGAGATCAAGCGTTATCGAACGCTTGTTGCGGTTCATCGCCTCGAAATAGCCGGACACGCCGCTGGTTGCGCCTGCATCCATGAAGCCGCGCCCGGGATCGCCAGTCGTGCGATCCTCTACCTTGATGACTTCAGCGCCCATGTCGGACAGCATCACGGTCGAGAACGGACCGCTCTGCCAGATCGTCAGGTCGAGTATCTTGATGCCGTAAAGTGGTCCGGCACTTTTCCCAGAATCACTCATGCGTCAAAGCGCGGGAGGTCGATGTTGCCGTCAAGATCGCGGCCCAGAGCATAGTCGCCATGGATGGTGGTGCGCTCCATCAGGCGCGTGTCACCGGGATCGGTTCCGGCGGCGCAATGCAAGGTGCGCCAGTTGTCCCACAGAACCATGTCATCCATCTTCCAGTCGTGAAAATAGGTCTTATCGGAATCGACACAGTAGCTGATCACTTCCGCCAGCAAGGCATCCCCCGTCGGACCGCCCATTTCAAAGATGCCGTCAGCAAATCCCGGAGAAACGTTGAGAACCTTCCGCCCGGTTTCTGCCTGGGTATAGACCATCGGGTGGATCACGCGCGGATACTGGTAGATCCGGTTCATGATCCGCGTCCAGCTCTTCGCGCCCTGCAACCATTTGATCTTCACATCACCGGCAAAGCGAGCGTGGGCGTAATTGAGGTCTGCCGTATAGACCACGTGAAGGTTTTCGATCCGCTCTTTCAGGGCAATCGGCAGGCGATCATAGGCCGAGATCTGGTCAGCAAAGCCGGTTTCGCCGCGGCCATGTTGCGGTAGGGTATGGGGCCGCAGGATGCCGCCACGATTGAGCTTCGAGAAATAGACCATGTCGGTATGCCACGGGATCCAGCCACCGATGGCCTCGCCATTGACCTCATAGGCCGTGCCGTCTTCGGGCGAGTACTTGATGTTGACCAGCTCGGGCATTTCTTCCGAACGCGATTCCTTGAAGGGGAATTCCTGCGGGCTGCCAAATACGCGGCTGAGCTCTACCTGCATTTGCCGCGAGGATTCGCCACCACGAAACAGGATGACTCCCTTGTCGATCCACAGGTCAACCAGCGCCTTGCGAACCTCGTCACTCGCCAGATGCTCCTGCTTCAGGCCGACTACCTTCGCGCCGAAATCCAGACGGCCTTCAAGCGGCTCGATGGAAAAGGGAAGTGCCATGGTGCGTAATCCTCTCCGGGGAAATGGCGAAACCGGTCTGGCCGGTCCCGTTTCGTGCTGCATAGATGTCAGTGCCGAGGTCTCTGCACAAATATCGATTGAATTGCCCCTGACATACTTTTTCGGTATACCCTGCTGCCATGGACTTCAGGCTGCTGCGCTACTTCATTGCCACGGTAGAGGAGGGCTCGCTTCAGGGCGCGTCGCGGCGGATGAATATTGCCCAGCCGGCGCTCTCGCGCCGCATTCGCGATCTGGAGCTGACTTTGGACTGCGGATTGCTGGTCCGGGGGCCTCGCGGTGTCACCGTAACGCCGGCGGGCAAGGCCTTTTACGAAGAGGCTGTGGGCTTGGTCAAAGGGTTGGACCTGGCGGTGCACAACACCCGTCGGCTCGGGATCGAACAGGGGCGCCAGGTGCGTATCGGCCTGGTCCAATCAGCCCGCAAATACGCGTTTGTGCACGAGGCAATTGCTGCCTTTTCAGCTAGCCGGAATCCCTCCGAACTCGCATATCAGCGGGCTTCCTCGACAGAACTTGTCGAAGCCCTGCGCGAAGGGCGGCTGGATATAAGTTTTGCGTTTGAGCGGCGTATCCGCTCGCCCAAGCTGGCAGAGCGAATGATCCACCGCGAGCGCTATGTGCTGGCGGCGCACCCCGCCCATCCGCTTGCCGTGGAAGAACCGATTGAGCTTGCGCAGCTATCTGGCAGGCCGCTGATATGGCTGGCCCGACAATCCGAGCAGGGCGATCACGATATCCTGATGCAGCAATGCCGCCTGCACGGTCTCGATCCGCAGATCGGCCAGCTTTCGCGTAGCCCTGAAGAGCAGCTTGACCTTGCCTCGGTAAGCGGCGGGATATGCCTGACTCCGGCATCAACCATTCTCACAATCCATCCCGGCCAAATGGTGTTCCGCCCGATAACCGATTTCGCGATGGAACTGGATTTCTCCCTGGGCTGGCAACACGAAATTGAAAGCCCGGCGGTTGACGCAATGCTCGATAATTTTCATGCCGCGATCGATCGCCATCAGGCCTCGATCAACGATGGCTCTGCGGGTTGGACGCGACTGCTTGGGATACCGGTGGTTCGGGTCGACGAGACGGACGACTAACAACGCAATATGCGCGGTAGCTGGGGTATGCAAAACAGGCATATCCAGATCAAGCGAAACGGCATTTGTCGCCAACTGCAGGGCTGGATAAAGCTCCTGCAACGGCCTTGGCGGCGGGCATTAGCGATGCGCGACCTGCCTCCGGTGCAGCAATCACCGGGTTGAAATGCGCTGTTTTGCTGCATCGGAGCCGCCCTCAGAGGTGCGGACTTCTGAAATGCTGTGGCAGCTTGCGCGGGGTGCCATTGCGAAAAGATTTCATTTGCAGAGATGTCTGTTCCGAGAGGTTTTTCTATGACTGCCGCAGTTGCCAATCCTTTCCCGGTCACCGATCCTGAACGAATTCCATCCAAACGCTACTATGATGAGGCTTTTTTCCAGCTCGAGAAGGAAAAGGTCTGGCCGCACGCCTGGCAGATGGCTTGCCGCCTCGAGGAAATTCCCGAGGTGGGCGACTATGTGGAATACACTATCCTCGATTGGTCCGTAATCGTTGTCCGCACGGATTCAGGGATCAAAGCCTTCCAAAACACCTGCCGCCACCGCGGTGTCCAGCTTGTCGACGAGCCCGGAAATTGCCGAAAGTCCGGATTCATCTGCCCGTTCCACGGCTGGCGCTGGAATATGGATGGCGAGAACACCTTTGTCTTCGGACGCAAGATATTTTCGCCAGAACTGCTCGATAAGGCCGAGATCGATCTCGTGTCTTGCCGTGTGGAACTCTGGGCGGGCTGCGTGTTCATCAATCTCGACAAGGATGCACCGCCGTTGAGTGACTGCCTCGGCCCGGTTGCCGAACGGATGAACATTCGAAACGCCGACAAGCTTCAGATGGAATGGTGGTACGGCACAGTACTGCCCACCAACTGGAAGCTTGCCATGGAAGCCTTCATGGAAGGCTACCATGTGATGCGAACGCATCCGCAGTTGCACGCGCTTTCGCCGCGCAACAAGTACGAGCCTCCGGCCGAAGGCAGCATCAAGAGGGAATCGCGTGAGGCGGTTGAACTGATGGCCGGCTTTCTCGAGCGGCTGGGTGCCGGTATGGGCGGACTTGTCCATGCCTCTGAAATCGAGATTGCCAAGGGCTTGTTGGGTATGGACTTACCCGAAGATCCTGCACTCGCGGTTCCGGCCTACCTCAGGGCGGTCAAGGATGAGATCACCCGGCAGGGAAGGGACAAAGGTCTACCCGTCCCCGATCTTGCTGCCGTTGACGCGGAATTGCCCCACCGCGGGGTAGAGTTCATCTTTCCCCACTTCTTCCTGTTGCAGTATTTTTCCGCGATGTCGCAGTACCGGATTCGGCCACTTGGCCCTGAAAGCTGCCTTTTCGAAATCTGGTCGCTGGCTTTCCTCCCCGATGATCCGGCGCGGGAACGCCCCAAAGGGCCGACCATGTTGCCCTATGACAGTCTCGAGTTTCCGGAGATTCCCCAACAGGACTATTCGAACCTGCCGCGCCAGCAGAAGGGACTGCACGCCCGAGGCTTTGAGCACATGCGCCTTTCCAAGGAAGTCGAAGGGATGGTCAGCAACTATCACCGTGTGATTGACGGCTTTCTCGCAGGCGCTGACCCCGCCAAACTGGCCGCCGCGCAAGCAATCACAAACGACGGATTCGATCGTTCCATTCTTGAACTGGGGCTTTGATGGCTTTCGCCGAGATGGGCTAAATCAGAAACATGTTGGGAGAATAAGGATGAACGCTGCAACAGGCAGGCTTGCAGGCAAGGTGGCAATTATCACCGGAGCCAGCACAGGAACCGGCCCGGTAATGGCCAAGCGCTTTGTGGCGGAGGGCGCGCGCGTTGTGCTGGCTGCCCGCCGCGAAGAGATGGTTCAGGAAGTTGCGCGCGAAATCGGCGAGGGCGCCATTTCGGTTCGCGCCGATGTCACCAGCGAAGACGATGTCCGCGCCATGGTAGACCGTGCCATGCAGGAGTTTGGCCAGGTTGATATCCTGCTCAACAATGCTGCTGCCCCCGGGCAAGACAAATTCGTCTGGGAACAGACGCTCGAAAACTGGAACGCGACCATCTCGATTGATTTGACGGCTGCCATGCTGTGCACGCGTGAGGTGCTCAACCGTTCAATGCTGGAGCGCAAGAGCGGTTCGATCATCAACTTCTCGTCGACAGCCGGCTGGCGGGGTGATGCGCGCAAGACGCATTACGTTTCTGCCAAGGCAGCCTTGCGCGCTTTCTCGAAAAGCGTGGCCAACGAGGTCGGACCCTATAACATCCGCTGCAATTGTCTGGTCCCGGGCAGCATCGACACCCAACTTTGGCAGAACTATGCAATCCGTCGCGCTGCCGAAGAAGGCGTTTCCGTTGAGGCATGGCGGGCCAAGACATTTGAAAGCCTGCCGCTGCGACGCATTTCCTCGCCGGATGATATTTCCAACCTCGCGCTGTTCCTTGCCAGCGACGAGAGTATGACCATCACCGGCCAATCGATCAACTGCGATGCCGGTGCCTACATGGTCGGCTGAACTGTAATTTTCTGAAATCGGGAGAATACAATGTCTGATCTGGAACAGCGCCTGCGGGCGGTGGAAGACCGGTTGGCGATCTATCAGGTGATCAGCGGTTATGGATATGCAGTCGATGGCTGCAACGCTGAAGCGGTTGGCTCGTTTTACACCGAAAGCGGTATCTATGCGGTTGGCGACGTCGGATCCTTTGAAGGGCGCGACGCGGTGATGGCAATCACTGACAGACCGACGCACCGGGGGTTGGTCGCGAACGGCTGTGCTCATATGGCGACAGTTCCCTTTGTCGTGATCGAAGGGGATCGGGCTGTCGCCACCTGTCACACCATGGTGCCGATGCATGGCGAAAGCGGCTTCTATATCGGCCGGCTTAGCGCTTCTCGGATCGAATTGGTGCGCGAGGATGACGGGCAGTGGCGGATCACGCACCGGCAAAACTACATGCTGGACGGTGACCCGTCTGGCCCGGCGCTACTCGCGCGACTTAATGACATAGGCGTAGCGCAATAATCATGGACAATGGCCCGCGATTTCGTCAGTGAAGCCGCAAGAGCGGATGATTCCTTGCGTTAGCAACGGATGCCGCGAACAGCATTGAGGAGCGAGAATTATGGCGCAGGGCAACCTTGGTATCGAGCCTGAAGTCTTGAAGGCGATTTACGGTCAGATGGCTCGTATTCGTGCGGTGGACAAGGCGATTCAGGCTGGTTTGTCGGCCGGCAAGTTCATGTTCACCTATTGGCCGATGACGGGTCAGGAGTGCATT